>JAHEBM010000051.1:0-11389 GCA_024642245.1 Haliea sp.
GACAAGCTCCATGCATCAGCTGGAGCCAGCCACCTTCAGCTTCTGGCCGGGCTTGATATAACCCTTGGTTGAAATGCCGTTCCACGCGACCAGCTGCTGCTGGGATACATTGAAACGCCGGGCGATGCTCCACAGGGAATCACCGCGTTGTATCACGTATTCACCGCTACGCCTGGACGGCTGCACGGATCCGGCCGACCGTGTTGCCAGGGCCGGCTCGGGCATCACGTTGCCCGGGAGAATCAGGGTTTTGCCAGCGCGGATATTGGCGTTGCGCATGCCGTTGAGAGCCATCAGCTTCGAGACCGAGGTACCGTAACGCCGCGCGATGGTCGACAGGGAGTCACCCGGCGCTATTTTGTGCACCAGGTCAGGCTTCTGAAAATCGAAACGGGCGCTGCCAGGCAGCGCGGCAAGCAGGTTCTCAAGCGACTGGTGCAGGTCGCCCCGGGGAACCCTGACCTGGTATCCGCGGGGGATGTATTTCTCCCCACTCCATACCGTCGCCAGCAAGGCGGGGTTGTGCTGTTTCAGGTCATCCAGGCTGATACCGGCGGATTGCGCCAGCGCCTTGGCGGGGATGTACTCGCGCACGGCCACCGTGTCGTAATTGGTCGGCGAGTCCAGCCTGACAGACCCGAAATACCGCTCCGCGTGCCGGTCCACCTCCAGCGCCGCCAGGAACGAAGCATAGAAGTTGCGCGAGGCGAAGCCAAAAGCGGTGCCATTATATTTCCGCACGATGGTGCCGATGTCCTTGGTGCCCGTGACCTTTGCCGCCCGCATCATGCCCCCGGTGCCGTGGTTGTAACTGGTCAACGCCAGGGGCCAGGTGCCGGTCAGGCTGTAATTGCGCTTGAGCAGCTTTACCGCCCCCTCGGTGGCAATGAAGGGATCCATGCGCTCGTCCACCACGTGGTCCACCCGCATGAAGTCACGCGCCGTGACGGGCATGAACTGCCACATGCCGGCTGCCGCTACTTTGGAAAAGGCAGAAGGATTAAACGACGACTCGACGTGGGGCAGTACCTCCAGCTCCTGTGGCAGACCGTACTCGGCCAGGACGCGGCGGATATGCGGCTTCCACTGCCCCGACCGCACCAGGCCCTCCTTGAAACGATCAGACTGGCCCAGTTGGAAACGGACATTCTCTGCCGCCACCCTGAATGCCTGCGAGGATGTCCCCTTGGGCCATGCCGCCAGGGCGCGGGCCTCGGTGTCCGACAGATTGCTGCGCTTGCCGTTACCGAGGGCTTTCAGCGCCTTGACGTAGCGAAACTTGGCGTTGGTAGCCAGGCTGCCGCGCTCCGAGTTGCTGCCCAGCGCGGGCAGGTCCATTTTTTCATAGATTATGCTCATCTCCACGGCGTCGTGGATGTAGCCCTGGTTGGTGGTGACTTCGGTGTACACCTTGATCCAGAAACCCACTGCAGGTTCCAGGGAGGCTGGCCTGGGGAAATTGGCCGCGCTGGCCTGGAGGCAGGAAAAAAGCAGCGCGAAGAAGAGGGCTTTTTTCAATCTGTTCACTTTATGCTGGAATTTCAGGCTTTTATAACAGAAACCCACCTCCGGGTAACCACAAGAGTGCCGTTAGCACCAAATATCTTCAACCGGGGTTTTTGCCAGGGGAGCTGGCGCAGCGGGGGCGGGCTGCCCCCGCCGCGGCGCCAGTCGCTGCGAAAAACCCGTGAGCATATTATAACTATATGTATTTAAAGGTTATTTTTACCACGCTGAATGTCGCTTCGCTTAGACTAAGGTGAACCAAACCAGTATACTCGCGCAATACCACGCAGCCACAGATGGCCACCGTCAACCGACCCCGAGCCCGCGCCCTTGAACACAGAATTTTTCGGCAAAACCCTCTCCGGCCCGTTCACCATTCCCTCGGGGATCGTCACCACTGCCACCCCCATCATCCAGTACATATTCGACCATATGCCCGAGGTCGGCGTGGTCACCACCAAGAGCATTGGCCTCAAGCCACGCCTGGGTAACCGCGAACCGGTCCTGAGCCAGTATGCACCGGGCTGCTTCGTCAACGCGGTGGGGCTGACCAACCCGGGTGCGGAGAAATCCGCCGAGCTGATGGGCAAGCTGAAAGTCCCTGCCGACCGGTTCCTGCTCACTTCGATATTCGGGGGCAGCATCGAGGAATTTGTCGAGGTGGCAAAGATACTGGCGCCGGTATCGGACGGGCTGGAGCTGAACCTGTCCTGCCCCCACGCCAGCGGCTACGGCATGGCCATGGGCCAGGATCCCCAGCTGGTGCGCGAGATTACCGCCGCCGTGAAGGCCGTCGTGGACATTCCGGTGATTCCCAAGCTCACACCCAACACACCCAACATCGCGGACATCGCCAGTGCCGCGATTGCCGGGGGTGCCGATGGGATCTGCGCCATCAATACGGTCGGGCCGGGCTATACCTCGGCCCACGGCCACGCGGTACTGAGCAACGGCAATGGCGGTATGTCGGGCAAGGGCATCCTGCCCATCGGCCTGAAGTGCGTGCGCGAAATTGCCGCGGTAACCGACGTCCCCATCATTGGCTGCGGGGGCGTGAGCAGCGCTGATGATGTGAGGGCTTACTTCGACGCGGGGTCAACAATCGTAGGGGTTGGCTCTGCCCTGATCGGCCTGACCACCGACGAGACCGCCGCCTATTTCGAGGCGCTCGCCAGCGACCTGGCGCGGGATCGCAACCGTGCCGAGAGCCATATCCGTTACGATATCGACATGCACTTCGAGCCTGTGACCCTCGTGGAAAACACGCGGGTGTGCGAGGACATCTGCATCCTCACCTTCGATCGCAAGGTAAATGTGCAGGCGGGAGAATTTATCTTCCTGTGGATTCCGGGGCTCGGCGAAAAGCCTTTCTCGGCTCTCACGGATGACCCCTTCTCCCTGGTGGTAATCGATGTGGGCGTGTTCACCCACGCGCTCATGGACCTGGTGCCGGGCACCGCGGCCTACGTGCGCGGCCCCCACGGTATTCCCGTGGACCCGCCCGAAGATGCAAAAATCATGGCGGTAGCCGGCGGAACAGGCCTGGCGGCGGTATACCAGGTGGCCCGGGATTTCGGCAACGCAGAGATCTTTGCCGGCGCCCGCACGGCGCAGCGGCTCTATTTCCTGGACGAGTGCCGGCAGATCGCCCCGGTACACGTGGCCACCGACGATGGCAGTGCCGGCTATCATGGGGTGGTCACAGAACTGCTGCGAGAGCGACTGCAGGCGATGACCCCGGACGAGCGGGACCGGCTGGTCTTCTATAACTGCGGGCCCGAGCCCATGGTCCATGCGGCGATCGCGGTGCAGCGGGATTTCTGCCGCGACGAGCAGATCTTCAGCGCTATCGACTACCTGACCAAGTGCGGCGTGGGCATCTGTGGAGCCTGCGCCAGCCCCGATGGCCGACGCCTGTGCGTTGACGGGCCATTCCTGAAGGCCCTCTGAGACCCCGGCCAAATCGGAGATAAAAGCACCATGAAAAAAGGCATCAATCACGCCCCCTGGGAACAGGCCTTCGACCGCGTTCTCACCCCGCTGGAAATGTTCATCCACCGCCAGACCACCAGCGGCGTGCTGCTGATGATCTGCGCCGTGATGGCGCTGTTGATCGCAAACGGGACACTGTACGATCAGTACGAGCATTTCCTGCATACCCAAATAGGCCTCTCCTTCGGCAGCAGCAAGTTCTCGCTTTCCATCCACCACTGGATCAACGAGGCGCTGATGGCGCTGTTTTTCCTGGTGATGGGGCTGGAGCTGAAGCGTGAACTGCTCGTGGGGGAGTTGTCTTCCCCGCGCCAGGCGCTGCTGCCCATCATGGCGGCGATAGGCGGTATGCTGGTACCGGCCCTGTGTTATGTGGCACTGAACCCGGATGCACCGGCCGCCAAGGGCTGGGGCATCCCCATGGCAACAGATATCGCTTTCGCTATCGGGGCCCTGAGCCTGCTGGGGCCACGGGTACCGAAAAATCTGATTACCTTCCTGATTGCCCTGGCCATCGTCGATGACCTTGGGGCGGTGGCTGTCATCGCGCTGTTCTACACGGCCAAACTCAACCTGGTGGCACTGGCCTGGGCCGGCGTCTTCACCGGCTTGCTGGCAGTACTCAATCTGGGCGGCGTGCGCCGCCCCCTGCCCTATGCCATCGTCGCCATAATGCTGTGGACTGCCATGCTCGCCAGCGGCATTCACGCCACCATAGCGGGTATTGTTGTTGCCTTCGTTATCCCTATTCGACCCAAGTTCGAACCGGCGCATTTTATTGAGCGAGTGAAAGGCATTACGGTTAAATTGCAAAAGGCCATGGCTAACGGCGCGGATATCATTCACAACCACCGTTTCCGCTCACTCGTCGACTCCCTGGGCAATGGGGTGAAGCTGGTGCAGGCACCGGCACAGGTTGCCGAAAACGCCCTGCACCTGCCGGTGGCCTATCTGGTGATTCCGATATTCGCCCTCGCCAACGCCGGCATTCCGGTAGATTTTGCGGGCTTCAGCAGCTACCTCGGAAACTCAGTCACCCTCGGCGTTCTCGCCGGGCTGCTGCTGGGCAAGCCCCTGGGTATCGTCGGCCTCACCTGGTTAACGGTGAAGCTGCGCTGGGCCAGCCTGCCACCTGGCCTGAACATGCACCATATTTTCGGGGTCGGCCTGCTGGGAGGTATCGGCTTCACCATGTCGATCTTCATCGCCGACCTGGGATTTGTAGATCGTCCCGAGGACCTGCTGATGGCCAAGACCGGGATCCTGCTGGCCTCTGCCATCGCCGGGCTGGGTGGGTACATCTGGTTGAGGATGCATACCAGCAATCCGGAAGCTTAGTCCGCCAGACCTTTGCCGGGCCGGCTGCACCCAGGTTTAGTCGACCTGGTGCGCCGTCAGAAATACCGATTTCTCCAGCGAGGTAAAGAAGTCCTGGTAAGGCTCAGGGCTCTCGATGGGTTTTACGTCAAAATAGGCGCTCGCCCTCACCATCAGCTGGGTTTCACCGCGGGGGCGGACCACCACGGTCATGCGAATCTGGGAGCCGCTCGTTTTTGTGCCCGTGACGACACCAATCACCTCATTGGCCTCGTCCAGGATAAAACCCAGGTCCTGCAGGGTGGCGATCACGCTGCGCATCATCAGGATCTTGTCAGTCGTATCGAAAGCCCTGGTCTGGAAACTGCGCAGTTCCACCTGGCTGGCGCCCGACATGATCTCATCGTTAGGCTGGTTCGCACAGCCCCAGGGAAGAATGGGCAACAGTGCCAGCAGCAACAGCGGGGAAAGTTTCTTCATAGGTCGTGCGCCTGCAGGAAGGTGGCCTTGGACAGCTTTTCGAAGAATGCCAGGTAGAGTTCCGGCTCCTGCAACACCTCAGCCCGGGTAACCTGTCCATGCGTGTTCCAGATGACCCTGTTGATGGTGATGCGAACTACCGAGGCGTCCCGGTTTTCCAGTGACTGGTTCACCACCAGGCATACGCGAACCCGCTGATCATCATCTACTCCAGGCACTACGACCTGGGAAGGGTCCTGCAGCAAAATTGCCAGGGCAATAGAGGCGGCCGTCGCGCCAGTTGCCAGGGCGATTTCCCGCGCATTCTTGGCATCCAGTTCCTTCGAGGCTGTCAGCACCCCCAGCTGGGCATTGGAGACATCCAGCGCGAAGCCAAGATCCTGCAATACGCCGACGCTGGCCGCAATCAACTCGTCCCTGTCCCGGGTGTCAAAGCGCCGGCTCTGCATCTGCCTGTCCGCCAGGGAAGATTCCGGCAGCTTGAATACATCTTTCGGGGGCGAGGCGCTACAGCCCGGCAACGGTGCGATACAGAACCAAAGGCATAGAACAAAGCCTTTCACCACACCCGGTAAGCGATCTGGGATCAGGCGCATCCGCGTGCTGCCCAGCAGGGTCTCAGAACTTGGAGGTATGGTAGGCGAAGTCCCTGACCATGCGGTCGTCATCAAACTTGATGATGATCGTCAGGGTTTTCTGGGTGCTTGAGGTGGCACCGGCATTCTTGCCAAAGACACCGCCACCGGCACCGCCGGAAGACACCAGGCCGCCGAGGACAAGCGCCTGGCTGGTGGAGTAGGCTGACTCGGTGGATATCTTGTCGTAAATCCAGACCTCGCGCCTGTTTTCATCCGTCGATACGATATTGGGCGAACCCAGGACAGCGGCGACCTCCCCGCCGGACATGCCGATGCGGATTTCCTTCTGGACGGTACCGACGGTGAGTTCGTCCCCCACGGGGTCCTGGACTTCTGCGCGGTGCTGGCTCGCCGAACAGGCCGGTAACAACAATACAAGCGCCAGGCTACCGACCAATCTCCACATACCGATTCTCCTTGCCCCACGGGGCCATCGACAACTTCATCCGCGAGATCGCATCCAGCTTCGAAACCAGACTAGCACCTTATCCAACCCTTACCATATGAAAATAAGTTGGATCGAATTCAGTCTATATAACCGCCTGAACCGGAATGCTAACCCCTGCCGAACCAGTCATCCAGGCGGCGCAGTACTTCCGCCAGGACCTCACCCTCGAGATTCTCCCTGGCGGCGGCATACACACCCTCCTCCGTGAAAACGCTGGGGTCAGATTCTACCCGGGGACTGTTATCGGCATAGGCGACATCGAGCGTCACCGCCTTGAACCCGCCCTCGCTATTACTCCAGGGTTCCCACACCGGGAGGCTGTTGCCGTTGGGGTCGCCGCTGTGCACGAAGTTGCTCCAGTAGCTGACCATGACTTCGCTCATCGTGGCGCGACTTGCCGCGTTGCCCTCGTTAAAGAAAATATTGGTGAAGGCCGGGAAGATAAAAGTATCCTCGTTGCCCATCATGAAACAGATTTCAGAACTGTGGAATGCGCCGCCGGTATCGCCAAAATTGCCCGGCAGCGGGCTGTTACCGTCCTCATCCGTCGAGCCCCAGTTGAAGCGGTAAACGTACAGCTGCGGCATATCATCAACACCGCGCAGACTGGTCGCGAGGCGGTCCGCGCCGGTAACCCGCCAGGCATCACTGAGATAACGCCCGACCGCGGCGCGCAGGGCCTCGGGGCCATCCGGGTAGGTGTTGAAGCCCAGGGGGTTGGTATACAGTTTCAGCTCGTCCTTGTTGGTGCCGAACAGCAGCGGGACCTTGCCTGGAAATTCACCGCTGTCGAATAGCGCATAGCCCTGCGCCGGAATAACATCACCATCACCGATGATTTCGCTGGTATTGGCCAGCGCCAGCAGGGTTTGCGGGTCGACACCGCGCAGGTAGGCCGCCAGCTCTTCATTGGACATGGGCTGCGGCCGGACACCCTCCAGGGCCATCAGGTCATCCACCAGGGACTGTGACTCCTGCAGGGCACGCTGCGCACTGTTGACGTTGCCACCCAGGCTCTGCACGATCCCCTTTGCAAACAATCCCTGCGCGTGAGCGCTGATAAGCAGTGTCAGCACATTGGCGGCCCCGGCCGACTCACCGGCAATGGTGACATTCTCCGGGTCACCACCAAATGCCTCGGCATTGGCCTGGACCCACTGCAGTGACGCAATGAGATCCAGTGTGCCGTAATTGCCCGAGTTATCCAGCGGGTCATCGCCCTGCAATGCGCTGGAAAGCAGCCAGCCCAGCGCGCCCAGTCGATACTGCACGGTGACCACAATCATATTGCCGCGCTGGGCCAACCTGGCGCCATCGTATGCCGGAGTTTGCTGCCCCGTATCACCATTGTTGTTGCCCCCACCGTGTATCCAGACCAACACGGGGAGATCTC
The DNA here is from genome assembly GCA_024642245.1 of Haliea sp. Taxonomy (GTDB): domain Bacteria; phylum Pseudomonadota; class Gammaproteobacteria; order Pseudomonadales; family Halieaceae; genus JARRPM01. Next base: position 7,775 of record JAHEBM010000051.1, read on the forward strand.
GCTCCTGGGTCCGGGGGCGGAAAACATTGAGGTAGAGGCAGTCCTCGGCACCGGCGAACTGATTGCTGAAATACAGAAACTGCGGACAAAAATTCGGCAGGAGTTTGGCCTCCCGGACTGCCTCCCAGGACACTACCGGCCTGGGTGCCCGCCAGCGCAGCTCACCCACCGGCGGCGCCGCGTAGGGTATGCCGAGGTATTCCCAGCTCTCGGCCCGCTCACTGGCCTGGCCGTCTATCGGGCCGCTGTCCAGGGTCACCGCAGTGCCGAGGGGGACGACTATGTCAGGTTTGGCGTTATTGCTGTTGCCATCAGCACAGGCGGTAATAAAAAGGCTAAGGACAATGGCCAGCAGGTGTGGATAGAGTTGCACGCGGAGCTCCGACGTTCATTCAGACAGTGCGCAGCATTGTGCCGAGCATGCCCGGTATAGGCAAGGCCAGCGTCTGTATAGCCTTGCAGCATAATCGAATCAAGGTGCATTTTCGGCAGTGCTGCCAACATCGTGAAAAAGCGGGCCAACCCGCAAATCTCATCACTGTCAGAAATTTGCTGCCGCCTGGGCAGATCTTGGGCGACACCCCGGCGGGGAAAAAGCCGGATTAATATGCCCGCGGGCCGAAATCGGAGCTTGTTTTTTTCTGGCTAGTGAAATTAGACTCGAGCGGCCTGATCTCAAAAAAATAAATCTATTGATCCGATATTGTGGGAAGTTGTTTCGTTGATATACAGCTCGAACACATTTTTGTTCTATTTTCTTCCCCTTTTCCTGGGAGCGTATTTCTTACCGAAACAGCAACACAATAGAAATAAAGTTCTATTGCTTTTCAGCGTCATTTTTTATGCCTGGGGAGAGCCAGTCTATGTTTTTTTGATGGTAGGCTCGATTATTTCCAACTGGTTTTTCGGCCTAAAAATCGGGGAGACAAACTGCCAACGGGCCAGGAGGAATTGGGCTACCCTGGCACTGATATTCAATCTGGGCGTGCTCGCCTTTTTCAAGTACACAGCCTTTTTGCTGGACTCGCTTGGCATTGAACCGCTTTTCAGCAGTAACTACACCCAATTTCTACTAGACCTACCGCTACCGGTGGGAATTTCATTTTACACTTTTCAAGCCATGTCATACGTCATTGATGTCTACCGGGGGAAATTCCGCCATGAAAAAAACCTGTTGGATCTAGGCACCTATATTTCAATGTTTCCTCAGCTCATAGCTGGACCCATCGTCCGATACGAGCAAATCAAAGAAGAGCTTCACAGCACAAATATCGATTACAAAAAAATCGTTTCTGGTGCTCGATTATTTGTGATCGGGTTATCGTTCAAAACTTTATTGGCTAACACTTTCGCAGCGGATGCTGATTTCGTCTTCTCACTGGATGCACTTCAGGTATCGCTGGCACTTTCCTGGTTGGGAGCAATCTCATATACCTTCCAAATCTACTTTGATTTCGCTGGCTATTCATTGATGGCGATCGGCTTAGGTCGCGTAATCGGGTTTTCTTTCCCCATAAATTTTAACCGACCCTACGTATCCAAAAGCATCACAGAATTTTGGCGGCGATGGCATATTTCACTTTCCAGCTGGTTTCGCGACTATTTATACATTCCACTTGGTGGCAACAGGGGAGGAGGAATAAAAACATATGTTAACTTGTTCCTGGTTTTTTTCTTATGCGGACTATGGCACGGAGCGGCATGGAACTTTGTGATTTGGGGATGTTTTCACGGTTTCTTCCTGATCATGGAACGATTCTTGAAAAAATATGACGTCGGCGTTCCAACACTTTTTTTACACTGTTACACATTAACCGTTGTCGTAAGCAGCTGGGTGATATTTCGGAGCGAGTCGTTCTATCAGACGAAAGGACTACTGGCAGCAATGCTTGGGCTTAACTCGAATCCGGCCTATGTAGGTCTGCAAATTTTCAATACGGGCTATATCCTGATGGCATTGGTTGGCGTGTATTTTTCCACATTACACATTAATCTGGCGTTTCCACCAGCTTTAAAATCTGCGCCAATGACTAATGCTATTTATATTGCCTTTTTCATGGCCTGCGTTCTACACCTGGTCGTAGGAACTCACAATCCCTTTATCTACTATCGATTTTAATGGCCTGAACAAGAAATAGTATGAAGTACAGAACTCGATTATTTGTGGCTCTTCTGGTACTTTCGTTCCCCGCGTTTCTTACGTTGGTTTTCCCCGGCTTGAGCGGCAGCTCAAACACAGAGTTGCGGGCCCTTCAGGATTTCCCCGGGTTGCCGACAGATTTTTCGACCTTCCGCAAGTGGCCGGGCCAGTTCGATAAATTCACAGCAGATCGTTTTCCCTTTCGAGAGGATATTATCCGGGTTATCGGGAAACATCTGTACTCGATGGGAATATCCATATCTCCGGATGTTTTCATTGGTTCCCGGGGATGGCTTTTCCTGAAAAGAGACTCGGATGTTCTGGATGAATCTCGCGGCATTAGAAACCTTACAGCTACAGAAGTGAACGAATGGGCAAAAACCTATAAGGGCAGGAGAGAGCAACTCCAAAAACAGGGGATAGAACTACTACTGGTTCTCGTTCCGAACAAGCACACTGTGTATCCTCAGTTCATGCCTAAATGGAATTTTCCGGTAGGCCGCACGATTACTGATCAGATAGTGTCAGAACTTCATGCGCTTCAAACCGAAGGAGTTATCGATCTGCGAGGCACACTCAAAGAGCACGCCAGATCTGAACTGGTATATGGCCGATATAACTCGCACTGGAATGATCGCGGAGCTTACTTTGGCTACCAGGAAATCATCAAAAACATTCCCGATGCCCTGCAGCTTGGCGAGCAGCAAATCCAGTTCGAGCCACGTCGGGTCTTTGGCGATTTATCAAGGCTGATCGGACAAGTCGACCTAACCGAAAAGTCCCAGGCTCTGAATATCCCCAGGTCAGAATTACCGTTCAGTTTCGATACTCCCGCCAGGCAGATGAATTTCTATACATCGGGGTTCAGAACAGAAACCTCCCTGTCCCATCTGCCCTCGGCTCTATTTTTATGCGACTCATTTACCAGTGATTACTTGTATCAGTACCTTGCGCCTTCTTTTCATAAGGCATTGTTCGTACACCATAAAGGGATGGAATTTAACCAGGAGCTTATTGCCAGCTTTAAACCGGACTACGTCGTGTACATAATCGTGGAGCGACTTATCCCCTACAAGCTACCCTAGCGGTTAACCGGGCAGATGAACCTTGATACCTGAGTTGCCTGGGAACCGGAGTTTTCATTCAACTTGTACGGGGGCGCCGGGGTATCAATGGTGGCCGGAATGACCCTGCGGGCTTCGGCGCGTTGCGCCTCGTTTCAAATTCTCCCCCAGGGAGAATTTGTCGAACCGGGGGCAGTTCTCACCCGGCCGACCAGCCAAATAAAAAAACCACCCTATTGGGTGGCTTTTTTGTTTGGTAGGACCAGGCGGATTAATCATTCCAGCCTGTGGGCCGGAATGACCCTGCGGGCTTCGGCGCGTTGCGCCTCGTTTCAAATTCTCCCCCAGGGAGAATTTGTCGAACCGGGGGCAGTTCTCACCCGGCCGACCAGCCAAATAAAAAAACCACCC
>JAHEBM010000051.1:11489-26145 GCA_024642245.1 Haliea sp.
GTTTCAAATTCTCCCCCAGGGAGAATTTGTCGAACCGGGGGCAGTTCTCACCCGGCCGACCAGCCAAATAAAAAAACCACCCTATTGGGTGGCTTTTTTGTTTGGTAGGACCAGGCGGATTCGAACCGCCGACCTCTACCATGTCAAGGTAGCGCTCTAACCAACTGAGCTATGGTCCTGCTGAGGGGGCGCATTATAAGCGGCTAAGGCGTTTCGCTCAACTCCGCAGGCGGGAATATTGCCCGGCCCATTATTGGCCGGTGTCAGCGCAGGAAAGCCGATGGGAAATAGCCCCGGCAGTCGGCGCGCACGGACCCGGCTTCGGCCGGCCTGCCCAGCTTCTGGTAACCGGCAATCAGCAGGTTGCAGGCGTCCCGGTGCCAGGGCATCACCTCGCGCACCCCCTGTGCGTAGCGGATCGCATTTTCGCTGTCACCCGCCCATTCGCTGTTCTGTGCCATAGCGAGGTCGCGCCAGGGGCCGGGCGCAGAGGGCAGGTATTCGCGCTCGGGGACGGCGGCTGTTCGGGCCAGCAGCCAGGACACGGCATCACTGTAAATGGGCCGCCAGCGCCCCGTTGCCACCAGTTCCTGTAACTTTTCCCGCCCTTTGCCGCGGGAATGGGGCCATAGCATGTAATCGGCACCGCTGTGTTCCAGCAACTCCAGCCACCCCGGGCTCGAGCCGAGCACGCTGACGTAGCGCCGGTAGGTATCGTCGTCATAGATCGTGTCGGCGCGGCCGTCCACGAAGACTTTGAGGCGACCATCCGTGCGCCAGTGAATATAGCCACCCCAGTTCCACAGGGCATAGACATTGCCACTGATCCCATTGGCATCCATAAAATTCAGCATCTCCACAGGGTAGCTGTACTCGGCGGTCAGGTAGTGGAAGGCGGGGCCCGATTGCAAGGGGTAGGGCTGCAGGCGGGACAGGGCATACAGCAGCACGAGTGCTGACAGCCCCAGGCTGTATTTTTCCAGCCGTAGTTTGCGCAGGCCCAGGGCCAGCAGTGGCGCAAACAACACCGCCAGGGAGATTCCGAACAGGGGGATGAAACGGCGGCTGGTCAGGGCCATGGCAAGGGTCAGCGCGGTGAGCACCAGCCCCTCCCAGGGCATATTCACTGCGCGCCGCACGGGCGGGAGCAGGTATATCGGTGACAGCACGGGCAGCCACATCAGGTAAAAAAACAACGGGGAGCGAATACCCCCGGGACTGAAGGGCGACAGCCACTCGCCGATTTCCCGAAAGGGTGAAGTGGCGTCAAAGGCGTAGGCCAGTGGATAGAGAAAGACCTTGAATCCCGATGGGTTCAGCATGGCTGCCAGCAGGCAGATGCCCCCGGCCGCCACGGCGGGGCGCAAGGTGTCGATGCCGACCTGGCGCCACGGAAACAGCAGGATGGCCAGCGCCATCAGCCCGAAAAAGAAACCGCCATGCAGGTTGACCCAGATAACGAAAACCAACGCCAGCAGCCAGGCGCTGGCCTGGCGCTCGAGCAGCATCCAGAGCAGCAAACTGTAGCCCAGCAGGCTGTAAAGATGCGGGCGTACGTCGAGGAAGGGTGCCGCGGTGGCCAGGGCAATTCCCGCGCACAGCAGGGCGGCCAGGGGGCTGCCGCCCGAGCGCGCCAGTACCAGCAGCAGCAGGCCATAGGTGGCCACGACCAACAGCCACTTCCAGTAGACCAGGCTCTCGACGCCCCAGGCAGCGACCCAGCCAAAGTAAATCAGGTCCGCCAGCCACTCGTGATTGAGCCAGTCCTTGCCGTGGGCGGTAAAGGACCAGTCGTCCACCATCCACAGGCTACCGGTCTGCACCAGTTCCCGCCCCGCGGCGATATGCCACCACATATCCGAGCCGGCCATCTCGGTATAGCCAAAGGCCAGGAACAACACCGCTGCCGCCACCAGTACAAGCAGGTTGCCAAGATCAAGCGCCGGCGGTGTTGTTACCAATCTGGCCTCCTGGGGCGGGGAACCGAGGCTGCGCATCAATCACGCACCCGGAAAATGCGCAGATCCCCCACAAACAACTGGAAGGTGCCACAAAAATACCGATGCAGCAGTAACTCCGGCATAAAGTTATCCACCTCGATCACCTGTTCCTGCACCAGGTAGGGGTTCCGGCCCGCCAGCAGCTGCTGGTAAAAACGCGCGTATTCCGGCCGGGTTTTCACCAGCCGGGTTGCATCGCCTGCCAGGGGTCCATTGAGCTCGTTGGCAAAAGCCGTGTCGTACCAGTTTTCACTGAGGATCAGGTGGGTGGCCGGGCGCAGCCGGGCCCCGTCGCCAGCGGCATACTCCGGCGTGAACAAGCGATTGCTGCCCGCCGGGGGGTTTACGTAATAACTGAACAATACCCGGGCGTCCGGGTTGTCCCGGTACCAGCCGCGCAACGCGATGCGCGGATCCCGGTGGTAGTCCCCTACCAGGTCCACCGCCAGCAGCGCCGGCCACAGGAAGAACAGGCCGAGAAACCAGGTGCGCGTCGCCCAGCGGGTGGTAAACAGGCCCAGCGCCGCAAGCAGGGCCGCGGCCGGCAAGAGGGGCAGGTAGTGGCGGTAATAGGTCACAGGGGCGAGGACAGCCATGTAAAGGGCAAACGCCGGCACCGGGGCAAGGCATAGCCAGGCGCGCAGGCCATCCCGATCGCGGGCCAAGGCACCTATCCCGGCCGGAATAAACAGGCAGGCGGGCAGGCCCAGGCCGACGATAAGCACTGTGGGCAGGTTTACCAGGTTGCGCAGCCATTTGTGCCAGCCTATCGCGGCATAACCCGTACCAAAGGCCCCATCCGCCAGGCCGGTGGTGTAGCTGGCGATCAGCTCAATGCGGCACAGCAGGAAGGCGAGCGGTGGCAACAGCAGCCAGAACAGCCTCATCGGCCGGCGCAGGGCGCGCCAGGGTATCACCAGGTACCAGGCTGCCAGCAGCGGGTATAGGCGCATCTGCTGGAAATCACGGTTGGTCAGCAGGCCCAGTAGCACGGCGGTTGCCGCGATCACCAGCGCGATGCGCCGGGAGCTCATGCCATGGCTCAGGTACCGCCACACCTGCACTGGGACCAAGGCCGCATAGGAAAACACCGCGAATACCCAGTACTTGGTCCATATCGCCGGAATCAGCAGCAGGGGGCTGGCGCGGATCAGACCATGCCTGCCCCGGCTGACCGAAAAAACCATAAAAGCCAGAAAACAGTAAATGAAAAATACCGAGGGGGCATCGACCGTACCGCTGTGGGATTCGCTGATATGAAAACCCGACAGGGCAAGCAGCGCACCGGCTGTCCATGCCACACCTGGTTGGACGGGCACGAGCAACAGGGCGATCACTGCGATCACTACCGCGGTCAGGGCCCCGGTTATCGCCGAGTAGGTACGGGCAACGCGGATATGCAAGGGTCCATGGCAGTAAGCCTTTACTGCCCTGGCATCACCTGCGATACCCGCCGGCGGCGCCCCGCCTGCCAGGCTGGCCAGCGCTATCGTCTGGCGGCCTATGAACGTCGAATAGCCGAAACCCTCGAGGGCTGCGCGACAGGAGCCGCCCTCGTCAAAATTGACCAGGGTAAAACTTCCCGGGTAATCCCAGTTCCAGCCCAGACTCTGTACGCTGTAAAGGCGGGGCAGCAGCGCTAGCAGGAACAGCAAAGCGAGGTAGAGCAGGTGACGTCGACAGAATACAGCTGGCGGGGCGAGCCCGGGTTCGTGCGGCATAGGGCAGCCCGGGCTAGCGGGTTTCGTCCATCGTACCGGCACCCTGGGCATGGTCCGGCCCACGGGGGTCCAGGTCAAAACTGGCTGGGGCTACCTCGGATGCCGCTGCAGAAAACGGCACTTGCTCGGAGATGGCGATGGCCCGGACCCCGCGGATCTGCACCGCGATGTACGCCATAAAAAGCAGGCAGATCACGCTGAAAGACCAGAACAGCACAGACGGCCCCAGCTCGCTCATCAGCATGCCCAGTAGCAGCGGCGCCGACACCGCACCCACCGCATTCAATAACAGCACCGAGGTCCCTATTGCCACAAACTCCGAGCCCTTTGAGACATCGGCGGCGGTGGCCAGAGCCATGGCGTAGATTGGCATGACCATCGCACCAAACAGGAATACCGTCAGCAGTTGCCAGGCGTGTCCCGCACTGGCCGCTACCGCCGCCGAGGCAAGCGCTCCACCCAGGCACAGAAGCAGCATTACCTTGCGTCGGTCAATGCGATCCGAGAGCAGGCCAATCGGGTATTGCAGCAGGGCACCACCGAGAATGGCGGCACTGATAAACCAGCTGATATCACTCTGCGACTCGGCGCCGTCACGGGCATAGACAGCACCCAGGGACCAGAAACTGCCCACAACCAGGCCGGACAGCAGGGCCCCGGCAAAGGCGGAGCGGGAACGGCTGTACAAAAGGCCGAACCGAATGCGCGTGGACTCCAGTGGCGCGGGGGCGAGCCTGCTGGTGAGTCCAACGGGTACGATCGCCAGCACCAGGAAAACAGCTGCAAGGGTGAAGGGCGTGGACGACTCCACCGGACCGACATTGATCAGGGCCTGGCCACAGGCCATGGAGATCAACAGGATAAAAGTGTAGATCGAGAGAATTCGACCGCGGGATTCCGCCGTGGCCTGGCTGTTGAGCCAGCTTTCAATCACGGTGTAGAGGCCGGAAATGGCCACCCCGGTCAGGAAACGCAGCACCAGAACAAACTGCCAGTCATCCAGCATGTCCATGCACAGAATGGCGCTGGTCATCACCGCGGTGAGTACTGCAAAACTGCGGATATGGCCCACCCGGGCGATGGTCGCGGGGACGCCGATACAACCCACGATAAAACCCAGGAAGTAACAGGAGGCACTGATACCGATGATGAAATCGGAGTAGCCGTTGACACTGATGCGCAGGGGCAACAGGGTAAGCTGCATGCCCTGGCCTATGAGCAGCAGGGAGGTCGATAACAGCAGCGAGGTGACAGTGGCCAGGGCCTTCATGGAAATATCAACACCGGGGATCTGGGGGGAAGTCCCAGCATAAGGTTTTTTCCCGGGCTGGCAAGCAGTGCACGGGCTTACAGTGCATAGGCGGCCTTGATAATCGCCCACGCCTCCTCGGCCGTGTCCACATACGAAAAGATATCCAGGTCCTTCGCGCTGATCGTACCCTCCTCCACCAACGCCTCAAAATTGATGATGCGACGCCAGTAACTGGTTCCCATCAACAAAACGGGCACCGGGTCGATCTTGCCGGTCTGGATCAGGGTGAGGGTTTCAAACAACTCATCCAGGGTGCCGAAGCCGCCGGGGCAGGCTACCAGCGCCCGCGCACGCTTGAGGAAATGCATCTTCCTGATGGCGAAATAGTGGAAGTGAAAACAAAGCTCGGGAGTGATGTAGGCGTTGGGCCTTTGCTCGAAAGGCAGCACGATGTTAAGGCCGATGCTCTTGCCGCCCGCCTCCATGGCGCCGCGATTGGCGGCCTCCATAATACCGCCCCCACCCCCTGTGACCACCACCAGCTCACAGTTTTCCGAGCCCCGGGTTCCCAGTGTTATCAGCTCACCCAGCTTGCGGGCCTGCTCGTAATAACTGCTATTGGCCAGCACCCGCCTGGCCACAGCCACCTCGCGTTGCAAGCTGGCATCGGCAGGCGCCGCGGCGGCTGCCCTTTCCGCCTGGTCAAGCCGCAGGGCAGCAGCTTCAGGATGGGGCGTACGTGCACTGCCGAAAATCACCACGGTGGAATCGATGCCCTCGTCGGCCTGCACCAGGTCGGGTTTCAGCAACTCCAGCTGCAGCCGTACCGGGCGCAACTCTTCCCGCAACAGGAAATCGGGATCGGCATAGGCCAGGCGGTAGGCGCTGGAGCATGTCTGCGGGGTATCTGTCGCGAGGCAGGCCGCCTGGGCATCCTGGGCCGCACTGGGAAAAGGAAATCTTTTTCTTTCTATCATAGCTGGCAACACCTGCTGGTCTTGGCTAATGGGCGGCATCAATCCTGCCCCGCATCGCCGGCATTGTACAGAACCCGGAAAAGACGGCCGGTGTGGAAAGTCAGGCCCCGGTCTGTGTGGTACTGTCGGAAAAATTGTACAATCGGGCGCAATCGCTTTATTTCGGAGAGTCCAGCCATGTTTGAGAATGAACACCCGGCCCGCCGCGCCGCCCTACTCTCGCGTGAATACGTTCACAGTAAGAATCGCGAGGGCTGGCTGGGTCTATACGCCGAGGACGCGATAATAGAAGACCCGATCGGCGTATCAATGATCGACCCCGAGGGTAAAGGCCACAAGGGCCCAGCCGCCCGTGAAGCCTTCTGGGATAACTTTATCGCTCCCACCAATATCACCATCGACATCAAGGATTCCTATGCCGCCGGCAACGAGGTGGCCAACCACGTGGTGCTGACCATGCTCATCGAACTCGGTGAAGGCAAGGCCCTGCAGCAAAAGGTGCACGGGGTTTTCACCTACGAAGTGGACAGCCAGGGCAAGTTGCTGGCCCTGCGTGGCTACTGGGAAACGGACGATCCCCGCAACCAGATGGTGGAAGTGAGCCGCGATGACGCGGGCAAAGAGGTGAGCTAGTTATGACAGCAAGAAAAAACAGCGCGTGGGCCCTGGTGCTCACCCTGCTACTGACCGGCACCCTGCAGGCCGCGGACAACACCGTCGATGAAACTGCCCTGCGCAAGGCAATCGAGGGGCGCAGCGAGCAGGATCGGGCCCGCGATGCCGCACGACACCCGGCAGAAACCCTGGCATTTTTCCAGGTCGCACCGGGTATGACCGTCGCCGAGGCACTGCCCGGCGGCGGCTGGTACACCAACATCCTTGCCAACTACCTCGGTCCCAAGGGGACGTTGTATGGCATCAACTACGCCGCGCGGATGTGGCCGATGTTCAGCAATGCCACCAAGGAATGGATCGCGTCGCGCACCGCAGCGACCGGGGAATTCCCCGGGATGGTCGCCGGATTTACCCATAACGGCATCAAGACTGCGGGCTTCACCTTTAACACGATCCCGCCGGAACTGGCCGGCACGGTGGATCGTGTCCTGATGATTCGCGCCCTGCACAACCTTAACCGCTTTGAAAGCAAGGCAGGCACACGCAGCCAGGCACTCGCGGCGGTGCGCAGCATGCTCAAGGAGGACGGACTGGTCGGGGTGGTCCAGCACCGGGCGGCCGTGGCCGAATCGGCATCCGGTTCAGACGGGAGCAGGGGCTACCTGAGTGAGGCCGAAGTCATACTGACGTTCGAAAATGCCGGGTTCGAGCTGGTGGCCACCAGCGAGATGAACGCCAACCCCAATGACAAGCCGGGGCCGGAGGATACCGTCTGGCGTTTGCCGCCGTCGCTAAGCACCAGCAAGGAAAACCCCGAACTGCGCGCAAAAATGGAAGCTATCGGCGAGTCAGACCGGATGACCCTACTCTTTCGCAAGGCGCCATAGGCTCTCGCTCAGGCAAAGTAGCCCGCTGTCATCTCCTGCGCCTCCTGCCAGAGGCGTTCAGCCATGGCCCTGTCAAACATGTGGTGATCACCACTGACAATCACGGGGTTACAGTCCTCGAAGTAAGCGCCATTGACACCTTCCAGCCCCGGGCTGGTCGCCACGTAGGCCTGGGTGGCGGCGCCCTGGGCCGGCGTCTTGGCGAACAGGGGTCCCACAAGGTCGAAAGCCACGCGAAACACCGCGGGTGCTGAACGACCGATATCGGTTTTTACCAGGCCGGGATGAACCACGTTGGAGGTCACCCCGGTGCCGGCCAGACGCTCGGCGAGGGCGAGTGAAAACAGCGCGTTGGCCAGTTTCGAGCGGCCGTATGCCTCCCAGGAATCAAACGCGCCCTCGCCCCGCAGGTTGTCGAAATCAATACCCACGGCCGGCGCCTGGCGATAACCCGAGCGGCTGCCGACATGCACAATGCGTCCCGAGCCCGCCGCCAGCATCATGGGCAAAAGCCGGTTGACGAGCACGAAGTGCCCCAGGAAATTGACCACAAAGATCTTCTCGACCCCGTTGACCAGCTCCAGCTCGCCGAAGGTATTGATCCCCGCGTTGCAGATCAGCATGTCCAGGGAGACACCCATATCACGCACCGCCGCGGCGCAGGCCACCGCCGACTCAAACTCGGCCAGCTCCAGCGCCAGTGGCGTGGTGTTACCCGCCACCGAGGCGCAGGCTTTCGCGGCTTTTTCCAGGGTGCGCCCGGTGCCGATCACATGGGCACCGCGCAGGGCGAGCACCCGCATGGTCTCGTAGCCCAGGCCCGAATTACAGCCGGTGACCAGCGCGGTACGCCCGGCCAGGTCAAGGCCGGCAGTCACTTCTTCTGCCGTGGAGTCTGCCCCGAAGGGCCCGGCGGGAAAACGGGTATCCGGCGATACTTTCAGCTCGTCATCACCGCAAGCCGCCAGCAGTGGCGAGCCGGCCGCTGCCGCGGCAAGCCCGAGAAAGTGCCTGCGTTGTAATTTCATGGCCATGCCCGTCCTTTTCGCCCTGGGCTGCGCAGTGTAGCTCGCGAAAAGCCGCAACGGGAGCAACCCTACTAAAATAACCATAGGTTATGGCATGACATAACAAAATATCATGCTGGAATTTCTTGAGTAATCGAACCCGGCCCCTATACTTCGGGTTGTGGCGGTAGAGAACACACCAACCATGGGATGGTGAGTTGCAAGGGCCGCCCGCCTTGCTTAGGGGAAGCGAACAAACATTTGTCAGAGATGTTTGGGGGCCAGGGGACGTGTTCCGGTAGCGGGCCGGAAAAATAATGCCTGGGCACAAAAGAAAAAAGCTTTACCCCTGAAACGCCGTCGCGGTCATTGGCCCGGCGGCTTTTTTATGCGCCGCTCTGCGGCGACCGGACTGCACATCCCGTCACCAGCGGCCAGCGTGCAGCCGCCCCTATAGTTACACCTGTAGCTGATATTTGCGTTATGCTCTGCCGACACGTCAAGGAACGAGCATGAGCAAAATCAAACAACTCCTGAAGGATATCGAAGCTTCACCCCGGGGCCCGGGGATAGCAGCAATATTTGATTTCGACGGCACCATCATTGCCGGTTATTCGGCCACAGCCTTCATACGCGAACAGGTCAGGCGCGGTGACCTGTCACCCAGGGCGCTGGTGGAGATCGTTGCAGCCATGACCAGCTTTGGCATGGGCAACCTCGGTTTCTCCGGACTGATGGCCGTCAATGCCCAGTTCATGCGCGGCATCGAGGAAGACAGCTACAAGGAGGTGGGGCGACAGCTTTACACCAGGCAGATCGCGCGCCTGATATACCCCGAGTCCCGGGCGCTGGTGCAAGCCCATATCGCCAGGGGCCACACGGTTGCCATTATCTCCTCCGCCACGCCCTACCAGGTAGAGCCGGCAGCGGCTGACCTGGGTATCAAGCACGTGCTGTGCAGCCACCTGGAAGTGAGCGATGGCAAGTTCACCGGTGGCGCGGTGACACCCCTGTGCTTCGGCCAGGGCAAGGTCGACGCGGCGGAGAAGTTGGCCCAACAAACCGGCGCCGACCTGGACCAGAGCTTTTTCTACTCCGACAGCACCGACGACCTGCAGCTGCTGGAGCGGATCGGCCAGGCCAGGGTCCTCAACCCCAGCAGCAAACTGGAGAAAGTGGCGGGCGAGCGTGGCTGGCCGGTTGTCCGCTTTGGCAGCCGTGGTCGCCCCAGTGTCAGCCAGTACATCCGTTCTGTGGCGGCCACCAGCAGCCTGGTAACCTCATTTGTCGCGGGCCTGCCGCTCTACGCCCTGACCGGGTCCCGGCGCGAATCACAGAATTTTTCCTTTTCGCTGTTTGCCGATACCGCCAGCGCCCTGATTGGCATGAAGCTCAATGTCCGGGGCGAGAAACACCTGTGGTCGCACCGCCCCGCGGTATTCATTTTCAATCACCAGAGCAAGGCGGACGTTATTATCATTGCCAGGCTGCTGCGCCGGGATATCGCCGGTGTCGGCAAGCAGGAGATCAAGAAAGAGACGCCCCTGCTGGGCAAGGTACTGGAACTGGGTGGCGTTGTTTTCATCGACCGGGCCAATGCCAGGAGCGCCATAGACTCGATGACGCCGCTGGTGGAGGCCATGAAAAACGATGGCAAGTGCGTGGTACTGGCACCGGAAGGCACCCGCACCGTCTCGCCCACACTTGCGCCCTTTAAAAAAGGCGCATTCCACCTGGCCATGCAGGCCGGGGTGCCAATCGTTCCCATTGTCATTCGCAATGCCGGGGACGTGGCGCCCAAAGGTGATTTCGTCTTTCGTTCAGCCACGGTCGACGTGGAGGTCCTGCCACCAGTGGACACCAGTAACTGGAGCACAGCCACGCTCGACGAGCACGTTCGCGAGGTCCGCAATATGTTTGCCCGAACGCTCGGCCAGCCGGAAGAAAAGGCCGTGGGCGTCAAGGCCAAAAAGAAAACAACCCGGTCCGTTACTGCTGCAAAGCCTAAGCCAAAGCCAAAGCCAAAGCCAAAGCCAAAGCCAAAGCCAAAGCCAAAGCCAAAGCCAAAGCCAAAAGTGAAATCCCGGACCGGCGCCAGGACAAGCTCCAAAAAGCCGTCCGCGCCGGCGGCTAAAGCCAGGCCCAGGGCCAAACCCAAATCCAGCCGCAACAGGGCCGGGACCTGATCGCTATGGATATGGCCGGCAAATACCAACAGAGTAATCCCTGGCCAAGCCGCAACGGGCAGCGGGTGCTATTCATACTGGACTGTCGCAACAGCTTTGAGCAGGACCTGCTCAAGCAATGGATACACCACCACCGCGCGAGCGGCAGCGAGGAATTCGACGCGCCACAGGTCGGCCTGGCACTGGGGGACGACCGCAAGGCCATCGATAGCGCGCAATTGGTGATCGCCCTGGCACTGCCACCCGACACCCTGGTTGCGCCACTGCGAGTTGCCTGGCTGCCATCAGCCGAGGATATCGATTCGGGACCACGCCTGCGCAACCTGTTTTTCGGCGACCCCCGCCACCCGGGTGCAAACCGGGGCCGCAAGATCCTGAATGAATCACCGCAACGCATGCACCTTATCGCCGGCACACCCGACTCGGTGGCCAACCTGCGGCAACGATTCGAACAGCACAACAATATAGAAGAAGGCGACGCGCAGCGGCATTTTGCCGAATTCGTGGGCCGCCAGGCCTCACTCGTTCTCGATATCGCCGAGCGCAGGCTTCAGGGCGGGCGTTACAAAGTGCCCCGCCACGTGGCAGCCAGCCTGATGTCCAACCCGGCCTTCAACGAAGCCGTGGCCGGGCTCGCGCGGGAGTCCGGTAAACCCAAATCCGAGCTGATGGCCGAAGCAGCAGGCTATATGACTGAGATGGTGTCACGGCCCAGCACGTTCTGGCTGGACTTCTATGCCAAGTTCAACAAATTCTGCCTGGGCCTGGGTTACGAGGAAAAAATTGTGTACGACCAGGCGGCCGTGGAAAAAATGCGCCAGGTCGTGCGGGACAACCCCGCCATGCTGTTGTGGACCCACAAGACCTACCTCGATGGCATGGTGGTACCCAAGGTTTTGTACGATAACGATTTCCCCATGCCCCACATGTTCGGCGGCGCCAATATGAATTTCCCGGGGCTCGGTTTCCTGCTTCACCGCGCCGGTGCGATTTTTATCAAGCGCAGCTTCCAGGACAACGAGCTGTACAAGATTACACTGCGCCACTACATCGGCTACCTGATGGAGAAGCGCTTCCCGATGAACTGGGCATTTGAGGGCACCCGCTCGCGCATGGGCAAACTGATGCCGCCGCGTTATGGCCTGCTCAAGTACGTGCTTGAGGCCTGCCATGCCACGGGCACAAGCAATATCCACATCATCCCGATTTCAATCAGTTATGACCTGATACGGGATGTGGAGGAATATGCAACCGAGCAGACCGGTCGCGGCAAGGGCGCCGAGTCGCTGCGCTGGTTCATCGGCTATATCCGCAGCCTGGCCCGGCCGATGGGCAAGGTCTACATGGACATCGGCGAACCGGTCGTGCTGGCCAAGGCTCCCCACCCGGACGACAAGCTGGCCCTGTCAAAAATTGCGTTTGAGGTTGCCGTGGAAGCCAACCACGTCACGCCTATTACATTTCCATCGCTGGTGACCATGAGTCTGCTGGGAGCCTCGCCCCGGGCACTGACCGAGGCGGAGGTATTGCGGGACCTGCGCGTACTGCTAAGCTGGGCAAATGCCCGCAAGCTGCGCATATCGGCGGATTTTGACCCGGCCTACGCCGACAAGATCGAGGCGCTGCTGGGCATCATGATCGACGAGGGCATGGTGACCCGCTTCGACGAGGGCCCGGATGTCGTCTATGCGATCGAACAGGAACAACACGCGGTGGCCAGTTACTACCGCAATACCATCATCCACTTTTTCGTAAACAAGGCCATCATCGAGCTGGCACTGCTGAAAACCAGTGAGATCGAAGGCGTGGGCGCCCGTGAAGTCTTCTGGAGCGAGGTGGACAAGTTACGTGACCTGTTCAAGTTTGAGTTCTTTTACGCGCGCACAGAACAATTCCACCAGGAGATACGCGAGGAGCTGGCGCGCTACGCGGAAAACTGGGAGGAGCTGTTGCAACAGGGAGCACCGGGCTTCCTGCAGCTGCAGAACAATATGCTCTTACTCGCATCCCATGTCACCCTGCTCACCTACGCCGAGGCCTACTCGGTTGTTGCGGACCTGCTGGCACGCATGGATCCCGCGGAATCGCTGACCGAGGAACAGTGCGTGACAATGGCCCTGAAGCTCGGGCACCAGGCCTATCTGCAGAGGCGCATCAGCAGTCCTTCATCGATCGGCAAGCTGTTGTTCAAGAACGGTTTCAAAATGGCAGAGCATCGCAAACTGACCGCCGGCGGCGACGAAAAAGTCGCCAGTGGTCGCAAGGCATTAGCCCGTGAAATACAGGACGTACTGCGGCGGCTCGACCTGATCCGCGCACTGGGTGTGGCAACACGCGACAACACACTGGAGAAATAATAATGACAAACCTTAAAGTCGGCCTGCTCGGTGGCGGCTCCTGGGGGACTACCGTCGCCTCGCTGGTAAGCCGCAATACGCCGGTAACGCTGTGGGCGCGCAACCCTGCAACGGTGAATGAAATCAACACCCACCACACCAATTCAACCTACCTGCCGGGGGCAACCCTGCCGGAAAAGCTGGTCGCCACCAATGATATCGGCGAGGCGGTCAGCGGTGCCGATGTCATCATCATGGGTATTCCCTCGCAAAATTTCCGCAGTGTACTGGTGGAGGTAAAGAAACATATTCGGGCGTGGGTGCCGGTGATCAGCCTGACCAAGGGGCTGGAGCAGGACAGCCATATGCGCATGACCGAAATCATCACCGAGGTGTTACCCGGCCACCCGGTGGGGGTGCTGACGGGGCCCAACCTGGCGAGGGAGATCATGGCGGGGCAGGCGGCGGCCAGCGTCATCGCCATGGAGGACGACATCATCGTGCGCGAACTCCAGTCGATCTTTAAAAGCGGCCTGTTCCGGGTCTATACGAACAACGACGTCATCGGTTGTGAACTGGGCGGCGTGCTGAAAAATATCATCGCCATCGCCGTCGGCATGGGCGATGGCCAGGGTGCAGGTGACAATACCCGCTCGGCCCTGATTACACGCGGACTGGCCGAGGTCACCCGATTGGGAGTGGCCATGGGCGGGCGCGCCGAAACCTTTGCAGGCCTGGCGGGTATGGGCGACATGATCGCCACCTGCACCAGCCCCCAAAGCCGCAACCGCCACGTGGGCATGGAACTGGGCAAGGGCCGCAACATGCCTGAGATCATCAGCGAGATGGTGATGGTGGCCGAGGGGGCAAAGAGCGCGCCGGCGGTGATGGCCCTGGCCGAGAAATATGGTGTGGAGATGCCAATCGCCAGCGACGTGTACCGGGTATTGTCGGGCGACGCCACGGCAAGCCGCGCGTTTCGCGGTTTGTTGCGGGTATCGGCCGGAGCCGAGTGCGAACCGGGCTAGGCCGTCGTGGGTCCGAATTTATTCGGACAATCGCACCGGCTGCAATAGCCCAGAGGCGGATTGCAATCCGCCCGACAGGCTTGGTTCAGGGGGCAGCTCGTCGTGGGTCCGAATTTATTCGGACAAGCGAACCGGCTAAAATAGCCCGAAGGCGGATTGCAATCCGCCCGACAGGCTTGGTTCAGGGGGCAGCTCGTCGTGGGTCCGAATTTATTCGGACAAGCGAACCGGCTGCAATAGCCCAGAGGCGGATTGAAATCCGCCCTGCATGTTTTATAGGACGATTGAAGTAATGCGCGTTTTACGGGTGCTTTCACTGGTGATGGTTATTGTAGCCAGTCTTCCGGCAATAGTGTTCGCCGCCAGTTCAAAATTTACCAACCTGGGCGGCAATCCCGGCCTCAAGTCGGCCTCCGCCATCGTGCTCGACCACGACGGCAACGTCATCTACGAAAAAGATATCAACACCGTGCGCTCCATCGCTTCCATCACCAAGCTGATGACAGCCATGGTCACGCTGGACGCGGGGCTCGATCTCGATGAAAAACTGGCAATAGCCAAAGCTGACCGCGATCTCATTCGCATGACCGGCTCCCGCCTGGACGTGGGCGCCACCCTGAGCCGGCGCGAGCTGCTGCTGCTGGCCC
>JAHEBM010000096.1 GCA_024642245.1 Haliea sp.
AGGCCCGCCACAGGTCCTCCGGGTCGGCGCTGTCGGCCCGCGTATAGGGGATCTGCTGCCGCACCCTGTCGGCACCGTCGCGATAGAGCACCACCCGGTGCAGGGTGCGGCCACCGGCCGCTGAGGTCCACTCGTAACCTATCAGTGTGGTAAACACCCCCGGCCTGTTGTGGCGCTCGGCCGCATCCACGATGCTCTGCCATACCGGCAGCAGCAGCTCCGGCTCATTGGTCGCCCAGGGCAGTTTGTTTTTGCCAAAGGCCACCCGGAGTTCGGTCACAACCTCCTGGTTCCTGCCCTCTTTGAGAAGCTGGTACCAGCGCTTGCCCAAGTCCAGTCCGATAATACGCGGCGCACCCCGGCCGATCAGGTCGAACAGGCCCATCCCGTCCGAGTGGTCCGCAACCGCCAGGAAATCCAGCGGCCTGGACAGGCGCGCGGGCAAACCGGAGGAGGACGTGACCGCCTCGCCCCGCGCAAAGCGATATGCCTCGTCGGGACCGAGCCTGTTACCGACCAGTCCGGCGTCGATCGATAACCGGGTATGCAGGTGGGTATCGCCCCACAACAGGGCTGTAGGAAAATCCCGCTCCAAATGGGGCGAGTAATCCGCACCGCGGGCCGCGTTACCAGGGCCAAAAATGACGCAGAAGCCCATCAGGGTGGCTTGCCATGCCGAGCTTCGCAACAATGTTTTGTACATTACTGCTGCAGCGCACTAGCGAGCGCTGCGTCTGCGATGGGACTGCGAATGTCAATTTTCATTGCGGTTGATCTCCCTCTAATGCCTGCTCAGATCCCCGTGAACACCGGGGGCCGCTTCTCGATAAAGGCCTGCAGGCCCTCGGCCTGATCGCGACTGGAGGCGCAGCGACGCACCGCCCGACGCTCATCATCCAGGGCGCTGGCGAGTGATTTTTCTGCCGCGCCGACCACGCAGGCCAGGACACCGGCCACAGCAATGGGTGGTTTTTCGGCCAGCTCCCTGGCGAGGGTCATGGCCGCCTCCTTCAGTTCGGCAAGGGGGTGAATCGATTGCACCAGGCCGATAGCGAGCGCTTCTGGGCCGTCGATCTTGCGTGCGCGCAGGATCATGTCCAGCGCCCGGTCGCGGCCGACACAGCGGGTGAGTCGGGCCGACCCGCCCCAGGCGGGCACTGTGCCCAGCTCCAGCTCCGGCAGGCCGATACTGGCGCCGCTGTCGGCGGCCAGGCGGAAATGGCAGGCCAGTGGCAGCTCCAGTCCTCCCCCCAGGCAGTTGCCGTAGAGGGTGGCGATGGACGGTTTTGGCATGTCCTCGATGATTCCCAGCACACGGCGACGCTGGTCCAGCACCGCGTCCAGCCCGCCGCGGGTATCGCCCTCGCGCAGCAGCTGCTTGAGATCCATGCCGACGGAGAAATTCTCCAGGCCGTCGGCTGTAAACACCAGCACCCGCACCTGCGGATCCGCGGCGGCCTGTACCACCGCCTGTTCCAGCGCATCCATGTAGGCAAAGGTCATCCTGTTCCAGGGCGCGTCGGTATTGGTGAGCACAAGCACGCCGTTATCATTTTCAATGCGCAGCGGACTGGGGATATTCATAGTGGCCTCCCGGGCATGTCAAAGAGCCATCGGCTCGATGGCGGTACTTTTAGGGTCAATCAGTATCTTGGCATGGGATTCCGCATTTGCCAGGACTGCGAAGGCATTGTCCACGCCGGCCAGACCCACCACGCCGGTGAGCAGCGGCGCGCAGTTCAATCTGCCCTCGGCGATCATGTGCAGGCTGTCGCGGTATTCCAGCGGCGTGTGATTGATCACGAAGCGCAGGTCGATTTCCTTCATTACCGCCAGCGCCGGCTCGAAACGATCCACCTGCATGCAGACTCCCACGACGACCACCCTGGACATTAACGGCGCCCCATCGATGATCTGCTGGATCACGCCCGGCACACCGACGCACTCGAAGATCACTGGTCGTGCCAGTGTCCCGCCTACTTTTTCCGCGACCCGCCAGGCCTGCCACCACGGTAGCGGCAGCCTGTTTAGTTTCTCCCGGGTGTCCACTGCAAAATTCAGCAGCTGGGACATGCCCATAAAGAACCCGAACTCCTCCCAGTCGGCGTAGGGCGAGGTCACCGCCGGGTCGATCACCACATCGGCGCCACAGTCTGCGGCCAGCTTGCGCCGCACCGCAGAAAAGTCGCTGGCCACCACCGTGCGCACACCGCGTGCCTTCAGGCTGCAGATCACCGCCAGGCCTACCGGGCCACAGCCGACGACGATGGCAACATCCTTTTTGCTGATGTCACTGCGCTGCACCGCGTGCCAGCCCACCGCCACGGGTTCGGTGAGTGCCGCCATATCCGGCGATAAGCCGTTGGGTACCCGTTCCAGTAATGACTCCTGCAACAACATGCGCTCGGCATAGGCACCGGTTACGTTTTTCGACAGGCCGGGGTTTTCAATACCCGTGCTCGTGCGCAACACGGGTTGGGCCACGACCCGGGTACCTGGCTTCAACTTGCGGGTACAACCGGGACCGTAGTCGAGGATCTCGCAACAGAACTCGTGGCCGAATACGATGGGGTCGGAGCTGTTTGGGAACTGTTCGTCGTAACCGAGACGCCCGGCCAGCGCTTTCATATGATCGCAATTGTGGCGCAGGTGCAGGTCGGAGCCGCAAATGCCGCAGCGCAACACTTCCACCAGCACCTGGCCCGGTCCCGGTTCAGGCTCAGTCAGCTCTTCCACTGTGAGTTTTTCGTTAAGGCAGACGACGGCTTTCATAATGCAATTTCCGGTATTAGTGCGGCGGCTCTCGTTAGAGGTATCCCGCCTTGCGTGAGAAGTCGATCGTAACCGCGCGGATCAGCTTCAACGAGAGGCGGCGCACCTGATAGACAAGTGCCGCCTTGGGGCCGGTCAGCACGATGTCGCGATCCTTTTTGACCGCCTTCACCATATCCGCGGCCACAACTCCGGGCTCGCAGCCCTCCTTCTGGTAGTACTCGCGCATCTTTTCCAGCGTGCTGTCGGGCACACTGGGCGCCACGCCCAGCGCGCCGCGCACAATAGGTGTATTGATAACGCCGGGGCACACCGTGCTGATATGCACATTGCTGTCCGTCAGCTCCATCTTCAGGCCCTCGGTCCAGATACTGACGGCACCCTTGGAGGCGGCGTAGGCGCCCATGGAGGGCGAGGGAAAGTTACCCGCTGATGATGACACGTTGAGCAGGTTTCTGGGCCCCCCCGCCGCTATCATCATCGGCAGGAAAAAGTAACAGCCATGCACCACGCCCATCACATTGACCCTCAGGATGCGCTGCCAGTGCTCCAGGTCGCTCTCCAGGAACAGGCCCAGGTAGCCGATGCCCGCGTTGTTGATCACCACGTGGGGGGCGCCAAAGCGCTCTCCCACCGCCTCGGCGAAGACCTTCATCGCCGCCTCATCGGCGACATCCACCGCGTAGGCCATGCAGGCCACCCCCAGCGCCTCGATCTCTTTGCTGACGGGATCCAAAGCGCCCTCGTGCAGATCCGCGGCCACGATAGTGGCGCCCTCACGAGCGAAGGCCAGCGCCGTGGCCCTGCCGATACCCGAGGCCGCGCCAGTTACCACGACAATCTTATCCCTTAAATCTTTAATAGCCATGATTAATCCCAGTTCAGTTTATGCGACCCAAACCATTGCGGCGGCGCCGCGGTTCGGCGTAAGGCTTGAGACCCTGCTCGAGCATCTTGTCGAGCATCTTTTGCATCACCGGACGCAGCACCGCCCCCAGCAGTGGGTAGCGGCTGCGAAAGCGGATCGACCAACGCACCTCGCAGCCGCCATTGACAGGCTCCAGCCTGATCTCGCCCTGGTGATAGATGACAGGGCCACCCTGAATCACCCGGTAACGGATGCAGCGGCCCGGCTCGACCCCGGTAATCTGTTCTATTATTTTGCCCGGTTTGCCCTGCATCAATCGCTCCGAGCCAACCCCGTCGGGTTCGGTAAAGCCGTCCTGGATGCGACGCACGGAATCGAATCCACACCACTCGGACATCGAATTCTGGTCGCTCAGGATTGTCCAGACATGGTCCGCGGATGCGGCTATCGTCACAGCGCCGGCAACACGCCGGTTGTCGGGCTGCGGCCGTTTTTCGCGAGGGGTTATCGGTTCGAAGCCATACTTGATATCCCTGGAACCCGGGGTTACCCAGTTCACTTCCACCGAGAAACCCAGCTGGTCGCTAATGTATACGACACCGCCCCGATCGAAATGAAACGGTTTACGGTTGGGCCTGGCGCCGAAGTCCAGCGCTCGCTGGTACACCGTGGTGTGATCGGCCCTGCTGCGCTGGCCGTAGCAGATGTTGAGGATGCCCTGGTCGCAAATGCGGTAGTCTCTGGGCCAGGGTCTGCCCACCGGGTCCAGGTACTGCACCACTTCCACCAGGACGTCGCCGGAGCGGAACACCGCACGCCTGCAACTGGCCCCGGCCAGCCCCCACAGCGCCTCGTGCTCGGGCGTATGCAGGGCGATTTCTTCCGGACCCTTGCCGTTTACCGCCGAGAGATAGGCGACTGAGGCGTCGAAGTCGGGCGTCGAGAGGGTGACCGATCGCACCGCCACCGGACAGCCCGGGCGTTCACTCCCCTCAGCTTGCGGCAGCGGATCCTCCTCCATGATCTCCACGTATACCCCGTCCGGACTGCGCACGCAGGCCCGGCGCTGCCCGGCGGGCCCGAGGGTCGGGCCCAGGGGTTCGGTTCCGATGCGGGTCAGGTTGGCCAGCGCGGTATCGAAGTCGTGGACGTGTACGCCAATGCGGGTGTAGCCGGTGTCGCATGGCCGGAAGTCCGCGGGCATCAGCTTTGCGATGGGGCGCTTGAACTGGAACATCTCGAGCTGGAACCAGGCGTTGCGACCCACCGCCCACCAGGCGTAGGACGCGGCGCCGGGAATACCCATCACCTGCCCGGCGATCGGCCCGCTCATCAGTAAAGCGCTGCCGCCCGCGGGCAGAAAACCCAGGCCGTCGATAAAAAATTCCTCAGTGCGTCGCAGGTCTATCACCGAAAAAGCAATCTGGTTGAGACCGGGACAAACGGGCGCCTGTGTCATGACTTGACTCCAAAGCTGTGCTCGAGGCTGGCGCGTCGCAACTTGCGCGCCGTCCGGCGCCAGTTGCTAAACAGAAACAACACCAACAGCAGCCCCCCGACCAGCCAGCGCAGGTCCGGTACCACGACCTCGGCATCTATCGGGATCAGCACCACGTCCATCGCTGCCATCTTGTAGGGAATGGTGGGGCCGTAGGCCGGGTCGGCCATGAACTCGATAAAGGCGCGCCGGCTCGGGGCGCGCATCACCAGCACCCGCTCCCACTGGTTGGCGTCTGCCGCATCTGATGCGGTGAGACTGGTGGCCTGGGCGTCACCGCCGATCAGGGGATATTCGCCGCGCTTGAGCGCCAGCGGGGGCACCAGGCCCTCGTAGTACGCATTGGCCTCGGCCGGCGTACCGTCGAACTCGATTTGCGGCGGCAGCTCGCCCAGGGTTTGGCGGTAGCGCATCAGGTTGACCAGCAGCACCGGACGGCCGTCGTCGGCGGCAGCCCACTGCCGCACGCGCTCGATAAAGGCCGTTTTTTCGGACCGGTCCAGCACGGCGTGCTGCTCCAGCTGCGCCGCGTAGGCATCGATTTCCTGCGTTGTGAGGGGTCCCTGCCACAGTGCCGGTGTCTGCCAGAGAAAAAAGACGAGGAATATAGCCAACAGAACAGCACCCAGTGCAGCGTTGAACAGTCGATCCCTGACCGCCTCCAGGGCCGACTGGCTCGCTACCTGGCGGCCCTTGGCCTCTTCCAGTTCGATCACGTTGCCAAAGGGATCGCGGCCGTACACCGTCCGCAGGCCGGGACCTAGCTTGACCGGCGCGCCGATGAAGGCCATGCCGGCCTTGCGGAGGCGCTCATATTCCACGTCGATATCGGTCACGGCGAGGCAGATGTGGGTGTAACCGTGATCGATCACCGGGCGCCCGGGATCCTGCATGCGCGGGCCGTCACCCTTGAACTCGAAAATTTCCAGCACCAGGTTGGCGCAGCGCAGGTGCACGGCATCGGCGGCAATGGGGTCCAGACCGGTCACCCGACCGGCGGTGCGCGCGGTATCGCTGTCCGCCTTCCAGGACATGGCGGCAACCTGCCTGAAACCCAGCAGGTCGCGGTAGAATTCCAGCGCCTGGTCCAGCGAGGGTACCGACAGGGTGATGTGGTTGACGCCGAGAATCATTGCAGGTACTCCAACAGGATGGGATTGAATTGGTCGGCGCCGCTCAATTGTAGCCAGTGGTTGGCGCCATCGATTCGAACATAGCGGAAGGTGCCGTCGACAAAGCGGGCGGAGTCGCGCATCTGCCCCTCGGCCAGGAACCAGTCACCGCTGCTCCACACGCCGAGTACCGGCACCCGGGCATCGGGTGCCCGGCCGAAAAGGAACAGGGCGGTGTTGGCGCGGTAGTAGTTCAGGCCGGCCTGCAGGCGCCCGGGTCGCGATTGCTGTGACTGCCACTCCCGCTGCTCCTCGGGATATCCGGTGATCAGCCGAAATCCCAGCCAGTTGAAACTGCGCAATATCAGCT
>JAHEBM010000052.1 GCA_024642245.1 Haliea sp.
CGGAACAGGCTTGTGAGTCACTGGATGCAAGAGGTGATGAGAAGCACAATTCAACCAATAACCGCAACGATAATGACACCCAGGTCGACACCAGTATCCTGACACTCGACTGGGACCTGGGTGGCGCCCAGGTAACCTCAATCACCGGCTACCGCGAGCAGGACGAGGACACATTCAACGAATACGACTCCAGCGCTGCCACATTCCTTTACCTGGATTTTTACAATAAATACGACCAGTTCAGCCAGGAGCTGCGCCTGGCCTCGAAAGTCGGTGACAAGATCGACTACGTCGTCGGCCTGTATTACTGGGAGTCCAACTACGAGCAAACCTGGAATACCGGCGAACTCCATTACTGGCTGGACCAGCTGGGCGCCCTCACCGGCGTACCCGGCGGCCTTGGCCTTTCACCGGATTACCTCAGCCTGTCAAAACAGCACCAGAAGACCACGTCTTACGCGGCCTTTACCTCGGCGGACTGGCACATCGATGAGAAGTGGACCGCAACAATAGGACTGCGCTACACCTATGAAGAAAAGGACTTTACCGGATCCGACTCGCGCTTCTTTGAGCCTGGCGACCCGCTGCCTCAACTGACCTACACCCCCTTGAACGATGACTGGAGTGAAGTTTCACCCAAGGCCGGGCTTGCCTACCAGTACAACGACGACATCATGTTCTTCGGCTCCTTTGCGCAGGGCTTCAAGAGTGGCGGCTTTTTCGGTCGCAACACGGATTTTACATCGGCGGAATCCTACGACCCGGAAACCGTTGACACCTATGAAATCGGGATGAAGAGCGAGTGGGCCGGCAGTCGGGTTATCTTCAACCCGACGGCGTTCTACAGCGAGTACAAGGATAAGCAGGAAGAGGTACTGATCGAGACCGCTCCGGGCACGGTTGCCACCAATGTATTGAACGCGGCAAGCGTTAATCTCTGGGGCATCGAACTTGAATTACAGGCCAGGCTCACCGAGGCCTGGTCGGTGCGCGCAGCCTATGGCTACCTCGACTCCGAATACGACGGATTTGTCGCCGACCTTAACGGAGACGGTACCGCGACGGATAACGACAACCTGGTATTGCGCAACGCGCCGGAAACCACCTACGGACTGTCCAGCACCTATACAATCCCTATTGGTCCAGGTGAATTCAGCGCTTACGTCGCCTACCGCTTTCAGGACGATATCGAAACCATCCTGAACAACGACGAGCAGGGCCATATCAAGGGCCTGGAAAACCTGGATGTCTCCCTGGCCTACAGCTGGGATCATTACAGGATCGCCGCTTTTGGACGTAACCTGACCGACGAAGTCTATTCGCGGCGTGTCAGGATCGAGCCCCTTGTGACCTTCGGTCAATACACCCAGGGCACTAACTACGGCGTGGAGCTTAGTGTATCGTTCTGATTTCCCTCACGACAATGTGCTAACAGGGAAGTAACAAAATAGCCGTCAAGGTATCGGTCCCGGGCCACGCTGACTCAGACCCGTATCGCGACGGCAGGATGCTTTGCACCACAGGGCAGGATAACAATCTTACATTCGGAGAACCTGCAATGGCAGATCAAGCAACAAATTACGACGATGTGAAGATGTATCGCCTGGAGCCCGAGCGCGAACAGGAGCTCCTGCATTCCGCCGGCGAATGCACGTTTATCTGGGCAAACAAGTCCGGACACCCGATTGGCGTAACGACTGCCTACGTACCGGCCAGGGGCAAGATATGGATGACTGCGACCCGCGAGCGTGTCCGCATCAAGGCAATTGCCCGGGACGGACGCTCCTCTGTCGTCATCACCAGCACCGGCACACCGATGGGAGGCGGGAAAACCGTCACCTACAAGGGGCATACACAGATACACGACGACCCCGAAACCAGGCAATGGATGTACCGGTTACTGGCCCAGGGCATGGTCCACGCCGGGCAGAAGGATCCGGAAAATGCCTTTACCGCCGGCATCGATCCGGCGATGTTCATTCGCTTTCTCGACACACCTGAACGAATTGTGCTGGAATTCACCCCGGAAATGTCCATCCCGTTCGACGGGGATAAAATGGCCGCAGGAACTGCCCAGGCCTATGCCGAGTTCCTGAAACAGGACGCGATCAGCAAGGGCGACTGAGCATAAGCCGCCCTCATCTCCCGGATAAACACAAGGGCCGATCTGCCAGCTTACTCCTGCCCCGACCGACCAAACACTGACGCCTCTGATAGCGACGCCAATCGCTGGTAGCGCTGGAGATAATAGTTCTCGTCACCATAGAGTTTAGACAGCAGCATCAGCCGCTTGAAATGGTGGCCCACCACCAGCTCATCGCTCATACCAATACCGCCATGCAACTGCACCGCCTGCTGTGATACGAACTTGCCGGCCTCGGCCAGTTTGACTTTGAGTGCAGCGCAGGCCAGGCTCGCGTCGGGGCTGCCTTCACTCATCTGGATAGCCGCGTTGTAGAGCAGCGATCGCATCTCCTCCACCTTCAGATACATCCCGGCCATGCGATGCTGCAGGGCCTGGAACTTGCCAATAGGCTGGCCGAACTGAACCCGTGTGCCTGTGTACGCCACAGTCGCATCCAGTAGCGCCTGCATCGCGCCCAGCGCCTCGCCACCCATGGCGATAATAGTCTCGTCGATCACGCGTTCCACCAGGGGAAGCGCCTCGCCCTTGCCTCCAAGCACGCAGTCAGCGGACACCTCCACCTTGTCCAGCTTCAGGTTCGCACCGCGGCTGCCATCCAGTGCGGAAAAAGGC
Organism: Haliea sp.; assembly: GCA_024642245.1. Classification (GTDB taxonomy): domain Bacteria; phylum Pseudomonadota; class Gammaproteobacteria; order Pseudomonadales; family Halieaceae; genus JARRPM01. The sequence continues at coordinate 2,759 of JAHEBM010000052.1, forward strand.
TCCATGACAACCCCCGGCAGGCTGGCATCAACGATGAACAGCGATAACCCGTTCGCTTCGTCGCCGGCGCCTGCGGTGCGGGCCATAACCACCAGAAAATCCGCGCAGTGCGCGTTCAACACCGCGATCTTTTCACCGCTCAGGCTGAAGCCCTGGTCGGACGGCGCGGCAATACAATCGATCGCCGCCAGCGTGTAACCGCTACCGGGCTCGGCAAAGGCGAATGCCCACTGCCCGCTGCCGTCGACAATAGCCGGTATATACCGGGACTGCTGCTCCGGGGTACCGGCGTGACGCAGGAAAGCGCCACAACTGATCACCGTCCAAAGATACGGTTCGCGCACCAGGCCGTGGCCCAGGGCCTCGCACAACACCATCACATCGATCGCAGTGCCGCCTATACCCCCCTGTTCCTCGGTAAAGGGTACGCCTAGCCAGCCCAGCGCAGCGAACTGCCGCCAGGTATCGACATCAAAACCGGCGGCAGTACCGCAAAGCTGACGGTGGCGCGCCACATTACAGTTGTCTGCCACAAACCTGGCGACACTGTCCTGCAACAGCACCTGCTCTTCGCTGAGCTTAAAATTCATGGAAACCCTGCCTGCTCGTCGTCAACTGCCAAAATCCCTCAGGCACCGGGTCGCCAGGTGCCGTGAAAGCCCGCGGGCACACAGTGCGAAAGGTGAGCGATGGCCAGTGGGCCGCTGGCTACCTGCAGGGCATCGAAGATATACAGGCTGCTGGTGCGGGTCTCGAAACTGGTGACTACAGAAAGCAAGTAGCCCTCCCCTTCAGCTGACTCCTGTGATCGGGGCACAAACAATGCCTCTGAAGTGATGGCCTGGCCGAAGGAGAAGCGGTCTTGCGCGCCACTGTCATGGTCAAAATGACCTACCGTATTGAAATAATTGTTGTTTTCCTTCATGCCACTGGAAAAGGTGCCGTCAGGCGAGGTGTACCAGCCATGTCGGTAGGGGCGGCCCGCGTAGCGCGGGTCACACTGCGGAAATTCCGATTCAAACGTGTCGACTTGCCGAAACTCGACCCGGGGCTGCGCCGCATTCATATCGATGGTCCAGCGCGTCAGGTGCGGCTCTGTCTTGCCCGTCGAGGTCCCGTCCACTTTCGGGAACAGGGGCGCGTGCTCCATCTGGCAGGCATCTACCGTGATCACGCCATCCCTGTCATACCCGTTCATAAAGTGAAAAGCGAAGGCCAGGTCCATATCCAGCCAGCGGATATCCTCGGACTTGCCGCCGTGGCGTGGCAGCACCCCGATATGCATCCCTTTCTCGGGCTCCCAGGCGAAGGGTGGCCCGCCTTCCATGGCGCGCTCCAGGCTGCCGCTGATCGGCATAACCGGAATCACGATATAATTTTCGGTAATCACAAAGTCATGCACCATCGAAGAGTACGGCGTGGGTAGGTGGATACTCTCGGTGAGAACGCCCTGGGAATTGACCTTGTGCACCATCACGTCGGCGGCGAAAGGCCCGGTGGCCATATAGGCGAAAAACACCATTTCCCCGGTTTGCGGGTCCACTTTAGGGTGGGCGGTCATCGCCGTATGCAACTTGCCGCGAAACGTCCAGCTGCCAATGGACTCGAGGGTGTGAGGGTCGATCTCGTAAGGTGGGTGCCCCTCCTCCATGGCCAGCAGGCGACCCGCGTGCCAGACCAGTGCAGTATTTGCCAGGCCGTCCTTGTCGACCAGCACGAAATCGCTGTACTCGGGCTCGCAGTCAAAGGGGTTCATCGGGTTGATGACTGCACGACCCTCCTTATCCTCGATATTCCACTTGGCGGTGCGCACCCAGCGATTGCGGTAATCCACCTTGCCGTCGGCTATGCTGAACGCATGCACCATGCCGTCACCCGCGAACAGGTGGTAATCACCCCGGGGCCTGAACCGCTGGTTAGGGCCGTTACGATACAGGGTACCGTGCAGGTCGGCGGGTATTTCCCCCTCGACGATCAGGTCGTGGGCATCGCATTCCATACGGATGGGTCCCCAGGGGAAATTCAGGAAGATATTATCGGCGGGCATTGGCTGGGCCATGGGATTCCTCAGGCTAGTGACCAGTGAAGGGCCTCAACAGTAACGCTACAATTAAAATCAGTCAATTCTGTTTGTTTTTAAAAAGTGATTTTGCTACTGTTAAACGGTTGGCTGCCTGGCATTTTGCAGCCTGTCGATTGTGATAACTATAAGAATCATAACTGGAGAGAAAATGGGTTGCGTCCGTGCCCTCATTATTGCCTTCGCGCTGACATCCTGTCTTTGCGCCCCGCTGCTGGCGCAGGATGAGGAACCTGTCGCCCCGGACCAGTTGATGCTGGAGGAAGTGCTGGTTACCGCGACGCGGCGGGTGGAAAACCTGCAGGAGGTGCCGATGTCCGTGTCAGCCTTCTCCGCTGACTTTTTCAAGGACTCGGGCGTAAACCAGCTCAAGGACCTGGAGCAGTACACCCCCAACCTGATGATCACCCCGGGACTGGACTCCAACTCGACCTCCATCCGGATCCGGGGTATCGGCTCGGCGGGCACCAACTCCGGGATCGACCCCAGTGTCGGCCTGTTCATCGACGGGGTATACCAGGGCCGCGCGGGCATGAGCATCAGCGACCTGATCGACGTGCAGCGGATCGAGGTATTGCGTGGCCCCCAGGGAACCCTGTACGGCAAGAATACAGCGGCCGGCGCAATCAGCATCATCACCGCGCTGCCCACCGACGAGTACGAATCACTGGCGGAAGTAAGCTACGACAGCAACGAACTGGCGGAACTGCGCGGCATGATCAACATACCCTTCGGGGCTTCAGGCAATGCCATGCGCCTGACCGGCTTCGGTATTGACGGTGACCACCAGTTCGAGAACACCTACAACGGCGAGGGTCTCAATGACGCCCACAAATGGGGCGGTCGATCACGCATTCTTCTCAACCTTGACGACAAGCAGGGAAGCGACAGCCTGGGCCAGCTGGTCTTCAGCCTGGACTACACCCGCGAGGATACCGACTGCTGCGCACTGTCGGTTATGACCTACGAGGGACTCTCGACCCTCAACAGCCCCATTTCCAACAACCCCTCCGCCCAGTGGCAGCAGGCACTCGGGTTGAACGCCAGCGGCCAGTATATTCTTCAGTACCATGCATTCGAGGACTCCGAGGGCTTTCCGCCACCCCGGGCAGATCCCTTCGGCAACGATTACTGGCTCAATGACGACGTGCACAACAAGGTGGAAATCGGCGGTATTGCGGCGGAATGGAACAAGGACCTGGCCAGCAACGACACCCTCACGTTTATCAATGCCTGGCGTCACTACGAGTCCGACAGTGCCGTTGATGGAGACTTCACCGCGTATAACGCCTCGCAGTTCTCTACCGACATCAAGCTGGACCAGTACTCCAGCGAATTGCGCCTGGCATCAGCCGGAGGCGAAACCTTTGACACCCAGGGCGGGTTGTACGCCTACTATGCGCAGATGGACTCCCTGGGCTCCTTTGCCATGTCGAAATCGCTGGTCGATAACATTGGCTTCGCCGGTCTTTTTCCCGATGGCACACTGAACATCGATGACAACACCTACAAAACCACCAGCTTTGCCGCGTTTGGGCAGGTGATATGGAACTACAGCGAAAAAATAAGCGCCACCCTGGGCCTGCGCTACACCTGGGAGAAAAAGGAACGCGAGGGCTCCCAGCTGACGACCCCGGTTTCACCGATAGATATACCCCCGGTGGCAGGTCCTGACCTTTATTACGATAACAGCCGTACCGATGATGATGCCTCTCCGTCCGTCAACCTGCGTTATTTTTACGACGAGGACATCATGGGCTACATGCTGGTGAGTCGCGGTTTCAAGTCGGGAGGCTACGACCAGCGCCGCACGGTGTCCGGCTCAAACGGCGAATTTGAACCCGAAAAAGCCACCAACTACGAGCTGGGCTGGAAGAGCGCTTTCGGCAATCGCCGCGTGCAGCTCAATGGCACCGTGTTTTACGTGGACTACGAGGACTTCCAGTCCCAGACTTTCGACGGCTCCAGCATAAGGGTTACTAACGCGGGCAACATGGAAAGTTACGGGGCCGAACTGGAGCTGGTATTTATCCCGGTGGCCAACGCCACGCTGGGCTCCGCCATGGGCTATAACAAAGCCGAGTACGGCTCCTTCGACAATGGCCAGTGCACCGTACAGCAGACATTTGAGGAGTACTATATTGTTGGCGGAGCCCAGGGTGGCGCGCCTGGCACCTCCTCGGTCTGCACCCAGGACCTGAAGGGCCAACCGCTGGACAATGCCCCCGAGTGGACGGTGAGTTCATATCTACAGTACGACATGGAACTGACCGACTCGCTGAACGGCACGGCGCGCCTCGAGCACAGCTATATCGACAGCTACTTCCTGGACCAGGACCTGGACCCGCACCTGGAAAATGACCAGGTCAACCTGGTCAACCTCAGGATCAGCCTGAGCAATACCGGTAACGACTGGGAACTGGCGCTGTGGGGACGTAACCTGCTCGACGAACGCTATTATGCCTTTGGCATCGATATACCCACCGTCGGCGGTTACGCCGGGGTTGTCGCCGCGCAGGCCACTTACGGCATTACCATTCGCATCTATAATTAAGTCCAGCTGCCCGGTAACTACCCTGGGTCCGTAGTGAACCCGAGGTAGAAGCGGCCGGAAAATCCGGGCAGACGCGAAAGAGGCAGGAGAACCAGGCATGCATGATGACACCATGATCTCAAGTGACAGCGGCACGGGGCGGGTCGCCGCCGCCCGGAAATCCGGTTTCTACTATAACTGGGGCCCCCAGGCCTGGATCGATATGTGGATGTCCAACAGCATGCTGGTGAAAAAGGCCATGCCGATCATCAGCCACACCTTCGTACCCATCCTGCGCCTGTCCGGTGACAAGGAGCAGGTGGACAGGGACTATGCCGAAATAAAGTCCCGCCGTGAAACCATCAGGTGGTCGGATTCGCCAAGGGAGAAGTGGCGCAAGCGCTACGGTAACTTCGTACGCGAGGTCGAATGGGCCCTGCTGGAATTGCGCAAATACTACAGCCAGGCACAATACGAGGAAATCGTGATTGGCACCTCGGTGGCGCTGTCCCACGAAAACTCTGCTGATTTTCTCAAAATGATGAACAGCATGTCCGAGAAAAACAAGGACAAGAAGGCCAAACCCGCAAAAGACGGCAGTAAAAAACCCGGGCGCTGGAGCACCTTCCTGTTTGAAACATTTAACCCCGCACACTGGCTTACCGGCCCCGCCACCATCACCGAGTTCGATCCCGCCAATGGCCTCACCATAATGGAGATTCCCGAGTGCGGCTGGCACACCTGTGCGCGCCCCGAGACACTACCCAATCCCAATGCCCTGCCGGAAGAGGGCTGCCTCAATATCTGCAAGGGTCCTTTCGAGGCACTGTTCAATGGCAAGGGTGGGGGCCTGAAAATGGAGTTTGACCCTCACCTGCCGGAGACATCCTGCACGGTGCGCATGAGCTGGCAGACACATTAGGCCCGCTGGTCTCGGGTGATGCGTGGGCTATCGGGTTTCATTGCAAGGCAAAAACGCCTGCGACAACAACAGCTGGAAATTGCCCGCTTGCGCGAGGAACTGGCAAGCCTGCGCGCACAAAACGCCAGTATGCGCAGTGGCATGCGCCGCTGCCTCAGCTGTGAATACCGTATCGACTACAAGAACCGCCAGGACGCGTCGATCAACAAGCAACCGGGTGTTGAATCAACCTGAAAATCTGTTTGGAGAACCTTTATGGCAGTAATACTTGTCACCGGCAGCAGCACTGGCATAGGCCAGGAAACCGCATTGCATATGGCCCGCAAGGGCCACAGGGTATTCGCCGGCGTGCGCAGCCCGGACACCGCCGACGAATTGACCGATAAAATTGCCGCCGGCAAGCTGCCGCTGGACATCGTGCAACTGGACATCACCGACGGTGATTCGGTTAATCGCGCCGTGGCCACGGTCATGAAAAGCGCCGGACGGATAGACGCCCTGGTCAATAATGCGGGCATCGGCGGGGGCCGCGCGGTAGAGGAAACCCCGCTGGAAGAAGCAAGGGAGGTCTTCGAGACCAACTACTTCGGCTCTGTGCGCATGCTGCTGGCAATCACGCCTGTCATGCGCGAGCAACGCTCGGGCAGGATCGTCAACGTGGGCTCGCTTGCGGGGCGCATGGTATTTGGCTGTCACGGCCACTACTCCGCCGCAAAGTGGGCACTGGAAGGCCTGAGCGAGGCCCTGGCCTTTGAAATGGCCGAGTTCAACGTACGTGTATCCATAATCGAACCCGGCACCGTCACGACGCCCGCCTGGGTGAAAGGCAAACCGCCACCGCCCGACAGTCACTACAAGAACAGCATGGAGCGCCTCGGCCGCTGGGCCGCACACACCCTGAAAAACCCGGCGGCCCCCGCTGCAGTCGCCACGGCTATCGCGCACGCTATAGAGTCAGATACTCCCCACTTCCGCTACCCGGTGGGACAGGATGCGATTGAAAACCTGGCGGGGCGCGCCAGCGTCAGCGACGACGAGTGGATCGAAGCCAATCGCCTGCAGGGGGATGCCTTCCGCCGGCGCTGGCACGAAATCGTGGGTGTGGACTACTTCGGCTGACGTCTAGTGTAGTGCTGCCTGATTATTGGCAGCACTACACTAGCCCCTCTCCGAGGGGTGTACGCTGGCTGCAGCGCTGGGCCGAGCGGACACGCGCTCATACCATGCCTGCAGGTTGGGCAAATCGGCTGGTATCCCCTGCCCTATCGCCTTGCCAAAATCGGCGAAGCTGAACAGCTGGATATCCGCCAGGGTGAAGCGATCACCGCATACGAAAGACCTTCCCGCCATTTGGGGCTCGAGCCAGATCCAGCTTTCCTGCACCGTTGCCTTGAGGTCATCCGCGGCATGGGGAATCACGTGACAGCGATCCTTGAACAGCGGCAGGCCCTCGGCACTGCGAAATGCCAGTGACATCGGCTCCAGGATGCGTGCGTCGAAGCGCCGGCACCACATGCGGGTCTCGGCACGCTCCTGGGCGTTGGCGCCGACCAGTGAGATTCCGTCGCTGATTTCGTCCAGGTAGCCGCAAATTGCCGTCACCTCGGCCAACACCGAACCATCATCCAGCAGCAGGCAGGGCGACTGGGCTGACGGATTGAGCGCCCTGTACTCCTGCTTGAGGTTTTCACCGGCGATGATATCCACTTCGACAGTGGGCAGTTCCACGCCGCGTTCTGCCATAAACATCCTTACCAGGCGAGGATTCGGCCCTATCGATGAATACAGTTTCATTTGCGTCTCCTGGATGGTTTAGCCACTGGCATTTTTGTCAAAGGTAATATGCAAACTTTTCAAACCGCGCAGAACCACATTGGGCCAGTGGCTGAGATCGTTTTTGCCATCGGCAAGCCTGATGTTGGTCAGGCGCTGCAACAGTCGCGTAAAGGCCACCTGCATTTCCTTGCGCGCCAGCATGGCGCCAGGACAGAAATGGGTACCCTGGCCGAAGGCGAGGTGGTCGTCCGCGTTGCGCCGACACACATCCATATGGTCTGGCTGGTCAAAGACCTGCTCGTCACGATTGCCCGCGGCATAGCGCAGCATCAGCATGGAACCTTTGGGGATATCCACGCCGCGTATCTGCGTATCCCGGGTGACCACCCGCCACAGGCCGGCTGAGGGGGATTCCAATCGCAGTATCTCCTCTACCGCATTATCGATGAGCGTCGGATCGTCCTGCAGTGCCTGCCACTGGCCAGGCAGCTGAATGAGCAGTAACAGGCCCCCGGAAATAGCCGAGGTGGTGGTCTCGTTACCCGCAACAAGCAGCTGCTCAATCATACTGACGGCCTCACCCATCGTCAGTACACGACCATCCTCGATGGTGATATTGGCGAGATCGGAGATCATGTCATCCCGGGGGTTCGCGCGACGGTCCTCGACCACCCGCGTCATGTATTGCTGGTAGTCAACGATCAGTCTCGCGTTCTCTACCTCCTCTTCCGGTGTGGCCATGCCGCCCAGGCGAGAGGCAAAGGCATCCGACCACGCCTTTATCTTACGCAGGTCGGAACGTGGTACCCCCAGCTGATCCGCTATGACATAGACTGGCAGGGCAGTAGCAAATTCCTCGACAAATTCGCACTCGCCCCTGTCAATAAACCCATCGATCAGCTCATTTGCAATCTGGTCGATATAGTCATGCATCTTCTCTACCCTGCTGGCGGAAAACACCTTGTTTATCAGGGAGCGGTAGACCTTGTGCCGGGGCGGATCCAGTGTGAGCAGGGTGTTGACCGGTTCAAGCGCATCCTGGTAGATCCTGGCCGCCTCCTCGGACGGTTCAGGACCCTTCAGCAATGCCAGGAAGTCGCTGGAATAGGTCGCGGTGTCCTTGGCGGCCTGGCGGATATCATCGAGCCTGGAAATCATATAGATATTGGTGCCGGGCAAGAGGTATACCGGCGCCTGTTCACGCAGCACCCGGTAAAACTCAAAAGGGGACTCGATGACATCGGCTGCAAAAAAATCAAAATCGGCAGGACATTTTGCCATTAGGCACTCCTCGCGCTGCGGGCTTTCTGGCCCGCGGCAAAAGCCACGGTTTACTGGATCTGGAGCGCTACATTAGCGAATAGAAAATAAACAGTCAAATCTGATTGTTTTTTTCAAAGGGGTTTGCTAACTTGCCTGAAGACGTCGCAGCCACCTGCTGTGCACAGCGTGATAGCAGTCAACCACACCTCTCAGGAGACGACCATGGATCTCGGATTATCTGGCAAAAACGCAATTATCACCGGCTCTACCCGTGGCATCGGCCGGGCAATCGCCGACCTGCTGGCCGACGAGGGCGTAAACGTGGCCATCTGTTCCCGCAACCAGGACGAAATCGACAGCGCCGTCAAGGCACTCGGCGCCAGGGGCGTGAAGGTCATCGGCGCCGTGGTGGACGCTACTGACAAGGACGCCTACCAATCCTGGATTGCCAGCGCCGCCACGGAACTTGGCGGCCTGGACATTTTCATACCCACGGTCAGCGCCGGTGGTGGCATCATGGGTGAGGAAGGCTGGCAAACCAACTTCAATACCGACCTGTTGACCACGACGCGCGGGGTGGAGGCCGCCATGCCATTCCTCGAGAAATCCAGCGCCGCCTCCGTGGTCTTTATCACCAGCACAGCAGCGGTCGAAAACTTCATGGGACCCCAGCCCTACAACGCCATAAAAGGCGCCCTGGTGATCCATGCCAAACAGCTCAGCCTGGCGCTCGCCCCTGCCGGCATCCGCGTAAACTGCGTGTCCCCTGGCCCCGTCTTCATAGAGGGTGGCATCTGGGACTATATCAAGACGAACATGCCCGAGATATACGAGTCTACAGTCGCACAGATCCCCCAGGGTCGCCTGGGTTCTGCGCCGGAAGTCGCCAACGCCGTGGCCTTCCTTGCAAGCCCGGCTGCCAGCCTGATAACTGGCGTAAACCTGGTGGCGGACCGCGGCTTTACCAAGCGGGTTCAACTGTAATATCCCGGGCTTCGGCAAGACTCACTGCGGGATGTAGTTATGGGCAAGAGTGATCGCATCGACGTTTATCTTGTCGCGGGCGGCAAGTACCACAATATCGACCACGCCCGCCTGGAGATTCTCAAACTGCTTGCGGAGCAGCCGCGAATCAAGGTCAAGGTCGGCGCCGACTACGGCGACATCGAGGCAATCTGTGAATCCGACTGTCTCATCACCTACACCTGCGATGTCATTCCCACCGACGAACAAACCCGCCGGCTCCAGAATTTCATCCAGGGCGGTGCCCGCTGGTTTGCGCTGCACGGCACCAACTCCATACTGGAATTTCTTGCCCCGGACGCAGAAGGTAATTTCCAGGTGGACTGCCCCGAGCGCAACGTGCAGTTCATGGAGATCCTGGGCAGCCAGTTCATGTCTCACCCGCCCATCCACGAATACGAGGTGCTGGCCACGGAGCCGGATCACCCGCTGGTGAGGGGCATCCCCACGTTCAAGGTGGACGATGAACTGTACCTGAGCAAATTCCACGGTGAGTACCGGACTTTGCTGCATACGCACTGGTCCGATCCCGTGGAGAATTTTGTGCGCGATGACTGGGTCAAGGACAGCGATATCCAGCCCGTGCTATACCTGCACCCCTACGGCCGGGGCACTGTGCTGTACCTCACCCTGGGTCATTGCCGGGGCAAGTACGACATGCAACCGCTCATCGAGGAATACCCGGTGCCCGAGGAGGGCGCATGGCGTAGTGCCGAATTCTACGAACTGCTGCGCCGCGGCATCGCCTGGGCAATGCAAGCAGATGCCTGACGTATGGACCTGAAATTCACCCCACAGGAACACGCGTTCCAGCAGGAAGTCAGGCAATTCCTCGCCGCAAAGCTGCCGCCACATATCGTGGAAGCCACGGCCAACAACAGCAGCGTGTTCGTCGAAAAAGAGATCGCGCTGGAATGGCAGGCCATCCTGGTAGAACAGGGCTGGGCTGTACCGCAGTGGCCCGTCGAGCACGGCGGTGTACAGTGGACCCCGGCCCAGAAATATATCTTCAGCAAGGAATGCTACCTGGCCGGCGCACCCATGCTCATCCCCCTGGGCTTGCTGATGCTCGCACCGGTTATCATGGCCTTTGGGTCCGAGGAACAAAAAACGGAGTTCCTGCCGAAAATCCTGTCCGGTGAACACTACTGGTGCCAGGGCTATTCCGAGCCCGGGGCGGGCTCGGACCTGGCCAGCCTGAAACTCAAGGCCGAACCGGATGGCGACGATTATATTGTCAATGGCTCCAAGATATGGACCACCCATGCACACCTGGCCGACCATATATTCTGCCTTGTGCGCACCGACAGCAGCGGCAAACCACAGCACGGCATCAGCTTCCTGCTCATCGACATGAATACGCCCGGTGTCAGTGTTGCTCCCATCCTGACCATGGCCGGAGACCACGAGGTCAACCAGGTCTTCTTCGACAATGTACGCGTACCGAAAAAAAACCGCATCGGCCAGGAGAACCAGGGCTGGAACTACGCCAAGTACCTGCTGGAGTTCGAGCGGGGCGGAGGCTTCAGCGCGCCGCGCATCAAACACGAGTTACAGCGTTTGTACAGTCTCGTCGCCAGGGCCAGGCACTCCATTGCTGACTTTGACGCCAGTGGCGAGATCGCGCGCCGCATCGCCCGGCTGGAAATAGACCTGAAAGCACTGGAGATTACCGAGCTACGCATCCTCAGTGCGGTGAGCGGTGGCGGCAATCCCGGCCCGGAATCCTCCATTCTCAAGCTCAACAGTACGCGGCTTGAACAGCAGATCAATGAGCTGTCGGTGGATGTACTGGGCTACGAAGGCCTTCCCATGAACCCAATTGAGGGGGGCAGCCCCAACCGCCCGGACTTCATCAGTTCGGTGGTGCCGCGCTACCTGAACAACCGCGCTGCCTCCATATTTGGCGGCTCCCAGGAAGTGCAGCGCAATATCATCGCCAAGATGGTGCTGGGCCTGTAAGCCGCACCAACTACCGCCCTACCCCACCACGGAAGACGCCCGATGCAGCGACAGCAACAGATCGAAGAGCTGAAAACCCTGATGGACCTGGTCGATCGCAAGACCACCAGCCTCGCCGACAGCGTGATGCAGATCGACGTAAAAGAGTACTATGACCCGGCACAATTCGAACGGGAAAAAACCGAGCTTTTCCGCAACTATCCGCAGTTTGTCGGGCCCAGTTGTATGATCCCCTCTCCCGGGGACTATTTCGCCTTTGACGATACCGGCATTCCCATTCTGATCGTGCGCCATACCGATGGCGCACTCAGGGCGTTCGTGAACATCTGCTCGCACCGCGGAGCGCCACTCAATGAGTGCTCATCAGGCACGGCCAGGAAGGGCCGCCTGTTCTCCTGCCCCTATCACGGCTGGACCTATGATCTCGACGGTGCACTGGTGGGTGTCCCCTTCGGCAAGGAGGGTTTCGACACCATAGACCGGGCCACCCTGGGCTTGAGGTCATTACAGGTAGAGGAAAAGGACGGCATGATATTCGTGATGCCCAATCCCGAGCGGCGCTTCGATATCAACGAGATTATGGGCGGTATCGGTGAGCGCCTGTCGGGTTTCGGTTTTGACAACCATTACTACCTCGGCGCCAAGCAGGTATTCACCAATTTCAGCTGGAAACTCAACATGGACACTTTCCATGAGTACTACCATTTTGAGTTCCTGCACCCGGAAACCATAGCCAAGATGGCCTATAGCAACCTCGCCACCTATCACCAGTATGGCCGCAACCATTCCATGGGATCGGCGGTACTGGCGATAAACGAGCTGAAGGAAATACCACAGGAGCAATGGGAACCGCGGAAGTACAGCTCCTTCGTGAACTATATTTTCCCCAACACCGTGATCTTCATCGTCGAGGACCACTTCCAGACCTGGCGGGTCTATCCCGTCAGCCCGGAACGTTCGGTGGTGTACCACAGTATGTTCCTGCCACATGAGCCAAAAGACCAGGCGGAGCGAGAACAATATGAAGCGTACTTCCAGATGATCAACGATGTGGCAGTGGCGGAAGATTACTCGCTGGTAGACAAAATTCACCGCGGCCTGAATGCCGGTATCGAGCGCAAGGTCCTGGTGGGACGCAACGAACCCGGCGTACAGAATATGCATCGGCAGTTACACGAGGTGCTGGGACAGCAATAAACCCTGGCAGGAGGAGGTATGCCCGGGGCAAATGGTCTCCGGTGGCGGTCCGCCACACTTCTTGCAAGTTCAGCTCGGCTAGCGCCGGACAGAGCGTTTCAGGATTCCAGGGATGCCAACGCGTACCCGGTGACAAACGCGTAATCGGGCTTGCCATTGGGCGCACGCTGCAACGAGTCAATGGCGTAGATTTTCTTCGGTACCTTGAAGTCTGCCAGATGGGATGCGGCATGGGCCTGGATGGCGGCGACATCCAGGTTCTCACCGGTCAGGCCGGGTCCCTCGACCACGGCAACCACCATCTTGCCGAAGCGCGGGTGCGGCAATCCTATCACCAGCGCATCGCTGATAGCGGGGTAATCAACCAGCACCCGCTCAACTTCCACGGTGTAGACCTTCTCCCCGCCGGTATTGATGACAGTGCTGTCCCGACCCAGCAACACCAGCTTGCCATCCTCGCGCAGGGTGCAGCGATCACCGGTCATAACGTAACGCCGTCCCTCGATTTGCACAAAGGTTTCGGCAGACTTTTCCGCGGACTTGTAGTAAGCCACAGGCTGGTAGCCGCCCCAGTACACCATCCCTACGGTGTCGCTGCCGGGCACCAGGTCCCGCAGGTCGTCGTCCAGCACGCGCGTGCCGGGCAGCGGGACGAAAACCCCGGCCTCGGCAGTGGCCATGGCATAACCGGAAGACTCGGACGATCCCAGTGTATCGAGCAATACGAGGTCAGGCTTGTGGCGCAGCAGCCCGGCCCGGGTGGTGCTGCCAAGAGAGGCCCCGGAGGATACCAGCGCTTCCAGGCCGACCAGCGCCGTCTCATCGGCTCGACGATCAAGCGCTTCAAGCAGTGGTGCCGCGAAGGCATCCCCGACCAGCACAACCCAGCCGATACCCTGCCGCTTGATCGTATCCAGCGTGAGGTCAGGGTCGAAGCGTTGACCAGGCTGGGTGACCACACCGACACCCTGGCCGATCATCATCAGGGCCAACATCAGCCCCGCGCCGTGCATCAGGGGTGACAGTGACAGGAGGGGTGCCGCAGGCGGCAGCGAGCACACATTTGCCACATGGTGCGCCATCGTTGCCGGGTGGCCTGACTGCCCCAGTGCCGCCATCCGGTAAGCGGATGACACGGCCAGCTTGCGCCACAGATCCTCGTGGCGCCACTGGGTACCCTTGGGCAGTCCGGTAGTGCCGCCAGTGGCGATAAGAATAAAGTCGTCACCGGAGGTGACCGGCGTAAAATCATCGGCCGCACTATCATAATGCGACGCCAGGGAGCTGGCGAATTGCGCCGGGGCGCCGGGGCCAACCTCAATAAAGTCCACGGCGACTTCAAGTTGCTCCCGGATGGCGGCGACCCGCCCTGCAAACTCGGCGTCATACACCAGCACACGGATATCCAGGCTGTTGCAGAGTCCCAGCAGCTCCTCGTCGCGATAGCGGTAGTTGACATTTACATGAGAAAAGCCTGCCAGAGCGCTCGCGGTAAAAACCTCCATGTAGGCATTCGAGTTGCGCAGGTAGTGCCCGACATGGGAGCCGTGCGGCAAGCCCAGGGACTGCAGGTGAGTAGCGATGCCGCAGGCCCTGCGACGCAGCTCGCGAAAGGAGATTGCACTGTCGTCGTGTATCAGTGCCGGCTGGTGGGCAATCGGGCTATCGCCGAACCGGTATATCGCCTCGGCAAAATTCCAGCCAGCCATTATCGCCCCGCGAGCCGCGTCAGTACCTTGCACTGGTTCGAGGGAGATCGCAGCGCCTCGAACGCGGCGGGCATATCGTCCAGGGAGACCACCGCGGTCACCATGGGCGACGCATCGATACGCCCCTGCGCCAGCATGGCAATCACCGTCTCGTAATCCGCGCGGGTATAGGCAATGGCGAAACGTATCGACAGTTCCTTGATCAGCGCAGGGAAAGGCAAGATGGTGTCGGGCTGCTCGCACACGCCCACCGGAACCAGCATGCCCCGGCGCGGAGCGATATCGATACACTGCTGGATCAGGCCAGGGGCACCGACACATTCAAACACGATATCCGGAGGCCCCCCGGCGACATCGGCAAACTGCTCGCCCAGGTTTTCACCCGGCTGCACGACTGCAGTAGCCCCCAGCGACAGCGCAAGCGCGCGGCGCTCCGAGGCAGGTTCGCTCACCACCACGTCCCGCGCGCCCAGAAAGCGTGCCCACAGTGCAACTGCCAGCCCGATGGGGCCGGCGCCGGTAATCAACACGCGCTGCCCCGCCTGCAGGCTCCCGGCGCGTACCGCGTGCAGGCCCACTGCCAGTGGTTCGATAAGTGCGGCGTCCCGGGTACTCAACTGATCCGGAAGTTTCAGGGTGTTGCATTCGGAAGTGGCGACATACTCGGCAAAACCTCCAGGTGCATTGAGACCGATACAGGACAGGCTGGCGCATTCGAAAGGACGCCCGCCCAGGCAGGCGGCACAGCCGCCACAACTCAGGAACGGCAGCGCGCACACCCGATCGCCCGTCTTCCAGCTCCCCTGGAGACCTTTGCCGAGAGTCACCACCTCCCCTACAAACTCGTGCCCCAACACCGAATTGCAGGGCAGCATGGCCGGGCCCTCGCGGGTGGAATGCAGGTCGGTGCCGCAAATACCGCAATAGGCCACCTCTACCACCAGCTGTCCTGCGGCTGGCGTGGGATCGGCGATCGTCTCTACGCGCATGGGTTGTCCCGCGCCCTTGAATACCGCTGCTTTCATCGCAATCCCCTTATTCGAACCCGTGTATCGACCACAATCAGTCGCGAATGCTCACCGGGTTCTACCCTGTCTCCCGGTTGGGCATGGTAGCATGCCAGGCGTTTTTAAAAACAGGTCAGTCTGTTTCTTTACCCATTCCCGGGCGCAATCACCCTAGCCTATGCCCCGACCAGCACCGTCCCAGTAGGGCTTTCTCAGCTCTTTCTTCAGAATCTTGCCCGAGGGATTGCGGGGCATTTGCGCGATGATTTCCAGCTGGCGTGGGATTTTGTACCCGGCAATCTTGTCGCGGCAAAACTCGACCAGTTCCTCGATGTGCAGGGACGCGCCCTCCTTGAGAACCGCAAATGCCAGCAGCGCCTCGCCGTACTTCTCGCTGGGAATGCCAATCACGGCAACATCCGCTACCGCTGGATGGTGGGCAATGGCATTTTCGACTTCAACGGGATAGATATTTTCACCACCGCTGACCACCATGTCCTTGATCCGGTCTTTCAGGAACAGATAACCCTGCGCATCGACGTAGCCCGCATCGCCGGTATGAACCCAACCGTCAGTGACATTCTTCGCTGTTTCCTCCGGCAGATTGTAGTAAGACTGCAGGTTGGAATCTGACTTCACCCAGATTTCCCCGACCTCGCCACAGGGAACCTCGCAGCCCGCGGTGTCCATGATTCTCAGTTGAACCCCTACCGAGGGCCGCCCGCAGGAAGCCAAAAGCTCCGGACGCCCCGCCAGGGCCAGGGCATGGTCGGCTGCGCTGAGGTTTACCACGGTGCCGGTGGTTTCCGTCATGCCGTACATCTGGACAAATTCTGCGCCGAATACGCCCAGCGCCCGACGCAGGACCGATTCGGATATGGGCGAAGCGCCGTAGTAAATCTGCCTCAGCCTGGAGAAGTCCCTGTGCTCGATCCCCGGCAGGTTAAGTACCGCCATAATCATGGCAGGTACCATGAATACGCTGTTGACCGGGTATTTCTCGATATCATCCACCACCGTGGCGGGATCGAATGTTTTGTGCAGGATGGTCCCCTGCCCGGCATAAACAGCCAGTATTATGGAACCGGCGCCACCGATATGAAACAACGGCGCGCAGATAATATTGGCCGTGCCGGCACTGGGCCGGTCAGGCATCAGTGCCGTGTTCATCGTGCACAGGGCGAGGACGTTGTCATGCGTGGAAACCACTCCCTTGGGATTGCCCGTCGTGCCACTGGTATACAGCTGCAGCAGCGCATCGCCGGATGCCACCGGGACACCCGGATGCCCGTCCGCCTGCCCGGCCAGCCAGCTTTCCCAGTCGATACTGTCGGCCTGTCCACGGGTGAGCAGGGCCAGTTCGGGTGACAGCATGCCGCGCAGGCTGTCCAGCGTCGCGCACAGTTGCTCATCGAGCATGAGCAGTGCCCGGGCGTCGGCGTCGTTGAGAATAAACGCCAGTTCTGCCGGCGCCAGTCGGTAATTCAGCGATACCGCCACCGCGCCTATTTTTCCGGCAGCCATAAATAACAACAGGTGCTCGAGACTGTTCTCCCCCAGGATGGCAATGCGCTGCCCGCGACCTATGTCCAGGCGCAGAAGGCCGTTGGCCAACTGATTGGCCAGTCTGTCCACCTGCGCATAGGACACCGTGTGGCCGTCCTGCACCAGGCAGGCACTGTCAGGGATATTGCGGGCGTAATATTCGAGGAAATGGTGGACGAGCATGAGAAAATTCCTGTTAACGGATAGTGTTTTTATCATTTTTTGCGCCACTGCGGCGCCGACCTGTGTCGCATGTGCGTGCTTGCGAGAATGTATCACAAATCCAATTGTGCCTTCCCGGCCCGGGAGATGGTGTATCATGGGCAGCAGTCCAAAGTCCACGCTGCCCCAAACCATTCAACCAGGAAACGGTACCATCACAAAGCTCAGTCACACCTTTTCAATTGCCCCGATGCTGGACTGGAGTGACCACCACTGTCGCTTCTTCTGGCGGCTGCTCACGAAGCAGGCGCTGCTCTACACCGAGATGGTTACTACCGGCGCCCTGATCCACGGCGATAGACAGCGTTTCCTGCATTTCAACGAAGCGGAACACCCGGTAGCACTGCAACTGGGCGGAAGCGAGCCTGCGGATCTCGCACGCTGCGCCGCCTGGGCACAGGAGTGGGGCTACGACGAGGTCAACCTGAACTGCGGCTGCCCTTCCGACCGGGTGCAATCGGGCATGTTCGGCGCCTGTCTCATGGCCCGTCCGCAAGTGGTAGCCAATGCTGTCAGGGCCATGCGCGACGCCTGCAGCCTGCCGGTGACGGTGAAACACCGCATCGGCATAGACCAGATGGAGAGCTACCAGGAAATGCTGGACTTCGTCGGCCCGGTGGCAGAGGCAGGGTGCGAGGTCTTCATCGTCCACGCCCGCAAGGCCTGGCTGCAAGGCCTCTCGCCCAGGGAGAATCGCGAGATACCACCGCTGAATTATCCCTGGGTCTATAAATTGAAGGCCGACCTCCCCCACCTGACCATCGTGATCAACGGCGGTATACAGACTCTCGAGGAGTGTCGCGGGCACCTGCAGCACGTGGACGGGGTAATGATCGGCAGGGAGGCTTACCAGAATCCGTGGATGCTGGCCGATGTAGACCACACCCTGTTCACAATGGACAAGCCGGCGCAATCCCGCGATGATGTCCTGGTCGCACTGCTTCCCTATGTGGAACAACAGCTTGCTCGCGGAGCCCAGTTGAATCACATCACGCGACATATCCTCGGCCTTTACCAGGGCGTTCCGGGTGCGCGAAAATTCAGGCGCCACCTGAGCGAAAACGCCTACAAGAAAGGGGCTGGACTCGAAGTCCTGCTCGACGCGTTCGCGCTGGTGAGGGAAAGCAACCAACCTGCGCCATCAAGTTCAGCCGCATAACCCGGGAAACTGACATTTATGACCAACAAGCTCGATCAACTCAAGGCGATGACCGACGTGGTGGCCGACACCGGCGATATAGAGGCCATCAGGCGCTTCCAGCCACAGGATGCCACTACCAACCCGTCCCTGCTGCTAAAGGCGGCCGCCCTGCCCCAGTATGGGAGGCTGCTGGACCGTGCCAGGCAGTGGTCCGCCAGCCAGGGCGGTTCCGACGTGCAACAGATGGCAAACTGCTGTGACCGCTTTGCGGTGGATGTGGGCACCGAAATACTCGCAATTGTTCCCGGGCGCATATCCACCGAGGTCGATGCGCGCCTGTCCTTTAACGCCGAAGCGACAATCGAGCGCGCACGCAAGCTCATAGGCATGTACGAGGACGCCGGAATCGGGCGCGAACGCATCCTGATAAAAACCGCCTCGACCTGGGAGGGGATTCGCGCAGCCACCCAGCTGGAAAAGGAAGGTATCAACTGCAACCTGACGCTGCTGTTCGGCTTCGGCCAGGCAGCCGCCTGTGCCGATGCCGGTGTTTTTTTGATATCCCCCTTTGTAGGCCGCATCCTGGACTGGTACAAGGCCAACACTGAGCTGGTAATCACCCGACCCCAGGACGACCCGGGTGTGCAGTCGGTTGCCCGGATTTACAACTATTACAAGCAGCACGGCTACAAGACGGTGGTTATGGGCGCCAGTTTCCGCAATGCCGGGGAAATCGAGGCACTGGCCGGATGTGACCGATTGACCATCAGTCCGCCGCTGCTGGAAGAACTTGCCTCAGACAAGGGAGAACTCTCACGCCAGCTCGACCCAGCCACCGCCAACTCCAGCGAGCCGAAGTGCAGTGTGGGCGAGGCCGGCTTTCGCTACGACCTGAACGCGGATGCAATGGCCACCGAGAAGCTCGCCGAGGGCATTCGTAATTTCGTGGCAGACCAGGTCAAACTGGAGCAACTGATCAGCACCAGATGATCGGCGCATTTAAAAAACTGTTTGAAGTGCCTGCGCGAGAAACCCTGGCCGACAGGGAGCACCGCTTGCGGCTGGCAGCCGCCGCCCTGCTGGTGGAGACAGCCCGTGCCGATTTCAGCGAGGACGGGGTCGAACAGGCTGTCATGGAAAGACTGCTGCACGAAAGCCTGGAACTGCCAAGGGAAGAGCTGCGCGAGTTGCTGGTCGAGGCATCCACCGAGCTGGATGAGGCAACATCCCTGTATGACTTCACCCGTGTCATCAACGATCACTACCTGCCCGCGCAGAAGCTGGAACTCATCAGCGCCATGTGGCGCGTGGCTTACGCCGACGGGCGGCTGGATAAATACGAGGAACACCTGATCAGGCAGGTGGCCGAACTGATCTACGTCCCGCACCCGGATTATATCCGGGCAAAACTCGCGGCGGCGCCGGCCTGATTCAGCTGCGCTCGAGCACCGTGAGCAGGTCCTTGAAACGCGCACGATTGTCGGAGCTGAGTTCCATCAGCACCTTGTGGGCCTCGATAACCTTTTCCTTTACCGCTGCCTCGCTGCCCTCCACCACGGGAATGGCCACCGCTTCCTCCGGATTACCACAGACCTCCTCCCGCAGCTCGAACAGGCGTTGGAAACCCATGCTCTTGATCAGCCGATTGATCCCCGGGTCGCAGGAATAAATAGCCGGCTGGAATCCGAAGCGCTGCTTGACAGTGAGGGCGAGTTTGGCGAGCAGTCCCAGGGTGGTGCTGTCCAGGCCCTCGGCGCTGCACAGGTCGACCCACACACTGGCAAAGCCCGGATCATCAAACATCTTCTGGAAATAGTCGTCGATACTGGTACATAAGGTGAGACGGACATCACCTTCGAAGCGAATCACGTAGGCGCCTTTATGGGTGGCCGCCAGGATTCTCCCCTCGCTCATATCAGCCTCGCTTACTGATAAAAAGGGCCGCGATATCATCAGGTGCCGTCTCCACGCGGTCCAGGCCGAGTCGAGTCGCCAGCTGCTCGGGGGATTCGGATGTCTGCTCGAAAACCTCGAGGAAATACTTCTCTTTTTCTATCAGGTTTTTGGGGGGGAGGATCTCCAGGATGCCGTCGGAAAACAGCGCCAGCATAAAGCTGCCTGGCAAATCAATCAGGTGCTCCTCGTAGAGCGCGTCCTCGGTGATGCCGACGGCGCTACCCTCACCCCGCAGGTAACGCGCCCCGCTGTGGGACACCAGTACCGGCTGGGGCAAATGCCCGGCTATGCTGTAGCGCAAGGTATTTTTATCGGTATCCAGCAAGCCCACCACCATGGTGGCGAACTTGCCGACCGCAAGCCCCAGCAACTCCTTGTTGGCATGTTTCAACATGGCCACCGGGCTGAGCACAGTATCATCGCGCAGGCGCAGGTAATCCGAACGCTTGCGGGCAAACAGGTTTTTCAACAATACCGTGGTAAAGGCCGAGGAGCTGCCGTGGCCGGATACGTCAGCCATGAAAAACGTGACAAAATTGTCGCCTACGGTGAAGTAATCGGTGAAGTCGCCGCTCAGGTAGAGAGAGGGAATCACCGTGTGGCTGAGCACGTAATCTTCCAGCACCAGCGGCGTCGCGGGCAACATCCTCAATTGCACCTGGCGTCCCGCCTGCTGGTCCTGTTCCAGTACCTTCACGGTTGCGCGCAGTTCGTTGTTGGCGGCCTCCAGGCGTTGCCGGGATTCGCGAAGTTCCCGCCGCAGGTCCCGCTGGCGCACACAGCGCTCGATAGACTTCACCAGCGCATCCACATCTTCCACCGGGCGGACGAAAAAATCGCTCGCACCCAGGTGCAATGCGGTCATCATCCTCTGTGCATCCAGCTCGTCACTGAACATGATAGCCGGCACCTGGGCATCCATCTCCCGCAACACCCGCCGAGCCTCTTTCCAGGACACGCCCCGCAACTCCAACTCGCACAGCACCGCGTCAAACTCGCTGTCAGTGCCAAGGTTGATGTGTGCACCATTGACGTCGGTGACCACCGTGGTTGCATAACCGGCCGCGGAAACGGTCCGCGCGAGGGCTTCGGCCCGGGCAGGGACGTCATCGATTACAAGCACATTGCCTTTTGCAGCCATCAGCGGGGACTTTGACGGGAGGTTCGGCGTGACAGTACGCCCATCACTGTTGACAGGCAACCACAAGGGCGGGGCTTTGGGCAGGATTTCACAGATTTTAGGGCCGTACTTCTGACATCCGCGCCGAACGTGAATCCGGCACCGTCAGAATTCTTCCCAATCCTCTTGATCTTTCTCGAAATCGGAGAAGCTGTCGTCGACCTTGCCGCGCCTGACGAAGGCCTCCCGGCGGCTGAGGTAGGCGTCGCGCAGGAAGATGTAGCGGTCCCCGGTCATCAGGTCCTCTGCATCCAGCAGTCGCGCCCTGTAGTCGACCACCTCCACCGTCCAGAAGGTCCAGGCCCAGCCGTCCTCGTTGATAAGGCCCGGTATGGAAGAATAGGTATCTGCGAAGTAGCCGATCGTACTGCGCACGGTGCGGGGGCCGATCACCGGCACCATGACGAAGGGGCCCGTACCAACGCCCCACACGGCCAGGGTCTGGCCAAAATCTGCCCTGAATGGCTCTATTCCCATGTGGGTGGCAACGTCGATAAAACCGGCCAGCCCCAGGGTAGAATTCACCAGGAAGCGGCCACCGGCCTTACCGGCGCCGACAAACTCACCCTGGAAAATGGAGTTGAAAAAGGAGTTAAACTCATAAATATTGAGAATAAAATTGCTCACACCCTGCTGGGCAAACTCGGGCATAACGAACTTGTAGCCCTTGGCCACCGGCCGCAGGAGCCAGACATCCAGGGCGTCGTTAAACGCATACACCTTACGGTTTAACGGCTCCCAGGGATCGATATCCCCTTTACTGGCGTCCTGGGCGGCCCAGGGCAGGGCCGGCGTAAACAGCAGTAGTGCCAGCAGAATATAGCGTGACCGGATCATAAGGCGTGACGATTTCTCAGGGAGAGCGGAATGTTACGCCCACACCGCGGCAGTCGCAAGCTGGTCATTGCCCGGGTTCGCCCGCCACAACCGGGCCCAGGACGGCACATTCAAACAGCTCACGTAGCTGCCCCGCCCCGAACTCCAGCAGGGCCGCGGGTTCGGTGCCCACCTCCACGGCCAGGATACCGAGCAATTGCGCCCCCGTTGCCGATGTATTGTCCCTTGTCAGCTCCACCAGGCGCGCACAGACCGCATTGAGTTCCATAAAGCGGACACGTTCCTGGCGGTCCCGGTACACCACGAGGTAGGTGGGATCGGCGGCCTCGACCGGACGGTACCGGGGCCCGATACGGTGGACGGGGAAACGGTAGCTCAACAGCCAGGCCAGGGGCGACAGCCGGGGAATCGCCGAGAGCGGGTCCGGGGTCGGTGCTTCCGGGGGCAGTTCTTCCTCGGAGACATCCAGTGCCAGCTCAACCCACTCGTAATGGGCAAGTTCGTTGATAAATACCGGATCGACATCCCGGTGCTCGTGCTCCTCGAACAGGAACTGGAGAAACTCCTGCCCGATCTCCAGGAAATAGGGCGTGTGACAGGGATGGCGGTCAATGAAGACGCGGACCAGCGCATG
>JAHEBM010000053.1 GCA_024642245.1 Haliea sp.
TAATGTTCGTGCCCTTGACGTAGGAGAGTGCCACGTTCATACCGAAGGGCTTGTCGGTCAACTCGCGCATCAACTGCACTTCATGCTTGATATTGTCCAGCTCGCCCGAGGAGGTCTCGATAATGCCCAGGCCGCCGGCATTGCTCACGGCGGAGGCCAGGCGGGACCGGGCTATCCAGCCCATGGGCGCCTGGATGATGGGGTAGCGGGTGCCGGTCATCCGGGTGACGCGATTATCTATTACCATGCTGTTGCTGCTCCTTTGTTGCTCGTTGGTGGCCAGGCCCCGGGTGCCGGGACGCTAAAATTACTGCCGGAGCATAAGCCCGCGGCACAGGTGACAGCCGGTCATCAAATATTATTGGCATATCAAATGCCATTATGTCATGCTTTTCTGCCCGCGAACATGCAGCGCCCGAGCATATCAGGAGAAAGAGAATGAGAAAATTGACTATTACCCTGCTGGTCATCGCGCTTGCGGCAACCCTGGCTTATTCCCAGCGCGCGACCATCGCCAAACGCATCATGACACGCGGTATCGACCACACCATGTCCACCGACACCCTCGCCGGGCTCGGCGAGGGCCTGCACCTGACCATCTGCGGCGCCGGGGGGCCCATGCCTGACATCAAGCGTTCCGGGGCCTGCGTGGCCATTGTCGCGGGTGACCGGATTTTCATGGTGGATACAGGCACCAACGGTGTGCGCAACCTCGGTCGTATGCGGTATCCGCTGGGCAAGGTAGCCGCCGTGCTGCTGACCCACTTTCATTCGGACCACATCGACGGACTCGGTGAGGTCGCCACCCTGCGCTGGGTGTCTGCCGCCAACACCCGGCCACTGCCGGTAATTGGTCCCAGGGGCGTGACGCAAGTCGTCGCCGGCTTCGATGACGCCTACGAGCAGGATAGCGGCTACCGCAACGCCCACCATGGCGACACGGTGGCACCACTGTCGGGCAAGGGCATGAGCGCTGTCGAGTTTCCCACGCCCGCCCCAGGGGAGCTGGTCACGGTATACGAGGAGGACGGCCTGCTCATCCAAATGCTGCAGGTGACCCACGACCCGGTGAAGCCGGCGGTTGCCTACCTGTTCAACTACCGGGGTCGTTCTATACTGGTGTCGGGTGATACCGCGAAATCCGCGAATCTGCAGCAATTCGCCCAGGGTGTGGATATCCTGGTACACGAGGCCCTGTCACCCCGGATGGTTGGCCTGTTGCACGACGGTGCAGTGAAAGCGGGGAACAAGGTCATGGCTAAAATTACCGACGACATACTCGATTACCACGCCAGCCCGGTGGAAGCGGCCGAGATCGCCAGGGACGCGGGTGTGGGCCAACTGGTGTACTATCACGTGGTGCCGCCACTGATCTTTCCCGGCGCCGAGGCGGTATGGCTCGAAGGGGTCGACGAGGTGTTCGAAAACCATACCCTGAGCCAGGATGGCACGTCCTTCACGCTGCCCCCGGATTCCACTCAAATCATCCAGACCAGGAAAAAGATCTAGAGCGCCCCAGGCCTTACAGCGGAGAAAACCAAGATGATCGACCTGTACACCGCCCCGACCCCCAACGGCCACAAGGCCTCCTGCACGCTGGAAGAACTGGGGATGGATTACACCGTGAACGCGGTGGACATCAGCTCCGGCGACCAGCACAAACCGGAATTCCGGGCACTCAACCCCAATGGTCGAATACCTGTGATCGTCGACAGGGCCAATGACGATTTCGTGGTGTTCGAATCCGGTGCCATCATGATTTACCTGGCGGAGCAGGCCGGAAAATTGCTGCCGACGGACACCAAGGGTCGCTCCCGGGTGATCCAGTGGCTGATGTTCCAGATGGGGGGGGTTGGCCCGATGATGGGACAGGCCAACGTGTTTTTTCGCTACTTCCCCGAGAAAATCGAGGCGGTGATCAACCGCTACCAGAACGAGGGCCGCCGCCTGTTCGAGGTCCTGGATACCCGTCTGGGCCAGAGCGAGTGGCTGGCGGACGACTACTCTATCGCCGACATCGCGAACTGGTGCTGGGTGCGTACCTACAAATGGTCCGGCATCTCCCGGGATGGCCTGGACAACCTCGATCGCTGGATGAATGTAATGAAAGAAAAACCCGGCCTGCAGCGCGGGATCGCCGTGCCTTTTTCCCTGGACAGTATCATCGAGGACAAGGAGAAGGCGGAGGCATTCGCCAAAAACGCCCGCAACACCCTCCAGACCTGAGACACGCTTCCCGCGACGCAGCCGCCGGCTGAAGCAGGCCCGGTCCATCCGGCAGCCGCAGAGGTCCGGCCCGACACCCGGCAATTACAGAGATCCCCTACCGGTTCAGCCACCTGAACCCCGGCACCTGCCCCCGCCCGAAACACGCTATATCCTGTGAGCCGGGGTCCCTACGGACCGCAATCTCTTTTCAGGCGAGGTTAAGGCGATGGATGCACAGGTGAGTCGATACCTGATCAAGGGCGGCACGGTAGTGGATGGCACCGGGGCTGCGCCTTTCAGCGCCGACCTGCGCGTGCATGACGGGCTTATTGCCGAGATAGGACCTGGACTCGAGGCCGCCAGCGGTGAGGTCCAGGTGGACGCGGCAGGCTGCTATGTAACCCCCGGACTGATCGAGAGCCACACCCACTTCGACGGCACCCTGTGGTGGCAGCCGGAACTGGACCCCCTGCCCGGCTGTGGCGTGACAACGGTCGTCATGGGCAACTGCGGCTTCGCCCTGGCCCCATTGCACGATGACCCGGCGGTTCGCCACGAGGTCGTGAAGATTTTTTCCTTCTTCGAGGATATTCCCGAGCCGCCCTTTGTAAGCAAGCTGCCCTGGAACTGGAGAACCTGGTCGGAATACAAGCAATCCATGGTTGCGAACACCCGGGTCGCGGCAAATTACGGGGCTTTTGTCGGCCATATCGCCCTGCGCCTCGCGGTTCTGGGTATGGCAGCCTGGGAGCGGGCATCCACGCCCGATGAGATCGCCCGGATGGCCGCGTTGCTTGACGATGCGCTTGCTGCCGGCGCCCTGGGCCTGTCCAGCAACCTGCTGGACCACGACGGCAGCGACCGACCGGTACCCTCCATGGTGGCCGACGATGCCGAGTTCAGGGCCCTGTTCGAGGTCATGGGCCGCTACCGGGGACCCACGGTGCAGGTGGTTGTGGACAGCATCATGCGCTTTACCGCGGCCGCCTCGATGGAGCGGATTGCGCGACTCGCCGAGGGCCTGCCGGTGCGAGTGCAATGGGCCGGGGTGCCCACGCTGCAGTGGCAGAAAGACTACGGTATCCAGCAACCCCTGCTGGAATTGCACGAGCGTTTCGCCCGGGAGGGCCGGGACTTCTGGACGGGTTACGCCCATGTGCCGATTATCGTCACCGCCAGCATTCGCCAGTCCCTGCTATTCGCCCAGTCCAACGAGTATGCCTGGCACGAGGTGGTGGAAGCCGGTTCAGACGAGGCTAAAACAGCCCTGCTGAAAGACCCTGAGTGGCGCCTTCGCGCGCAGCATTCCTGGGACGAAAAATCGCTGGAAACCTCTTTTTTTCGTCAACCGGGCGGCATCCTGCTGGACAACCCGGAGAACGGCACGGATCCCGTGTCCACCCTGGGAGACTACGCCGCGACATTGGGCCTGCCCCCCTCGGACGCACTGGCCGAGTGGTTTCTCAGGAACGGCCTGTCATCCAGCGTTACCATGCCACCGTGGCACAAGGACGACGACATGGTCGTGCGCCTGACCCGCGACCCGCTGGCTGTGGGAAATATCAATGACTCCGGCGCCCACGGGCAACTGTTCTGCGGCAGCGGCGACAACCTGCTGCTGTATACCGATTACGTGCGCAGGGGCCTGCTGAAAATCGAGGAAGCGGTACACTGCCAGACCGGAAAACTGGCAAGCCATTTTGGCTTCGCCGACCGCGGCGAATTGAAGCCCGGTATGCGTGCCGATGTAACGGTGTTCTCGCCGGACGAGATCCGCCACCGCGACAAGTACAAGGTGTTCGATGTGCCCGACGGCAAGGGTGGCAACACCTGGCGCTGGACCCGCGACCCGGCACCTGTTCGACTCACACTGGTCAATGGTGTGGCAACCTTTGCCGACGGCGCCGCCACCGGAGCCCGGCCCGGCACCCTGGTGATGCCAGACAGAAAACCCTGACCTAGCGCTTCACCACATCGAAAGCGATCGGCATGGATTTCAAGCCATTGATGAAGTTGGAGCGCAGCCAGCTGAGCTCGCCATCGAAGCGGGGATTGCGGATGCGCAGCAGGATTTCCTCGAAGATCACTTTCAACTCCAGCCGCGCCAGGTGGGAGCCGAGGCAAAAATGTTCGCCGATACCGAAAGCGCGGTGGCCATTCTTTACGTCCTCGCGTTCGGAGCGGGTGATATCGAACCTGTCCGCGTCCTCGAAAAACGCCTCGTCCGCACTGGCGGCGCCATAGTAAATCTGTACCTTGTCACCCTTGCGGACCCGTTGCCCGCCCACCGTGACATCCTCCGTGGCGGTTCTCCTGAAGGCGATGACCGCGGGGTTATAGCGCAGGAACTCCTCGATGGCGCCCTCCAGCAGCTCCGGGCGATCCACCAGGTGCTGGTACTGGTTGTGCTCCATCAACAGGCGCATGCCGTGGCTGGTAACGGTGCGGGTGGTTTCGTTGCCCGCCACGATAAGCAGCAGAAAGAAATAACAGAACTCCTCATCCGTCAGGGGCTCGTCCTCCACAGTGCCGTTGAGCAGCACGCTCACTATATCGTCCCTGTGATTTTCCCTGTGGTCGGCCGCCAGCTCCTGGGCCAGCATGAACATTTCCATCATCGCCATCATACCTTCCTCCTGGGTCGTGGCGAGCTCGGGGTCATCCATGCCTATCATGATATTGGTCAGCTCGAACAGGCGCCCGCGCTTCTCGATGGGTACCCCCATCAACTCGCAGATGGCGATCAGCGGCAATTCGGCAGCCACGTCCGTGACAAATTCACAGCGCCCTCCCTCCACGGCGCGATCGAGGATATCCCGGGCGATTTCCCGAAAACGCTCCTCGTAGGAATCGACTTTTCTCGGCGTGAAGGCATTGCGCACCAGCCGGCGGTATTTGAGGTGCTTGGGGGGGTCCATGTTAATCAACTGCAGCCGCATCAGCGCCAGGGTTTCCTCGTCCTGTTCGTGCAGGAAGCAGGTTTCCAGTTCGGATGAGAACAGCTGTGGGTTCTTCGAAATAAAGTCGAGGTCCTCGTGCCGGGTAATCGCCCAGAAACCCCGGCCCTGCGCGGGATCCTCGTGCCAGTAGACCGGCTGCTCCTCGCGCAGGTACTTGAACGTCTCCCGCGGCATGCCGCCCTTGAAGGTTTCAGGTGCGGTCAGGTCAAAATGGGGACAGCCGGCCATGTCTATCGCTCCGCAAAGTAGTAGAAAAACGGGTATTTACCGCTGCGAGACTCTAGCCCAGTTCCGGCGCTGACGCCAGCGATGGGGCCGCCAAATAGCGCGGGCGCAATCGCCCGGTAACTGATATAATGACATACAACATGTCATATATTGGTCCGGGACAGGAGCACGCCAAGGGTCACCGCATTGCGCCCCGCGGGTACGGCACTGTTCCGCGAAACTACCGACAGGAGAAGCAGCACCATGAATTATGAGCTAAGCGAGAATATTGCCGTTGTGCGGATGGATGATGGCAAGGTCAACGCCGTGGGGCACAGTTTCCTCGACCAGGCCAACAGTGCGCTGGACCGGGCGGAAAGGGATGCGAAAGCCATTATTCTGCGAGGCCGCGACGGTATGTTTTCGGCTGGCTTCGACCTCGCCGAATTCAAGAAAGGACCGGAAGCCAGCGTGGCCCTGGTCAGGCGTGGCTTCGAGTTTTTGACCCGCCTTTACAGCTATCCGCTGCCTGTCGTTGCCGCCTGCAGCGGTCACGGGATAGCCCTGGGCGCGTTCATCCTGCTGGCGTCGGACACGCGCATCGGCGTGCGCGGCGACTTTCGCATCACCCTGCCCGAGACCGCCATCAGCATGGACTTGCCGGCGCTGCTCATGGCACTTACCGCGTCGCGCCTGTCCAAACGTCATTTGACCCGGGCCGCCATCCAGTCTGAAGTCTACACCCCGGCAGGCGCGGTGGATGCCGGCTTCCTGGACGAGGTAGTGGAGCCGGCGGATCTCGACACCCGCGCCGTGGCCGCCGCCGCGAAACTGGCGCAACTGCCCCGGGATTTCTACGCGCGAAACAAACTGGCAGCCCGCAGCGATACGCTGGCAGTCATGCAGGAGTTTCTTGCCACCATGCCCCGGGCCTGAGCTCCGGCCGAATTCATCCATACAATCTGCTGAGCTGGAGAAAAACATGACGCCCACCCTGATCTGGAGCCTGGCACTGCTGGCCTACCTCGCTTTCTGGTCGTGGTACGTGGGCTTTCGCCGGAAAATCACGCCAGCGGAAGCCGCACAAACTATGGCACTGTTCGAACACGAGGGCTCCTGGACGATGGCGCAGAAGGAGCACTTGCGTTATTTCCTGGAAAATGATGACGGCCGGGACTTCGTCATGGTCAACCTCCTGCACCTGAAACGCCCCGTGGTTGAATCCCGCAAAAAGCTGGACAGCTACCAGAAGATCTTCCTGGGCGCGCTGCTGCGCAAGGCCGGTCACCCGGTGATGATCGCCAGGGCGGCCAGCGGCAATGTCGAGACTGTGGCCTGCGAGCAGGCCGACAACTGGGGTGCCGCCGGGATGATCCGCTACCGCAGCCGGCGCGACCTGATGGAAATGCTGCCCGCCACCATCGGCAGTGCGCACCACCAGCTGAAGCTGGCCGCCCTGGAAAAAACCTTCGCCTTCCCCGCCTCCCCCTGGTTCATGCTGGGCGGGCCCAGGATTGTGGTAGCGCTGACTCTGGCCCTGCTGGCTGCCCTGCTGCACCTGGCCTTGTTCACCTGAACCTGGCGCGCAATACCCACGTGTGGACGACGGTAAAGCCAGCCCGAACCAGTTGGCGATAACGTGCTCCCAAAAAATTCAGCACATAGAGACATGAATATTTATTGACACCCGCCGCCAGTAGCCCTAAATAGCCGCTCCAATAGCCAGTTTCCGGCTGCCCTCTGCACACACCGGCGCCCGAGCAGCGAAGATACCACGGAGCCCTCTTGAAGGATCAACCGCAAGCCGTCAAATTCGACACCTTTGGTGGCGTCTTCACACCCTGCGTCCTGACGATTCTGGGCGTCATCATGTTCCTGCGCTTTGGCCAGGTGGTCGGTGAAGCCGGAATCTGGCAGGCGCTGGCCATCGTGCTATGCGCCAAATTGATCACCCTGCTGACCACCTTCTCGCTGTCGGCAATCGCCACCAATACCCGGATCAAGGGCGGCGGCGCCTACTTCCTGATCAGCCGCAGCCTCGGCGTGGAGTTCGGCACCGTCATTGGTGTTGTGCTGTTCCTCGCCCAGGCCGTATCGGTATCCATGTACATCATCGGTTTCACCGAGGCCTTTTTTTCGGCCTTTCCCGGTGTCGGCTTCTCCTTTCGCGAGATCGCCACCGCGGTCAACTTTGCGACTTTTGTCTGCGTGTTCATCGGCGCGGGCTGGACCATTCGCCTGCAATACGGAATCCTGGCCGTACTGGCGGTCTCCCTGCTGGCGTTTTTTGCCGGTGCCCTTCCGCAATTCTCCCTGGCCAACCTGGACTCCAACAGTGTGCCCGCCTACGCCAGCGAAAGTTCGGTTTTCGTGATGTTTGCCCTGTTTTTCCCCGCCGTGACCGGCATTATGGCCGGGGCCAATATGTCCGGCGACCTCAAGGATCCCAGCAGCTCGATACCGCTGGGCACCCTCGCCGCCGTCGGTGTCACCGCGCTGATCTATTCCCTGATGGCGATCACCCTGGCTTTTGCCGCACCGAAGCAGGCACTGCTGGACGACGTGATGATCGTCAAGACCGTATCCTTCTGGGGACCACTGATTACGGCGGGTGTATTTGCCGCCACCATCTCCTCGGCGCTGGGCAGCATGATGGGCGCCCCGCGCATACTGCAGGCCTTCGGCAAGGACGACATTTACCGGCCGGCGAAATTCTTTGCTGCCGGCAGCGGACCCTCCCAGGAGCCGCGCCGCGCCACCGCCCTGACCTTTTTGATCGCCCAGGGGGGCATCCTGCTGGGTGACCTGGACGCCATCGCGCCCATCATCACCATGTTCTTCATGGTGACTTACGGCACCCTCAACCTGGCCTGTTTCTATGAGGGCATCAGCCGAAACCCCAGTTACCGGCCGCGCTTTCGTTACAGCCACTGGTCACTGTCGCTGTTGGGCGCGGTGGGCTGCGCTGTTGTCATGCTGCTGCTGAACCCCCTGTGGGCGATTGTGTCGTCCGCCCTGATCGGCATCATTTTCTACCTCGTGAGCCGCGCCGAAATTATTGCCCGCTGGGGAGACATAGGAAGCGGTATCGCCTTTGAGCGCGCGCGCAAGGCACTTATCCGGCTGGAGGAGCAGTATTTCCACCCGAAGAACTGGCGCCCGGCCATCATGGCGCTCTCGGGTGGCGCCTGGAGCCGGCAGCACCTGGCCGAATACGCCCACTGGATGGCGGCGGGCCACGGCATCGTCACGCTGGCCCAGATCATGCCGGAGGTGGGTGAGAACCATGTCGAAAGGCGCAGGGACGCCGAGCGGCGGCTGCGCAAATTTATCCACGAGGAGGGTCTGCTGGCATTTCCGGCAGTGGTCGTGGACAGCCAGCTGTCCTCTGGCCTGGAGACGCTGATGCAGGCCCACGGCATTGGCGGCATGCGCCCCAATACCATCCTGTTCGGCATCCCCAACAAGGAAGAGCGCTGGGCAGAATTCTGCCATGCCGTGAGTCTTGCTGACCGCTACGAACGCAGCATACTGCTGATCGACTGCGACGAAAGTGCCAGGAATTGGCAGGCACCAGAGGGCAGCATCGACGTGCTGTGGAAGGGGCCCGAACACGGCGAACTGATGGTATTACTGGGCCACCTGCTGAAGAAAAACCCGGAGTGGCGCACCAAGACACTGCGGGTGATGGCGACCATACCCGCCAAGGGCGACGCGCAGAAGGTTCGCACCACCCTGACCGAGTTGATCAGCGAGGCGCGGATCGAAGCGAGTGTGCACGTATTCAACGGTGACGACCTGTACGTTACGCTGGCACGCAGGACCGGTAACTCTGCCGCCCTGTTTGTCCCGTTTGAACCTCCGGGCCCAGATGAGCAGCTGGAGTTCCTGGAAACCGTGCGGCGCTATGCGAAACTGGTGCCCGACATCATCTATGTACACAGCTCCAAGCGGGTCTCGCTGAGTGCCTGAACCGGATTTACCGCTTGCCTGTGATTATTCCCCGGCAAATTCGGCCAGGGGCACGACCAGCAGGCGATCACCCAGGAATGACCCGATGTAGACCTTGCCCCGGTGCGCTGTTGCGACGGTCGCGGCGCCCATTGGCGGGCCCTGGTGCCGGAAGATTACGCGGGTTTTCATCGTCTGCGGGTCCAGCGCGACGATCTCGAAGGACATACCGCAAGTGATGCTCTGGTCCCGGGTGCAGGCCTGGTACACGGGCAGTTCCATGGCCTGGCTGGCCAGCCAGAGCTCGCCCCCGGGACCCCAGGCACTGTTGTCGGCATGAGCGACATGGCCGATACCGACGACCTGTTCCCCAGCCAGGTCGTACTTGTGTATCTCCTTGTCCATGTACTGGTTGATGAAGATGAAGTGCTCGTCCGGGCTGACCTCGATCCCATTGGTGAGGCTGCCGGCCGTGCCGGGGAGCAGCCTGACACCTGAGTGCTTATTCCAGCGCCACACGTCACCGGTGTCGAATCCCAGCAGGCCGCGTACCTGCCCCAATATGTCCTGCGGGTGGAACATGCGGGTGTATATGACATCCCCATTACTGAGCCCCACCACATCGTTGACCAGGGTATTGTCCGCGGGGAAAACACAGCCCTGCCATTGCAGGCCCGGCTCCGAAGAAGGAGACAGCTGCAGCGAAAACAGTTCCACTGCCTCGCGTCCACCGTGGTTCACGACCAGGTAACGCCAGCTGCCATCCTCCAGTTGCACCAGATGCGTGCCATGGGGGCTCATTTCCGCCCCGGGTGGCTCGGTACAGTTGGCATCGCCCTGCAACTCCCGGGGAGCCAACGCGGCACCCACGGGAAACAGCGGTTTCCAGCTCTCATCGGCCACATTGAACAGCACGATACGACCCGGGCGCTCGCCCATACTGCCCAACTCACTCAACAGGAGGTAATCGCCACCGGGGACTATCGCGATGTCCTCGGGGCTCTGCAGGCCACACACCGGGTGTAGATTGCCCTGGTCGACACAATCGGTAATAAGCGTTCCTTCCGGCACGCTACAAGCCGACAATATGATCGCCACGCCAAACGTCAAGACACAAAAAGACAAGCGGTGAAAACACTGCATGAGGAGCTCCTGTCGAATCACTGTCACTGGACCGCGAGTTTCACGCCGCCCTTTCAACCCATGCCGCCCCAGGCCCGGGGCATCTGCATATTCAGTCTCTCCATGCCGCCATTGACGCCGAGTATTTCCCCGGTGACGTAGCTGGCGGCGGGCGTGCAAAGATAAAGCGCGCCGAGGGCGATATCCTCCACTTCACCCAGCCGCGCCATGGGGGTCAGGTCTACCATGGTCTGTTCTATTTCGGGGGTGAGCACCGTGTTGAGCGCGTCGGTCCGGGTGGAGCCCACCGCGATCGCATTCACCCGCACCTTCGGTGCAAATTCCTGGGCCAGTTCCCGGGTGAGATATGACAGCGCACCCTTGGCGGTGCCATAGGCCGCGAAACAGGGCGTGGGCTTATGCCCCGCTATGGACGAGATATTGAGTATCGCACCGCCCCCCGCCGACGCCACCATCAACGGCGCGCAGATGCGCGACAGCTCGAAAGCCGTCGTGACATTGAAACGAAACGCAGCCTCGAACTCCCTGGCGCTGGTTTGCGCTACCGGCTTGGGGGGAAAGCCGCCCGCATTGTTAACCAGGATATCGATGCGGCCGAACTCCGCCATCGCCCGGTCGACCAGGTTCTGCAGCTGGGCGAAATCCAGCACGTCGGTGGGCACCACCAGCGCCCTGCGACCCAGCGCCTCGATCTCCCCGGCGACACACTCCAGGTCGGCTGTGGTGCGCGCGCCGATGACGACATCGGCACCCGCTTCAGCGAAAGTCCGGGCTATGCCTGCACCGATA
Organism: Haliea sp.; assembly: GCA_024642245.1. GTDB lineage: Bacteria > Pseudomonadota > Gammaproteobacteria > Pseudomonadales > Halieaceae > JARRPM01. The sequence continues at coordinate 11,259 of JAHEBM010000053.1, forward strand.
CCTTTGCCGGCGCCGGTGACAATCGCCACCTTGTCCCTCAGGGTGAACTTATCAAGAATTGCCACGCTCTTTTTCTCCTTGTCTTTCCCCGGGCGCCCGCTGAAATATCGCACGCACCACCGCGTTCGATGCTACACCATCGACCGGCATCATACCCCACCAGCCGGCCAGATAACGGGCAGTTTTGCCCAAAGTCGAAGCGCGACGCAAGCCCCGGCCGGACAGACCGACCCTCGCCACGGCAAGGCAAGGCAAGGCAAGGCAAGGCAAAGCAGGAGACAAGTATGTTATGGCACTTTATGTGCCATTATAATATATTTGGCGACTGCCCCAGGAACAATTAAGGCGCCATAATAGTCAGGTCGCTCACGCCGCTGGCCGCACTGCTTGCAAGCTGCCGCGAGACGTGCAGAATGGGCGATCTTCACGCTAAAAATAAAGTATTCGAGGAGCCCCCGAAATATGTACAAGCAATTGCAGGAAACCATCGCGGAAATGACCGCCCCCGGCCAGATGTTCAGCATCACAGAAGTCGAGGTGGGCGGCCACACCATGAAAGCCTGGGCCATGGCCCCCAACTCCCTGCGCGATATCTGGCTGAGTACTGCCGGGCACGCCGACAAGGACTATCTGGTGTACCAGGATGAGCGCTGGACTTATGCACAGGCCCACGAGGAAGTCGCCCGCATCGCCAACTGGCTGGTCGGCCAGGGCATCAAACCCGGCGATCACGTGGCGTTAGCCATGCGCAATTACCCCGAATGGATGCTGAGCTACTGGGCGATCGCCTGCGTCGGGGCAGTGTCAGTCGGTGTCAACGCCTGGTGGGTTCCGGAAGAGCTCAAGTACGGCCTGAAAGACTCGAGTACAAAACTGCTGATCTGCGATGCGGAGCGTATGGCTCGCTTTGCCGAAGTCCGCAGCGATTTGCCCGACATGAAAGTGGTTGCTGTACGGGTGGATGATGTTCCGCCCTGGGCAACCCCCTGGAGCGAGGTGCTCGCGGCGCAGCCCTCCATGCCCGAGGTCACCGTCAACACGGACGACGACGCCTGTATTTTTTACACCTCGGGCACAACCGGCAATCCCAAGGGTGCACAGCTGACCCACCGCGGCTGTGTCAACAATATACTCAGCGTGGTTTTCGGCACCATGTCGCAATCCACCGCCCAGGCGAGGGCCCAGGGGAAGGAGCCACCCAACCTGCTGGCGGGCGGCAAAAACCAGATGGCTACCATTGTCGCCACACCGCTGTTTCACGTTACCGCCAATAACTGCCTGGCACAGACCACGACCATCGCCGGTGGCAAACTGGTGCACATGCACAAATGGGATGCCGGCGAGGCATTGCGCATTATAGAGGTCGAAAAAATCACGGTTTTCAGCGGTGTACCCACGATGAGCCGGGAAATCATCATGCACCCGGATTTCGCGACGCGAGACACCTCCACACTGAGCGCGCTCAACGGCGGCGGCGCGGCAGTGCAACCCGACCTGATTGGCAAGATCGACAAGGGCGGCCGTGGCACCCTGCCGGGCCAGGGCTACGGCATGACCGAGACCTGCGGCATGATCAGCACCTCCGCCGGCTTCTTCCTGTCCGACAAGCCCAATAGCGCGGGCATACTCATTCCCATCTACGATATCAAGTGTATCGACAAGCAGGGCAATACCCTGCCCGTGGGCGAGACCGGCGAAATCTGTGTGCGGGGCGCCCAGGTCATCAAGGGCTATCTCAACCGGCCAGATGCCACCGCGGAGACCATCGTCGATGGCTGGCTGCACACCGGCGATATCGGCTATATCGACGAGGAGAATTTTGTCTACCTTGTGGACCGCGCCAAGGACATGGTGATTCGGGGTGGCGAGAACGTCTATTGCTCGGAGGTCGAAACGGCACTGTACAAGCACCCTGACGTTGCAGAGTGCACCGTGTTCTCGGTGCCGGATGAGCGCCTGGGAGAGGAAGTCGGCGCCGCTATTTTCCCGACACCGGGCTCACATCCCACGGCGGCGGCATTGCGCGAATTCTGCAAAACCCAGCTGGCTGCCTACAAGGCGCCACGTTATATCTGGATACTGGACGAACCACTGCCGCGCAATGCCAGCGGCAAATTCGTCAAACGCACGCTACAGGACAGCCTGGATATCGCCAAAGCGGGCTAGCGCTGCAAGCTTTTGCCAGCCGAGGATCCGGAAGCGGCCAGCGTGCGCTGGCAAGCGCAGGCCCGAAGGCGGCTTCCCCACACTTTTTTGAGGAGTAACACTGATGAGTACAGCCTATATCGTCGGAGCCGTGCGCACTGCCGGTGGACGCAAGAACGGGCGTCTTTCCAAGGTCCACCCCATCGACCTGGGAGCCTTCGTGGTCAATGCCCTGCTGGAACAAACCGGCGTGGCGGCGAGCGACATCGACGACCTGGTTTTCGGCTGTGTCTCACAGGTCGGCGCACAGTCGAGCAACATTGCGCGCAATGTCTGCCTGGCGTCCGAACTGGGTGAAGCCGTACCGGGAACCACTGTCGACCGGCAATGCGGATCCGGCCAGCAGGCGATCCACTTTGCCGCCCAGGGGGTCATGTCGGGCACCCAGGACGTGGTTATCGCAGGTGGCGTGGAGAGTATGAGCCAGGTACCGATAGGCGCAAGCGTCATGGACGGCTACAAGGCTGACCATGGTCTTCCCTACGGAGAGGTGATCAGCTCTCGCTACCCGGGAGTGAAGTTCAACCAGTTCTCCGGTGCGGAGATGCTGGTGGAGAAATACGCACTGAGTGCGGACGAACTCAACGCCTTCGCACTGGCAAGCCACAGCAAGGCCAAAACGGCGGTACAGGAAGGTCGATTCGACAGGGAGATCGTCGGCATAAACGTGCAGCTCGAGGACGGCTCCAGCGAGTTACATGTACAGGATGAAGGCATTCGCATGGACGCGAGCCTGGATAGCATCTCGGGACTGCAGCCCATGATGGAAGGCGGCACGCTTACAGCGGCCAATGCCTCGCAAATCTGTGACGGCGCGGCTGCGGTCATGATCGTCAACGGTGAAACCTGCAAACGCCTGGGTCTCACACCCCTGGCAAAAATCGTGGCAATGAGTGTTATCGGATCTGACCCGGTCATCATGCTGGAAGGCCCGATTCCGGCCACGAAAAAGGTATTGGCAAAGGCCGGCCTGGCGCTGGCGGACATAGACCTGTTTGAAGTGAACGAGGCCTTCGGCTCGGTACCCCTGTCCTGGGCAAAGGCCCTGCAGGCGGACATGAACAAACTCAACGTAAACGGGGGAGCCCAGGCCCTGGGCCATCCGCTGGGTGCGACCGGCGCCAAGTTGATGACCACGCTGGTCTACGAACTGCACCGCACGCAGAAACGTTACGGTTTACTCGCGATTTGCGAGGGAGGCGGCACGGCCAACGGCACCATTATCGAGCGTGTGGATGCCGTTGAATAACGAGGGCGTAAAATAGTCTTCGGAGGGCCTCCCTCACAGCATTGCATGGAGGGTCGTTGTTACCCCCAGCCCAAGCAGGCAGGCCAGTGCAATACGCCGGTAAAAGGTGTCGCCAAACCGATGGAACAGGGTGTAACCCAACCGATCACCTGCATATAGGGCCGGGAACGCGAGCAGAAAGTACCACAGGGACTGGATTTCGATGAAACCGGCAAGCCAGTATGAACCCAGCGCAAGCAGGGAGGACGCCAGGAAAAACGTCATCAATAAGGCGCGACTGCGCAGCGGTTCCGGCTCCGTAAGCATCGCGTAAATGATCATGGGTGGGCCGGGAATAGCCAGCGCGCCATTCATCAAACCGGAAAAAAGACCCGTAAAACCCGTAAACCAGGGGCTGCTCCAGCGGCCCGATGGTCGCATAAAAGTCAGCGCCAGACAGGCCAGGATTACCGACATCCCCGCCCAGAGCTGGAACTGGCGCGCGGAGACGTAAGCCAAAAGCGTCGCCCCGGCCGCGGTTCCAAGCAGCGACATCAACAGCAGCGGCAACAGCGGTCGCACGGGTACGACACCCCAGTATGTGCGCACCCGCAGCAGGCTGATGGACAGCGTCAGTAAAACACTCAGGACCACCGCCTGGGTGGGGGGCAGGAATACAGCGAATACCGGTATCGCCGCCAGGGCAAAACCGAAACCCGTGAAGGCGCGCAGCACTGCCGCCAGCAACACCGCGCCCCAGATAAGAAACAGCTGCGCGAGGTTGCTCTCGACCATCAGCGCAGCCCTGCCTCAGGCCGGATACAAACCGTTCAGGCGCTTGTGAATGATGCTGTCAGCTTCGCTCATTATCCGATCGATCAGCTCTTGCACCGTCGGGATGTCATACACCAGGCCTGCCACCATGCCGCAGGACCATGCACCAACATCCATATCACCGTTGAGCATGATCTTGGGATAGACCCCGGCCACCTCTTCGACGATATCCTCAAACTTGATGTTCGCACCCAGCGCTTTCTCCTTCGCCAGCAGGCGCTCTACCGCCGGGTTATTCATCACCCGCTCGGTATTGCGCAGGGGGCGCATCACCAGCCGGGTATCCAGCTCGGACGCTGCGAGAATCGCTTTCTTCACGTTCTCATGCACCGGTGCTTCCCTGGTGGCAATAAAACGCGTGCCCATGTTGATGCCGTCTGCACCCATGGCCAGGGCCGCCACCAGGCTGCGGGCATCCGCCATGCCGCCTGAGGCCACGAAGGGAATCGTCAACTCATCCGCAGCGCGCGGCAACAGGATGAAATTGGGGATATCGTCCTCGCCGGGGTGACCACCACACTCGAAACCGTCTACCGACACCGCGTCGCAGCCGATGGACTCGGCCTTGAGCGCATGGCGCACCGCCGTGCACTTGTGTATCACTTTGATACCCGCCTCTTTCAGCATTGGCATCCACTGGGCGGGATTGTTGCCCGCGGTTTCAACCACCTTGACACCACCGTCGATGATCACCTTGAACAGGCCGGGGTAGTCCGGCGGCGTCAGCGACGGCAGGAAAGTCATATTCACACCGAAAGGCTTATCTGTCATCGTGCGGCAACGGGCGATCTCCGCGGCAAGTTTTTCGGGGGTGCCCTGGGTCAAGCCGGTGATAATGCCAAGGCCGCCGGCATTGGATACGGCCGCTGCCATTTCGGCAAAGCCGACGAAGTGCATGCCGCCCTGGATAATCGGGTGTTCGATCCCGAGCATTTCGGTGATACGTGTTTTCATGGTGTTTTCCTCGTTTAGGTTTATCCGGTTCTGCAAAGGCCTCAAGCGGCGCGTTGACGCGCCGGCGAGACCACTCAATTTTGCTGCCTGTTACGCGTGTGCCGGGGTGTTGTCCGCAGTCAGCTTCGCGCCCTACTTCAATTCACTGGAACTCTTACCCAGCACCTGCCTGGCCACGATCAGCTGCTGGATCTGCTGGGTCCCCTCATAGATATCGATGATTTTGGAATCCCGCGCGAATTTTTCCAGCAGGTGAGCCTTGCTGTAACCCAGCTGGCCACAGATCTCGACGCACTTCAGAGCGACCTGGTTGCCCATGCGACCGGCCTTGGCCTTGGACATGGAGGCATTCTTGGAATTGGGCTGCCCATTGTCCGCCATCCAGGCGGCCTTCAACACCAGCAGGCGTGCGGTTTCATATTCGGCTTCCAACTCGTAAAGATCGTTCTCCAGCGCACTCATCTGGTGATAACCCTTGGCAAAGTCCAGCTCTATACCCTTCGCCTGCAGCAGTTCCAGGGTTAAATCCAGCGCCGCGCGCGCCAGTCCGACAGCCTGGGCGGCCACCATCGGCCGGGTATTATCAAAGGTCTGCATGACACCGCCGAAAGCCTTCTTGCGCGCGTCCGCGGTTTTCGCGATCTCGGGGTTGCCCAGCAGGTTGGCCTTCGGTACGCGGCAGTTTTCCAGCACGATCTGCGCGGTGTCCGAGGAGCGTATGCCCAGCTTGTGCTCCACGCGGGTCACTGTCATACCCGGGGTACCCTTGGGCACGAGAAAGGACTTTATCGCGGCCTTGCCCATTGCGAGGTCCAGGGAGGCCCACACGACCACCTGCTTGCTGCGATATCCATCCGTAACAAATATTTTCGTCCCGTTGAGCACATAGTCATCGCCGTCCAGCACCGCCGTTGTCCTGATGGCGGCGGAATCCGAGCCGGCTCCGGGCTCGGTGATCGCCATGGCGGCAAACAGGTCGCCCCACTCCGCCTTCTGCTCGGGTGTCGCAACCGCGCTCACAGCCGCGTTGCCCAGGCCTATACTGGGTAACGCGAGGAACAGGCCAACATCGCCCCAGCACAACTCCGCGGAAGCCACGACCATACTGAGGTTGCCACCGTTGATGTTTTCGCCTTTCGCCGCAGCCTCGGCTTTTGCCGCCGGGCGGTTGCCGCCCATACCCAGCAACTTGCTGAGTTCATACAACTCCTGGGGCATCTCCTTTTGCTCCAGCAGGTCGTACTTACGCGACAGCGGACGCAGTCCGTCGCGGGAAAACCGGCGCAGCAATGACCGCGTGTCTTCGATTTTTTTCGGTAATTCCAGGTTAATCATCGTGCCACCATTCCATGTTTGAAGTGCATACCGGTCAAACGCATCAGGCCAGCAACATCCCGTCCAGCATCGCCAGGGCGCGCAGGTTGCGATACCACATCTCAACCGGATGCTCCCGCGTAAAACCGTGACCACCCAGCAGCTGGACGCCGTCAGTGCCGATCTTCATGCCGTACCTGACGGCGTTGCGATGGGCAAGAAAAGCGATACGGGTAAAATCCAGTCCCTGCTCCGCCTGCGAGGCGGCGCGGTAAGCCATCAGCCTCATCCCCTCGATCTCGGTGGCCATGTCGGCAACCATGAAAGCCACCGCCTGCCGGTTGGAGATGGGCTCGCCAAAAGCGGTACGTTCGTTGACATAGGGTACGACATAGTCCAGGACCGACTGGCAGGTACCAACCGCCAGCGCCGCTGTGGCCATTTTGCCCAGCGACAGGAAGCGACTGATATCAAAATCGTCGCGCAGCCTGGCGGAGGCGGGAACCACCGTGTTTTCCAGCACCATGGAATACAATGGCAACGGTCTCAGTCCCATGTAGTCCTCTTTCTCAAAACTGAGCCCGGCAGTTTCGCCATCCAGCACGAAGCCCTGGGTAGCACCAGCTTCCGTGTCGGCGAAAACGACCAGTATTTTCGCCTCCGGCCCGAATGCCACCATGCTCTTGGCACCGTTCAGGAGATAGCTGCCGTCGCCCTGCAGCGCCGCGGTGGTTTGCAGGCACCGCGCGTCAAAACCGATACCGGGCTCCATCAGGGCCAGGGCAGCGGGTGAAAATTCTGCGCTGGCCAGCACCTGGCTCACCTGCTCCTGTTGCGCCGGGGTGCCGAAATCCATCACGCAATTGATCACGGACAGGGGTGCCAGGGCAGCGATCGCCATGGACATATCGCCACGGGCGAGGTCTTCCATGTTAAGCACGTTCGATACCGGGCTACGCCCCGCACCCACACCGCCCAGCGCCTCCGGTATCGGCATGAAGTTAAGGCCCAGGTCGACGGTTTTCAGCAGGAACCCCTCGGGCAGCGCCCCCGCCTCATCGGCGGCTCTGGCCACCGCCGCCATTTCCTCCCGGGCAAAGCGCTGCACTACCTCACGCGTCATCTGCTGTTCTTCGCCAGGGGTCAAATCAAATAAAAGTTCTGTCGTTGCCATAATGCTTACTCAATAGTCCTGTCAGTGACTACAACTTGTGGTGGGCAATGAGCCGTGAATCCGCCAGCATGGCTTCACTGCCGCCAACGCGGACCACATCTTGCCATATTTGCCACAGGCGGTGCGATTTACCTGCCCTGGCTGCTGTCGCCATGCCACCGCCCTGGATATCACACTATAAAAACCGCCGCCCGGATACACCGCTCGCGCGCCTGCGACACCACCTGCGCCGTCACCGGCTAGATTTCGTCGACAAGGGTTCTACCGCCCCGGAAGTGGATAAAAGGCCCCGTGTCATGCGGTGCATGCCCCTCCCTGAGCCGCCGGTCCACTTCGGCCAACACCGTCCGGGTGATACTCGGCAAGGCCAGCGCCTCGGAATCTTCCAGCGATACCCAGTGCAAGCGCAATAACTCGCCGGATCCCTGGGGCCGTTCATGTACATCACCCTGTATCAATTCGGCATCCGCCATAAAAAAGCGGGCATCAAACCGCCGACTCCGGTAGGGCGGGGTAATCGCCCGCGCCACGAGATGCAGTTGGTCCAGGCGCGGATTGACATCAAACTGGAGAAAATCTCGCCACTGGGGAGAACGGCTTTTCAGGGTGGGCGTATGCGGCTCACCCAATACCAGCCCGGTCTCCTCGTAAGTCTCGCGGATGGCTGCCATTGCCAGCGCGCGGGCCCGCGTGGGCGAACAACCCCGGGTCAGGCGCGCCATCACCGCCGGGTGCAGGTCATACGGCGGCTGCAGGCGATGATCGCCGGCATCCACCTTGCCGCCAGGGAACACAAACTTGTTCGGCATGAACTTGTGGCCAGCCGCACGCTGGCCCATCAGAATACGGGGCCGGGGGCCATCATTGCGTACGATAATCAGGGTCGCAGCGTCCCGGGGCCGCACGGCCCTGCCGCCGGAGCGAATCTCGCTATCGGCAATGTATTTCGGATCGTAGGCAGGTGTCGCCTTCACCGGTTCTCCCATTCCATCTACCCCACTGCCCGATTCATTCACACGGGATACTAGTTGGGCCAGTATATGTATTCATCGCCGTCCTCATAGGGCACTCCGGCGGGTTTGTCGATCAGCTGCGGCGATTGCAGCACGCTCGGCCACAGGGGTGCTGCCTGCTGAGCGTTATGCGCAGCCAGCAGCGACTCCAGCAGCACCAGCTTTTCGGGCATTTCCAACGCGAGGTTGCGCTGTTCCGTTGGATCTGTCGCCAGGTTGAATAACCATTTTTTCTGCGCCGTGCCGACGGGTTTGTCTGGCTGGTCCGACCGTATCAGTTTCCAACCCTCGTGCAAAACCGTCTGCTGGTAGCCCTCGCGCCAGAACAGGGTCTGGTGCGGCGCACCGGGTGCCTCCCCTGTGACGTAGGGCAACAGGTCGACACCATCGAGCTTGCGGTCGGTCGGCACCTGGGCGCCCGCGGCACCGGCGAAGGTATGGAACAGGTCAATATGGTGGATGGGGTCCGACATGACCGTACCCGCCTTGATTCGCGCCGGCCACTTCGCCATGTAGGGCACATGGGTGCCTCCTTCAAAGTGGTCCAGTTTCCAGCCGCGGTAGGGCTTGTTGATATCGGGCAGGCCAATATACCCGGCCCCACCGTTATCGCTGGTAAAGACAATGAGCGTGTTATCCGCCAGGCCATTGTCCTGCAGGGCCTGGACGATGCGACCGACACTGCGGTCCAATGCCCGGATCATGCCGGCGTACACCCGCAGCGCATGGTCCTCGATCTGTGGGAAGGCATCGTAGTCTTCCCGGCTGGCCTGCAGCGGGTTGTGGATTCCCCAGTGGGCCAGGTAAAGGAAGAAGGGCCGGTTGCGGTTGGCCGCGATCACCTTGATCGCCTCGTCGGTGTAGTAATCCGTCAGGTAAGCTTTCGGTTGGAATTCCTGACCACCGTTGAACCGGGCCGCGTAGCGCGCGGTTGCCCAGACCATCCTGTCGATACCATCCGCCTCACGCATGGCATTCACCACGCCCGGATCGTCTTTTGGCAGGTATAACGTACCCGCCATGTACAGGCTGTCGTCAAAACCCTGGTCCTCGGGGCGCATACCCTGCAGGGAACCCAGGTGCCATTTGCCAATATGCGCGGTGTAATACCCCCGGGTTTTCAATACCTCGGCGATCGTAATTTCCCCGCCCGGCATGCCCAGCTCCTCGAAGGGGGGCAGGGTCCTTGCCGTGGCCTGGTCGATGAAACTCGGAATCGGCGGCGGATCGAGTTCATCCATCCACCGGAAGATCGTGGTGCCGATATTCATAAAAGGCGTGTATTCAAAGCCGAACCGGGTGGAGTAACGCCCGGTGAGGGCACTCGCCCGGGAAGGCGCGCAGACCGCGTTGGCGGCGTAGCCATTTTCGAACAGGACACCCTGGCGGGCAATGGCGTCGATATGCGGCGTCATCACCGTGCCATCACCCGCGCCGCCGTTGTACAGGGACACATCGTTGAAGCCCATATCATCGGCCAGGATAAAGATGATATTGGGCGGTCGCCCAGCCGGTGGCTGGCTGGCGCTGTCCGGTCCGACCTGCCACCTCGTGGGCTCGTTGGGTGCAATGGGCCTCGCGACATCCAGTATATGAGGCAGCCCCCACACCAGCAGGTTGACCCGGTTATGCCAGCCCCAGGAGGCGCCGGCAACCAGCACAACCAGTATCACAATGGCTTTTTTCACTATCGTCTTCCCCGGGGCACAGCCCGAAATCCACTCCCGGCAGCTACAGCAGCGACACCATCAGTCCCCGGGTGGGTGCTATCTGGTTATCCAGCAGCTCGACCCATATCCGGGACAGGTCCCCCGCGCCATGAATCCACTCAACACGCATATCGGACCGAACCTTTGTCGCGACGTCTGCGCTGGCCGCCATGGCTTTCATCATGGCCACACCCGGCCCCCACTCCCCATCGCGCTTGGCGACCTGGGCAGGGGCAAAAAAGAAGGTGGGCCTGGCGCCGGGCAGTGCGCCCGTATCGCCGCGCTCCTCCCAGTGGGTGGCCCCGACCATGGCGCTGTCTACCATGTTTTCGCCCAGCAGCGTGTGCAGCGCGATGGTCAGCCTGGCGTCACCGGACATATCCACATAGGCAGAGGGCACTTTGCTGTCGATTGTTGCCTCCTCACCGTATACCACCACCTCGTCGCAACAGCCCAGACCTTTCACGAAAGCCGCATTGGCGGCTGAGGTAAAGCCGATAATACGCTGGGTGACCCCGGGGTCGTTATGCAGCATGCAGGCCAGGCCAAACCCGGTTTTGGAGGATACGGATCCCACCAGAACCTGTTGCGCGCCGAAGAATGCGTTGTCCACCAGATAGTCGTAAATCAACCAGGAAGTCGCGAACAGGGGAAACAGCAGGCAGCGTTCCACTTCCATGGCCTGCAGGAATTCGGGCTCCGCCCGGGTTCGCCGATAGCCATTGTACAGCGCCGGCAGGACCTTGCGGTGTTCACGGACATCGAGAAACTGGTCTTCACGCACCTTGCCCGGCACCAGCACGGCATGGCTGGCCATGGGAAAGAAACCCCACAATCGATCCCCCACCGGCACCTGCGAGCAGTTCGATTCGATGACATTGGCGCAGCCCCAGACCGGCACCTTGCCCCAGTCTCCCTCTGCCGGATAGTACGCCCAGTAGCCAATGGCATCGCCGGAAACGGCATAACTCACGTTGTTGGCGGTCAGGCCAAACTGGTCGATGGCAACCAGTACCTCACCCTCGGCCAGCGGCGGCAGGGCCGCCTTCACGATACGGGTTTTGCGCAGCTGTTTGCGATCTACCCACAGTTCAGTGCACTGGGTCATAAGCGATTCACCTGTTTGCTCTTGCGGAGGTACCGGGCGCCCGCATCAGCGGCATCGGTACGATGGACAGTATAGCGACTGCACCCCTTCCCCGGGGCCAAGTATCCGATACTAGCAGCAAAACAGTCTATTGGCACGTTTTATGTCACTACTGTGCGCCCGCCGTATTCCCCAGCAAGGCCCGCGTGGCCGCCTGGATATAAGCCTCCAGGCGATGTTCGAGATCCGTCTCCAGAACGGTATCGTCCAGCCGGACGGCAGCGACATCGCCGTTGAGGCGATAGCGAAACAGTGCAGCATGCTGTCCCGGGGGCTGCACCAGCACCTGGTCGCCGGCGACAATCGCGACGGTCTGGTCACTGCCCGAGGGCTTTATGATGCCGAAGCCGGTATCCGCAGGCGCCAGGTCAAGCAAATCCCGACCCCAGCACTGGTGGCGGTACGGCATGCCCAGGCGCCCCATGATCGTAGGCACGACATCCACCTGCGTACCGACGACGTCACGAGTCGCACCAAATTTTTCCTGTATACCCGGGGCGATCAGCAGCAGCGGTACGTAGTAGCGGTAGAGGTTCATATCGGTGAGCTGTTCAGGCGTACCGAACCCGTGGTCACCCAGCACGACAAAAAGGGTCTCCCGGTAGAGCGGCAGTTGCCGCATTTTCCGGAAGAATTGTCCCAGGGCCCAGTCGGCATACCGCATGGCGGTGAGATGCTCGTCCAGGTGGCCAAAGCCGGTTACCGGTGCCACCGGCAGCGCCGCCGGCAGCGCATAGGGAGTGTGGTTGGACAAGGTCTGTAGCAGGGCGTAAAAAGGTGGCCCACCATCGCGCTTTTTCAACTCGGCGGCGGCACGGTCGAACATATCCTGGTCGGACACGCCCCAGGTGGGGTCCGAAAATACCGGGTCGACGAAATCGTGACGGCCAATATAATTCCTGAGCCCCTGGTTGCGGAAGAAACCCGCCTGGTTGTCCCAGGCAAAATCCCCGTTGTATACGTAAAGGTCTTCAAACCCTTTTACGCCGAGCAGTTGCGGCAGTCCGGAAAAATGATGGGAGCCCTCGGGTTGCTGCATCAGGTATTCAAAACCGGGAAGGTTCGGGAAACACGACATGGTGGCGAACATCCCCTGGTGGGTATGGGTACCGTTGGAGAAAAACCGGGTAAAGAGCAATCCTTCCTGGCTCAGGGCGTCAAAATTGGGGGTGATGTTGCCCCTGCCGCCCAGCGCGCCCACGTAATGCCCGGCGAAACTCTCCACCAGGATGACCACGACGTTCCTGACAGGCAGCGCGCCGGCCGTCGGTGGTGTCGACTGCCGGCGGACAGTGGCAACATCGGCATCTATCAGGGTGTCACTGTCCGTGAGCAGCATGGCGCGAACGGTTGCACGCACCTCGGCGTCCGGCAAGCCCGCGTGCCGGATATTGCTGCGCCGCGCCGAATAAAATTCCTTGGCCGCATCAACCAGGGACAAGGTGGCGTTGAGCCCCAGCTGGTTGGCGAACAGGGAATCTGTGGTAAAAGCCGCACCCCAGCGCAGGGGCGGCCCCTGTTGCAAGGTGCCCCTGGCGAGTGCCGTCGTCAACAGCAGGCACACCAGCAGAACCGCCAGCCGTAAGAACCAGGGCGGCGCCACGGCAACGGCGCCGCCCGCCCCGGGACGGGCAAGTCGGTCGATGGCACGAAACAACAGGAAGAGCAGGTAGGTAAGAAAGCTCCACGCCAACAGGTAGCGCACGACGGGGAATCCGTGCCACAGCATACTGCTTACGGTCGCCGGGTCCTCCGCCAGGTACTGGAAGAACAGCGAGTTGAGCCTCTGCTGGAACTCCCGGTAGAAATCCAGCTCGACCAGGCCCAGGAACAATGTCGTGCTTGCGAGCAGGGTAAGCCAGGCGAGGAGCAGCCGGCGCGCAGCCATGGCCCTGCTGCTGAGCATGACCAAGACAAGCGGTAGGCAGATGTAGGCGACCAGGCGCAGGTCGAAGCGGGTCCCGTTGCGAAAGGATTCCACGAGGGCGCTGGCCGGTGCGGCCGCCGCCAGGTCGGCGTTGTACACCAGCAACGCCACGCGTAGCATTGTATAGAGCGCCCACAGCACCGCCGCACTGGCCAGGGTGAACACCAGGTGATGCCGCAACAGCACGGCGGGAGCCTCGGCGGAGGGCCGCCCGTTCGTGTCATACATACCTTAAAACCTGCCTCTGACAGGTGGGCAGGGACCGCCTGCTACCGGATATGGCTCCCAAATTACCCCGCCAGGTAGCGGGCCCTCACCTGCTCACGTCCAACCGGGTCGGCAACAGGTTCTGTACCAGGAAATCCGCCTGTTCCCGCACGAAATCATCGAACAACGGCGGAAAGTATGGCTGGAAATGGTTACAGTCATATTCGCGCAGTACCGAACCCGGCAG
>JAHEBM010000097.1 GCA_024642245.1 Haliea sp.
TGGTGAAAAATCATAGGCCCCTCCCCGATCGTTCAACAATCACAGCATAGTCCACAGTGGAACGGCTGTGCCTTCCCCTCCGCATCGCCCGACCACCGGGCACGCGACCTTGCCTTTGCACGGCTGGGAAAATCACCGACTGGACCCGCGCCGGAACAGGGCAACAGCCTCACTGTGCCCGGTGTGCGGAAACATGTCCACGGCTGCCGCCCTGGCAAGGGTAAAGCCGCCATCGTGCAGCGTTCGGGCATCGCGCAACAGGGTTGCGGGGTGGCACGACACATACAGCAGGCGTTGCACCCTTGAGCGCGCGAGCGCTTCACAGGCCGCCTTCGCACCGGCCCGGGGTGGATCGACAATGGCGATTTCCGCCCGGGGAAGCGTGACATCCGCGGCCATCAGGTCGCGTGTCAGCGCACGGATATTGTCGATGCCGTTGCGGCGGGCGTTGGCGATAAGGCGCACGGTCATGCTGTCGACCCCTTCCAGTGCATGGACCTGCTTTACGCACCCGGCCAGCGGCAGGGAAAAATTGCCGATGCCCGAGAACAGGTCGAGCCCGCATTCCTCGCTCCCCGGCTGCAGCCAGTCCAGGGCGCGGGCGATGAGTGCCGCGTTGACCTCCCACTGGGTCTGGGTAAAGTCCCCGGGCTGGTAGCCAAGCTGCAGCGCATGCCCGCCCTGCGCACGGTGCTCGCGGGGCAGGTCCAGTCGCAGGCACAGCTCGCCCTCGCTGTGGATCTCCTGCCACGCAGCCGGGTCATCGTCCCGGGGTGAGTCGTCGGATGTGTTGCGCCGGGCCTTGCCGGGGGTGTTGACCCGCACCCTCAGGGCAATGACCGGTCCCGTCAGGACGGTCGCCCGCAAGGCCGACAAAACCCGGTCGCCCGGATGCGCGCCAAGGTAAAAACACAGGCCGATGCGGTCATTGCTGTCCGCGTCTATCTCGATTTCCCGCAGGCCCTGCAGTCCGGGAATCGCGGGCAGGTCCAGCGGGAGCCGCTGCAGCATGGTGTTTACCGCGGCGCCTGCCACGGTGCAGTGAGCAAGCTGTACCGGCTCATGGGACCCGCGCTGGCGCATGCCCAGGGCGTAGGAGCCGTCGGCAGCGCGCGTTACCAGCAGCCGAAGCCGGTGACGGAACCCGCTTGCGCGACTGCGTATCGGCGGGTCGAGCGCGAGGTCGGGGGAGACTGACCGGAGCATTGCCAGCAGATTGGCCTGCTTGTGCTGCTGCTGCGACTCGGCAGACCAGTGCTGCAGGCTGCAGCCACCGCAGCGGCGGTACAGGGGACATTCGGGTTCTACCCGCGCGGCTGACGGCGCCGTGCCCGGCAGCAGCTCGAGCATGTCGGCTTCGTCGTAATCGCGCTTCACCGCGGTGCACTGGATGCGCACCTCTTCGCCTGCCAGCGCGTCGCGCACAAAAACGACCTTGCCTGCCCGGCTGGCGACGCCGCGTCCTTCCTGGCTCATGCGTTCGATGCGCACGGTATCCTTGCCCCACAGGCGCGCCGGTTTGGGTTTGCGGTCGGGCTTGACGAAATTGCGGCGTAGCGATGGGCGTTTGGCCACGAACGGGTTTCCTGGAGGCGGGAGCAGGCGCCTACTATAAACCAGCAGGCGCCGTGGGCGAATGCGTGCGCACTAGAACGTGTACCGCAGTTCCACGCCGTAGGTCCTGGGTGTGGCATTGGCGAAGCCGCCGACGCCCTCGGATTCAACCAGCGGGCTGCCCCCGACGATATAGTCCTCCTCGGTCAGGTTGTTGCCGTAAATGGCGCCCACCCACTTTTCGTCACTGGAAAGCCAGGTAATGCGTGCGCTCAGGTCGCGTTGGTCGCCTTCCAGCCACAGCCCCGAGCGACAGCTGGCGGAATCGAAGCAGTAATCCACGTCCGACTTGTAGCTGTACTGGATGCGGGGAATGACCGTGCCGATGGCGGTATCCAGGGTGTACTCAGCCGCCAGGTAGTAGGTCTGTTCGGGCAGGCGGGGCAGGTTCTCGTCGGAGCGGTCATTGGGGCAGGAGTCCACCTGCAGGAAGGTCAGGTCGGCGCGGCTGCAGCCGGCTGCCGGCGGCACGGAGTTATCGGCGATGGTGAGCTGGGTGTCGATGAATTCCTCGATGTCGCCGTCGTTCAGGGTCATGTTGAACATCAATTGCAGCTTTTCTGTCGGATACCACTGGGTTTCCAGTTCGAAGCCCTGGATGGTGGATTTCGCGGCATTGATGGTGGCGGGCGCCGGTGAATTGGAAACCGGGTTGATCACCAGGGAGGTGAGCTGCCGGTTCTTGTAATCGGAGTAATAGAAGGCGCCGTTCACACGCAGGGTGCTATCGAGCAAGTCGAGCTTGAAACCCAGCTCCCAGTTGGTCACCTCCTCGGGCTTGAAATTTTCCAGGTCCCCGGAGGGCGCCTCGGACAGGCCGCCCGACAGGAAGCCCTCGCTGTAGGTGAGGTAGATGCTGCCCGCGTCGATACCCTCCACCCCGTCCACGAGGTATTGCACGCTGGCCATGGGTGTCAGCGCATCGTCCGAGGACTTCGCGTCGGTGGTGTCCTGCAGGGCGTATTCGAAATTCGGGTTATACACGAAGCCCGGTTCGGTATCGTAGAGCCCCGAGCCGCCGAACAGCGCCTCGACTGTTCCGCCATTGGCATCCAGGGTCTCGGGAATAATCTGGAAGCGCCGGCGCGTGAGTTCGCGTGTCTCCTGCGTGTAGCGCAGGCCCAGGGTCGAGCGCCATTTCTCGGTCCACTCCCACTCCAGCTGGGCAAAGGTCGCCGCGGCGTCATTGTCGGAATCCAGGTTGCTCGACGCGGTATTGAGGTAGAGCCAGCCCGCCAGGGCGGGATCGAAAGGCCCCAGGAAACTGACTGTCGTCTCGCCCTTGGTCTGCTCGTTGAACAGGTACACACCGGCCACGTAGTGCAGGCGGTTGTCGACGGCGTCCCCGGTCAACTGGAATTCCTGGCTGTACTGGTCGGTTTCGCGCGGCTTGCCCGCCGGGTGCACGGTCTGGGTGCGGTGCAGGAAGGGTATACCGGTGTGATCCAGTTCGTCGTCCTGTTCTGCATTGGTATATCGCCATGCGGTGATGCTCTTCAGGCTGAGGTTCTCGTTGAGCTCCCAGTTGGCGGTAAAGCTCGCTCCCTTGTTCTTGGCGGCGTAATTGCCCCCCAGATCGGAAATCACGGTGTTGTCATCCCCCGCGTCGGCGGCGTCCTGGCAGAAATCGTCCAGTGTCCTGCCGGTGGAAGGCACGATCGCCAGCTGGTTGAACAGTTCCGCCTGCCAGCCCTTGTAGCCGGGTACCGGTACGCATTTTTGCGGGCGCATGGTTTGTTTTGTCCGGGCCCAGTTGAGGTTCAGGTCCAGGGTCAGGGTTTCCACAGGCACGTAACGGGTCTGCCACACCACGTTCTGGCGGTCCTCGTTCATGTACTTGTCGCCGTCATACACGTTCTTGATGTAGCCGTCGCTGTTGACGGTGGAGCCCGCCAGCCGTGTCCACAGGGCGTCTGTGATGGGCGTGTTGACCATGAAATTAGCGTCCTGCCGGTCGTAGTTGCCCAGGCGGCCGCCCAGCGAAGCCTCGAATTCCTCGACCGGCCGGTTGGAGGTGAATACCAGCGCACCCCCGGTGGTGTTCTTGCCAAACAGCGTGCCTTGCGGGCCCCGCAAAACCTGCACCGACTGTATGTCATAGATATCCAGCAGGGCACCGTCCGGTCGTCCCACGTAGACCTCGTCGATATAGATACCCACCCCCGAATCGATATTCGGCCCCGTGTTGCGCTGGCCCACGCCGCGAATATAAATATTCGCCAGTGGCGCGGTGCCGTTGGCGGAGGAGACCTCGATATTGGGCGCAATCTGGTTCAGGTCGGCGAGGTTCCGCACGCCCGCATCGCGCAGGGTATCGGCGCTCAGCGCGGTGACCGCGACCGGGGTTTCCTGCAGGCTCTCCTCGCGTTTGCGGGCGGTTACTATCACCTCCTCGAGCACGCCTTCCTGTGCCAGTGCCGCCGGTATCGGCCCGACAAGGCTGATGACTGAGATTACAGCGGACAGAATCGTCTTGCGGCGGTAATGGAAGCCGGGCATACATTCACCTCGTTATAATTATTAGGGCGCTGAAACCACGCGACAGTCGCCACGGGTAGAGTGCGTGAAAACCGGGTGGGTGGCAAGTGCGATACCCCCGCGAGCAAGTGGTGCTCAAAGCCGGCAGGCGGGTTTCAGCCAGACAGCCAGCAATGGTCGAATTTACTGAACCACCCGTGCCATGCGGCTCGCTTTTTCTGTCCGGGGAAAAAGGGAGCGAAGCCCGCCCGGAGCAAGCGTGCCGGCATGAGGTGAGGTGTCATGTCGGCGTGGCTTAATGCAGCAGGAAAACCAGCGCCGAGGTTACCACGCCGCCGATACCCGCGCGCAGGAACAGTGGCCCCCCCTGGCCAAAGTGGTCGGTCAAGGCTTGCAGCGGGTCTTTGCCTGCCAGCACTTCCAGCGAGACGGGAAGTTCCAGCAGCAGTACGAATACCAACTGGCCCAGTACCGCCGCCAGCAGGCTCGTCATGACCAGGTCGTGCGCGGGCGCGTAAACAACCAGTATGCCCAGCAGCAGGAAATTGCCGACCAGGCCGCCCAGGCTCAGGCAAAGGAATTGCCGTGGCGTGTTTGCCGGGAAATCGAAGTCAAAGAACAAGGGATGTATGACCGGCTTGAGGATGATGGTGGATCTGGCCAGCGCCGCGCCGGCATAGTGGCACCACTCGTGGATAATGTGGCTGAGGCCGAGTCCGCAGAGGAAGGCCCAGGCCGCTGCGGCGTAGAGGCCCATACCGCCATGGCTCGACGGTACCCAGGCACTGGCCAGGGTGACCGAGCCGACCAGGATCGCAGCGATGGCGCCGTGTGCCAGCGCCTGCTGCACCAGGGGCTTTGCCGGATCTGTCTGTGTCGTGTGCATACGCTCTTTGCCATTTGCTCAAGGGTATGGCGTGCAGTCGTCGCAACGCCGGTGTTTATCTTCCTGACCAGCTCAGCCGGTTTACCGGCCCGGAGGCCGGTTCTATCGTCACGGGAATTCCCGACAGGTGCGACATGCCCGAGAGTGGCTCGACGCTGCCGGGGCCGTCCGAGGCCAACAGGTTGACGTTGGCGCCGCCCAGCTGGCGCGCAACCGACAGTCCCCTGGCACGCTGGTGGCCCCAGCCGTGCGGTACCGAAGCGGTGCCGGGCATCAGCTCTTCGAGTAACTTGACCGGCAGGCGGATACTGGCGGTCGCCGAATGGATATCCGCCACGTCGCCATCGGCCAGGCCCAACCGTACCCCGTCCTCGGGATGCAGGTAGACATAGTTTGTCTGGTTGTGCTCGCCGTTGGTGAGCTCATCGATGTTCTGGGTCCAGGAATTGTGGGTGTTGTGTGCCCGCTTTGATATCAGCCGCATCACGCCCCGGCGGGCATCCGCCTCCAGCGCGGCAAAGCGCTGGTCCAGTTGCATTGCCCCGGCGATAAACTCCGCAGGGGCAAGGTGCACCAGGCCGTCGTCGGTCGTGGGTCGCTTGCCCAGGAAGCTGCCGGGTGCAACCTGTGCCCGCGGCTTGCCTTCGGTGTGACCCAGCAGGTCGCCGAAGCTGCCCTGTCCCGCGCGGCGCAACATCTGGTCCAGGATAAAACGCTGGGGCAGGCCGGGCAGGGCGCGTGGGTGCCGCAGGCGCCTGGCCAGTTTCAGGCCGCGCAATAGCCATTGCACCGCCTTCGAGCCGAACAGGCCGACCCCGCAGGCGGTGGCAAGGTCGGTGTAGATCGACGCCTCGTCGCGCTGCTCCCCCTCGGGTTCCACCAGCGCCTCGGTGGCGGCCAGGTAGGGAATGGACTGCATGCCCAGGAACAGCGGAAAGACAAAGGGCAGGTCGGGGCGCTGCAGCGGGGATGTCGCCGGCAGCACATAGTGCGCCAGGCTCGCCGTCTCGTTCAGGTAGATGTCGGTGACCACCAGCAGTTCGAGTTGCGCCAGGGCATCGTGCAGGCGCTCCGAATTGGCCATGGTCAATAGCGGGTTGCCGCCGGTGACAAACAGGGACTTGATCTGGTCCTTGCCGGGGGTGAGTATTTCGTCTGCCAGTATACCGCCGGGAAAGCCGCCGTTGAGTTCGCGGAAATTGCCGATACGCGACCGGGCCTTGCGCATGAACATGCCCTGTTTTTTGGCGAAGCCCGCAAAATCAAATATGCCCTCGCCCAC
>JAHEBM010000098.1 GCA_024642245.1 Haliea sp.
ACTCGCTTCGAATTACCTCAGCGCGTCCGGTATCTCCTTGCAGGATATAGCGTTCCTGCTCGGCTACTCCGAACTCAGCTCATTCATCCGGGCCTTCAAGCGATGGACCGGCCAGTCTCCGGCGGAGTTTCGCAAGACGACCCGCATGCCGCAGCCGCTCCCCCGGGAAAATCACTGAAGTGTCCGCGCGACGGCGCCGGGCAGTCAAAATGTATTCACCTCATCACCGTTTTCCGGGCGATGAAGCTCTTCGATAAAGGTCTGCACCACGATATTCGGTCTCGCGCCTTTGCGGCTAACCGCCGTATAGCGGGTGCGAAAGTTGAATACTCCGGGCAACAAAGCGCGCATTTTCCCGCCGTTGACCCAGGTGTCGGCATAGTGGGTTGGCAGAAAGCCAATATACTGGCCGGACAGAATCAGAAATGCGGCTCCTTCCCGGTCGGTGGCGGTGGCCGTGGCGTGCATATTTTGCAGTTGCGCCTTGTTCGCCAGCGTTACCGCGGCCGCGGGGGCAACCGCATCCTGCTGACTGATCAAAGCGGCGGTCAGTGCCCGCCGGGGCAGTGAGTACAGCGCGTGACGATGACCACAGTAGAGCTGTGATTCCTCGTCGTACAGGTCGATATAATCGAGCCCCTTCAGGCGCTTGATATCCGGAATAACGCCGATGTGAAGGCGGGCATCCAGCACGCTTTTTTCAATCTCAGCGGGCGTCATCATGCGGATGTTAATGCGCACTTCCGGCCCCCGCCGCTTGAGCGCCGCGAGGGAATTGGTGACGCGCATATGATTGAACATGGTCACAAGATTGTCAGTAATTCCGATATTCAATTCACCCTTGAGCCGCGCGGAGACCCCGTTGATTCGTGTCTTGAAGTCCTCCAGGGATGCCAGTAATTGCAGCGTCGACTGGTAGACCTCGCTGCCCTCGTCGGTCAGGGCGAAGCCGGCGCGACCGCGCTGGCACAGTTTCATCCCCAGTCGTGTTTCCAGATTGGATACCGCGATGCTTATCGCGGCGATGCTGATATTGAGCTCCACTTCGGCGGAGGTAAACCCGCCGTTCTCGACGACCGCGCGATAAATCCGCAACAGGCGCAGATCGGTGTCACTCACCTGACCGCTAAACCCTGGACGCTTGCTTCTCATGGAGTTACTCGGTGACTGTCTTACTTAAGTAAATGCTTAACTGAAGTTATATAATTTAAAATATAAAGCAAGAATTAGAAGACTACAATGCGCGCCACCAGACCAATACTCCCTATTTGGACGGCAGCCCCATGGCAGACATTACCGCTCGCGCCGGCCTGACCCAGGCGCAACTTGATGCGCACTGGATGGCCTTTACCGGAAATCGCGATTTCAAACGCGATCCCAGGATCATCGTCAGCGCCGATGGCAATTACTACACCAGCGCCGATGGCCGGCAGATTTTTGATGCGCTGAGCGGCCTGTGGACCTGTGGCGCCGGTCACGGCCAGGCGAGGATTGTCGAGGCCGTCAGCCAGCAGATCAAACAGCTGGACTACTCGCCGGCATTTCAGTTTGGCCATCCCAAAGCCTTCCAGCTGGCGGAGCGTGTAACCCAGTTCATGCCGGCGGGCATCGACCGTGTATTCTTTACCGGATCCGGGTCTGAGTCTGCGGATACCTCGTTGAAAATCGCCCGGGCCTACTGGCGCAAAAAAGGCCGGGCCAGCAAGACCCGGTTGATCGGCCGCGCCAAGGGTTATCACGGAGTTAACTTTGGCGGTATCTCCGTCGGCGGTATCGGCCCCAATCGCGCGCTGTACGGGGACGCCGTGAATGCCGATCACTTACCCCATACCCTGCGCGCTGAAAACAGGTTTGTGCGCGGTATGCCCGAGTTGGGGGCCGATTTGGCCGACGAGTTGCTGGAACTGATCGCCCTGCACGATGCCTCCAATATCGCTGCGGTGATCGTTGAACCGCTGGCCGGATCGGCCGGTGTACTGCCGCCGCCCCGGGGGTATTTGCCAAGGCTGCGGGAGATCTGTGACGCGCACGATATTCTGCTGATCTTCGACGAAGTCATCACTGCGTTCGGTCGGATGGGTGCCCGCACGGGAGCGGAGGCCTTCGGCGTTACGCCCGACATCGTCAATATGGCCAAGCAGCTGACTAACGGCACCGTGCCCATGGGTGCGGTGGCGGTAAAGCGTGAGATCTACGATACCTTCATGGAAAACGGCGGACCCGAGTATGCAGTGGAATTGCCCCACGGCTACACTTATTCTGCGCATCCGGTCGCCTGCGCCGCAGCGCTGGCCTCACTTGATATTCTCGAGCAGGATGGTCTGATCGAGCGGGTCAAAACGCTGTCGCCGGTATTCGAAACCGCCCTGCACAGTCTCGCGGGCAGCCCCTTTATCACAGACGTTCGCAACTACGGTTTCGCCGGCGGTCTGAGCATCGAACACGCGCCGGGGGAACCGATGCTGCGCCCCTACCAGATCGCCATGAAAATGTGGGCCAGGGGTTTTTATGTGCGCTACGGCGGCGATACGATTCAACTGGGCCTGCCATTCACCAGTCAGCGCGAGGAGATCGACAGCCTCATCAACGCCATGGGCGATACGCTCAAAGAGCTGTAATTGGCATCCTTTTAACTATCCTGGCCAGGCAATATCTGCAATGTGCCGGAACTGACACCCGAGGAAACAAGATGACGATTGTTGGACACCTGATAAACGGCATACGCCGAACCGACGCAGAGCGCACCCAGGATATCTATAATCCCGCGACCGGGGAGGTAAGCAAACAGGTAGCCATCGCCCCTGTCGCGGCAGTGGAGGATGCGATTTCCGCTGCGCAGGCAGCCTATCCAGCGTGGCGTGCTACACCACCTGCCAAACGCGCCCGGATCATGTTCAGGTTCAAGGAATTGCTCGAGAAAAATGCCGACACAATCTGCGAATTGATCGGGGAGGAACACGGTAAGATACCCCATGATGCCGCCGGTGAGCTGCAACGGGGGATTGAGAATGTGGAATACGCCTGTTACGCACCCGAACTGCTCAAAGGCGAGCACTCGAGGGATGTTGGCCCGGCTATCGATTCCTGGAGCGAGTTTCAAGCGCTTGGCGTTGTTGCAGGCATAACCCCGTTCAACTTTCCGGCGATGGTACCGCTGTGGATGTACCCGATGGCCATAGTTTGCGGCAACTGCTTTGTGCTGAAGCCCTCCGAACGAGATCCGTCGGCAGCGCTGTACATTGCCGAACTGTTGGCAGAAGCTGGCTTGCCAGCCGGTGTCATGAACGTGGTCAATGGTGACAAGGTGGCGGTGGATACGCTGCTGAGTGATGCGCGTGTGCAGGCGGTGAGTTTCGTCGGCTCCACACCCATAGCCCAGTACATATACGCAACGGCCACGGCCAATGGCAAGCGCTGCCAGGCACTGGGTGGCGCCAAGAATCACGCCATTATCATGCCCGACGCGGACCTCGATAATGCGGTCAATGCCCTGACAGGCGCCGCCTTCGGCTCCTCGGGCGAACGCTGTATGGCGTTGTCGGTGGCGGTCTGTGTTGGCAGCGAGACCCAGGCGGCATTTATTACCAGGATGAAGCAGGCTATGGCGCCGCTCAGAGTGGGTGCCTGCTCGGACAGAAAAAATGACTTCGGACCGGTCATTACCCGGGAACACCAGGAGAAGGTGGTCGGTTTTATCGACAGCGCCGAGGCCGATGGCGCCACCATCGAGGTGGATGGCCGCCACCTGCGTGTGGCAGGGCACGAAAACGGCTTTTTCGTGGGTGCCACCCTGATTAACAATGTCACCGCCGGGATGGACTCTTACCGGCAGGAGATCTTCGGCCCGGTCTTGCAGGTTATCTGTGTGGAATCGATGCGGGCAGCGATGGACCTGATCAACGACCACGAATACGGCAATGGCACCTGCATTTTTACCCGCGACGGCGAGGCGGCCCGCTACTTTACCGACAACATATTGGTTGGGATGGTAGGTATCAACGTGCCGCTGCCGGTGCCGGTGTCCTACCACAGCTTCGGTGGCTGGAAGCACTCGCTGTTCGGTGACCTGCATGCCTACGGTCCCGATGCGGTGCGGTTCTACACGAGGCGCAAGACCATCACCCAGCGCTGGCCTTCAGCGGGTGTGCGCGAGGGCGTCGAGTTTGCCTTTCCGAGTTGAAGCACTGATGAGACGGCACCTGTAAACCGGGCGGTCCAATTTTGTCGCGTGGGCATCTGGATGCGCCAACTGTTACTTACCGCGAATTAACCCTGTGACGGAAATAGTCAATATTCTCGCACATCCACCGTAATCCCAACGGCTCTTACCGGCCCCTTTATGGAGTGAATCCCGATGCTGCTAGGCGTACCAAAAGAGATTAAAACCCAGGAATACCGTGTTGGCCTGACTACCGGCAGTGTGCAGGAGCTGGTGCATCACGGGCACCAGATCATTGTGCAGAGCACCGCAGGGGAAGGCATAGGCCTTAGCGATGACATGTACCGCGAGGCCGGTGCGGAAATCGTCGGCACCGCCGCAGAGGTGTTCGAGCGGGCGAATATGGTGGTCAAAGTGAAAGAACCACAGGCGGACGAATGCCGGATGCTGCGGGAAGGACAGGTGCTGTTTACCTACCTGCATCTCGCACCCGACCCGGCCCAGACCCGGCTTCTGCTGGAATCAGGTTGCATTGCCATCGCCTATGAGACGGTCACTGGCCCCAACAACAGCCTGCCACTCCTGTCGCCGATGAGCGAGGTGGCGGGCCGAATGTCGATCCAGGCCGGGGCTCACTGCCTGGAGAAGGAGCAGGGCGGCTCGGGTGTCCTACTGGGTGGTGTTCCCGGGGTGGAAGCGGCCCGGGTGGTGGTGATCGGCGGCGGCGTGGTCGGCACCAATGCGGTTCGTATGGCCATGGGTATGGAAGCCCATGTCACGGTGTTGGATCGGTCACTGCAACGCCTTAAGGAACTCGACTTTCAATTCGGCTGCATGCTGAACACGGTGTATTCGACCCGCGAGGCACTGACGCAGTATGTGGCCAGTGCCGACCTGCTGGTTGGGGCAGTGCTGGTGCCCGGGGCCGCAGCGCCAAAACTGGTCAGCCGGGAGATGCTGCGCACCATGAAGCCCGGCTCCGTACTGGTGGACGTGGCTATCGACCAGGGGGGCTGTTTCGAAACGAGTCGCGCTACCACTCATGCGAACCCCACTTACGTGGAAGACGGGGTCGTGCATTATTGCGTGGCCAATATGCCCGGAGCGGTCGCGCGCACCTCAACCTTTGCATTGAACAACGCAACGCTGCCGTTTACCCTCAATCTGGCCAACAAGGGCTACCGCCAGGCAGTGCTTGATGACCCTCACCTGTGTGCGGGTCTAAACGTGCACCTTGGCCAACTCACCCACAAGGCGGTCGCAGAGGATCTTGGTTACCAATATGTTCCCGCCAGGAATGTTCTGGCTGCTTGAGGCACGGTATCCACATGCTTGGCGGGCGGTTTAAATGGTGGGGTCAGCTGGATATCAACTGGAAGACGCCGCAGATCGCCCTGACCCGGTCGATCGCACCAATGCACCCATGCCACAACCGCCGTTTCCAGGAATCGAGATGCTCTGTCAGCGGATCATGATATTCGGGTGGAAACTGCTTGATTACCTGTCCCTTCTGAAAACCCGATCGTTGGCTAGAAATAACACATCGCTAAACCTGACCTATGCAGCAATTCGCGTGTAACGATGGTGAAGCCCGCCGACTCGAGGCAGCGCGACGATGTTTCCATCTCCTACTGGTTCCACAGGCCGAGAATCAGGCGGGTCCTTACACAGAGACAAGTGCGTCCGGCACGAGTGATAGTAATCAACATAGTCACGAAGAATTCGTCGCAAATGTCGTTCGTTGAGAACTATCACTCGTGCAGAACGCACTTGTCTCTGGATAAACAAAGTCCGGTACCGCGATCAATTGAACCGCCAGGGCAGGGAAAGGTTGTGGCAATTCCTCATATCGGTGGTCTTCATCATGAGTACCGGCGAGCTGCCTGATAGACCGACCGGGTTGCTCGCTGTTTCCGAGGAGGAGCTACTCCGCGTCATGGCTTGCAGGCGCGAGTGGTCAGCGGCGTGTTAGGTTCTAATCGGCTATTTTACATCCCCGCTGAAGCAGCCCCTCCCTGTATTTGCTGATCTCCTCATCCGGTACTGTTCCCAG
>JAHEBM010000099.1 GCA_024642245.1 Haliea sp.
GAGATCTTCGAGGGCATGGGTATCGAGTTCCGCCTGAATACCGAGGTGGGGAAGGACATCGGCATCAGCGAGATTCTCGCCGAGTTTGACGCTGTTTTCATGGGCATGGGCACCTATAGCTATATGCGCGGGAACTTCCCCGGGGAAAACCTGCCCGGTGTCTACGAGGCGCTCCCGTACCTCATCGGCAACGTGAACCACAACCTTGGCTTTGAGCAACCGGCAGATGCCTATGTAAACCTCAAGGGCAAGCGGGTGATCGTGCTCGGCGGTGGTGACACGGCCATGGATTGTGTGCGCACCGCAGTGCGCCAGCAGGCAGAGCATGTGATCTGCGCCTACCGGCGGGACAAGGCCAATATGCCGGGCTCACGCCGGGAAGTGCAAAATGCCCGGGAAGAGGGTGTGGAGTTCCTGTACAACCGCCAGCCACTGGAAATCGTCGAGTACTTCGGCCAGGCCTGTGGTGTGAAAATGGTAAAAACCAAGATGGGCGACCCCGATGCGGACGGCCGCCGCCGTCCCCAACCCATTCGCGGCAGCGAGGTTGTGCTGGAAGCGGATGCGATCATTATCGCCTTCGGCTTCCAGCCCAATCCACCCCAATGGCTGGGCGATATTGCCGTGCAAACCAACGACTGGGGCGGTGTCGTCGCCGCGGAAAAGCAGCAATTCAAGTTCCAGACCAGCAACCCGAAGATCTTTGCCGGCGGCGACATGGTGCGCGGCTCCGACCTGGTGGTCACCGCCATCTGGGAAGGGCGCCAGGCGGCCGAGGGCATACTCGACTTCCTGGAAGTCTAATCTTCAGCACAAGGCCATAGCCCCTGATGACAGAACTCAAGAATGATCGCTTCCTTCGCGCCCTGCTGCGTCAACCGGTAGATCGCACGCCGATCTGGATGATGCGCCAGGCGGGTCGGTATCTGCCGGAATACCGGGCGACCCGCAAAGAGGCGGGGTCATTCCTGGACCTTTGCAAGAACAAGGAGCTGGCCTGCGAGGTGACACTGCAGCCCCTGCGGCGTTATCCCATGGACGCGGCCATCCTGTTTTCCGATATCCTGACAGTGCCGGACGCCCTGGGACTGGGCCTGTACTTCGAGGAAGGCGAGGGTCCCCGGTTTCGCAAGACAGTGCGCAGTGAAGCAGACCTGGCGGGTTTGAACAGGATTGTTGCTGATGATGACCTGGGTTACGTGATGGCGGCGGTGCGCACGATCCGGCGTGAGTTGAACGGCCAGGTACCATTGATAGGTTTCTCCGGGAGCCCGTGGACGCTGGCTACCTACATGGTGGAAGGCGGATCATCCAAGGATTTTGCCAGGGTGAAGGCCATGGCATATGACCGGCCCGAGCTGATGCATGAACTGCTGTCCCTGCTGGCTGACGCCGTTGCGGATTACCTGGCTGCCCAGATCCGGGCTGGCGCGCAGGCGGTGCAGATTTTCGACACCTGGGGTGGCAGCCTGAGCGCGGCAGGCTACAGGGAGTTTTCCCTGGCGTATATGCGCCGGGTGATAGGCCAACTGCCCGCCGAGGCCGATGGTCGACAGGTGCCGGTTATCGTATTTACCAAGGGCGGCGGCCAGTGGCTGGACGCTATCGCTGACAGCGGCGCGCAGGCAGTAGGAATCGACTGGACCACGGATATCGGGGTGGCGCGCCAGTTGATTGGTGACAGGGTCGCCTTGCAGGGCAATATGGACCCCAGCATGTTGTTCGCATCACCGGCCCGTATCAGGCAGGAGGTCGCGGCGATTCTCGCCTCTTATGGCAATGGCAGCGGGCACGTGTTCAACCTCGGACACGGTATTACACCCGGGGTCGACCCCGGGCACGTCACGGCATTTGTCGAGGCGGTGCAGGAGCTGTCCCCGCAGTACCACCAGGGCGGCTGAGCAGCGTCCCGGGTGAATTAACCCGCTTGTATCCTGGCTGCAGCCTCGTCGCAGCAAAAATCGTGGTCCATCTCCAGGGCTGGCTGTTCGCTTGCCGGACGCCCGACGACTTTGGCCGGCACCCCGGCCACCGTGGTATGCGGTGGCACATTTTCCAGCACCACGCTGCCGGCGCCCACCTTGGCGCCCTCACCCACGGTGATATTCCCCAGGATCTTGGCGCCGGCGCTGATGAGCACGCCGTCGCCGATTTTCGGGTGGCGATCACCCTCGTCCTTGCCGGTGCCGCCCAGGGTGACTGATTGCAGGATAGAGACATTATTGCCCACGACGGCGGTTTCGCCGATGACGAGGCCGGTGGCGTGATCCAGCATAATGCCCTTGCCCATGCGCGCGGCCGGATGGATATCCACGCCAAAGCCGGTAGACATGCGGTTCTGGAAGAACAGTGCCAGCGGTTCGCGGCCCTGCTGCCACAGCCAGTGCGCCACGCGCTGGGTCTGCAGGGCGTGAAATCCCTTGAAGTAAAGGAACGGGATATACAGTTCATGGCAGGCCGAATCCCGGTCCAGTACCGCCTGCAGGTCGGCACGCACGGCATCGCGAATGCAGGAGTCGCTCTCAAACGCCTGCAGCATCACATCCCGTAACAGCAGGGAGGACGCCACCGGGCTGTCCAGCTGGTTGGCCAGGTGGAAGCTCAGGG
The DNA here is from genome assembly GCA_024642245.1 of Haliea sp. GTDB lineage: Bacteria > Pseudomonadota > Gammaproteobacteria > Pseudomonadales > Halieaceae > JARRPM01. The sequence goes on from JAHEBM010000099.1 coordinate 2,608, forward strand.
CGCCCTCGAGCGTCTCGTGGTTCAGGATGGTGGCGTAAAGAAAACTGGCCAGCATGGGTTCATCCCGGGCGTGCAGCAGGGTTTCCTCGCGAATGCGCTCCCACAGGGGGTCGTTGCTTGCAGTGGACATAAAATACCTCAGTGTCGATACGGCACTTTAGCCTAGATAGGCTATTACGTCACGGTGTGGCCGGCGAGGTGCGGCCGGCGAGGTGCGGCTGGCTTATCGCGGGGATCGCGCTTTTGAATGCCCACAGTGCGTGGGCGCTGTCCCGGTACTTGCGCTCGAAGGGGCTCAGCGCGGGGCCGGGCGCCACCTGCGCAACGGCACCGGGGCAGCCGGCCAGGTACAGCGCAACACCGAACTCCTCGACATAGGTCTGCCAGTTACTGCGCAGCTCGATTTCCCCTGTCAGACGCAGCAGCCAGGAGAGACCGGCGCTACCATGGATCCTGCGCTGCAGGTGTTTTGCTTTCGGCCAGGGGTTGGGGTAGAGCAGATAGTGATGATCCACCTTAAAACCGGCCCGTACCAGCAACTCCCAGATGCCCTCGCATTCGGCTTGTATCAGCAGGTAATTGTCGACACTAGCCCCGGGGTGTTTGCCGAGCCGGTGGCTGGATTTATCGATACCCACCACCAGGTGTTGCGGGTGCCGTTGGGCGAGCAGGGCGGTGCTTTGCCCCGTGCCGCAAAAGGAATCCAGTACCAGCGGTCGCGGCCGGGCCGCCAGTTCCCCCGACAGCGCTTTGAAGGCCGCGACGGTATGCGCCGCCACCGGCCTGCGCGAGTCGGTGTCCAGGTGTCGTTGCACCGTGACTGCCAGCTTCGGGTGCAGGTGCGGCTGGTTGCTGGTGGGTGTGCGTGATGGTGCCTGCAAAAGTTCCGGTTTCCCCCGCGGTGCCGGGCCCGGGTGGTAGTGAGTTTGATGTTGGCCACAGCGGCTGCGATGATAACGCCCGATTATTGTCATATCCACAGGAGAGGGAAGCCAACCCATGCGCGAAGATCTGCGGCCTTACTGGGTAAAGAAGAGTTACCTGTACTTCCGGCACTGGTATGCGGAGTACTTCCTGCGGCCGGAATGTGCGTCCCTGGGGCCCTATCACACCATCATGAAACCGTGGTACGTGAACATTTCGGGTAACAACATCACGATAGGTCAGAGCTTCACCGCGATCGGGGAGCCGGGACAGCGGGTGGAGATTGGCGTCTGGGGCCGTGCCGAGGGGGAGGGCCGGATTCGTATCGGCGATTGTGTGCTTATGAGCCCCGGTTCGCGCATCAGCGCCAGCGACGAGGTCATACTCGGCAACGGCGTGATGATGGCCAATGGCAGCTACGTCACGGATTCGGACTGGCACACGATTTATGACAGGACAGCGCGTGACGAGCGGGTAACGCCTGTGCTTATCGGCGATAACGTCTGGCTGGGTGACCACTGCACGGTACTCAAGGGCGTCACGATCGGCGAGAACAGCGTGGTGGCAGCCGGCGCGGTGGTGACGAGGGATGTGCCCGCCAACGTCGTGGTGGCGGGGAATCCGGCGAAAATCGTCAAGGAGCTGGATCCGCAGCGGGGTTTTGTCACGCGCATGGATTATTTCAGGGATCCTGCTGAACTGGAGCGCTTCTTCGATGCGATCAACCGCCAGGTGCTGGCGGGGAACAGTTTCTGGCGGTGGTTGTGGTCGGTGGTGTACCCCGGGTCGCGTCGGTGAGATCTACAGCAGCCGCAGGGGTTCTTCCTGCAGCGCTGACATCTGTTCCCGTAACTCCAGGATATGATCAGCCCAATACCGCTCCGTGTTGAACCAGGTGAAGCTGTGGGGGAAGGCCGGGTCGTTCCAGCGCCGCGCGAGCCAGGCCGCATAGTGGGCCAGGCGCATGGTGCGCAGGGCTTCCAGCCAGCGCAGCTGGCGGGGGTCGAAATCGCAGAACTCGGAGTAACCTTCGATCAGCTCCGCCAGCTGCAGCTGGCGATAGGGCCGGTCGCCGCTGAGGAACATCCACAGATCCTGCACTGCCGGCGCAGTGCAGCAGTCATCCAGGTCCACGAAATGGGCCGTATCGTCGCGCCACAGGATATTGCCTACATGGCAGTCGCCGTGAACCCGGATCGTGTCGCTGGCTTTCACCTCGGAATATATTGACGACACGGCTTGCAGCAAGTCGCTGGTAAGCGTGCTGTACGCGGGTACCAGCGACTGTGGGATGAAGCCATCGAGCAGGAAATCCCGGCTCTGGGCAAGCATGCGTTCGACCGTGATTTGCTGGCGCTCCCGGAACGTACCGGCCCTGCCAACCGCGTGAATACGCCCCAGGGTTCTGCCCAGCACAAGCAGATTATCGAAATTGTCCAGTTCAGGCGGGTGCCCCCCTCGTCGCTGGAACAGGGCAAAGCGAAAGCCCTCAAACTCGTGCAGCGTATTGCCGGAGCCGTCGACCATTGGGGCAACAACCGATATTTCCGCGGCCTGAAGCTCCAGGCTGAACTTGTGCTCCTCCAGAATCTGGGCATCGCTCCAGCGCTGGGGACGGTAGAATTTCGCTATCAGCGGCACGCTGTCCTCGATGCCAACCTGGTACACGCGGTTTTCATAGCTGTTCAGTGCCAGCAGGCGCGCATCGCTGAGGTAACCGGCCGACTCCACGGCGGCGATCACCATATCCGGTCCCAGGCGGTCGTAGGGGTGCTCATTCATCGCGATCGGTTGACTCCATTAACAGGGCTGCGCTTTTGATCTGGGCAAACAGGCGGTCTCCGGCTTGCAGTTGCAGCCTGACCGCGGATTTGCGCGTGATACGTGCCAGCAGGTACTGGCCGCCAAGGGCCAGCCGCAACAGCACCCGGGCCTCGCCCTCCGGCTCGATCCCCGCGAGTGTGACCGGGAGGATGTTCAGGATGCTGCTGTCATCGGGTCTCTGGCGGCAAATGCTGACGTCGCGAGCGGGAACCCGCAGCCGTCGTTTCTGCCCCTGTGTATGTTCCTTGTATCCCACCAGCAGGACCTGTCCTTCAACCTCCAGCTCGGTAAGGCCGAACTGGGTATCGTGGCGTCCGATGGTACCCAGCAGGATGGCCGCCGCCTGTTCCTCGCGGGAGAGGCGGGTGTCCAGGCGGCCACAGAGTTCCAGCACGGGCCCCTGGTCGATCACCCTCCCGCTCTCGAGCAGTACCAGGTGATCGGCCAGCTGGGTAACTTCCTCGATGTCGTGACTGACATACAGCATGGGCAAATCCAGCTGTTGTGCCAGCTGCTGCAGGCAGGCCAGGCACTGCCGGCTTGCGGCGTGGTCCAGGTTGGCAAGAGGTTCGTCCAGCAACAGCAGTTGCGGCGCTGATAGCAGGGCCCGGCCGATGGCCACCCGCTGTTTCTGGCCCGCAGACAAGGCGGCGGGGTTACGCAACAGCAGATCGTCCAGCTCCAGCCAGCGCACGACCTGCTGCCGCCCGGGTCCCGCGTGCGGGCCGCGCCGGGAATACGCGTAATCCAGGTTCTGTTGCACGTTCAGGTGCGGGAACAGGCGGGCATCCTGGAATACATAGGCCACGCGACGCCGCCAGGGGGGGACGAAGTACTCC
>JAHEBM010000100.1 GCA_024642245.1 Haliea sp.
CAAACCCAGGATCCTGGTATAAAAATCGTGTACCGCATCCAGGGGCTGGCGGTCCGCGTTGATACGGACCGCGTGGTGGTGAATTTCGATTATCTTGATCGCCATAATGTTTTCTCCCTGCTCCCTATTCCACTGGCAGTCATACCCCGGCGCACAAACGGCGCTCGCCCTGCACTATCGCGCCTGGGGCGTCCCCGTTTAGCGGTTACTGACTGCAACCTGACGGACGATCCGCGATCGGTGCGCGCCCGCGACAGGCAGGGGTGCAATGTGGCGAGAAAATTAGCGTTTGTCAAATGTATCTTTAATTTGTATATATACAATTTAAGAATAGTCTCCCTGTAGCCACTGATTCGGCAGAAGACCACCGCACTCCCAATCTTATTTTGTACATATACAATTATAATTTCTATTTGACAATTTTTTTGATCTTTGCCACATTGTGCAGCACGGGAATATAAAGCGATGGGGCTGTCTTTCCTGAACCTGGGCGACGGCGTTCTGAAACGGCGTTTCCTGCCGCTGATAGGATAAACAAGCGATGCAAGTTTCCACGGTACCCGTTTATGCGGCCCTGGCCAGCGATATCAAGAACCTCGGCGTCGACTGCGTGTTCGGGCTGATGAGTGACGATACCGCACAACTGATCGCCATGATCGATTCTGCCGGTGTGCGCTTTTACAACGCACGCCACGAAAACAACGCGGTGGCGATGGCCGAAGGCTATGCCGCCGCGACGGGACGGCTGGGTATTGTCATACTCGGCCGCGGTCCGGCCACTGCAAACGGGATGAATGGCGCCCATTACGCAAACCGCAGCGGTTCACCTGTGCTGATCATCCTTGGCGATGCACCCAATAGCCAGGCCGCGCCAAACACGCTGGGGCCGGACCGGAAAAGCTTCAATTCGGCGGCAGTTCTGCAAGGTGCCGGTATCAAAACGATAACGGCTAACGATGCAGCCACCGCGCGGCGCTCGCTGATACAGGCTGCCGCCGCTGCGCGACACGGGGCTGTGGCGCTACTTCTGCCGGCTAATGTCCAGCAGGCGCAGATTGACCCGCAGCAGACGACGCCCGGGACAATAGACGCTATCGACTACCCGCCCCGCCCCGCTCGCGACAGCGCTATCCAGGCTGCCGCGTCATTGCTGGCAAGGTGCCGCAAACCGCTGTTACTTGTTGGGCGGGGCGCCCACGCAGCCGGCGCGCGCGAGGCGATTATCCGCCTTGCGGACCATTTGGGCGCCGCCCTGGTCACGACGATGAAGGCCAAGGACATGTTCCGTGGCCACCCCTATGACTGCGGCGTACTGGGCTCGTTCTCACATTCTGGCGGTCGACGCCTGGTAGAGCAGGCTGATTGCGTGCTTGCCATCGGCGCGGGGCTGAACCAGAACACAACCAGCTTCGGCACGTCTATCCCCGCCGGCTTGCCCGTCATTCAGGTCGACAGCGTACGCACCAACATCGGCCGCTGGTTTCACGCTGACGTCGCCGTCGTAGGGGACGCCAAACTGGCCAGTGAACAGTTACTTGCCGCCATGCCCGCGCGCCAGCCATCGGATATGCCCATGCGTAGTCCCGAGAATACCCGCTGGCTGGCCGACTTCCGGCTGGCGACTGATTTTGAACCAATGAATACGCCACGCACCCTGGATGCCAGGTCTCTCGCCCTCGAGCTTGACCGCCTGCTCCCCGCCAACCGCAACCTGGTCTGGGACTCCGGAAATTTCCTGGTAGCACTCCCCTATATCTCGGTCCCGGACCCATCCAGTTTCAAGCAGACAAGTGACTCCGCTTCCATCGGGCTCGGCTTTGGAGCCGCCATGGGTTTCGCTATTGGAGCACCCGAGCGCGTCACCGTGCTGGTGCTGGGCGATGGCAGTTTCCTGATGACCATGAGCGAACTGGAAACCGTCGCTCGCGAATCCATACCACTTGTCGTGGTGGTGATGAACGACTGCGCTTATGGCGCCGAGCTGCACTTTTTACAGGAGCGCGGCATGTCCGGCGCACTGTCGCAGTTCCCGGACATCGACTATGCCCCGGTGGCCGAGGCTTTTGGTTTCCAGGCGGCGACGGTGCGCACCCTGGAGGAACTGCAGGCACTCGCTCCCCTGCTGGCCGATCCCGAGGGACCGATCCTGCTGGACTGCAAGATCAATTCCTCGGTGATTGCACCCTTTATGCTGGAGGGACCGGGGCATTCCCGCGGCAATGATGACTGAGACCGCAAGCTGTTCCTGGCTATTGACTATTGGAGACTGAAATGACAGCAAATGACGGTGTCGACGCACGCCAACTGCGCAACGTGCTCGGCCGATTCTTTACCGGCGTCACTGTAGTGACGACTGTAGATGCCTCAGGCAAAGCCTGGGGAGTTACGGCAAATTCGTTTACCTCTGTATCACTGGACCCGCCACTGGTACTGTGGAACCAGGGCCTGACCTCCCTGAGTTTCCCTGTTTTTGAAAAAGCCGGGCGCTTTACCATCAATATTCTCGCGGACGACCAGATTCCCGTATCCCAGCGCTTTGCCCGCTCCGAAGAGAACAAATTCGACGGATTAGCTGTCACCCGCGGACTGGGGGGCGTACCGGTCATTGACGGCTGTTGCGCTACGCTGGAATGCCGCAAGGTCGCAACGCACGATGGCGGTGATCACAGGATATATATTGGTGAGGTTGAACGCGTGTATAGCAATGACCGACGCCCCTTGCTATTTGGTGATGGCAAGTACATGGTAGCGCAACCCGTCGAATTGACCGGGTAAACTACCCCTACAATAATTTAAGGAGACACGTTTGTGCCCGCATATGTCATTGTGATCCGCGAGGAAGCCATCAAGGATGCCGAATCTTTCACCGAGTACCAGCGCAGGACCCGGGAAAACAGGGGAGACGTCCAGCTCATACCGCGCGTGATATACGGAAAGACACAGGTGCTCGAAGGCGAGGCGCCCGACGGCGTGGTGGTGCTGGAGTTTCCCAGCATGGAGGAGGCCCGGGCCTGGTACGACAGTCCGGGGTACCAGAATGCCCTGCCCTACCGACTGAAATCCGCAAGGCATCGAGCCTTTATTGTCGAGGGACTCTGACGGGTATCGGCGGCACCGATTCGGGACGGTTCATACGCCCGGCGCCAACCGGCGCGGAAAAGCGCTGTATTACAAGCCCCCTGCGTTCGAGCCGTCGCCCTGAGCGGGCTCATGCGGGAAATTTGTCGATATACTTCTGCAGACCTTCCAGGTATTTGAGGCTCTGGCTGGCCGTGTGTCGCATAAAGGTCGGTGGACCGAAAACAAAACGCTCAATCTCCAGTGACGCGTAATGATCAATCATTTCATCGCTTACCCCACTGATGTTGAACAGCGTGACCTTCACCTCATCGGGGTCTCGACCCGCCTCCTCGACCAGCCTTCGGAAAGCAGCAATCCGCCCGGCGACATCTGCCTTGCCCTCATGCATCAGTGCAGAATCAACTGGCGCCCATATGTCCGCATAACTGGCGGCATGTTGCGTGCCCAGCGGGCCGGCGAGCCCCAGGGCCACGGGTATTGAACCGCGCCCGGGCTTGGGAAAGACCCAGGAGGGCGAAAAGTTGTCGTATTGACCGGAAAACGAGGAAATTGCCGCGGCCCAGTCGGTATCGGCATACAAGCCATTATAGGTCGGGCAGCTGTTGTCGGATGACCAGGCCGCGCGCAGGGCCGATACCCGCTCCCTTAACGCCGAGTATCGTTTCCCAAACGGTAGGTCGGGGCGGTGATTGTGCAGTTCTTCTGCATTCCAGCCCACGCCCATGCCCAGGATCAGTCGCGAATCACTCAGCACATCCAGGGTAGCCGCGGTACACGCCAGATCCAGCAGGTCGTGTTCCAGGCCGACGGACATACCCGACCCCAGGACAAGCCTGGAAGTGGCAGATGCCGCTGCCATCAGGGAGACGAAGGGGTTCATCATATGGGCGTAGCCATCCGGCATAGGCGCCCTCGGGTCGGGAAATGAACCCACGCTGGCGACAGGAAGGTGACTGTGCTCCGGCAGCCACAGTGACTCAAATCCCCGGTCTTCCAGCTCCCTGGCCAACGCCGCAGGGCCTATGCCACCGGCATGATTCACCGACAGGTAGCCAAATTTCAAGTGGGTTTTCCTCTCTTGTTCAAGTCTATGCCGCGGTATGGGTTCTCGGCGCCTGCGATGCGAGCGCGACTTCCAGCATCAACTCCCGAAACCAGATATGCCCCGGATCACCGTCATTGCGAGAGTGCCATACCAGGAACTCTCCTATGCTTGGCATTTCGAATGGCGGCTTGAAAACCTTCAGAAACGGGCGCACAAGATCGTCCAGCAACAGGGCGGGAACCACGGCAACGCCGGCGGAATTCATTACGCTGGTGATAGCCAGCTCGAAACTGGGAACGGATATATTGGCACGGGGGCGATAATTCAGGTGATCGAGCGTTCTTTCCACAAAACTGTACAGATTCCAACCCAGGCGCGTCGCGATATAAGGCAGGGCACAGAACTCATCGTACGACGTGTTTTGCGTGACATGTGCATTGTCGCGCGCGGCAATAAGCATCCACTCGTCAGAAAAAAGGTGTGAATAGCTCAGGTCTTCGATGGATTCACTCGGGTTCAATAGCTTGGTTTGCTGAAAGGTAATGCAGCTGTCGATACTCCCTGCCTTTACGCGTGCCAGTGACTCTGTGGAAATTTCCTCCACCACGCAATTAATGCCTGGGTACGACGTGGTCAGCTTATCAACCAGGCCTGGCATCAGGACATCGGCAGAATAAGAGGACATGGCTATCTTGAATGTCCGGTCAGCCACTGAAGGCTCAAAATCCGAATCGGTGTAAATCGTCGATTCGATCTGGATCAGTATTTCCTTCACCGGGTGGATCATGGCCTCGGCCCGCGGCGTCAGCCGAAACTCCCGCCCCACCTTCTCCAGCAATTCATCGCCGGTGTGCCGACGCAACTTGGCCAGCGCCGCACTGACGGCGGGCTGCGAAACATGCACTCTCTCGGCTGCCTTGGTGACGCTTTTTTCTTCAAGCAGCGCATCGAGAATCACCAGGAGATTCAGATCAAGACCCTTGAAGTGCAAAATCCCACCCTCTTATTTGATGCCGCGGCAATAAGTCCGCCAGTGTGCTTTCCCTGCCCACGGACCCTACCCGGTGGCAGAAGTAGCAGCAAACTTACATTATTAGGTGGACAAGTGCCACTGTGGCCGCGAACCGGGCTGTAGTCGCGTACGGGACCGGTCACCCGGGCCGGGTGCGGGGCAGGCTCGGGTAGCGACCGAGAAAAAGGAGGGGGATCACGGCGACTGCAGATGCGACCAACAGGACCTTGAGCCCGAAATCATAGGTACCCGCGAGCTGCTGGCTGTAGCCCATCACGATCGGGCCGATGCTGACCCCGATGGTAATCGAGGCGTAGATCAGCCCATAAAGCCTGGCGAAAGCGCGCAACCCGAAATACCGGCTGATAAGGTACGACATGAAATCCATTTCAGCGCCTATCCCCAGCCCCACCAGGATCACGCCCAGTATGGCCGGGCTGCCTACGGCCCCCGACATCAGGATGACAAGGCCTATCACAGGACAGGTCAGGAAAATGGCGACAACCATCGGCGCAAAAAAGCGGTCCAGCAGGTACCCGATAAACATTCTCGAAGCCATCAGCGTCAAACCCAGTAGAGATGCGACGCTCGCCGCCATCGTCGGCGTAACGCCGCGATCGGTCAGCAAGGGCACCAGATGTGCGAGGATCCCACCCGACATGACGCCCAGGAGAAGGAAGCTGAAAGCGATAAACAGAAATTGCCGCGTCGCTATGGACTCGCGAAAACTGAAGCCTTCCTCTACAGGCGCGATACCATCCGCTACCTCTGCGAGCGGTTCCCTGATCCAGGCCCAGACCGCTGGTAATGACACCAGGATGATCAGCGCACTGACACCCAGAAATGCCATCCGCCAGCCGAAATTCGCGGTCAGCAGCTCGACGTACGGGGGTATCAGGGCTGTCCCGACACCTATACCGGCCAGCACGATCCCCAGTGCCAGACCCCTGCGGGCGTCAAACCAGGCAACGATCACCCGGGAATAGCTCGCCGGTGTC
>JAHEBM010000054.1 GCA_024642245.1 Haliea sp.
GACACCAGGGTCTTGCCGTAAGCTGTCGGGTGCAAGCTGAGGAAAGCCTTGCCGAAACAGGCCGAGAAGGTCGGAACAGGCTCGGTAATCCCACGTTCCGTGCCGGCGAGTTTCGCGGTAAAACCCGACAGGAAATGGTATTTGGTCTGCGCCCGGTCGAGAATCGCTACCGGGGGTAGCACACCAAAGGCGTCAGCCGTCAGGAAAATGACTTTCCTGGGATGGCCCGCCCGCGATACGGGCTTGACGATATTGTCGATGTGGTAAATGGGATACGACACCCGGGTGTTCTCGGTAATGGAGCGATCGGAAAAGGCGATCTTGCCGTTGTCCTTGACCACCACGTTCTCCAGCAACGCGTCCCGGGAAATCGCCCGGTAGATATCCGGTTCGCTCTCGGGGTCCAGGTCGATGGTCTTGGCGTAGCAACCGCCTTCGAAATTGAACACGCCATCGTCATCCCAGCCATGTTCGTCATCCCCGACCAGCCGCCGCTTGGGATCGGTGGACAAGGTCGTCTTGCCCGTGCCGGACAGGCCGAAAAAGATCGCGACGTCGCCCGCCTCGCCCACGTTTGCCGAACAGTGCATGGACGCCATATTCTGCAGGGGCAGGTAGTAATTCATCATGGCGAACATGCCCTTTTTCATCTCGCCACCGTACCAGGTGCCGGCGATGATCTGCATTTTCTCGGTGAGATTGAACACCGTGAAAACTTCCGAGTTCAGCCCGTGGGACTGCCAGTCAGGGTCGCTGGTCTTGGAGGCATTGAGCACCACGAAGTCCGGCTCGCCGTAATTGGCAAGCTCTTCCTCGGTCGGGCGTATAAACATGTTCTTGACGAAATGTGCCTGCCAGGCAACTTCCATCACGAAGCGCACTTTCAGGCGGGTGTTCTCGTTGGCACCACAAAAGGTATCCACGACAAACAGGCGCTGCCCGGACAATCGGTCGGCAACCAGTCCTTTCAGGACGGACCAGTTCTCGGGAGAGATGGGCTTGTTGTCATTGGGTGATTCAGGCGAGTTCCACCAGATATGCTGCTTGCTCACATCGTCCAGTACGATGAACTTGTCCTTCGGGGAACGTCCGGTAAAAATCCCGGTGTGCACAGCGACCGCCCCCAACTCGGTGACGGTACCCTTCTCGTAGCCTTCGAGGTCCGGTCGCGTTTCCTCGGCATACAGCTGCTCATAGGAGGGGTTGTAGATCACCTCGGCGGCGCCGTTGATGCCGTAACCGGATAAATCAATATTGTGTGCCATAGTCTGTCCCTGCTGTACTGCCGAACTGCTCATGTGTGTTCGATCTCTATATGAAAAAGGGCCCGTGTGGAGATGGACCCTTGTCGTTTTCCTATTTACGGCCGGCCATTACCAGCCGGTCACTTCCGCCAGGCCAGCTGCGATATCAGCCAGGCTGCGAACCGTCTTCACACCGGCGTCTTCGAGCGCGGCAAACTTCTCGTCAGCCGTGCCCTTGCCGCCGGAAATGATTGCGCCGGCATGACCCATGCGCTTGCCCTTGGGCGCCGTTACACCCGCGATATAGGACACCACCGGCTTGGTGACATTGGCCTTGATGTAAGCCGCGGCTTCTTCCTCGGCGGTACCACCGATCTCCCCGATCATCACGATGGCCTCGGTAGCCGGGTCCTTCTGGAACATCGCCAGGATATCGATAAAGTTGGAGCCGGGTATCGGGTCCCCGCCAATACCGACACAAGTGGACTGGCCATAGCCGGCATCAGTGGTCTGCTTGACCGCCTCGTAGGTGAGGGTGCCGGATCGCGACACAATGCCCACCTTGCCCGGCAGGTGGATGCTGGCGGGCATGATGCCGATCTTGCACTCACCGGGGGTGATCACGCCGGGGCAGTTAGGCCCGATCAGGCGCACCCCGAGTTCATCGCACTTTACCTTGGCCTCGAGCATATCCAGGGTGGGAATCCCCTCTGTGATACAAACAATCAACTTGATGCCGGAGTTGGCCGCTTCCAGGATGGAGTCCTTGCAAAATGCCGCGGGCACGTAAATGACCGAGGCATCGGCGCCGGTGGCTGCCACTGCATCGGCTACCGTGTTGAACACAGGCAGGCCCAGGTGCTCCTGGCCGCCCTTGCCGGGGGTGACGCCGCCGACCATCTTTGTGCCGTAGGCGATGGCCTGCTCCGAGTGAAAGGTTCCCTGGGATCCAGTGAAACCCTGGCAGATTACCTTGGTATTCTTGTCGATCAAAATGCTCATTTGGCCGCACCTCCGGCTGCTGCTACCGCTTGCTTGGCCGCGTCAGTCAGGCTGGTGGCCGCGATAATATTAAGACCACTGTCGGCCAGTACCTTGCGCCCCAGTTCCGCGTTGTTGCCCTCGAGGCGCACCACGACCGGCACATTCACCCCGATTTCCTCGACGGCGCCAATAACGCCTTCCGCGATAAGATCACAGCGCACAATGCCACCGAAAATATTGATCAGTACGGCTTTGACGTTTTCGTCCGAGAGAATGATCTTGAATGCCTCGGCCACACGCTCCTTGGTCGCGCCGCCGCCCACGTCGAGAAAGTTGGCGGGGAAACCGCCGTGCAACGCCACGATGTCCATGGTGCCCATAGCCAGTCCGGCGCCGTTGACCATACAGCCGATGCTGCCATCCAATGCGACGTAGTTGAGCTCCCAGCGCGCCGCATGTGCCTCGCGTGCATCGTCCTGGCTGGGGTCGTGCATTTCCTGCAATACTTTCTGGCGGTACAGCGCGTTGCCGTCCACACCCAGCTTGGCGTCCAGGCAATGAAGCTTGCCCTCCTGGGTGATCACCAGCGGATTCACCTCGATCAGCGCGAGGTCCTTGTCCACGAACATCTGGGCCAGGCCCATGAATATTTGCACGAACTGCTTGATCTGGTCGCCCTTGAGCCCCAGCTTGAACGCCAGTTCCCGGCCCTGGTAAGGCTGCGCGCCCACCAGCGGATCGATGGTAGCCCGCAGGATTTTCTCGGGGGTCTCTTCGGCGACCTTTTCGATCTCCACGCCACCTTCGGTGGACGCCATAAACACGATACGGCGCGAGGAACGGTCCACAACGGCGCCGAGATAGAGCTCATCCGCAATATCGGTACAGGACTCCACAAGTATCTTGCTCACCGGTTGCCCACTGGCATCGGTCTGGTAGGTAACGAGGTTCTTGCCCAGCCACTTGGCGGCGAATTCCCGGATCTCGTCCTTGCTGGTGACCAGCTTTACACCACCGGCCTTGCCGCGACCACCGGCATGCACCTGGGCTTTTACCACCCATTTGTCACCGCCAATCAGGTTCGCCGCATCCGCCGCTTCCTGGGGAGTCTCTACCGCATAACCCCTGGAAACCGGCAGCCCGTACTCGGCAAACAGCTGTTTGCCCTGATACTCATGAAGGTTCATCTTCCGTCCTGTTTTCGTCTGCTGCTCTTGTTGTTTAAGGAAAAACCGCGATATCGCATCGCCGCATTTCCCGCTCTAAACCCATTCGCGCCGGGGATTATGTAGTTATTCGCGTCAGGGCAAATTCTAGTTTTTCTTCTTCCGGTTTGCCACGTGAATGGCGTGACCATCAACGGCCAGGGCAGCCTCGTGTACCGCCTCAGACAATGTGGGGTGGCCGAATACGGTCAGCGCCAGGTCTTCCGCACTGGAACCGAACTCCATCGCGATCACCACCTGCTGTACCAGGTCGGCGGCAGAGGGTCCCACGATATGGCAGCCGAGTATACGGTCGTTCTCCGCATGAGCCAGCATTTTGACCACGCCATCGGAGTCATTCGCCGCCAGTGCCCGGCCGCTGGCCGCAAACGGAAACAGGCCCACCTTGTAGGGTACGCCGTCGGCCTTGAGCTCCTGCTCCGTTCGACCCACCGCAGCCACCTCGGGATGGGTATAGATCACCGAGGGGATGCAATCATAATTCATCTGGGCTTTCTTGCCAGCTATGCGCTCCGCCACCATGATGCCCTCTTCCGAGCCCTTGTGGGCGAGCATGGGGCCCCGCACAACGTCTCCCACGGCAAAAATATGAGGTGCTTCCGTCTCACAGTAGTCGTTCACGAAAATGTAGCCGCGCTCGTCAAGGGTGACGCCGCTGTCCGTCGCAAACAACTCCTGTGACCGGGGTTTACGCCCCACGGCGACGATCAGCTTGTCAAAGACCTCCACCTGCTCGACCCCGCCGACACTGTAGGTCACCTCAACTGTGCCCTTCTTGACCTTCGCCCCGGTGACCCTGGCACCAAGGCGGATATCCAGGCCCTGTTTCTTGAAAATCTTGGCCGCCTCCTTGGCTATCTGCACATCCATCATGGGCAGGAAGTCATCCAGCGCCTCCAGCACCACCACCTCGGAGCCCAGCCGTCCCCACACGCTGCCCAGCTCCAGCCCTATAACACCCGCACCGATAACACCCAGTCGCCTGGGGACTTCAGTCAGCTCCAGCGCGCCGGTGGAATCGATGATGTAGTCATTGTCTATGGGAGCCGGGGGTATATGTACCGGCAGGGAACCGGCGGCAATGATCACGTTACCGGCGGCGAGCACCTGCACCTTGCCATCCTTGTCAGTCACCTCGACCCGGGCGCCCGACAGCACCTTGCCGGTACCGGAGATGGCTGTGACGCCATTGTGCTTGAACAGGCCGGATATACCCCCTGTCAGCTGGTCGACGATCTTGTTCTTGCGCGCCAGCATGGCGGGCACATCGATGCTAGCGCCTTTTACTGAAATGCCGTGCACCCCAAGGTGGTCTCTTGCCTCGGCGAACTTGTGGCTGCTGTCCAGCAGGGCCTTGGAAGGGATACAACCGACATTCAGGCAGGTACCCCCGAGGCGGACCTTGCCCTTGTCATCCAGCCACTGCTCCACGCAGGCCGTGGACAGTCCCAGCTGGGCGGCCCGTATGGCCGCCACATAGCCTGCGGGACCGGCACCGATTACCACTACATCATATTTGTCAGACATGGTTTCTTTCCATTCCAATTCAATTTACCGCGCCGTAAGCGTTTCACAACTGCAGCAGTATGCGGGCCGGATCCTCGATCAGGTCCTTGATAGCCACCAGGAACTGCACTGCGGTCTTGCCGTCGATCAAGCGGTGATCGTAGGACAGGGCAAGATACATCATAGGCTGGATCACCACCTGGCCGTTAACCGCCATAGGGCGATCCTGTATTTTGTGCATCCCAAGGATACCGGTCTGCGGGGGGTTCAGGATAGGTGTCGACAACAGTGAACCGAACACACCGCCGTTAGTCACGGTAAAAGTGCCGCCGGTCATATCCTCGATGGTGAGCTTGTTGTCCTTGGCGCGGATACCCAGGTCACGAATAGCCGCCTCGACATCGGCGAGACTCATGAAATCAGCATCGCGCAAAACGGGTACCACCAGGCCGTTTTCCGTGGAAACCGCCACCCCGATATCCTGGTAACCGTGGTACACCACGTCACTGCCGTCGATGGAGGCGTTGACCGCCGGGAAGCGCTTGAGCGCCTCGCAGGCCGCCTTCACAAAAAAGCCCATGAAACCCAGGCGGGTACCGTTGTGGGTTTTCTCAAATTGATCCTTGTACTTGCTGCGCAGGGCCATCACCGGGGCCATATTGACCTCGTTGAAGGTTGTCAGCATGGCGGTCTGTTGTGTGGCATTGAGCAGGCGCTCGGCGATCTTGGAACGCATACGGGTCATCGGCACGCGTTTTTCCACCCGCTCGCTGGATGGGCCGACCGGGGCCGCCGGGATAGCGGCCGCGGCAGGCGCCACAGCGGGAGCCGCGTCGCGGGCCTTGAGGTGCTCCAGCACATCTTCCTTGGTGATTCGCCCGCCCTTGCCAGTGCTGCTGACCTGGCTTGCGTCGAGCTTGTGCTCCTCGAGCAGCTGCCGTACTGCCGGCCCCAGTGGTGCCGCCGATGCAGCCTCCCTGGGCGCTGCGGCGGGCTCCTGCGGTGTCGCATCCGGCTTACCTGCCCCGCTGGGTGTCGCGGCCGCGGCACCCTGCTCCAGCGTGGCCAGCAGCTGCTCACTGTTTATGACTTCCCCTTCCTGGGCGTGGATTTTAGTGATGACACCATCCTCGGGTGCCAGCACTTCCATCACCACCTTGTCGGTTTCGATTTCAACGATCAGTTCGTCGCGAGCAACGGTGTCGCCTTCACCCTTATGCCAGCAGGCAATCTCGCCGTCCGCTACCGACTCGGGAAAAGTCGGCGCCTTGATTTCAGTAGCCATGTCGCTCCCTTGTTCTGCTAATCGTTGTCCGGCTTTTCGTCAGCCAGCGCTTCGTTGATAAATTTTTCCTGTTGCTGTACATGCAGCGCCATGTACCCGGCCGCCGGTGCCGCCGAGGAGTCGCGCCCCACGTAGCGCAGGTAAACGTCCCTGCGGTGCTGGTGTATCACGCGACGCATATGGTGCTGGCTGGCATACCAGGCGCCCTGGTTCATCGGCTCTTCCTGGCACCACACGGCGTCATCGATGTTCGGGTAGGCAGCCAGCACCTCCAGCAGCTCTTCCTCGGGGAAAGGATAGAGTTGCTCCAGGCGCAGGATCGCGACGTCCTTGATGCCGCGCTCACGCCGCGTGGCCCGCAAATCATAGAACACCTTGCCACTGCACAGGATCACCCGCTTTACTGCAGACTTGTCCAGCCCGTCGGTTTCATCCAGCACATTGAAAAACCGCCCCTGCGCCAGGTCTTCCAGCGTCGAGATTGCCTCCTTGTGGCGCAGCAGGCTCTTGGGTGTCATCACGACCAGCGGCTTGCGCAGTGGCCGTATCGCCTGGCGCCTCAGCATGTGGAAAACCTGGGCGGGTGTGGTGGGCACGCAGATTTGTATATTGTGTTCGGCGCACAACTGCATGAAGCGCTCGAGTCGGGCTGAAGAGTGTTCGGGGCCCTGGCCTTCGTATCCATGCGGCAGCAGCATGGTCAGCCCGCTGAGGCGCTGCCACTTGTGCTCACCGCTGGTGATAAACTGGTCGATCACGACCTGGGCCCCGTTGGCGAAATCACCAAACTGCGCCTCCCAGATGACCAGGCCCTGGGGCAATGTGGTCGAATAACCATACTCAAAGGCCAGTACAGCCTCCTCGGACAGCAGGGAATCGTAAATCCTGAAGCGTGCCTGGTCGGGGGAGATGTGCTGCAGCGGACGGTAGGTCTTGCCGGTCTTCTGATTGTGCAGGACCGCGTGCCGGTGCGAGAAAGTGCCCCGGCCAACGTCCTGACCGGTCAATCGCACCGGGTAGCCCTGGTGTAACAGGGTGGCATAAGCCAGGTTCTCGGCGAAACCCCAGTTCAAAGGCATGCCGCCGGCGGCCATTTTACGCCGGTCTTCCAGGATTTTTGCCACCTGCTTCTGCAGGGGAAAATTGTCCGGTGCCACGTTGGTATCGTGGGCGATAGCCTGCAGCTGGTGCATATCCATGCCGGTTTCAGCATGCATGGTCCAGTCGTGCCCAAGGTAGGGAGACCAATCGACAAACAGGGTCTTGTTGGGCTCGGACACCAGGCTGCTGACCATAGGTTCCCCGCGGTCAAGCGATTCACGGTAGCGCTCCACCATGAATTTGTCCTCTGCCTCGGTCAGCACACCCTCGCTGATGAGCTTGGCAGCGTAGAGATCGCGGGTCGTCTTGTGCTTGCGGATCTTGCTGTACATGACAGGCTGGGTCACTGATGGCTCATCGGCCTCGTTGTGGCCCCGGCGGCGATAACAGATCAGGTCGATCACCACGTCCTTCTTGAACTCGGTGCGGTAGTCCACTGCCATTTGCGTGACAAACAGCACGGCCTCCGGATCGTCAGCGTTGACGTGGAAGATGGGTGCCTGCACCATTTTCGCAATGTCGGTGCAATACTCCGTGGAGCGGACGTCTTCACGCCGGTTGGTCGTGAAGCCAACCTGGTTGTTGAGCACGATGTGAATCGTGCCACCGGTCTTGTAGGCGCGGGTCTGGGACATCTGGAATGTCTCCATTACCACGCCCTGGCCGGCAAAAGCCGCATCGCCGTGGATCACAATCGGGACCACGAGATCGCCCGTCTTGTCGCTCCTTCGTTCCTGGCGCGCGCGTACCGAGCCCTCTACCACCGGGGAAACGATTTCCAGGTGAGACGGGTTGAAGGACAGGGCAAGGTGTATCTCACCACCCGGGGTCATCACGTTGGAAGAGAAGCCCTGGTGGTATTTTACGTCGCCGGATGTCTGGTACTGCACCCTGCCCTCGAATTCGGCAAACAGTTCGGAAGGGTTCTTGCCAAGGATGTTTACCAAAACATTTAGCCGGCCCCGGTGCGCCATGCCGATGACAATTTCCTGCGCCCGGTAGGAGCCACTGCGCTGGATCATCTCCGATAACATCGGGATCAGGCTTTCGCCCCCTTCCAGGCCAAAGCGCTTGGTTCCCGGGTACTTGGTACCCAGGGATTTTTCCAGGCCCTCTGCATAGATCAGGCTGCTCAGCAGTTGCAGGCGGATTTCTCGGCCGTAGTCGGGTGCCGAGCGAACGGCTTCCATGCGCTGCATAATCCAGTGGCGCTGCTCGGTGTCCACGATGTGCATGAACTCGGCGCCCACTGTGTGGCAGTAGGTGCGCTCCAGTGTCTGCAGTATCTCCCCCAGGGTGGCGTCGGCTTTGCCGATATGCATGCTGCCGGTCTGGAACACGGTGTCGAAGTCTGCCGCGGAGAGCTGGTGAAAGGACAATTCCAGGTCGGCCACGTGTTCCCGGGCCGCCAGGCCCAGTGGGTCGAGCCGGGCTTTCTGGTGACCTCGCTGGCGGTAGGCGGAAATCAACTGGACCACGCGAACCTGCTTGCGCTCGTACTCGGTCGCCTGGGAATCGTGCTGTACCGTGGCCTCGGTGCGCACCCGCATCTTGCTGATCTGGGCGAAGCGGTCGCGTATCACCGAATGGGGGACGTCCTCAATCTGCACGATGGCGGAATCTACCCGCGGCAACTTGTCGAAATAGTCGCGCCACTGCTCGGGAACACCATTGGGGTTCTTGAGGTAGACCTCGTACAGGCCTTCTACATAGGTGGCATTACCACCCGCTATATGCGAGCTGCGCCACAGCTGTTCCATCGAGCTTTCTTGCATTTGGACCCTTCCAGCGGGTTGTACCAGCGCCCCCGGCACGTCAGGTTAAGGAGTGTAGCAGCACTGTCCAGGCCGGTATGCAGACAGATCCCACTCCCTTGTCGCCGCTTTGCTACGGCCACACAACCTGTTACATTAATTGCTTATTTTTCAAAGAGATACAAAGGCAATTTAATGTTATGTAGCACGCGAGAGCAGCATATTGCGAATATGCCCGATGGCCCTGGTGGGGTTCAGGCCCTTGGGGCAGACATTCACGCAATTCTGTATGCCGTGGCAGCGGAACACGCTGAACGGGTCGTCCAGCCGTGATAGTCGCTCCTCGGTGGCAGTGTCCCGGGTGTCCGCCAGGAAGCGGTAAGCCTGCAACAATCCCGCCGGGCCGATAAACCGGTCCGGGTTCCACCAGAAAGACGGGCAGGAGGTAGAGCAACAGGCGCACAGGATGCATTCGTAAAGCCCGTCCAGCTTTTCCCGGTCCTCGGGGGACTGCAGGCGCTCTATGGCCGGCGCCGGGGAATCGTTCAGCAGGTAGGGCTGTACCTTCTCGTACTGGGCGTAAAACATGCCCATATCGACGACAAGGTCCCGCACCACGGGCAGGCCCGGCAACGGGCGCAGTACCAGCTTGTTATTGCGTACCGTTTCCGACAGGGGCGTGATACAGGCCAGGCCGTTCTTGCCGTTCATATTGACGCCGTCGGAGCCACAGACGCCCTCACGGCACGAGCGGCGATAGGCCACGGTGGTGTCCTGCGCCTTGATCAGCTCCAGCACATCCAGCACCATGATGTCCTTGCCACCGGTATCGACCTGTACTTCCTGCATGTAAGGCTCGGCATCGGTCTCGGGGTTATAGCGATAGATACTGACTTGCAACATGGTGACTACCCCTTAATACGTACGCGCTTTCGGTTGGAAGGTTTCGACCGTTTTCGGCTCAAAATTCACTGCACGCTTGCCCACACGCTTGTCCGCGGGGAAGTACATGGAGTGACATAGCCAGTTGGCATCGTCGCGCTCCTGGAAATCGTCCCGTGCGTGCGCGCCCCGGCTTTCCTTGCGCTCCTCGGCAGTAATCGCCGTCGCCTCGGCCACCTCAAACAGGTTGTGCAACTCCAGCGCCTCGATCCGGGCCGTGTTATAGGCCATGCTCTTGTCGTTCAGTTCGGCATTCGCGATGCGGCCGCGCAGGTCGGCGAGCTTGGCAATGCCCTCGCGCATGAAGGTCTCGTTGCGGAACACACCGAAATGGTTCTGCATGGTGTTTTGCAGTTCCTTGCGCAGCGCTGCGACGTTTTCTCCGCCGCGGGAGTTATTGAGCTTGTCCAGCCGCGACATGGCCTGCTCGATATCGGTGCCGGAGGCATCGCGCAGCTCTATGCCCTCGCGCAGGGACTTCTCGATGAAGAGACCCGAGGCGCGCCCGAAGACAACCAGGTCCAGCAGGGAGTTGCCACCCAGGCGATTTGCCCCGTGAACGGAGACGCAGGCCACCTCTCCACAGGCGTAAAGGCCGGGAATGACCACGTCCTTGCCGCTGGCGTCGACCGTCAATGCCTGGCCGTGAACATTGGTCGGGATACCGCCCATCATGTAGTGGCATGTGGGGACGACCGGTATCGGCTCTTTCACCGGGTCCGCATGGGCGAAGGTCCGCGACAGCTCACAAATACCGGGCAGGCGGCTCTCCAGCACTTCTTCACCAAGGTGATCGAGCTTGAGGAAAACATGGTCGCCTTCGGGGCCGCAGCCCCTGCCCTCGATGATTTCCAGCACCATGGAGCGGGCCACCACGTCGCGGCCGGCAAGGTCCTTGGCATTGGGGGCGTAACGCTCCATAAAGCGCTCGCCGTCCTTGTTGATCAGGTAGCCGCCCTCACCGCGGCAACCCTCGGTGACCAACACCCCGGCACCGGCGATACCGGTGGGGTGAAATTGCCACATCTCGATGTCCTGCACCGGGAAACCCGCCCGCAGGGCCATGCCGATACCGTCGCCCGTGTTGATGTGGGCATTGGTGGTGGAGGCGTATATACGCCCTGCCCCGCCGGTGGCAAACACGGTGGCCTTCGATTTAACGTAAACGGTCTCGCCGGTCTCCATGCAGATGGCGATGACGCCCACCACCGCACCGTCCTGGTTCCTGACCAGGTCCGTGGCGTACCACTCGTTGAAGAACACGGTATTGTTCTTCATATTGCCCTGGTACAGCGTATGCAACAGCGCGTGGCCGGTACGATCCGCCGCGGCACAGGTGCGCGCTGCCTGGCCGCCCTTGCCGAAATCCTTCGACTGCCCGCCGAAGGGGCGCTGGTAGATACGACCCTCCTCGGTACGGGAAAAAGGCAGGCCCATATGCTCGAGTTCAAAAACCGCTTCGGGACCGACGCTGCACATGTATTCGATGGCATCCTGGTCGCCGATATAGTCGGAGCCCTTGACCGTGTCATACATGTGCCAGCGCCAGTCGTCGTCAGGGTCGGCACTGGCGATGGCGCAGGTGATGCCACCCTGGGCCGATACCGTGTGTGACCGGGTGGGAAACACCTTGGAGATCACCGCGGTCTTGTAGCCCGACTGGGCCAGTTGCAGGGCCGCGCGCATTCCGGCGCCGCCGCCACCGACGATAACGCCGTCAAAAGAGAGAGTACGAAGAGCAGCCATAGCTTAAAAACCCCACAAGATCTGGATGCCCCAGACGACATACGTAAACATGACGATGGCGCAGACCACCTGCGCCAGCAGGCGCAATACGTTCCCGGTTGTGCCCATCAGGCGCTCGGTCAGGTAATCGGTGAATACCGCCCACAGGCCCACCCAGGCATGGATACCCAGTGACAACAGGGCGAGCAGGCTGAACACCCGCATCCAGGTCTGCGAATACAGCGCCTTCCAGGAGGCATAATCCACACCGCCGATGAGCACCCAGCCCACCAGCAGGAAGTAGGCGAGAAGAATGACGGCGGTCACCCGCTGCATCAGCCAATCGTAAAGGCCCGAACGGCCCATGCTGGTTACTGCAGTTACCATATCCAGACTCCCGCAAGCAGAATAAGTACAGCTGAAAGCACGATGACGACCCGGGCGCCGCGGCTGCCCCCTTCCATGGTCTCACCGATACCCAGGTCCATCACCAGGTGCTTTACGCCGGCCACGCTGTGGTAGATCAGGCCTGCCACAATCGCCCAGACGAGCAGTTTGAACAGGGCGCCCGAAAGGCATTCCTGCAGGGCAGCAAAGCTCTCGGGGCTGGCGAGGCTGGCGTCAAGAACCCAGATCAGGACGCCGATGCCGGCAAACAGGAATACGCCGGAGGCGCGGTGGGCAATGGACGTCCATGCGGTGATGGGTAACCGCATGGTACCGATATCCAGGTTTACAGGACGTTTATCTTTCACTATAGGGCACCATAATCTTGACGCCCGGGTGGGCGGTTAATCGGTTATAGCTGGAAGTCTTCTGGCGTGCTGGCCGCAACTGCGGCCAGCTGACCAAAGCGCGGCAAATTATAGGGACTTCACCTCCCAATTACAAACCTGTTACAAAAATGCGGCCGCCCCCGGTCCGCCTGCCCATGTGCGCCAATCTGCATCGATCTCCCGGTTTCGGTATTGGCGATTTTACGGGCTGTAATGCTGCAGATAGGGGCAAATCGCCCCGGATCAATTGACAAAAACGCCGGAAACTCTATAGTGGAGCGCCCATCGTTTTACATCCTAGGATCTCCCATGAGCGACAAAAAAGCCCTCCTCACCATCGACGGACTGGACGCCCCCATCGAGCTGCCAATCTATTCCGGCACACTCGGCCCGGACGTGGTGGACGTTGGGGCGCTCACGGCCAAGGGAATGTTCACCTACGACCCCGGTTTTGTCTCTACGGCGGCCTGCGAGTCGCAGATCACCTTTATCGATGGCAACAAGGGCGTACTGCTGCACCGGGGCTACCCGATCGAGCAGCTGGCGGACGAATCCGATTATCTCGAGACCTGTTACCTGCTGCTCTACGGCGAGTTGCCTAACAAGGAGCAGAAAGAGAAGTTCGTCAGCACGGTGCACCGCCATACCATGGTGCACGAACAGATCCGCACCTTCTTCAATGGTTTTCGTCGCGACGCGCACCCGATGGCTATCATGTGCGGGGTGGTCGGCGCACTGTCCGCCTTCTATCACGATTCACTCGATATCTCCGACGATCACCACCGCCAGATTGCGGCTTTTCGCCTGATTGCCAAGATGCCCACTCTTGCCGCCATGAGCTACAAGTTTTCAACCGGCCAGCCGTTCATGTACCCGGACAACAAATTGTCCTATTCCGAGAACTTCCTGCACATGATGTTCGGCAACCCCTGCGAACCCAGCAACATCAGCCCGGTGCTCGCCAAGGCCATGGACCGCATCTTCCTGTTGCACGCCGACCACGAGCAGAACGCCTCCACCTCCACCGTACGCCTGGCCGGCTCCTCCGGCGCCAACCCCTTCGCCTGTATCGCCGCCGGTATTGCCGCCCTGTGGGGCCCGTCCCACGGTGGGGCAAACGAGGCCGTGCTGGAAATGCTGGAGGAGATCGGCGACGTCTCCCGCATCGATGAGTTCGTGGCCCGCGCCAAGGACAAGGACGACCCCTTCCGCCTTATGGGCTTCGGCCACAGGGTGTACAAGAACTTCGACCCCCGGGCGAAGGTGATGAAAGAGGCCGCGGACGAGGTACTGGCGGAGCTGGGTATCGACAATGATCCGCTGCTGGCGATCGCCAAGCGACTGGAGGAGATTGCCCTGAACGACGAGTACTTCATCGAGAAGAAGCTCTATCCCAACGTGGACTTCTATTCCGGGATCATCCTCAAGGCAATCGGCATACCCACCAGCATGTTCACCGTCATATTTGCAGTCGGCCGCACCGTGGGGTGGATTGCACACTGGAATGAAATGATTGCCGGCAGCTACCGTATCGGCAGACCGCGGCAGTTATACACCGGCTATACCCAGCGGGACTACGTGCCACTGCACAAGCGCTGAAAAATACAAAACAGATCAAGGGCCGCCTCGCGGCCTTTTTTCATACCGCTTCGATAGCCAGGAAATACCCACACCAGGGAGCAAAGCAACATGACCGACATCGTCATCAGCGGAACCGGCCTCTTTACCCCGGGGGAATCTATCAGCAACGAAGAGCTGGTTACCTCCTTTAACGCCTATGTCGATATTTACAACAGCGAACACGGCGACGCCATAGCGGCCGGCGAGTTAGCCGCCCTGCAACACTCCTCCGCGGAGTTTGTTGAAAAGGCATCGGGCATCAAGTCCCGCTATGTAATGAACAAGGACGGAATTCTCGACCCGCGCAGGATGGTGCCGCGACTGCCGGAACGCCCCAATGAAGAACCGTCCATCCAATGTGAAATGGCGGTGGTTGCAGCGCGCCAGGCAATGGCGGCGGCCGGAAAAACAGCATCAGATATCGACATGGTCATTGTTGCCGCGTCCAACATGCAGCGCGCCTACCCCGCCATGGCCGTGGAGATCCAGGATGCACTCGACATCAAGGGCTTTGGCTTCGACATGAACGTGGCCTGCTCCTCCGCCACTTTTGGCATCCAGCAGGCGCGGGACGCACTGCTGTCCGGCAGCGCCCGCTGCGTACTGATGCTCAACCCCGAAATCTGCAGTGGCCACCTGAACTTTCGCGATCGCGATTCGCACTTTATTTTCGGTGATGTGTGTACAGCTGTCATCGTGGAATCTGCTGAGACAGCAACCTCGCAGGACCAGTACCAGATTGTCGACAGCAAGCTGCAAACCATTTACTCGAATAACATCCGTAACAACTTCGGCTTTCTCAACCGGGCAGATGAAACCGGCATCGGACAACCCGACAAGCTGTTCGTGCAGGAAGGCCGCAAGGTATTCAAGGAGGTCTGCCCCGCAGTCGCCACCCAGATATCCGCGCAACTGCAGAAGCTTGGCATTGCCCCTGACCAGGTCAGGCGATTCTGGCTGCACCAGGCCAACCTGAGCATGAACCAGTTGATTTCGAAGAGGGTACTGGGCCGCGACGCGACAGAGACGGAGGCACCCACCATCCTCGACGAATACGCCAACACCAGCTCCGCCGGTTCGGTGATCGCCTTTCACAAGCACCGGTCCGACTTCAAACGTGGGGAAATCGGTGTCCTGTGCTCGTTTGGTGCCGGTTACAGCATCGGCAGCGTGATCCTCAGGAAGGTCTAGCCCAACAGCTGGACCAGCCCCGCCAGCAGTTCGTCGCACTGCTCCTGGGTGCCGATGCTGATGCGCAGGTACTCGTCTATACGCGGCAGGTCAAAATAGCGCACGATAATCCCCTGGGCCCTCAGCCCGGCAAACAGCTCCCGGGCCGCCCTGGCCGGGTGCCTGGCCAGCACGAAATTCGCGGCCGATGGCAGCACTTCGAAACCCATCCCGATCATCGCCGTCCGCAGCCGCTCGCGGCTGGCAATCACCCGCTGGCGCGCCGCCTCAAACCAGGCCTCGTCTGCCAGCGCGGCAACGGCCGCGTGCTGGGCCACCACATCCAGCGGGTAGGAGTTGAACGAATTCTTTACCCGTTGCAGGCCGTCAATCAGTCCGGCATGTCCCATGGCCACGCCCACCCGCAGACCCGCCAGCGAACGGGACTTGGACAGGGTCTGCACCACCAGCAGGTTGTCATACTCCGGAATCAGGCTCACGGCCGACTCGCCGCCAAAGTCGATGTAGGCTTCATCGATCAACACCACCGAGTCGGGATTTTGCCCCAGCAGCAGCCGGATAGTGTCCAGGCTCATCAGGATGCCGGTGGGCGCATTGGGGTTGGGGATAATGATGCCGCCGTTACCGCCGCGATAGCCTGCCGGATCAACCGTGTAATCCGGCGCCAGGGGTACCGCGCGCCACGGAACGCCATAGAGCTCACACCACACGGGGTAAAAACTGTAGGTCACATCGGGGAACAGCAGGGGCAGCTTGTGGCGCAACAGCGCCTGGAACGCGTGTGCCAGTACCTCGTCCGACCCGTTGCCAATGAACACCTGTTCCGCTTGCAGGCCGTTGCGCCGGGCAAAGGCCTCTCTCAGGGCGGTCGATTCAGGATCAGGGTAGCGGCGCAACTCATCACCGCTTACCGCGGCGATAGCCTCGATGACTTTCGGTGAAGGGGGATAGGGGTGTTCGTTGGTATTGAGCTTCACGAGACGGCTGAGCCTGGGCTGCTCACCCGGCACATAGGGCGTCAATTGCTTGACGATATCGCTCCAGAAACGGCTCATGGCTCACCCGGTATAGTGGCGTCCCCTAGGGGGTTCGAACCCCTGTTACCGCCGTGAAAGGGCAGTGTCCTGGACCACTAGACGAAGGGGACGCATAGTCGGCAGCCGCAGCTACCGGAAGCGCGCTATTGTAACCAAGCAAGAGGTGAATGCAACGCCGGGCAGTGACTGTGCCAGGCAGCGTCAAGCGTCGCTTGTGCGGGCCGCCTACACTACCGAATGGCGCGGCTTGATCATTCGCTCCTGGAAACGAAAAAAAGAGCCCCGTAGGGCTCTTTTTGGCACAGCTTTAAAGACGGGTCCTCAATACTTGAACATCGTGTCCAGCTGGATGCGATCGTAGCTCAGCGCCCCGCCCTCGTCCTTGAAGGCCTTCTCGCCCGCCTCGTTCTTCACAAACCAGGTAAGACCCAGGCTCCACTGGTCATTGATGCCATAGGCGCCGGTGATTTTCGAACCCTTGCCATCGGTGCCCCCGCCGGCGAAATCAGAGTCGGTTACGAGGCCGAATGCCGCATCTGCTTCCAGGTCCTGGTACTGGTAGCCCAGCTCCCAGGTACCAGCCCCCTTGGTCTTGCCCAGGGAGACACCGGCTAACCAGCCCGTGTTGTAATCGCTCGGGTCCTGGTTCTCCACGTAGTCGCCATAGAGGCTGAGCGGCATATCGAACACGGACATCACAAACTCCGCGGAGGCCTCGACCAGCTGGTAATCGTAGAGATACACACCGTTGGCGTTGGAGTTGCCGAAGAATTTGCCATCGTAATAGGCCTCTTTACCCTTGACCGGAATATCGAAGTAACCCAGGGCCGTGGTCAGGCTGGCGTCACCGATACCGAACTTGAGTCCTCCCTGGACACCCCAGGCGGCGGCCTCATTCTTGGACTTGCTGTCGCTTTCCAGGAAGCTGACCAGCCCGGTCACGAACAGGTGCTCGTCACTCCAGCCGAAATCAACGCCTTCCGGTCGCCAGTCCCCGTCCCACAGCATGGCGTTCTTGTTGGGTGAGAACAGGGGGTTCTTGTATTTACCGGCATCGATGAACATGCCGTCCATCGGCCGCCACTTGGCATAGGCGAGATCCACGTTGATCTGCTTGGAGCTA
The DNA here is from genome assembly GCA_024642245.1 of Haliea sp. Classification (GTDB taxonomy): domain Bacteria; phylum Pseudomonadota; class Gammaproteobacteria; order Pseudomonadales; family Halieaceae; genus JARRPM01. The sequence continues at coordinate 17,515 of JAHEBM010000054.1, forward strand.
TTGCCGGCACCCAGGGTCTGGTTGGAGGAAACAGGGTCGTCATTGCCCGTGGCAAGACCAAAACCCACATCGACGTCATTTGGGAGCTTTGCGACCATTTCTGTGCGCGCGCGTATCCGGTTACGATCGCGGTAATCTGCACCCTCCACATCGATTCCCTCGTAGCGGTAGCGGAAATCACCTTTCACGGACAGCTTCTCTGACCAGGAACTATCCGCAGCTTGCTTTTTCACCACGGCCAGGTCGTCCTTGGCAACCGCCAGTTCGCTGACAGTTGAACTGGTCTGCTCCCGCAGCTTGTTGTTCTCAGTTTCCAGCGTATTCAAACGCTGCGCCATGGCGGCAAACTGGGCCTTGAGTTCGGCAAATTCGGCGTCGCTGACGCTGGCAGAAGCGGTACCACTCCCCAGTAGTGCGCCGGTCACTGCAACAGCTAAAAGATTTTTCATGTTCCATTTCCCCAAATTGTGGTCATTGAATGCACAGCCACATGCATTGGGGAAAAAGCTTACTCGGAATCTATGACATTTTTATTACAAAAGCGGCCGTAAAGGGCCAATTTACCGGCAAATAGTTACCCCCGGGACGAGTGGGTCCCGCAACAGACGAGTGGATAAGGGCTTACAGCTGAAGTGGGATTGTTGTGCGCGAGGAAAAAAGAAGTAAAGGGGCGACCCAGCCGCCCCCTTCAGGCAAAAATTCCAACCAGGGCGTAGCTGACCGATACAACGACAAGTACTTCAAGGGCCAGGATCAACCCCGTTACCCGGGGTGCCCTGCCCCGCAATTCTTTCTGGGCTGCTTGCAAATTCATTACCGACTCCATACCACAGGATATTTTTGTATATACATACTATAGACATAAAATGGGGCAAGACAAGGTGTATACATGTGCTAAAGTACCATTCCTTTCGCCAAGCAAATCAAGACCCTGGAATGGCCAAAACCAAACTACTCAATATCCGTATCGACCCCGAGTTGAAGAAAAAAGCGAAAAAACTCGCCGAGGCGGATGGGCGCTCGCTGTCAAACTGGGTGACCAGCCTGATATCGAGCAGGGTCAAGGAGGCGGAGAAAAAGGAGCGCAAGGAACGTAAGGAGCGCAAAGAGCAATAAAGCGCCCTCCTATCCGCCGCGATGACGCAGCTTGATCTCCTCCACCCCGAGGTGTCTTACATCGTTACCATCAACGAGGTAGATCACTTCTTCACAGAGGTTCACCGCGTGATCGCCGATGCGCTCCAGTGCACGGGCACAACTGTTGACGCGCAGCATATTCTTTACCCGTTGGGGCTGCTCCATCATGTGTGTCATCAGTAAGCGGGTAAGCGTCTTGAATTCGCGATCTATCTCCGGGTCCCGCGCGATGATATCGATAGCGGCCTCGACATCCAGTCGGGCGAAGGCATCCAGCGCACCGCGCAGCATTGCGCTAACCCCGTCACCGAGGTGCTTTGGCTCACTCAGGTAGGTCTGCCTGTCACGGTCATCGGCAAGCTTGCGGGCCATGCTGGCGACCTTGGCCGCCTCGTCACCGATGCGCTCGAGGTTTGCGACCATCCGGATAATACCCACCACCATGCGCAGGTCCCTGGCAGCAGGCTGCCGTCGGGCGAGGATATCGATACACTGGGCACTGATATTGAGCTCCATCTCGTTTACCTGGCTGTCCGCCTTGACGGTCTTCCTGGCCAACTCCGCATCGCCCCTGACCAGGGCTTCCAGGGCCTGCCGGCACAGTTCTTCCACCAGCCCCCCCATGCTCAGAACACTGCTGCGCAGTCCTTCCAGCTCCGCGCTGTAGCGCTGGGAAGTGTGTTGGTCCACATGTGTCGTTCTATCCATAGCAACAGGCTCCAGGCCGCGATCAGCCAAAACGGCCGGTAATGTAATTCTCGGTCAACTCATGCTTTGGCATGGTAAATATCTGCTTTGTATCACCCACCTCGATCAGCTTGCCCATGTGGAAATAGGCGGTACGCTGGGATACCCGGGCGGCCTGCTGCATGGAGTGGGTCACGATCGCTATCGTGTAGTTTTCCTTGAGCTCATCGATGAGTTCCTCGATACGCGCTGTAGCGATCGGGTCCAGGGCCGAGCAGGGCTCATCCATCAGGATGACCTCGGGGCTCACCGCGATGGCGCGGGCGATACACAAACGCTGCTGCTGGCCACCGGACAGTCCCGTACCCGGCTTGTCCAGCTGGTCCTTGACCTCGTTGAACAGGCTCGCACGGCGCAGGCTGTCTTCAACAATTTCATCGAGCTCAGCCTTGCTGTGAGCAAGGCCATGTATTTTCGGGCCATAGGCCACATTCTCGTAAATCGATTTTGGAAACGGGTTGGGTTTCTGGAATACCATGCCCACCCTGGCCCGAAGCAGCACGGTATCCTGGTCATCCGCGTAGATATCATCTCCGTCGAGGCAGAACTCCCCTTCAACCCGACAAATCGGAATGATGTCGTTCATGCGGTTCAGGGTGCGCAGGAAGGTGGATTTACCGCAACCGGAAGGCCCGATCATGGCGATAACCTCGTTGCGGCCAATATCCAGCGATATAGTGGTAATGGCCTGTTTGTCCCCATAGTAGACGTTGACGTTCCGCGCCGTCATTTTCGGATCGGTGACAAACGGTGTGCCAATGGTCTCGTAGTCCTTCTGCTCGCTGTGCGCCTGGATGTCCAAGGGCGGCCTGATAGCATCACCTTTTGAACCTGCGACAGGCTCCTGTTGCTCAACCCTTTCCATGCTCCTGTCCCCTGCTGCTAACGACAACGAATTTACTGCCTCGGTCACGTGCATACATACTACCCGGTTATTTCATTTCAAAGCGCTTGCGCAGGTAAACTGCCAGCGCGTTCATCAGGATCAGGAAGCCCATGAGCACCATAATCGCCGCCGAGGTCTTTTCGGTAAAACCTCGTTCCGGGCTGTCCGCCCACAAATAAATCTGCACCGGTAACACCGTCGCCGGATCGGTGACCCCCGCCGGAACGTCCATGATAAATGCCACCATACCAATCATCAGCAAGGGCGCCGACTCACCCAGCGCCTGGGCCATGCCGATAATGGATCCCGTGAGGATACCCGGCATGGCAACGGGAAGCACGTGGTGCACAACTGTCTGCAGTTTGGAAGCGCCCACGCCCAGGGCGGCCTGCCTGATGGAAGGCGATACCGCCTGGATAGCGGCCCGGGACGTGATAATGATGGTAGGCAAGGTCATCAGTGACAGCACAATCCCGCCCACCACCGGGGCGGATCGCGGCAGCTCGAAAAAGTTGATAAAGACCGCCAGGCCGAGCAGGCCAAACACAATGGAAGGCACGGCTGCCAGATTATTGATGTTGATCTCGATCAGGTCTGTCAGCCGGTTACGCGGCGCGAATTCCTCGAGATACACCGCCGCCGCCACCCCGATCGGGAAGGCAATGGCAAAGGTAACCAACAGGGTAAAGAAAGACCCATACAGGGCAACCCTGATGCCGGCCATTTCCGGTTCGCGCGAGTCGCCCTGGGTAAAAAACGTCGTATTGAAACGAGACTCTGTTCGCCCATCCGCACGCAAGCGGTCCAACCAGCCCATCTGCTGATCCTTTACCCTGCGGTCGGCTTCCGCGGTTTCTGCGGTGACCTGCCCCTTGAGGTAACTCCCCGCCTCCGCGTGGGCCCGCAGCCAGATGTCACTCGTGTGGCCGATCAGTTGCGGCTCTTTTAGCACCCTGTCGCGCAGGTCATATTCCGCGCCGATACTGACCAGGCGGTATAACTGCTGCTTGTCCTTGCGGCCGGTAGCCTCGGGAAACATTGCCCGCAGGCTGGACTTGATGGCCCCCAGGTAATCCGCGGTAAACATCTGCTCCCGGGTGGCGTTCGGCGGCAGGCCCAGAACCTCCGGGTCCAGGTTTACGCTCACTTCGATGTAATGCTGGGTAAATGCCGGCCAGCCCTTGCCCACGATATCGGCCAACAGGATAAACAGGAAGACGAAGCCGGTAAGCACCGCCAGCCGGCCATACCACTGAAAGCGCCGCTCCCTGGCATACCGCTTTTTCAGCGAGGCCCGGATCGCCGCAGTGGCCTTGTTCGACGTTTGCTTACTCATATTGTTCCCGGTATTTCCTGACGACATAGAGGGCGATCACGTTGAGCAGTAAGGTGACAAAAAACAGCACAAGGCCCAGGGCGAATGCCGCCAGGGTCTTGGGGTTGTCGAACTCCTGGTCACCCACAAGCAGCGTGACGATCTGCACGGTGATGGTGGTGACTGCCTCAAGCGGGTTTATGGTGAGCTTGGCGGACAGGCCGGCTGCCATCACCACGATCATGGTTTCACCAATGGCCCGGGAGACCGCCAGCAGGATGCCCCCGACGATTCCGGGCAAGGCGGCAGGTAACAGTACCTTGCGGATGGTCTCGTTCATGGTCGCCCCCATACCCAGGGAGGCCTCTCGCAGGGTATCGGGCACGGCGTTGATGATGTCATCCGACAGGGACATGACGAAAGGAATAATCATGATCCCCATGACCAGGCCGGCTGCCAGGGCACTTTCCGAGGCCACGTGCAGGCCGATACTCTCACCCAGGCCGCGAATAAACGGCGCTACCGTCAGCGCGGCAAAAAAGCCGTAGACCACGGTGGGCACACCAGCGAGTATTTCCAGCACGGGCTTGGTCACTGCGCGAAAGCGCCGGGTGGCGTACTCCGAGAGATAGATAGCGGACATCAGCCCCACAGGGACAGCGATGACCATGGCAACCGCGGAAATCAGCAGCGTGCCCACAAGCAGGGGTACAAAGCCAAAGGATCCCGAGGCGGCGACCTGGTCCGCCCGGATGGCCATCTGCGGGCTCCACTCGAGGCCAAACAGGAAGTCGGCTATGGGGATTGCCTGGAAAAAGCGAATGGCCTCGAACAACACGGACATCACTATACCCAGGGTTGTCAGCACCGCCAGGAACGAGCAGCCGAACAGCATCCACTTGAGGATGCCCTCCACGTGGTTGCGTGCTCGCAGCGCCGGCCGAATTTGCCGCAGCGCCAGTATCGCGCCGGCCAATGCCACCAGGAAAACCAGCAGCGCCTTGATGGAGCGGCTGGTGGAATCGTAAAACCGGTAGTGCTGCGCGGCGAGCACCTGGGTCTCATCCAGCATACTGGCGTCGGTGGCACCGTGGGCGTAACTCACTATCTGGTTAAAATACAAACCCTGCTGGCTCGCGGGCATATCCTGCACCGCCGGTGGTAACTCGGACAGCACCATGCGCGTGATGACACCGTGCTCAAACACCAGCCACAACACGAGCACCAGCAACGCCGGCAGGAGTGCCCAGAGCGCGGCCATATAGCCATAGTGTTTGGGCAGGGAATGCAGGGCCCTGGCCCCGCCCAGACCCGACGTCACCGCATGGGATCGCTTGCGACCCATGAAAAAACTGATGATCGTCAGCAGGACAAGCACCAGGAAAACCGTCGTTGTTTCCATTAACGCCTCAAACAAAAGGGTACGCCGCACACAGGAAGACCCGTGTACGGCGCACCTGTATTACATCGGGCCCGGCGGGCCCGTGCCAGGCAACTACATTTTCATCGGTGCCATGGCCTTGACATCGGCCTGCACTTTCTTCAGTTCGTCATCGACAAGGGGAATAAGACCCTTCTCCGGCAGGTACCCATCCTCGCCCATTGCCCGAATCGAGGTGAACTCCGTCGCGTACTCCGCAATACCGGGGATCTTACCCACGTGCGCGCGCTTGATATAGAAATACAGTGGGCGTGATACCGGGTAGTCACCATCGGCAATGGTATCAAAAGTGGGTTCCACGCCCTCCACCAGCGAACCCTGAACCTTGTCCCCGTTCTCCTCGAGGAAGCTGAAACCGAAGATTCCCACGGCGTTGTGGTTGGCGTCCAGTTTCTGCACGATCAGGTTGTCGTTCTCTCCCGCTTCGATATAGGCGCCGTCCTCGCGGATCGCGTAGGCGATGGTATCAAACAGGTCCTCTCCCTTGGGCGCGCCGCCCTTCTGCTCCGCCAACGCCTGGTAGACACCCTCGGGCAGGCCCAGTTTCGCCATCGCCGCCTTGATCTGGTCAACCTGTTCTGCCGACAGGTCCCGCAGCGCCTTGAGCGCGGGTATGCCCTTCGCACCACCGCCCATGGCCAGTTCAGCAAACGCGTCGCGGGTACCGGATGTAGGCGGCGGCCCCAGCACTTCGATCACATTGGCGGGCAGGCTCGGGTTGACATCTTTCCAGGTCTTGTGGGGATTCGCGATCAGCTTGCCGTCCGGGCCGGGAATATCCTTGGCCAGGGCCAGGTAGATATCTTTCAGGCTCAGGTTCAACTGAGTGGCCGCACTGGAATTGGCCAG
>JAHEBM010000101.1 GCA_024642245.1 Haliea sp.
ATCAATGTCTATGGCGGGGCCGGACCGCTACTCGCCACATTCCTTATCGTCCTGTTCTGTGCCGGGCTGGCCCTGTTCCAGGCACTGTTCGGCTGGTTTTACGTGCGTTATGTCCGCGCGCTGCCAGGGGGGATGCTGGTAGGCTTCCCGGTCGCCTGGGTATTATCCGAGTGGTTGCGCAGCTGGCTGCTTACCGGCTTTCCCTGGCTCTACCTGGGCTATGCTCATATCGACACTCCCATCGCGGGCTGGGCACCGGTGGTGGGCGTGTTCGGGCTATCGTTTATATGCGCCCTGACCGGTATCTGCCTGTTCCTGGCCTGGCGCAGCCGCCAGGCCATTGCCTGTACGACTTACGCCGTCATTGTCATCACCCTGTGGGCGGGCGGCGCCGTACTCAGGCCTATCGAGTGGGTAGTAAAAGCCAGCGAGCAGCCCCTGGACGTGGTCATCATCCAGCCCAATGTTCCCCAGGAGCACAAGTGGGACCCGGCATGGTACCGCCCCATCCTGCGCCAGCTGCGCGAAGCCAGCGAGCCCTATTACGGAGCCGATATCCTGGTCTGGCCGGAGGCCGCCATTCCCAATTACTACCAGCGCGCCCGGGGCTTCCTGGACCCGGTCGCCCAGCGCGCCGCCGGCAACGAGACCACCCTGATAACCGGCATTCCCTACCTGTCTGGCGAGGACGGTACCTATTACAACAGCGCCGTGGCCCTCGGCGAGGGTGGCGGTGTCTATCACAAGCAACGCCTGGTGCCTTTTGGCGAATATGTGCCTCTGGAAGGCCTGCTGCGCGGCCTGATCGCCTTTTTTGACCTGCCCATGTCGGCCTTCAGTCCCGGTGCCACCGACCAGGCCCCGCTGCGGGCGGGCGCCTACCGGGTAGCGCCCTACATATGCTATGAAGTGGTCTACCCCGAACTGGTGGCACGCAGCGCCCGCAAAAGTGATCTGCTGATCACCATCAGCAACGACAGCTGGTTCGGCGATTCAATCGGACCCCTGCAACACCTGCAGATTGCCCAGATGCGCGCCCTGGAAAATGGCCGCTATATGATACGGGGCACCAACAACGGCGTTTCCGCCATTATCGACCACCGCGGCCAGATCGTCGCCCGCACGGAGCAGTTCGTCGAAGCGACCCTGGAGGGCAAGGTGGAAGTCATGCTGGGCAACACACCCTTCGGCAGTTTCGGGGTCACCACGGTCATTGCCGGCTGTGCAATCGCCCTGCTGTTGATGGTACTGATGTACCTGGGGTTCTGGCGCGAGGACAGCTAGCGATTAACAGCTACCCGATTCGAGGATGAATTTCTCCAGCTCCTTGTCGATGCCGAACACATGACGGGTCAGCCACTCGGTGAGGAAGGTGGCAATGATCTCCCGGAACAGGGCATCGGGCTCCTGGCCCTCCTCCAGCAGCTGGGATATCTCAATGCGAAAGCGGTTATGGGCCTTGATATGCTCGTCCCGGCCGGGAAAATCCAGCTGACTCATATAGAGTTCTTCCAGGGCGAAGTGGTGTTCGGTGTAATACTCCAGCCTGCGCAATACCTCAATATCTGCGTCCGCCCCCTTGAGCAGGTCGATGATCTCAAACAGGACCTGGTGCTGTGCGTCCTGCCAGATGATGTCACTGGTTTTTCGCATCGTACAAGCTTGGACCCAAATTCCGTATCTCGCCACGATTTCGGTCAAATTATCCGCCGGGGCGCCGGTCTCCCAAAACCCCTGGTCCCGCGATTAATTCGCCGCCGCGACTCGGTGGAAACAAATACCACCTGGCATCGCAGCACATGACAATTGCTGATAGAATCCGCGCTTCTTTTTGCCGGCGTCACACCCTTGTGAATCCGATACTCGCCAGGGGTCACGCACGAAACCCAACGTACTGTTAGAGACAAATTCTGAAACCCGTGATGGACGAATACTACAACCCGCAAGCACTCGAGCAGGCCGCCCAGAAATACTGGCTGGATAACAACAGCTTCGCCGTACACCAGGACGATTCCCGGGAAAAGTTTTACTGCCTGGCCATGTTCCCCTACCCCAGTGGCAAACTGCACATGGGGCACGTGCGCAACTACACGATTGCCGATGTTATCGCCCGCTACCAGCGCATGCTGGGCAAGAACGTGCTCCAGCCCATGGGCTGGGATGCCTTCGGCCTGCCGGCCGAGAATGCCGCCATCGCGAACAACGTACCCCCCGCCCGCTGGACCGCCCAGAACATTGACTACATGCGCAACCAGCTGCAACAGCTGGGCTTTGCCTACGACTGGGACCGGGAACTGGCCACTTGCGAGCCCGACTATTACCGCTGGGAACAATGGTTCTTTACCCGCCTGTTCGAGAAAGGCATGGCCTACAAGAAAAAGGCCGAGGTCAACTGGTGCGAGACCGACCAGACCGTGCTGGCCAACGAACAGGTGGTGGATGGCTGCTGCTGGCGCTGCGACAACCCGGTCGAACGGCGCGAGATCGACCAGTGGTTTATCAAGATCACCGACTATGCCGAGCAGTTGCTGAATGACCTGGACCAGCTCGACCAGTGGCCCGAGCAGGTTCGCACCATGCAGCGCAACTGGATAGGACGCTCGGAAGGGGTAGACCTGGATTTCACCCTGGCCGACGGCAGTCCGCTGCGGGTTTACACCACCCGGCCCGACACCCTGATGGGCGTGACTTACCTGGCCGTGGCCCCGCAGCACCCCCTGGCCCGGGCCGCCGCCGAATCCAACCCGGAACTGGCCGCGTTCATCGAGGCCCAGGGCAATATCAAGGTAGCCGAGGCCGAGATGGCCACCATGGAAAAACTGGGCATGGACACCGGCGCTAGCGCGACTCATCCCCTGACCGGTGAAGAAGTACCGGTGTGGGTAGCCAACTTTGTGCTGATGAGCTACGGCTCCGGCGCGGTGATGTCGGTTCCCGGGCACGACCAGCGGGACTGGGAATTCGCCAGCAAGTACAGCCTGCCTATCATGCAGGTGATAGCACCGGCCGGTGACGAGGAATGTGACCTGAGCGGCGCGGCGTTTACCGACAAGGGCATCCTGGTCAACTCCGGGGAATTCGATGGCCTGGATTTCACCGGGGCATTCAGTGCCATTGCCGACCGCCTCGAACAACAGGGCAAGGGCCAGCGCACGGTTAATTTCCGCCTGCGCGACTGGGGCGTGTCACGCCAGCGTTACTGGGGAGCCCCCATACCCATCATCAATTGCGACAGCTGCGGTGCACTGCCGGTACCGGAGCAGGACCTGCCGGTAGTGCTGCCCACCGAGGTGGCCTTCGAGGGGGTTGGCTCCCCCATCAAGAAGATGCCGGAATTTTATGAAACCAGCTGCCCCGGCTGCGGTGGTGCAGCAACCCGGGAGACCGACACCTTCGACACCTTCATGGAGTCCTCGTGGTACTACGCCCGCTACGCCTGCGCCCGCAACGAAACGAGCATGCTGGACGCGGAGGCCAGCTACTGGACACCGGTAGACCAGTATGTGGGTGGTATCGAGCACGCCATCCTGCACCTGCTGTACGCCCGTTTCTTTCACAAACTGATGCGCGACGAGGGCCTGGTCGACAGCGACGAACCTTTTATCCGTCTCCTGACCCAGGGAATGGTGCTGAAAGACGGCGCCAAGATGTCCAAATCCAAGGGCAATACGGTGGATCCCCAGTCGCTGATCGACAGCTATGGCGCCGACACCATGCGCCTGTTCAGCATGTTCGCCGCCCCGCCGGAACAATCCCTGGAATGGTCCGATTCGGGTGTCGAGGGCGCCAACCGTTTCCTCAAGCGCCTGTGGAAGCTGGCGAACCGGCACGTGCAGTCCGCTGCGGCCGTCCTGGATACCAGCTCACTGGATGAGCAGCAGAAAGCCGTTCGCCGCAAGACCCATGAAACCATTGCCAAGGTCAGCGACGACTTCGGCCGCCGCCAGACCTTCAACACGGCTATCGCCGCGATCATGGAACTGTGCAACGAGCTGGGCAAGCTGGACCCGGATAATGAGCAAAACCGCGCCCTCACTGGCGAGGCGCTGCATGCGGTGGTACTGATGCTGTGCCCCATCGCACCCCACATCTGCCATCATCTGTGGCAGGTACTGGGCGGCGAGGGTGATGTCATCAACGCTCCCTGGCCTGGCGTCGATGAGACCGCGCTCACCCGCGACACTATCGAAATGGTGGTGCAGGTCAACGGCAAGGTACGGGCCAAGATGGATGTGGCGGCGGACGCCGACAAGGCGGCGGTGGAAGCCCTGGCCGTCGAGCAGGACAATGTCCAGCGCTTCCTCGAGGGTGTCACCGTGCGCAAGGTCATTGTGGTGCCGGGCAAATTAGTTAATATTGTGGCCAACTGATGTCCATACCGAGACCTGCCATGCAACGGCGCTTTACCAGCCCCACCCTCGCCTACACACTTTTTCTCGGCATCAGCTGCCTGTTCATCAGCGCCTGCGGCTTCCAGTTGCGCGGCGTTGGTGATGGTGCCGCCCTGCCCGAATCCTGGAAAAAAATGCACCTGGTTACCGGCAACCGCAACAGCGAGTTCAGCCGGGCGGTACAGACCACGTTCGCAGTCAATGGCGTGCAGTGGTCGGACAAGGCGGATGCCAACTACATCCTCATACTGGGCCCTGAGCGCTTCAGCCAGTCCACCCTGTCTCTCAATGCCGAGGCCCGTGTTTCGCAGCTTGAACTCACCATGCAGGCAAAATTCACGGTCAAGAGCGGCGCGGGAGACGAGGTGATGCCAGAGTCTGCCGCCGTGGTCATCAGGCAGATGGAGAACGACCCGCGCAATGCCATGGGCAAGGGCGAGGAAATACGCATTCTCAAGTCCGAGATGTACAACGAGCTGGCCCAGCAAATCATGCGGCGCATCGGCTTCTTCGCCACCAGTGTTCCGTAATGCGTCTCTACCCTGAGAAACTATCCGCTCACCTGCAAAAACAACTTCTCCCGGTCTACCTGGTCAGTGGTGACGAACCCCTGCTGGTGCAGGAGTGCTGTGACCTGATCCGGGCCACGGCGCGGGCCGGAGGCTGCACGGACCGGGAAGTCATCGAGGCCGGCGGCAAAGGCTTCGACTGGCAGGACATTCTGCACAGCGCCAACGAAATGTCATTATTCGCCGAGCGCAAGCTGGTGGAACTGCGCCTGCCCAGTGGCAAGCCCGGAGCGGAGGGCAGCAAGGCCCTGTGCGAGTACCTGGATATTGCCAGTGGCGACGATGTGCTGCTGATGGTCGCCGGGAAGATCGACAAGCAATCCACCAACAGCAAGTGGTACAAGGCCCTGGACAAGGCCGGCGCCACTATCCAGGTATGGCCGGTGGATGCCCGCAACCTGCCCCGCTGGTTGCGCCAGCGGGTACTCGATGCGGGCATGAGTATCGACGAGGACGCCCTGCAGTTGCTGTGCGAGCGGGTGGAAGGCAACCTGCTGGCGGCGGTGCAGGAGGTGGAAAAGCTGAAACTGCTGGTGAAAGGCACGCAGGTTACCGCCCAGACGGTTACCGAGGCGGTTTCCGACAATGCCCGCTACAACCTGTTCGACATGGCGGACAATGCCCTGAAGGGCGACGCCACGGCCAGCCTGCGCATGCTTCACGGCCTGCGCGGCGAGGGCATGGAGCCCGCCGTTGCCCTGTGGGCCCTGATCCGGGAAGTTCGCACGCTGTATGAGGTACAGCTGGACTGCCGTGATGGCCAGAGCGTCCAGCAGGCGCTCAATGCCAGGCGGGTGTGGCAGAACCGCATCCCGCTGATGCAGGCCGCCCTCGCCCGCCACACTGTCGATTCCCTGGCCCGGTTGCTGGAGCAGGCGCTTGCGGTGGACGGCAGCATCAAGGGTTATGCGCAGGGCAAGCCCTGGGACAACCTGGAAGATCTTATTACTTCGCTTTGTAGCGTTTGACCCCTTCCCCTCCAACCCCAATTCCCTGACTGCCCACCAAGTCGGGCGTAACTCCTCTATTTCAGTGCGTCTCACCTGCCCGAGCCCCCGGGCGCTAGCAGGTCGCTGACGGCCGCAAGTTTGTCCATCGTTGCGGGCCGCTGCGCAACTCAACCATTTTTTGCTGCGCAAAAAATTGGGATTCGCACAGTGCTCG
>JAHEBM010000102.1 GCA_024642245.1 Haliea sp.
GGAAAACAGATTTTCAGTACCCTTGCAGACGGCAAACTAACCGTAGAGGTCGCGGAAACCAGTTTCCCCGACCCCACCGGCAACCAGGTGCTGGTGAAGATGGAGGCCGCTCCCATCAATCCCTCCGACCTCGCCATCCTTACCGGCGCGGCGGACCTTGAAAATGCGGAATATTCGCTTGGTAAATTTGTCGCAAGCATGCCGGAACCCTTCTACACCGCGCAAAAGGGCCGCCACGGGCAGCGCCTGGCGGCGGGCAATGAGGGCGCCGGCACCGTGATTGCAGCAGGCGAGGGTGACCTGGCGCAATCGTTGATCGGCCATCGGGTCGCCTGCGTACCGGGTAACGCCTATTCACAGTACTGCATCGCCGATGCCGGCATGTGCCTGCCGCTGGGCGATGTGTCGTCGGAAGATGGCGCCTCGGCCTTCGTCAACCCGATGACCGCACTCGGCTTTGTCGAGACCGCGAGGATGGAAGGGCAGGGCGCGATCATTCACACGGCGGCGGCCTCCAATCTCGGACAGATGCTGATCAAGATCTGCCAGGAGGATGGCATTCCGTTGGTCAATATCGTGCGCAAGGCGGAGCATGTCGAGCTGCTTTCAGGCCTGGGCGCAACCCATATTGTCAACTCCTCCCAAGACGACTTTATGGATCAACTGCGCGGCGCGATCGACGTCACCGGCGCCTACTTGGGCTTTGACCCGATTGGCGGCGGGCAAGTGGTCGATAACTGCTTCAAGGCGATGGAGCAGGTCGCGGCGAGTAAAATGCCCGAGTACTCGCGCTATGGTTCTGATAAGGCAAAGAAGATGTACATCTATGGTCGGCTCGATCTCGGGCCAACCATTCTGACGCCTTACTATGGTTTTGGCTGGACCCTGTCAGGCTGGCTGCTGACTCCCTTCCTGCAAATGGCAGGGACGGAAACCTTCCTGCGCATGCGGCAGCGCGTGTTGGATGGTCTCACTACTACCTTTTCGAGCGCCTATAAGCGTAAGGTAACGCTGGAGGAAATGCTGACCAGAGAAGCGGTACTCGATTACCGCGCGATGAAAACGGGAGAGAAATACCTGGTGACACCGCAGGCCTAGCATAGGCTCCTGGATAGCGTGAGACGGCCGTGCGCTGTGCTAATGTTACGAGCTTGCAGTGCCGCGTGGCCTGTTTCCAGGGCCCGGTGACCCTTCCCGAATTCACCTGAGGATATATCAACCTACTAATCTGAAGTTCCTTAAAGTAAATACCACTCGCCCTGAACAGGCCATTAACGAACTGTCCGTCGACATCCTGGGTTATCGCGGCTTTTCCTTGCTACTTCTGTAAAAATTCATCCAGCGTGAGATGCACCCGACGTATGCGCGCCTCCTGGTAGTTGCCCAGGGTAATACCCGGTTTACGGCTGGCCTTGAATCCCCGCTGCTGCAGGTCGAGGTTGCCGGTATCCTCATCGTACACCGGCGCCAGCCAGCCCAGTGCCTCCACTTCGGTATAGGATTGCTCGACGTTCAGTTTGTGTGGCTCTGGCGGTTCAGGATGCTTCGCTCCCTCGGCCAGTGGCTCCAATATCATCAGGTCAAAAATACTGCTGTCGATATCATCGCCATTGGGACGAAAGCGGTAGACCATGGGCACTGTAATTCCCGGGAAGAAAAACATATTGGGAAACAGGTGGTACTCGATGGAATCCAGCATGAGACTGTCGCTGGCCGCGGAGAGGTCGACCCCCAGGGCTTTCCCGATGATTTCCCGCAGGTCCTGGGCCGCCACGCTGCGAGCGGTCTCCCCTGCGGGGACCTCCTCCCTCTCCAGGCCGAATACCGAGAGTATCTGCAGAAGCTGGTTCTCTGTAAGCGGTGGGTCACGCCATTTGTCACCGGGATAATCTGCCAGCGCTTCTGCACTGTAGTTACCGATATTATGGATAAAGCGGCTGACATACTTGCCAAACACATCGTACTGCGCATTCGCGCCATTGGGCGCATCGTGCGTCTCGAAATTGTGGTACGCCTCCAAGAATGCCTCCTGCGCCGCTTTCCAGTTCGCGGGCAGGGTTTTCTGCACGTGCAGGCGCACCCGGCGCTGCTCCAGGGGAAAGTGCCGAAAGTGCTCCGGCAGCACGTCCATGTATTCGGCGAGGGGAGGCGCATCCGGGTCAAGGTTGACAAAGATAAAGCCACCCCAGATTTCGCACTTCACCGTTTGCAGGTCGTGTGATTCGTCGCAGACATGGGGAAAATCCCAGCGCGCAGGGAGCGACTCCAGCTTGCCTTCCACGCTCCAGCTCCAGCCGTGGAAGGGGCAGGTAATTCTCGGGGAGTATCCCCCTCCCTCAGAGCCCCTGAGCCTGGTAGCACGGTGCGTACAACTGTTAACAAAGGCCTGGATTCGATCCTGCCCGCTGCGCACGACAATAACGGAGTAGGGACCAATGTCGTAGACGTAGTTGTCGCCTACTTCCTGAATATGCTCCTCCCTGCAAACCCATTGCCAGCAGCGAGCCCACAGACGCTCGGTTTCGAGGTCTGCGAAGGCGCGGGAGGTGTAGCGAGTGCAGGCAATGTCACTGTCACCGAGAAACTCGTAGCGCTGCTCCATGAGGGGTGGTGGTACTCCCCGGGAGTCGGTCTTTAAGACATCGGCCACGCTGGGGCCGCTGGCGCGTGCCTCGCCGGGCTGGCTGCTATCACTGGTCATTGCTGGTTCCCGCCTCCGGTGACTGGACGCAAGCGCACAATCAATCATACAATCAGGATCGACTGTTTTTATTATGTACCGCCTCAACAAGCCATTGCAAGCCAGCCGGCGCTGTTAACGGAGACCCAGATCATGGGAACAAAGACAGGTACCCCTCCCTCTCCCGGGGAAATATCCGACCGCCTGGCCATTGCCGATATTCTCCATCTTCACTGCCGTGCCCTGGATCGCCTCGACGCGACATTACTCCAGTCCTGCTACTGGCCAGATGCTGAGGTGAATTACGGTAGCTATGTGGGACCTGCCCAGGTCTTCGCAGAACTGGTCGTGGGTGCACTCAAGGACAGCTACGAGCTCACCCGCCACGTCATCAGCAATACCCTGGTAGACCTGCAGCCCGGCCGTGCCCGTTGTGAAACCTACGTCAACGCCGACCACCTTCTGGCAGGTGCGGCACAGGAGATGTGTTTCGGGGGGCGTTACCTGGACCTGCTGGAGAGACGCGGCGGCCAGTGGCGAATACTGCACCGTCGCGTGGTGATCGACTGGGCAAAAACCAGGGAACTGGAAGACCTGCGCGACAGTGAGGCCTTCTCGGCAATGGCCAGGGGTGGGCACGGCACCGCCGACCCCCTGTACGAATTACTCACGCAAGGGGGACCCGCCTGATGGATAGCAAGCTGGCAGTCTATCTCGCCAAGCAGGATATCTATGAGTTGTCCTGCCGCTATATGCGAGGCCTGGACCGACTGGATTCAAACCTGCTGCTGGAACAGTTCTGGGAGGACGGCTGGTGCGAATACGGCTTTCACAACAGCGGCCCGGCCGAATTTATTGATTTCGCCACCTCTGCCCTGCAAGGACACGTGGCGAACCAGCACATGATAGGCAATGCGCTTTTCGAAGTGGAAGGCAACGAGGGGTACGGGGAGGTCTATTTTCACGCTTACCATAAGTTCGCGGTAGAGCAAGGCTTTGAAGACATGATCATCGCTGGCCGCTACCTCGACCGCTACGAAAACCGCGGAGGTGTGTGGAAGTTTTCATACCGCAGCGAAATCGTAGACTGGAGCCACAGTCGGCCATCCAACGACCCTTATTTCGACATCGCTCCCGACTGCCTGCGGGGCTCGCGCGCCGATGATGCAGTCTACCTGCGCGGTAACCGACACAGGCCCTGAGCTGCGATCAGATGTCTTTCGATCGCTGTCCCGCATGAAGGATAATCTGCGCATCCTGTGAAAAGAATGGCGGTGGCGCGGAGCCCGCGGTAGTGAGTCCCGCATCCACCGTAAGGGTGTGACCGGTTACGTAGCGCGATTCTGCACTGAGCAGGTAGAGAATGGCATTGGCAATGTCCTCGGGCATGCAGGCAAACCCCAGTGGAGACCCTTCGGTGATAAATGCTTTTGCCACCTCCGGATCACCGTCTGCAAGGGCATGGATCATGGGCGTAAGGGTCCCGCCAGGCGCCACCGCATTAACCCGGATGCCATACTGGGAGAGCTCACTGGCCGCAGATCGGGTCAGGCCTACCACCGCGTGTTTGGCCATGGTGTAAACATGGGGCCCCTGACCGCCGACAATACCCGCCGTGCTGGACATCGAAACTATGGCACCGCCTTTGGCCTTCATTGCGCGGGCCGCGTGCTTGACACCCAGAAACACCGCCCGGGAAAGAATAGCCATGGTGCGATCAAAGGCCTGGGCACTGGTATCCATGATAGAGCCGACTGCGCCGACAATACCCGCATTATTGACCATGCCCGTGATACCGCCAAAGGACTGCCCTGCAGCCGCCACCGCTGCTTCGATGTCCGACTCTACCGTGACGTCAGTACGCTGGAATACCGCGGCGGCACCCAGTTCCTCCACCAGGGCCGTGCCGCGGTCCTGCTGCAGGTCGGCGATTACAACACTACCCCCTTGTTGGACGATTGCCCGCGCTGTGGCTTCACCGATACCGCTGGCACCACCGGTTATCACAACCACCTGGTTCTCAAATCTCTTCATGCCTACAATCCTTTCATCTTTGGGGTAGTTGCCGACTTGTAATAAAAACAACAAGGCGGTTTCTCTGCAGTGGCCATGACCTTACCCATTCTGATGAGCCACCTCAGCTGGTAGAGAAATCATATTGTGCCGCCTGCCTGTCAAAGTCAGCAGGTGGTGTATAGCCTGGCCGGCTGTGTGGACTAATCGCGTTGTAGTATACGGGAAGAAAGCAGATTGCCGCTCCCCGCTAGCCCAGCCCCAGCGCTTTGGCTTCTTTTTCCAACACTGCCTTCACGGTGGGTACTTCTTTGACCCTTGCGATCAGGCCTGCCACCCGAGGCCAGCGTGCTGGGTCTACTTCGTATTTGGCATACGCTGCGTTAATAAAAGGGCTGACGATACTCAGGTCTGCCATCGAGAAGTCGCCGAACACAAAACCGTCTGCAGGCACCTGACTCTCCAGGTAATCCAGCATGGGCGGCAAGCGCTTCTCGGTAATCTTGGCAACCAGTTCCTCGTCGGGATCCTGCTTAAAGGCGAAGGGCCGCATATAGCGCTGGAAAAAAATGCCTGCAGCCATTTCGGAAACTGCGCCCCCGCACAAGTCTTCGTACCAGTCCGCCATGGCCTTATCAGCGATGTTCTGCGGGTACAGGGCAGGCTCCGGGTAGGCGTTTTCCAGATACCGGCAAATCACCTTGGAATCCCCCAGCGTCAGGTCGCCATCCACCAGTGTAGGCACTTTGCCCAGGGGGTTGATCTTGAGGTAGTCCTTGTCGCCGGAAAACGGCATCTGCGGGACGATCTCGTAGGGGATGTTCTTGAAGTCCAGCGCGATAAACACTTTGCGAACGAATGGGGAGCCGTGAACGCCATATACCTTGATCATTTGTATCCTCCTGAGCCGGCAGGCTCTATCTGTTAACTTGTTTTCGCGACATCATCCAGGCGTCGATTAGTGCGGTCATTGCCAGCAGGATCAAACCAGGCAGCAGTCTGGGGTCGCCCAGGTACAGGTCTGTCTCCATCGGATAGGCGATGGTCTTGTCCAGAGCAGCCAGTTTGAAATCGTGGGGGCCCAGTATATCCGGATTGCTGCTGATCTCCATAAATGCACGCCGGCTGCGGTAGCGGAACGGGGCGCCGTCCGTCCGCTGTTCGCCCTCTCGATGCCTTTACAGCGTAGAGCAGGTCGGCGAACAGCCAGAGTTTCAGTCGTTTGGGCTTGGTTGCTTTCAATTGTTGTGGGGGGCGGC
>JAHEBM010000103.1 GCA_024642245.1 Haliea sp.
CCGAAATCGATGGCCTTGCCCAGCAGCGTCCTGCTCACCGGGTTGTTGGGGTCCGCTGCAGACTGGGCTGCGCCCAGGTACTCCACGTGTTCGGTATCCGCGGCCCAGTCAAGCGGCCGGGTGATCTTCACCGGGAAGCCGCCGGGGTGCTGGACAGTCTCACCCGTTGCATAGCGGTAGAATACATCGGGTCCGCCGCTGGTCAGGCCGAAGCCCACGTAGGCATCCATCGACCAGGCCGTGTGCACGTGAGTTTCGCCGAAATAGGGATTGCGCTGCGGGCTCGGAACTTCCGTGGACTGCGCGGCAGCCCCTGGCGCCACCACCCAGACCACCGCACTCATCAGCAGGGTCATTGCGAGGGCTGGCAGCCCCCGGTTGCTGTGGCAGCGCGCCCGCGTAGCGTAGGACCGCTCGCCGCATATCCGTTCACATTTCATGGCCTGGTTTCCTGTCCTTTCACTCGTCCACGCCGGCGACCGATCGATTGAAAATGGCGGCCTGGCTAACCGTTGATAACGCAATAACACCCTGGAGATGCTGACATTTGTTGCCAATCTTTATCGATAAAGTACTGGCCGCGATGGCAACAAATGTCAGTTGAAATTGACGCGGCGCTCCTAGAATTCCACTCGTACATCCGCAAACACCGCCGCGTTGTGCGGCATAAAAAAGGGTTATCGCGAGTCCTGCATACATCGGGCCCGAGATATACAGACGAGGAAACACCACTATGTTCACCACGGCCCGGTTCAAAAAACACATATTAGGCACAACCATCGGTTGTCTGGCGGTGACCGCATCCGCTGCGATGGCCCAGAATGCGCCCACGCTGGAAGAAGTGGTCGTCACCGCGCAAAAACGCGCCCAGTCACTGCAGGACGTGCCGCTGGCCGTCTCCGCCCTGACCGGCGAGTCGATGCTGGAGGCCGGCATCAACGACATCGAGGACCTTTCGCGGCAGGTACCGTCCCTGTCGGTACAGGTATCCAACGGTGTCATGACCTCCAACTACCGCATGCGCCGGGTCGGTAACATCGGCAACATTCCCAACTTCGAACCCGCCGTGGGCGTGTTCCTGGACGGCGCCTACCGCAGCAAGCCGCTGTTCTCCTCCGGCGACATGTTCGATATCGAGCGGGTGGAAGTGCTGCGCGGGCCACAGAGCACACTGTACGGCAAGAATACCACCGCGGGCGTGGTGGCCATCTATACCAAGGCGCCGGCTGACGAGTTCGAGGGCAACGCCAGCCTCGACGCCGGCATCCTGGAAGGTGCCTCGGACGCGGACCTTTACCGCTTTGTGGGCGGCGTCAGCGGCCCGCTGACCGATACCCTGCGCGGCAGCCTGGGGATCAGCGCGACCCAACAGGATCACACGTTTGACAGTGCCCTGTCCGCCAGCAATGCCGAGGCCAACAACCTGGAACGGCAGGCCATCCGGGGGCAGTTGCAGTGGGACGCGACTGACAAGCTCAGCGCCCGCCTTATTGCCGGCTACATGGAAGAGGACGACGATACCAACCAGGCGGACGTCTACTTCGCCCCGGGCAGCGGCGCGGATACTGCCCGCAACCTCCTCGGGAGTGCGGGCATTGCCCAGACCTGCTCCTCCAATGACCCGATGGACCAGCGCCACTGCTCGCGCACGTCACAGACCACCGACGTCAAGGCGGACGAGGCCACACTGCTGCTGGACTATGCCCTGGACAACGGCTGGACGGTGACATCGATCTCGTCCTGGGACTGGTTCAAGTTCAAGGGCAGCCAGGACGACGTGGTCCAGCTCGCCTCCCCGCTGCTGCAATTCCACGACACCCACGAATCCGAAAGCTGGCAGCAGGAGTTGCGCCTGGCGTCTGCCGGCGGGGAAACTGTCGATTGGCTGGCCGGCGTGTTCTATTACCAGAATGATTTCGATCGCGGCGACCATGGCGATTCCTATTTCTTCCTCGAGGACACCGCCAGCGCCGCCCCGCTGCCATCGATCCTGGTGGGCCGGGTCCTGGGCGGGCCTCCCGCACCCTTTGCCGCGCCGGGACAGAACGGCATCTATGACGGCAGCCAGGACACGGAGTACCTGGGTATCTTTGGCCAGGCGACCTGGAACATTACCGAGCGCTTAGCCCTCACCGGCGGCCTGCGCTGGCAACAGGAGGACAAAGACGCCTCGATCAGGCAGGACGTGACCATACCCGGGCGCAGCCTGCTGTCAGAGCGCCTGCTGGTCGCCGCCAACAGCGGCGACCTGGACCGCACCACCGATGAGGTGACCTGGTCGATCACGCCGCAGTACTTCCTCACCGAGGACACCACCGTGTATGTCACCGCGGCCCACGGCTTCAAGTCCGGCGGCTTCAACATCGGTTGGGGTACCACCCCGCTCGACCAGCGACAGTTTCAGGACGAGGACATCATGCACTACGAAACGGGCATCAAGAGCACGCTGCTGGACGACAGGATGCAGGTGGCACTCAGCGCGTTTTACACCGAGTACAACGACTACCAGGACGCAGCGTTTATCAGCCAGCAGTTCTTTGTCGGCAACGCCGACAAGACCGAGCTGAAAGGCGCCGAGCTCGAAGGCAAGCTGTTGCTCGGCCAGTACGTCAGCGCCGACTTCGCCGTGTCCTACGCCGACCTCACCTACGACACCTTCACCGAAGGCCTGTGCTACCCGGGTCGCACCCCGGACAACACCCAGACCGGTAACTGTGACCTCAGCGGCGAGCACCCCATCAACGCCCCGGAGTGGACCACCCACCTGGGCCTGATGTACCAGAACGAGGTGAGCTGGGGTGAGGTCTACGCCCGCGCGGACTGGAGCTGGTCGGACGAATACAACACCAGCTTCTCTGCCGACCCGCGCCTGGTACAGGACAGCTACGACTGGCTGAGCTTCCGCATCGGTACGCGCTGGCAGGAAGGCTATGATGTGGCGCTGTGGATCGACAACGCAACGGATGAGGATGTGGTGAACTCCAACCCGCAGCTCAACCTGTTCAACAACGACGCCAGCTACCAGTCCTATCGCCAGGCACCGCGCTCCTACGGCCTGACGCTCCGAGCGGAATTCTGAGTAAAAGAAAGGTCTTTTCAGGGGCGAGCCGGCAACGGTTCGTCCCTTTTTTTTGTTTATGGTCTATAAGGAGTTTCTACAGACCCGGATGAACGACCAGTAAGCTTGTGATTTCTCTGACAACCCACAACAGGAATGCCATTATGAAACATCACCTCCAACTCGCACTGCCGCTCCTGGCGATACTCTGCCTGACCGCCCAGGCGGCCACCAAAATCACCGAGCGCAACGAGATCGTAACGCAAAAGCTGCCTCGCCCGGCACATATCTGGGTGTACGACTTCGCGGCCACCGCAGCGGACCTGCCCCCCGATTCGGATCTCGCCGGCGCCGTGGATCCCAATTCCCCCGCCCAGTCGCAGGCGCAGATCGATACCGGGCGCAAGGTGGGCGCCGAACTGGCAAAAGAGCTGGCAGCGCAGATCGACGCCATGGGCATACCCGCGCAGGTGGCGGCCGCGGACACGCAGCCCGCCATCGACGACATCGTGATCCGGGGTTACCTGGTCTCGGTGGTAGAGGGCGACAGCAAGAAGCGGATCGCGCTGGGTTTCGGTTCGGGAGCATCCGAACTCAAGATCGCAGTCGAGGGCTTCGAGGTAACACCCCAGGGCATGCGCAAGCTCGGCGGTGGCGCCTCCGACTCGACCAGCAGCAAAACCCCGGGTGCCGCCCTGGGACTCGTCGGCACCCTGGCCATGCACAACCCGATCGGCTTGATCGTCAGCACGGGTATCAAGGAGCATGGCGAGAAGACGGGCAGCAGCGAGGTGTCGGGCCGGATCAAGGATACCGCCGGCGAGATTGCCAAGGTCCTCAAGCAGCGGTTCCAGGAACAGGGCTGGATCCAGTAGCCGGGACTGGCTAGCGAGCGGCGGGCGTATACCAGATAGGTGAGGTATAGGCCCGCTCCTGGATGGCCGCCGGCACCTCGTCGGGCATGGTGACACCGAAGCGCACGGCGTCGTAGGTGGTCCAGCGCGGCGTCGGGATTTCCAGCACCCGGGCGTAATAAAACGCGTCCTGGGCCGGGTCGAAGTCCGGGTCGCGCCACAGCGACTTGAGCTCAGGCGAGCCAATGGTATTGCGCCAGCTCGCGGTGGCCGCGTCGACCGTACTGCCCACCGCCGGCAACCGGCCCGAAGCATCGGGCTGGCGCGCCGGCACATCGGACCACGCCACATCGTAGACCTTTTCGTGCAGCTCGCCCGCCTTGTCGCGCCAGCCCTTGACGATCTGCACCCTGTCCAGGTTAGCGCCTATCGGGTCACGCAGCGCCGCCACCAGAAAAACCGGCGCACCACTGCCCTCGCCCGGGGGCAGGTCCGCACCCATGGGCACGCCGCCGGCATAGCCCCGCGCCGCCGTGTCCGGCGCCGCGACATCATCCGCGCTGAAGTTCCAGCCGCCAAAGAAACGCACTGCCATGCGACTGCCGGTGGTGGCGTAGACCTCCCTGCGCCTGAGTGCGTCCCAGATAGCCTCGCGGGTGTTCTCCCGCGCCCAGACGGCGGCGAGCCCGGCGGAGGCCTGCTGCCAGTTGTAGACCACCCGGTCATCGACCGCGTCGAACACCCCCCTGGCGCGATCGGGGGCGGGCTCGGCGGCGGGCTGCTTGCCGAAGAAATTGTTTTCCTCTGCGGTGGACAGGGACGTGTGGGAATCGGTACTGCCGATCAGGCCGAACTTGAAGGGATTCGCGCCCAGTTCAGCCCGAAAGGCCAGGCCGCGCTTCAGGGCGGACCGGGCATACTCGCCGGGCAGCATATCCGGTGTCTTGTCGAGCGTCAGGGTGCCATTGCCGGCGTCCCAGGTCTCGAAATCGGCAAACTCGTCGTCCGGGGAGAGGACTGGGTGGGTCTCGCTGTCGCCCTTGATCTGGGTGACCTCGTACAGCGGCTCCCAGCGGCTGCGCCGGGCTGCGTAATCGGCATCGATGGGCTCACCGCCGAGTGTCCTGTCGGCGAACATCCAGCCGTTGCTCTGGTTGCCGTTGTGGGGAATAGACAGCACGGAACCGCCGGTTCGGGCCTCGTAGGCGGCGAACGCACGCCACAGGTCCTCCGGGTCGGCACTGTCCGCCCGCGTATAGGGGATCTGCTGCCGCACCTTGTCGGCGCCGTCGCGATAGAGCACCACCCGGTGCAGGGTGCGGCCACCGGCCGCCGAGGTCCACTCGTAGCCGATCAGCGCGGTAAACACGCCGGGGCGATTGTAGCGCTCTGCCGCGTCGACGATGGATTGCCAGACCGGCAGCAGCAGGTCCGGCTCATTGGTCGCCCAGGGCAGCTTGTTCTTGCCAAAAGCCACCCGGAGTTCGGTCACCACTTCCTGGTTCTTGCCCTCCTTGAGCAGCTGGTACCAGCGTTTGCCCAGCTCCACCCCGGTGATACGCGGCGCACCCTGGCCGATCAGGTCCATCAGGCCCATCCCGTCGGAGTGGTCTGCGACCGCCAGGAAGTCCAGCGGCCTGGCCAGGCGGGCCGGCAAACCGGAGGAGGATGTGACCACCTCGCCCCGGGCGAAGCGGTAGGCCTCATCGGGACCCAGCCTGTTACCGATCAGTCCGGCATCGATCGACAGCCGGGTATGCAGGTGGGTATCGCCCCACAACAGGGCGGTGGGAAATTCCTGCCCCACGTAGGGCGAGTAATCGTCACCTGTGGCGGCGTGGGCCGCGACGCAGGCGAGGCAAATGCCCGCCAGTGCCTGTCGTCGTTGCGCGCGCGCAATCGCCTTGCGGCCGGCGCCGCGCTTACGTTCGGGCATCATAGCGCCAGCACTTCCGGCGGCACCCAGTTGCCCTCCAGTATCGGGGGGCCGGGCAGGTACAAACGCAGATACACTTTGAAAGTG
>JAHEBM010000104.1 GCA_024642245.1 Haliea sp.
GGAACCACCTGATCCCTTCCCGAACTCAGAAGTGAAACGACGCATCGCCGATGGTAGTGTGGGGTTTCCCCATGTGAGAGTAGGTCATCGCCAGGCTTCTAAAAAAGAAAACCCCTGTAGCCACACGCTGCAGGGGTTTTGTTTTTTTGGGATACGTCGATTTGCTGTCCCGTCCTGGGCGGCCTGTTCCGCAGGAACGGCGCAGGAGTGCCGCGGGCACCCGCAGGGTGGCGAGCACGGCTCGCCACTTAAAGCAGGTCATGCCCGGTGAAGCGGTGCAGGCTCCCGCGCCACCGACTGCAGGTCAACCCCTGGTGCCCCGATTGTGGCCGTGGGTGTCGCAATGCGTGCGGGGGAAAGGTCAGGAGATCTCAGCTATGTGTCGGACAATGATCCCCGCATCCCATTTTTCAAACACAAAAAAGCCGCGATCACAGATCGCGGCTTTCCGAACGTATCCTAGCAGGGGTCGTTGGGGTCGGCCGGTAATGGCTGAAGTGCGCAATTAAAGGATTTACTGAAATCACCCACTTTGATAGTGAACGATGCCTTCGTCGTTGTACATGCCTGGGACTCCTGGCCGCCTGTCGAAAAGCTGACGCCGAAAGCGCCTGGTGCTTGCGTCTCGGGAATCGCCATACTCGATATCGGGGGATTGATTGTGCAACCGTTCGCGCCCGTTATCGTCACTGTGTTGCTGGAGGACGGTCTGTTGTTGTACTGATCGGAGATATAGGCTGTGTACTCCCCGCCACTCCAGCTAGTACCGGTTACCCGACTTTTGCCCCGGTATAGCTCCACAGCCAGGTCCGCAGCGTCGTCACCATACAAGGTAAGAACGGCTGAGCCACGGACATTGACGAGACTGCGACTGCACCAGACACCATCGCCTTCCGGCGGACAGAGCAGGCCGTTGTATACAGCCGGGTTGTTGTTCTTGTCGTATCTTCCATTGTTATTGAAGTCGACGAATATTTCTTCCTGTCCAGAGATGCATTGTGGCGAGTCGGCTCCCGCACCCTTGCAGGTGGTGGTCGCAGGGTTGAAAATATTGTCCTCGTTGTTATCAATGAAGGCCTCGGGCAGGTTGGCAAACAAGTCTTTTTCTGCTTCATCCACGATGCCATTCCCGTTCCTGTCGACAAAGGACTCCTGGCCGATAGCGGTCACGAGGACAGTGGAGCGACCGCCCTGGAAGAGATACCCCAGAGAGTCGGGGCAGGGGCCAAAGTTGGTATTCAGGCTCGGGCAGTTATAGCCAGGAGTGGGGTTCGCCTGGGTCCCGATAGTCCCTACCTCTGAATCGCCGAGTGTGGGGAATCGAGGGTCCTGGCTGGTCCAGGTAACGCTGCAGGCGCCATCTACCGTTGTACACTGCGGTTCAATTGCGCCGTATTCCGTGGTGAATATCGCAGCGGTACCATTGGGAACAGGGTTATTGTACGTGTCGGCCATACGCACCGTAATGGTTTTCTTTATCCCGTCCATGGTCATGCCGTCTACAACACCGAAGCCACCGAGCACGGACACACTGAACGAGTTCTGGTCGGGCAGGCCGGTGCTGACGGTCAAAACGTCTGAGACGCTGGAAACCTGTTGGCCGCTGCCGTCACCTGCCGTCGCCTTTGCGATGACTCGCACGACGGTGGGTACATCACCAGAGAAGACATTGACGGTTACCTGGCCATCGCTGGCACTCACGGCAGATGGCGGTGAGACTTTCAAGCCACCGACATAGGTGGTCAGGGCGAACTCCACCTTGATCCCGCCAATAGGGGCGTTATTGCTGTCCACGACCCTGAATGTGACTGTAGAGGACTCAGATCGCTCGCCACTGCCGCCACCGGTGCCGCGCAGCACGATGGTGGCAGGCACAGCGTCGACAAAGGTAAAACCGTTGGCTTGGGCTGAGGCTACGGAGATGGTGCCAAAGGCCTGGGAGGTGGAGCCCTCGAGGCTGGCGGTGATCTGGTCGTTGCCTGAGCAGCCCTGGGCTATATAGGACGTGTTGACTTTACCATCACCGGAAATCAGCGGGTTGGCCGGATCCAGTGCGGCCTGGCCGGAAGAGAGGCAGCCACTGCTGAATGTGACCGTCTCGGCGCTACTGGCCAGGTCGCCATTTTCGTCGAGAATAACCAGGGACAATTGCGCGATCGCTTGTGAGGCCAGCAGCGAATCGGGATCGATGCCGATCTCGTTCTCGATAAAGAGGCCGTCATTGTCGATATACCCAAGGCGCAGGCCCGGACTGCCGATCTGGAAATTCAGGGTAGCCGTGGCCGTACCGGCGGGTGCATCGGCGGTAGCGGTGATGGTGCCGGCCCCCTTGGCCGCGTCCGCTCCGAGCCGGAAGACCGCGACACCAGAGCCGTCACTCAGGGCGGTTCCGCTGGCCGGTGAGATAACACCGGCTGAGGCTGCCGCGCTCACCACGACATTTGCAACCGGTGCGCCGTTCTTGCCGTTCTTGGTCACAGTCACCTGCAGGGTGGACGGCGATGCAGACGTTACCGTATTGGTTTCAGTGCCGCTGGCGTCCAGCAGCTTTAGCGTCAGGTAGTAGGTGCCGGATTTGTCATCATCCGGCAGGAAGCTGCCACCGCCGCCACCCCCGCCGCCTCCGCAGGCCGCTACCGTAAACAGGATTGCAAAAGCCACCAGCAGGCGGCCTGAGAGTGAGGCGAACCGAGTAATCATCTTTATCCCCTTTTGCCCGCTATAGAGCAGGTCTATTTTATGATCCGTTGCATCCTGATTCTGGAGAGTTCAGCCAGAGAGTCAACAATTCAATCCACTTTTTACAGGTTACCACGCAACAAGTCAAAAACTCGATAAATAACATGGTGATAGACCTTGTTTGTGATTTTCTACACAAAGTATTTTTGCGGGTCCCCAGCGGGAACTTGGTCTCGCGGCATAAATTCTCATTGTATTATTCCAAGTAGTTATATCAAACGGTTCAGCACCACTGACGGGGGTCACCCGCTGGGGAAAAATGCCGACAGCTTGGGTTATGGTCACAGGCCGGTCTGCTGCTACCATGCGCGCCATGGAAAAACGCCAGCCAGACGGGATTCGCCTTTCGGTCTCGATCGTACTGCATCACAGTTCTCTGGAGATGCTCGATCGTGTGCTGCAAAGCCTGTACCGGGCGGCGGGCGTTGCCCATGAGGCCGGCTGCGTCGACCGTGTGGCGGTAGAGGTCCTGGATAATTCCTCCGATCCGGACTTTCGGGACAGCGCACAGCGGGCCATCGCCGCGCGGCCCCAAAGTGATTTCTTTCGGGTGGCGTACCAGGGCTTACGCGACAACCGCGGCTTCGGCGCCGGCCACAATATTGCCATCAAGCGCCTGCACAGCGAGTTTCACCTGGTGCTGAATCCCGATGCCGAATTAGCAGAAGATGCGCTGCGCGTCGGCCTGTCCAGCCTGCAGGAGGACAGCAGTATCGTGTTGCTCAGCCCCAGGGTATTGGGAGAGGACGGTAGCCAGGAATTTCTCTGCAAGCGTTACCCGTCTTTGCTGGTGCTATTGCTGCGACCCTTCGCACCGCGCCTGATTCGCCGCCTGTTTAGTCGGCGCCTCAACCGCTATGAAATGCGCGATGTCTGCAGCGATGGCAGGGAGGCGGAAGTGCTCCTGGCCAGCGGCTGTTTTATGCTGCTTCGCACCGCTGCCCTGCAATCCGTGGGCGGATTCAGTGACAAGTATTTTCTGTACTTTGAGGACTTTGACCTGTCCATCCGGCTTGGCAGCCAGGGGCGGCTGGTTTTCAATCCTGCAATCCAGATCGTGCATCACGGTGGCTATGCCGCCAGGAAAGGCCTGCAGCACGTGAAATATTTTGTGCGTTCCGGCATCACCTTTTTTCGCGAGCATGGCTGGCGGTGGGTATAGCCATTCCTGAAAGGTGTTAGACTTTCGCATGGTTTTGTGACGCGCGGCTCCTATGAACGAATTGACACGACTGGCCTACCTGCAGGCAATGGGTACTGACAGCTACGTCTCTCGCGGCCAGCTGCCCGGTGCGGCGGCGACACGGCGTTTGGCGATTGTACGCAGGCAAGCCCCGGGCCCTGCCCAGGCCGATAGCCGGCAGCAGGACAAGGTCGCGCCGCAGGTCCTGCGCAACAAGGCGCCGGGCATTGAACTGCCCCGCGTCGAGACTGCCCGGCCCGCGCCGGTGGCGGTTACTGCCCAAGTTCGAAAGGCAGAGCAGCCTCTGCCGGCCCGGTTCAGCGTTGCCGCGATCAGCTGCGGCGGCTGGCTTTGGCTCGAGGAGCTCGACTCTGCATCCTTTGGGCCTGAGCAGCTCCAGCTTATCCAGGCGATGGTCCACGCCCTGGGCATTGCCAGGGCCAGTGCAGGAAGTTCCGACTCCGCGGCGGCCGCAACCCCGGGCGGCGCCCAGCCACAGGCTGTCGCCACCCGCTTTGACTGGCCGATGCACAGTAACCAGCAGCTGGACCAGGGCCCGGAGGCGGCGCGTGCGAGCCTGGCGGGCTTCATCCAGCGCAAGCTGGAGGAACGGGAGTGCCGCGGGCTCGTCCTCCTGGGTCGTGAGTCTGAGGCGCGGGTGGCACTGGACCAGCTGGATTGCGCGTATATAGCGCGCACCCTGAGTACCGCTGAATTGTTGCGCGATCCCCTTCTCAAGAAACAGGTTTGGCGGGATCTTCGGCCGTTCTTCGAGCAGGCGTGAGCAGGAGCCCGGAACCGGGGGTTGTGCGGGCCGCCGTGGCTGCGGACGCCGCCGCGCTCGCCGCGCTCGATAAGCTGGTGAACCCCAGTCCCTGGTCCGAAACCCAGTTTGCCGGCGCGTGTTGTACCGGTGCAGACAGCCTGGAGCAGTCCCTGATCATGGAACTCGACGGACAGTTGCAGGGTTTTGTCGTGTTTTCCCGGGTGCTGGATGAAGCCTGTATACACAATATTGCCGTCCTGCCCTCGCTGCAGGGCGTAGGGCTGGGGTACAGCCTGCTGGGTGCTGCGCTTTCCCGGTCCCGTGCTGCGGGAGCTACGCGCTGCTACCTCGAGGTGCGCGCCTCCAACGAACCCGCCAGGAGATTGTACGAAAAGCTCGGATTTCAACTCGATGGCGTGCGCAGGAACTACTATTCCCGGGCGGCGGGGCGTGAAGACGCGCTGCTGATGTCCAGGCAGCTTGCAGAACAGGAGAGTTAGGTCATGAACGTGCTGGAAACCGAATGGTGGACCCTGGCCTTGCCGCCGGAATGGTGGGCCGACACCGAGGAAGACAGCATCCTGGTCGGCGATCGCGACGACGTGGGGTGCATCGAGATATCCACGCTGCAAAAGGAAAAGGGAGAATTCGGCCCCGACGAAGTGCGGGAGATCGCCGCGGCTGAGTCAGGTACCACAGCAGACTGGCGCCCATCGACCCTGGGCGACTTCGCGGGTGTGGCCAGTCGGTTTGCTGAGGAAGGCATGGCCATCCGCGAATGGTATGTGGCCAGCGGTCCCATGCTGCTGTTTATCACTTACAGCTGCGACGAGGAAAATCGTGGCATGGATGACGCTGCCGTGGACGAACTGCTCGACACCCTGCAGTTGGTGGAGTCCGCGAACCCCTAGCTACCCTCCCCGGGAGGCGTCAGGCCTGGCGCCTCGCGATGCGTTCCCGCGCTGCACCATGGTTCGAGTACAAGCCATCGTCAGCCTTCGGCCACTTCCCTATCGCAGTTCAGGTCGACAGGTTACAATCCTCCGTCTTGTTCAAATCCTGTTGCAGGTAAGTGATCCAGCGTGCTCCGGCCTTACTTGCGCTACTTTTTCTCGACGACCGGTGGTTTCTGCCTGGCGCTGGCAG
>JAHEBM010000055.1 GCA_024642245.1 Haliea sp.
GCTATGGCGGGGCGGAAGTGCTGGCCGAGGACCTGGAGGCACAGCTGCGGGCCGCGGGCCACCGCGCTGAAATACTGACCCTGCCGTTCAAGTGGTACCCGCAACAGACACTGGCCAACACCATCCTGGCGACCAGGCTGATGGATGTCAGCAACTTCAACGGGGTGACGATAGACAAGGTCATCGCCCTTAAATTTCCCATGTGGTTGATTCCCCATCCGGAAATGTCCCTGTGGATACTGCACCAGCACCGCGCCGCCTATGACCTGTGGGATTCGCACCTGTCAGACCTCGCGGCCATGCCCGATGGCAAGGCCCTGCGGGATATGATCCGCCGCGAGGACTCCGCCGCCATCCAGGCCTGCAAGGGCGTTTTCACTATCTCCCGTAATGTCACCGGCCGGCTGAAGCAATACAACAATATAGCGTCACAGGTGCTGTACCCGCCGCCCCGGTCGATGGAACGATTCCGCGTGGACAGCTACGGGGACTATTTTTTCTTTCCCAGCCGTATCACCCCGATAAAACGCCAGGAGCTGGTGATAGAGGCGCTGGTGCACGTGCCCGAGCCGGTCAGGGTGGTATTTGCCGGGGAAGCGGACAGCCCCGTCTACCTGGAGAAACTGAAGAAGCGCGCCGATGAACTGGGGGTGAGTGGCAAGGTTGAGTGGCGTGGTCGTATATCCGAAGAGGAAAAGTTCGACCTGTACGCCAACGCCCTCATGGTGATTTTTACCCCGGTGGATGAGGACTACGGTTACGTCACGCCGGAGGCGATGTTGTCATCCAAAGCGGTTCTCACCCTGGAGGATGCCGGGGGTGCCACGGAGTTCGTCCAGCACGAGAAAAATGGCCTGCTGGTGCAGGCGGATCCCCGCGCCATGGCGCTGGCGATCAGCCGGGTGTGGAACGATCGCGCTGAAGCGCAGCGGCTGGGCGCGGCGGCGCGTGAGCGCGTGGAAAAGATTGACCTGTCCTGGGAGAAAATCGTGGAGAGCCTGCTGCGCACATGAATATCAGCTGGTTTTCCCCACTGGATGCCCAATCCAGCGAGATCGCCCGTTACAGTGCGCAGATCCTGCCGTACCTCGAGCCGTTCGCAGGTATTGCCGCGCTCGACGACGGGACCGGGTGTGCCGCGCCCGCCTGGTGGCAGTCGAAGGACCAGCCCGTGGCGGAGCCGGGCGTGGCGCCGATGCCGGTCTACCATATAGGCAACAACCCCCTGCACCTGCCCATTTTCCAGCGCTCCCTGGAAGAACCGGGCCTGGTGGTATTGCACGACCTGAGCCTGGTGGACCTCGCCAGGCACTTGTCGCACGACCTCGAGCAGCCGGACTTGTGGAAAGAGATGATGTGCCGGCAGTATGGCGACGAGGTGCGCTCGCTGGTCAACCGCAGCGAAAAATCCGCCCCCGATTACAATGAGATGGTGGCCAGCTACCCGCTGTTCCAGCCCTTTCTTGCCGGGGCGCTCGGTGTTGTCGTCCACTCGCGCTACGCCCGCGATGCATTGCGCAAGCAGTTGCCCGCGGGCACGCCGGTCCTGCAGCTGAACCTGCCTGCGGCCACTCCCGTGCAGGAACCGCCCCGCCATGAGCGCCCCGAGCCCCTGCGTTTTGTCTTCTGCGGGCACGTGGGACCCAACCGTCGCCTGGTGGAATTCATGGAAGCCTGGGGCCGCCTGGACAGTCCGCAGCGCATCACCCTGGACCTGTTCGGCAATATCAGCAACAGCCGCCAGCTGCTGCAATACGCCGAGCATTTCGGGGTGGCGTCCTACATTCGCCTGCGCGGCTATGTCAGCGACGCGGAGCTGGACGAGGCGTTGCATTCATCCGACTTCGCTATAAACTTGCGCTGGCCCACCATGGGCGAGGCATCCGCCAGCCAGTTGCGATACTGGTCCGCGGCGCTGCCGACCCTGGTCAGTGATGTGGGCTGGTATGGCGAGCTGCCCGACGAGGCGGTATGTAAAATATCAGTGGCCAATGAGAGCGCGGACCTGTTCACCCTGCTGACAGATGCCCTGGCATCGCCGGGCAAGTACCGGGAGGTTGGCCAGCGGGGCTGGGAGCAAGTGCGGGACATGCACTCGGCCGAGGCATACGCCCGGGACCTGGTGGCCCTGGCGCAACAGCTTGGCGAGCGCCGACTGGCGTACCGGATGCTGGATCGGGAGCTGGTCAACATCATCGCCTCGATGTGCGAAAATGAAAGCGATACACGCCTGTTCCGGAACGCGATAGAGACCGCTGTCGCTACCTGTGCAGTCCAGGCTTAAACAGGAAACCACCTATGAAGAATGCTGTAGTTACCGGTATATCCGGGCAGGATGGGGCGTATCTGGCGCGCCTGCTGCTGGACAAGGGATACCGCGTCTGGGGCGCAACCCGGCGTACCAGTTCCGTCAACCACTGGCGCCTGGCGGAAGTCGGCATACTGGGTCATGAAAACCTCAAACTGGTAGATTACGACCTGACCGATGCGGGCGCCGCCATCCGCCTGCTCGAGCGCAGCGGTGCCGATGAGGTGTTCAACCTGGCGGCCCAGAGCTTTGTCGGGGTGTCTTTCGACCAGCCGGTGACCACGGCGGAAATCACCGGTGTGGGTGCCGTGCACCTGCTGGAGGCGATACGCATAGTCAATCCCGCCATCCGCTTTTACCAGGCCTCCACGTCGGAGATGTTCGGCCTGGTGCAGGCCGTACCGCAATCCGAGGACACGCCGTTCTACCCGCGCAGTCCCTATGGTGTAGCCAAGCTCTATGCCCACTGGATGACGGTGAATTACCGCGAGTCCTATGGCATATTCGGCTGCAGCGGCATCCTCTTCAATCACGAGTCGCCGCTGCGGGGGCGCGAGTTTGTGACCCGTAAAATCACCGACGCTGTCGCCAGGATAGAGCTGGGGCAGCTGGATCGCCTGCAGCTGGGCAACCTCGATGCCCGGCGCGACTGGGGCTTTGCCGGCGACTATGTTGATGGCATGTGGCGCATGCTGCAGCAGGACCAGCCCGACACCTACGTGCTCGCCACCAATCGCACCCAGAGCGTGCGGGAGTTCGTGGATATGGCGTTCAAGGCCGTCGGCAAAACCCTGGAGTGGCAGGGCAGCGCCGAACAGGAGCGGGGGCTTTGTACCCGCACCGGCGCCGAGCTGGTTGCCGTCAACCCCGAATTCTACCGGCCCGCCGAAGTCGACCTGTTGATCGGCGACGCCGGCAAGGCCAGGGACGTGCTGGGCTGGGAGCCCACGGTGGCGCTGGAAGCGTTGTGCGAGATGATGGTGAAAGCCGACCTGTCGCGGGTTGAACGCGGCGTCTCCTTCTGACCATGACGGGCAAGGCACTGGTTACCGGCCTGGGCGGATTTACCGGCCGCTATATGGCGCGGGAACTCGAGTCCATGGGCTATGAGGTGGTCGGTATCGGCCAGGGCCTGGGCGATACGGCGGGCCATTATGCGGTGGACCTGCGCGATGCCGAGCAACTCAAGACGGTAGTCGCCGGTATCCAGCCTCGCCTGGTGGTGCACCTGGCCGCCATCGCCTTCGTCGGCCACGGTGACGTCAGCGATATTTACACCAGTAATATCGTCGGCACCCGCAACCTGCTGGCAGCCCTGGCTGAATGCAGGAGGCCCGCCGACAAGGTGTTGTTGGCGAGTAGTGCCAACGTATACGGCAATGCCAGTGTGCCGACCCTGGACGAGAAATGCCCAGCGCGGCCGGAAAACGATTATGCCGTGAGCAAGTACGCCATGGAGTTGATGGCGCACCAGTGGCGTGACGTCCTGCCCATTGTCATCGCCCGTCCGTTCAATTACACCGGGGTAGGGCAGTCTCCCGCGTTTTTGTTGCCCAAGCTGGTGGATCATTTCGCCCGGCGTGCACCCCGGGTGGCGTTGGGCAATATCGATGTCTACCGCGAATTCAATGACGTGAGGATGGTGGCCTCTGCTTATGGGCGGCTGCTGGTCAATGGCACGGCGGGCGAAGTGTATAACGTCTGCTCCGGCCACGCCTATTCCATCAAGGACGTGCTGGGCCTGCTGGCCCAGCTGGCGGGCTACAGCATCGAAGTGGACGTGAACCCCGCCTTTGTCCGTACCAACGAGGTCAAGCGACTGGTGGGCTCAAACCGGAAACTGGCGGCGGCGATCGGCGAACCGGCGCAAATCCCACTGGCGGACACGCTGGCATGGATGTATCGCGACCAGACCCGGCGGTGAAAATCCTGCTCGATGTGACGTCCGTTACCCTGCCACTGTCGGGTATTGGCCGCTATGCCCTGGAGCTGGCGCGCCACCTGCCGTTGGCCAGGGGCGTTACCGACGTCTGTTTCTTGCGCGGTGACCAGGTGCAGGCGAGCTTTGATCCCGGCATTATTCCAGCACCTGCGCAGGCCGGCAGCTTTCGCCAGTGGCTCAAGCCGCTGCTGCCTTACAAGTTATTTCTTGGGCCCTACCGCCGGCGGCGGGCGCGGGCACTCGCGGCCAGCCTGGGGGCGTATAGCGGGCATATCTACTATTCGCCCAATTTCAGCGCCCCGCCAGTGAGCGGCCTTGCGGTGGTCACGCTGCACGACCTCTCGGTATTTCATTTTCCCGATTTTCACCCGCGTGACCGTGTGAACTACCTCCGGGAACAAATTCATCACTCCGTAGAGCGGGCAGACCACCTGGTAACCGATTCGGCGTTTGTGCGCGACGAGCTGCTGGCGCTGTTCTCCCTCCCTGAAGACCGCGTTACCGCCGTTCCGCTGGGTGTGGACACCGCTTTTCGGCCGCATTCACGGGCGGAGCTTGCGGGGGTAATGGCGGGCTACGGGCTCGAGCCCGGTGGCTACCTGCTGAGCGTGGGTACCCTGGAACCGCGCAAGAACCTCGGGGGATTGCTGCAGGCTTATCGCCGCCTGGCGCCGGCACTGCGCAAACGGTACCCGCTGGTCATTGCCGGGGCCTACGGCTGGAACAGTGGCCCGTTGATGGCGCAGATCGAACGGATGCGTCGGGCCGGCGAGCTGATTTACCTCGATTATGTGCCGGAAGAGAACCTGTGCGCCCTGTACGCAGGGGCCGCGGCCTTCGCCTATTTTTCCTTTTACGAGGGCTTCGGCCTGCCCGTGCTGGAGGCAATGGCCAGCGGTGTACCGGTCGTCTGCGCCGCCACTTCTGCGCTGCCGGAACTGTGCGCAGGCAGTGCCCTGCAAGTGGATCCGGCAGACGTGGCGGCTATGAGCCTGGCATTGCAGCGGGCGCTGGAGGATGATGACTGGCGACAGGCAGCGCTCGCCCAGGGACTTGCAAGAAGTGCCGACTACACCTGGCAAGGCACCGCGGATGCCCTCGTCGATGTTTTCAGGAAGCTCGTTGCATGAGGGCTGTGCGCCGGGAGGAGACTGGTGCCTGAGCATCGTATAGCAGTGGATGCGCGGCCCCTGTGCCATCCGGGCACGGGCATATACCGCTATACCCGGGAGTTGCTGTACCGTATGACCCGGCTGGGTGGCCAGTGGTTCTTCTATTCGCCCCAGGCCTATGACAGGGCGGATTTTGACCTG
This sequence comes from Haliea sp., assembly GCA_024642245.1. Taxonomy (GTDB): domain Bacteria; phylum Pseudomonadota; class Gammaproteobacteria; order Pseudomonadales; family Halieaceae; genus JARRPM01. The sequence goes on from JAHEBM010000055.1 coordinate 5,564, forward strand.
CCCAATATCCATCACCGCACGGCGGGCGTGCCCCGGTCGCTGCGGGCTGGGCAGCTGGCCGGCTTGTTTTTTCCGCTGTGGGCCAGGCGGGACCGCATCGACGTGTTCTGGGGGCCGCGGCACCAGTTGCCGCCGGGGTTGCCGCGCGCCATTCGCACCGCGGTCACCATCCACGACCTGGTGTTCAGGGATCGCGGCGATACCATGCGTTTTCCCGGTCGGCAGATCGAGAATTTTTTCGTACCCAGGTCCCTGGCCCGGGCCGACACTATCGCCGTGGTATCGCGATTTACCGGGCAGCGCCTGGAGCATCACTTTCCGCAATATGCCCACAAGGTGGTGGTCGTTCCCGGGGCCAGTATGTTGCAGGGCACGGTTGCCGCCGCCAGTTCAGCGACGGCGGGCGAGGGCCACTATTGGCTGTTTGTCGGCACCCTGGAGCCGCGAAAAAACCTGCCCCGGCTGCTGCGGGCGTTTCGTCGCTATGTCACCGATTGCCCCGGGGCGATGCCGCTGAAAATCGCCGGCGGAGCCGGGTGGGGCAGGCAGCGTATTGCGCAACTGGTGCACGAGCTTGGACTTGCCGAACACGTCGAACTGCTGGGGAAAGTGGATGACAGCGACCTGCGGGATCTCTACCACGGCGCGTACGCGCTGCTGATGCCCTCGCTGTACGAGGGTTTTGGCCTGCCCATAGTCGAAGCGCTGTCCCTCGGGGTGCCGGTGATCACCTCCGAAAACTCGGCGATGTCCGAAGTGGCCGGCGCCTGTGGTTGCTACGTGAATCCCCTGTCCGAGAATGAAATACTCCAGGCCATGACCTCGGTGACTGAAGACCGGTCCCTCTACGAGCGTTTGCGCGCCGGAGCGCGTGCGCAGGCCGCCACCTATGACTGGAACCGGTCCGCGGCGGCCATGGCGAAGGTGCTCTTGACATGATATTCCTGGTGTATTCGCCGCTGACCAGCGGCAACATCGAACAGAGCCTCGGGCTGGCTGACTACAGTTATTATTTCGTCATGAAACGATTCCTGCCGCTGTTGCAGGAATTCGGCGAGGTGCGGATTCTCGAGCAGGCACCCGGCGATGACGATGTGGCCCGGCACCAGCAGTCGGGACAATGCGTCTACCTGTCATTCACTCCCCCCAACAAGGTGGCTGCTATTACCCTCTGCCCGGCCATCCCGGTATTTGCCTGGGAATACAGCACCATCCCCGATGAGGCGTTTTCCAGCCCCCGGGACAACTGGGTCAGGGCACTGCAAGTGGCCGGCTCTGCCATCACACATTCCCGCTATGCCCTGGATGTGGTGAAGTCACAGCTCGGCCAGGATTATTCGATCCAGTCCATACCCGCGCCTATCTGGGACAGCTGCCAGGGTGTGCGGGAAACGCGGCGAAAATCGCCGCCCCGGGGCCTGGAGGGGCTGGCACTGGACTGCACCGTTATAGACAGCGATGACTATCTCATCAGCAATACCTCCATCAGGCCACGACAGGGGGCCCCGGGCGGCCGCGCGCGCATGCTCAGCGGCCTGTGGGACGAGGTACCGCTGCACTATGACCTGTCGCTTGAGCACCCCCAGTTGACCCTGATCGGGTTCAATGATGCCGAGCCCTGGGGCGTCTGGTCCCGCTCCGGGTTTCCCTGGTTCCTGTTCGATTGCGCGTTCGAGGGGGAGATCGAGCTGAGTATTACCGTGCGGGGCTATGTCCAGAATATCGGCAAGCGGCTCCGCCTGGAGATGGGCTCGGCCAGCGCAGACCTGCTGCTGTCCGAGGGTTTGCGCACCCATGTTTTTCGCCTCAACATCGAGCACCCGACCAATGTATTGGCTATTATCGGCGTGAGCGAGCGGGCACTGGGGGCAGCGGATCCCAGGGACATCGGTATGGGTGTGTCGCACATCGGCGTGCGAAGACCCCTGGCGCAACAACCGGCGACGGATACGCTGAGGCTTGAGCTGTCGCGGCCGGACCTGGTGTGCGACGGCCTGCACGAGCATGAACCGCCCGGGCGCTGGACGGCCGCAGCCAGCTGCTGCATCCAGCTCCCCACGCAGGTGTCCGGGGACCTGCGACTGGCGATAGACCTGTTTCATATCCTCCATAACAACGACCGGGTGCTCGAGGTGTGCCTCGGGGAGCAGCGCGGCAGCATCACCATCCAGGACGGCTGGAGTCATTACGAGGTCGATTTTTTCGGGGTGGTCCCCACGGATTACCTGGCACTATCTGGCCTGCAGACCGGTCCCGGAGGGGAAAATGACCCGCGCGTCCTGGGCATTGGCATAGCCAGCATAAACCTGCAGCCGATCGTGCCGGAGCCGGAGCCCTGGCATAGCCCGCAGCGGTTTTTGGCCCGCTACCAGTCGCTCATGTCGTGGCCGGCAGCTCGCAATTTCTTCGCGCGCCAGTTCACACCGCGCGCCATCCTGTATACCGCGATTTTCAATCCCAAGGACGGTCGCAAGAACTGGGAGGATATCATCACGGGGTTTGTCTACGCGTTTCGCGACGATGCCGGGGCGACCCTGCTGATAAAGATCACCTACCATGACCTGCGCGAATTGTACGAGGATATCTTCACCTTCCTGATCGAGTTGCACCCGTTCAAGTGTCGCCTGATCTTTATTCACGGCTTTCTGGACGAGGAGGCCTATGAGCAGCTGCTGCGGCACAGCCATTTCATCGTCAATGCCTCCCGCGGCGAGGGGCAGTGCCTGCCGCTGATGGAGTTTATGTCCGCTGGCGTTCCAGCGGTGGCGCCTGATAACACCGCCATGGGCGAGTACATAAGCCCGGCGAACGCATTTGTCGTGCAGTCCTCCCCGGAACTCACTTTCTGGCCACAGGATCCCAGGCAGGTTTTTCGGACCCTGTGGCAGCGCATCAACTGGGAGTCACTGGTGGCGGCATTTTCCGGCAGTGCGCGTGTATACCGCCGCAAGCCGCGGCGTTACCGGGCGATGTCGGAGGCGGCGGCCGAAGCACAGCGAGCCTATTGTTCCAATGAGGTCGCCAGGCGCGGCATCCAGGCGGTGCTCAATGCGCTGGAGGACGACCATGGGCGCTAGCATGATCATTATCGTCTATTCCGGAACCCGGGCCGGTACTGTCAGTCGCGACCTGGGCAAGGCCGATTACAGCTACTATTTCATCCTGCAGAAGTACCTGCCCATCCTGGAGAAACTGGGCGATGTGCGGGTCGTCGATGACCCCCTGAGCGAGGTCGACCCGATCCATGCCCAGGCGATCGCCAGCGGGAACAAGGCGGTATTCCTATCCTTCAGTCCCCCGCATACGACAGCCCGGCACCTGCGCTGTCCGACGGTCTGCGTCATGGCCTGGGAGTTTGGCAGCATTCCCGACGAGGACTGGGATGCCGGCGGTGCCCAGGTCAATTGGGTGACTGCGCTGAGGGAGATCGGCAACGTCATCACGATTTCGGACTATGCGACCAGAATCATACGCCGGCAGGTGGGGAGTGGCCCGCGGGTAGTCACCATCCCCGCGCCGGTGGATGCGCTGGCCCCGGCTGCGGACACCGGCCGTGCACCGGGCGGGACACGCCCGCCCTTGCGGCTCGGCGCCTCCCTGGTTGATTCGAGGGCCTGTGATATCGACGAGGAACGCGTGACGGTAAAGAACCTGTTGCCAGCCAGTTCCGGGGAGGGTGTGCCGGACTGGGATGGCCGGGAGGTATCCTGGGCCTTTGTGTCGAAGGGAGACTCCGCCGGGCAATACCTGGTCGGTTTTTACGCCGAGGAGGACTGGGGCTGCTGGTCGCGAACCGCGACCCCCGAGATCATTCTGCCCTGGTACCTGTCGGGGGAATTCGAGCTCGAGCTGGATGTGGTGGGATACGGGGAAAACCAGGGCGGTACGGTCGTGGTGCAAATCGGCGACTGCACGCGCGAGCTTGTGCTTCCCGCCACCATGACCAGGGTCACCCTGCGATATAACGTATCCGAGCGGGCCAACGGCGTGCATTTTTCCGGGCTGGTCGCGGTGCCCCTGCCCGGCGCCCGCGATCATCGCACCCTGGGCCTGGGACTGAGGGCGCTGGTGATACGCCCGGTTCACGACACGAAACCAGCGCCTGTAACGACTGCCCGGCACGAGGCGACGAACCCGTCCGAGACGACCTGCCTGCAGCTGGATGGAACGGTTTATACCTCGGTATTCAACCCGGAGGACGGCAGGAAAAACTGGAAAGACATCGTGACGGCATTTTGCTGGGCATTCCGGGGGGATTCTACCAGGACCCTGGTGCTCAAAATGTCGCACCACAATAAATCCGTGTTCATGGGCGACCTCCTGCTGTTGTTTTCCAAGCTCCACCCCTTCAGCTGCCGGATAGTCGCGATTCACGGCTTTCTTTCCAGCGAGGAATTGATCGCCCTGAAACAGGCCACCGACTTCTACGTGAATGCATCCGGCGCAGAGGGTCAGTGCCTGCCATTGCTGGAGTTTATGGCCGAAGGGGTGCCGGCCATTGCGCCGGATCATACGGCCATGGAGAGCTACATTAGCCGGGACAATGCGTTCATAGTGCGCTCCAGCCTCGAACCCCAGGCCTGGCCCATAGACCCCAGAAGGGCATACAGAACCACCACCCAGCGGATCGATTGGGATTCCCTGCGCCAGTGCTTTGTAGAAAGTTCAGCCCTGATTGAATCTGATCCCGACCGGGTCCATGCAATGGGACGGGCGGCGGCCGTGGTCACCGCGGAACATTGCTCAAGCAGCAAGGTACAGGGGCTATTGGCGCGCTTCCTGGCGGAGGTGACCAGGTGACGGGAATTGGCCGTTGCCTGATGGCGCGCGGGGTCGAGCGAACTGTGCCCGGCGGTACCGGGCGTGAGCGCGCTGATACCATCGGGAGGCCTGCGATAACGCCCGCTGGAAACGGCAGGTCGGCTCGCGAATGAACCCTACAGACAGGCCCACAGCGGCGGATACAGGCCTGCGTGATCGGCTCCGCGAGGGCTGGTTCGACATTAAAAATGGCGAGCTCACCAGGGGCTTGCGCGTCAGGTCCACCGATACCGTAATCGATGTCAGCTGTGGCGACGGGGGTATCATCGGTTTCTGCGCCGGTCGTGGCGCAGAAGTGATCTTTCTGGATACGGACGAAAAACGGCTCGCGGTGACCCGGGCCCGTGTCAGGGAGTCCGCGGCGCATGCCTACAAGGCGATACTGTCACCGTGCTACCCCGTTCCCCTGCCGGATGCCAGCGGCGACCTGGTAATATGCACCGAGGTACTGGAGCATGTGCCCGATCCCGCCGCACTGCTGGCCGAATTGGTGCGGGTGACCAGGCCGGGTGGGCGTATTCTCCTTACAGTGGCGGACGCGCGGTCCGAGCAATTCATTGCCGCTGTCGCGCCGGAAAATTTTTTCCAGGAACACGGGCCTACCCACTTTTTCACTGCCGGGGATCTGGGGCGCCTGGTGCGCGATGCCGGTTTGCGAATCGAGAGCCAGCAGGCGCTGGACTGCTTCTGGAATATGTACCTGGCATTATCGTTGCTGGTCGCTGCGCCCGGTGTCGGTGAGGCTCTCGATGAACCCCATCCCATTACCGATCATTGGATACAACTCTGGCAGGGGGTGCAGGCCCATGCCCAGGGTGAAAAAGTGTGCTCGGCGCTCAATGAGTTACTGCCGAGAACGCAGGCTATCGTCGCGCGTAAGCCGGGGTGAACCTGGCTGGTTTTAATCCGGGTTGCTGCGGTGGGGCAGAAGTGAAAGCCCGTGCCAGCGCGGGCTTGTTCTGCGCGATACATTTATACTCGGGTATTAGTGGAAATGGAGCAAAGTGAAGAATGGCTGAAGGAAACCGTGTGTTGTCCGCCGACGTGGGCATCTTCGATCGGAAAAGTGAAGGCTGGTTCAACGACCAGACAGGAGAGATCACGCGGGGTGTTCCCATCTTGCCCGGTCATACTGTCATCGACGTGGGCTGTGGTGATGGCGGCTATATAGGCTTTGTGGCCGCGCAGGGGGCGGAAGTGTTGTTTGTCGACCAGGATCCGGAGCGGCTGGCCCGGACCGAGGAGCGCATCAGGACATCCGCGCGAGCGTACCGGGCGATCCAGTCAGATTGCGACCCGATCCCCATTGATGATGCCGTTGGCGACCTGGTCATCTGCACGGAGGTTCTCGAACATGTGCCCGATCCCGCCAAGTTCCTGCGCGAATTGATCAGGATTGCGAAGCCGGGTGCGCAGCTGCTTATTTCAGTGCCGGATTCGCGGTCGGAGCAATTTGTCAGTGCCACCGCGCCGCCGGAGTGTTTCCAGGAGCCTAACCATATCCGCATATTTACCGCGCAGGCATTCGAAACACTGGTGCGCGATGCCGGCCTGGAGATCGAAAGCCACAGGTTTACAGGCTGTTTCTGGAGTGTGTTCTGGCCCCTGTCGTGGATGACCTGCGAGCCCGGGGGCGGTTTGCCGCTGGATAACAAACACCCGATTGTCGAACACTGGGTGCAGCTTTGGCAGCTGGTACAGGCGCATCCTGATGGCCATAAAATCCGCGAGGCGCTCAACGGCTTGTTGCCAAAATCGCAATCGATCATCGCCCGAAAACCCGCTTGAGTGCCGCAGGCCGATGATCAAGATCGACTTCCTGGTCCCGGGGTTCAGTAAATGCGGTACAACCACCCTGTGCGTGTTATTGGCCCAGCACCCTGAGATCTACATTCCGGAATTAAAGGAGCTGTGGTATTTCAGCTCCGAAAATTTCCCTGCGCAGCAGGCGGATTACATCCAGCATTTTTCCCCGGCCCTGCCGGGGCAATTGCTGGGCGAGGGTAGCGTGAGTTACTCCGACCACAGGACAGAGGACATCTCCATCGCGAGAATTCGCGAGAACAACCCTGACTGCCGGTTTATTTTTATTGCCAGGCACCCGCTGCGACGCATTGAATCCAGCTATCGGGAAATGCACCACAGCGGCGTCAAGTTTGGCCTGAATGCGCCCTATGGCCTGGCACAAAATCTCGAACGCTTCCCCCAGATGATCGAGGACTCGCTGTTCTTTGCGCGTATTTCCAAGTATGTGAATGCATTTGGCGCCGCGTCTATTGCGGTCGTTTTCCTGGAAGATCTTCAGCGCGATCCCCAGCGGGAGATGGCGCGGTGTTTCAGCCACCTCGGGGTGGACAGCCGGTTTCGGGTGGACAGGGATTTGCGCCTCAACGAGGGCAGCAACAAGTACTACGACACCCGCATTCTGCGTTATTTCCGGACCCGGAACTGGTCCGGTCTCAGGCTCGCCAGGCTGGACCCGGAACAGCAGGATAGACTGCTGCGGCCGCTCCGCTTGCGCCGGGCTTTTCGCAAGCCGATAGAATGGGATCCCCGGTCCCTGGCCATGGTGCGCGAAAGGGTATTGCCCGATGCCCGGAAATTTCTCGAGGCCTGGGGCAAACCGCCGGATTTCTGGCAGATATAGGCCCCGCCTTATGTACCCGCTCCCGCGGCGTCGCAGCCACCGGGAGGGTCGTTGTAGCGAGGATCCTCGCGCCAGGTGCCGCCTTCCCAATCGCGCACTACCGGGCCGGCCCACCCCAGGCCCATGGCGATCTTGTGGGTCGCGGCGGCAAGCCGCTGTGCTCCTGCGGGACACAGGTGCCAGAAATCCGGTTTGCGCAGAAGTACCCTGTTGCCAAGGCTGTCGATGTAGGAACGTGGCCATGGTTCCGCTCCCGGCATGGTTTCCAGGGAGTCCGCCCCCGCCGGTGCCCGCAGCGCGGTTTCAATGTCGGCGTAGGCCACCGTCCCCGGGAAGTGTCCGGGAAGGTGTTCATAGATACGATCGGGAATGCGTTCAGGCGATGTTCCACCTGGCAGCATGGAAAGCCAGAGCAGTTTTGCCCCCCCGCTCGTGAGGAGGGTCGCGGCCTCGTCCACGATCCCGGTGTAAGCCTCGTCGCCCTGTTCGCTCACGAATCCGGTGTCCCAGCCGCCAAGCATCATAATGACAAGGTCGGGCCGGTGCCGCTCGATCTGCTGGGCATAGGCCCCGCGCCAGTCCAGGTTCGGGTTGCTGAGCCCGACACCCGGGAACGCGCTCTCCACCACCTGCGAGGCGCCGGCGGCCTCAAATACCGCGCGCAGTGCCGGTGATGCGTCCACGGTACCGGAATCCCCGAGAATCAACACGGTGGCGATGGCCGAACTACCGGGTGCGGTTTCCGCGGGGCGCGCGGCGGCCGCACCCGGTTGCGGCTCGAGTATTGTCGGGAAGTCATCGAGCCGGACGCTGGCATAGGGGATGGTGCTGCGGGGCGGATCGAGGGTAACGGCGACGGCGCAAACGACGATCAGCAGGACACTGGCGACGGCGGCGCCAAGCGCGCGCCAGTCCGACTTCAGTAGCCGGTTCCTGCGGATGGGCATTTCGATAAGGTGGTAGGAGGCGACGGCGATCGCACTTGTCACGCTTATGCGCAGCAGGAACAGTGGGACCCCGGACCAGCCGGTGCGCTGCTCGTCCAGGATCAAAAATACCGGCCAGTGATAGAGATAGAGGCCGTAGGAAACCAGGCCCACCTGGCACAGGAGGCGCATTGAGAGCAACCGGGTTACCAGTCCGGGTCGGGTGCCGGCGTAGATGATGAGGCCCGTGGCGAGGGCGTAGAGTGCCAGTCCCCCTCCGGTGAGGATCGGCGAGGTTTTGTTAATGGCGCCCCAGGACCAGAAGACCCCGGCCAGGGCAGCGAGCCCGGCGATGTCCAGGAGTACGTTCCTGCCTTCGCGTGGCATGGTGGGACCACCCGGGGGCTGGACAGGGCCTGGCCTCGACCACCAGCAGGCCAGCAGTGCACCGATCAGCAGTTCCGCCGCGCGCGTGTCGGTACCGTAATACACGCGATCGAGATCGGCTCCCAGCCAGAGCGTCAGGCCCACCGATAGCCCCGTGGCGGCCAGGAGCGCGACCACCAGCAGGCGGCGGCCGCCTGCCAGAAAGAGCGCAAGCACGATGGGTGGGTAAAAGAGGTAGAACTGCTCCTCGATCGCCAGCGACCAGAAATGCAGCAGTGGGCTGGCCGCCGTGAACAAATCGGCATAGCTGGTTCCCAAAAAGTAGAAGCGCCAGTTCGCCACGTAGGCGAGGGCGGCCAGCAGGTCCCAGCGCAACCGTGCGAGCTGCTCGGGGCTGCCAAGTTGCCACCACAGCAGCGCCACGAGCAGAAGCGTCAGCAGGGCCGGAGGTAGCAGTCGCCGGAACCGGCGTGCCCAGAATGGGCCGAGACGGATTGAGCCGCTGGCATGCCACTCGCGCACCAGGAGGCTGGTGATAAGGAAACCCGAAAGGACAAAAAACGTCGAAACCCCGAGGAAGCCGCCGCTGGCCCAGGTGAATTCGCCGTGAAACAGCAGCACACCGATGACCGCAAGGCCGCGCAGCCCGTCCAGGGCGGGAAGGTGTCGCACGCGTGCTAGACCGCCGCCTGGTGGAGCCGGAAATCTTCCCGGTAATACCGCCTGATCGCCTCGGCATGGGGGCTGGTCAGGAAGGAGTCGGGGTGGATAGCCGGCCGGTTATCAAACGCGTTAGCGGTGAGCGTGCTGGCCTGCGGCAGGACGGTTTCCGATTTTCGGGTGGCGTTGGCGTGAGCCAGTTCTACCGTAATTCCCAGGTTCTGCCGCAGGTATTGCTCCAGTTCGACAATGTTCTCCAGGCGGAAAACCCTGCTGAGATGGGGCACGCCTAGCAGGTAGAGATACTGGGGTCGCCAGTGGGGGTCCAGGTCGTAGGGGTCCTGCTGCAGGATGTATTGTATGAACTGGTCAAAGCTGATCCCGGTCTGCAGGTCGATGTCGTCGGTGCCCTGGATAGCGCTGATCACCGGTCGGGTGTGCGCCAGGTTGTGCCTGCTGGTGCGCTTGTAGACGAACTTCTCCAGGAAGGCGCTGACCAGGCGTTCGTAGGGATCGCGGATAACGCTGAATTTGAAGTACTCGTCCGAGGCCAGGATCTCCCTGGCCAGTTCCATGGGCTTGTCTTTCAGCTGCACACCGGTATTGAAGCGGTCAGTGATGAAATGGATGTCGAGTTCCTCGGCAACGTCCGCCCGTTCCACTTCCGCCAGCTTCACCATCATCAACTTGAGGGAGGTGCAGGCACACTTGGCGATGGGGATGTAGAGCAGCTTGTGGCGCTCGGAAACCATTATCGGGCTGTAGGGCCAGCGCAGCTTGTTGTTCTTGCCCCGTTCCCATATCTGGCTGCCCGCGGCCAGCAGCGCCTCGACACCGTTCCGGTCCGCAGCCGGCATCAGCCGAACGTCGCAGGGGTGTCCCGGCAGCAGGCTCTCAACCCAATAACGTCCCTCGTCGAGCAGGCCCACGCGAATGGCGGCGGCGGTCTCCAGGTATTGCTGTGGAATCGCGACATTCACGATCTGCGTATGCCTCTCGCCCGGCGCCACGGCCTGGCTCAGGGGAGTCCTGATACCGTCGGCCATAATCACCTCGCCCTCGCTGTCGAGGACCCGGAAAGCGTAGGCGATTTCCGCCTGCTTGTGCGGCTCCAGAACGTGGCTGGAGTCATTGCTCAGGGTGACCTGCAAATGGCCCCGGTTGTGACTGCCAAACAACTCCAGGCTGCCGGGCATCTCGATTTTTATGTGCTGCCATGCCTCGCGTGGGAAAGGCTCCCGTGCTGCTTGTCGTTGGCTTGTGCCAGAGCTTGTCATTGACCGGTTCCTGATAGGATTGGTTGCCTGCTGCGGGTTACGCCTGCATTGTTGACGCCCGCAAGGGGCTTCATCCCGGCTGCCAGCGGTACTGGCGAAGGCTGAGCCGGGTGTTCGAATAAAAATGAACACCCTCCTGTTCCAGTCGTTCCTGCTGGAGCGCCCTGGCGCCTGAACCCCCGGGGACCACGATCTCGCCCCTGGCATTGATCACCCGGTGCCAGGGGATGCGGGTGTCCCCGGGTAGTCCGCGCAGTGCGCGCCCGACGCGTCGCGCGCCTCCGGGCAGGCCCGCCTGGTGCGCTACATCGCCGTAGGTGGCGACCTTGCCGGCGGGAATCATTGACACCACCTGCCAGATCCTCTGGTCTATCTCACCGCCCAAGAACTACCCTCTGCCGCACAGCAGCAGGCCCGCAATGATCAGCGCCACCCCCAGCAGGTAACCGCTGCTGAAGCGCTCGTCAAAAAAGTGGTAGCTCGCCAGCGGCACCAGGATGTAGGCCAGGGAGTAAAAGGGAAACACTTCACCCAGATGGGCCTTGCGCAAGACCCACACCCAGCCAACGGATACCAGAACATAGACGCCAAAGGTGCCGGCCAGGATAAAAAATGTCCGCGGCGAAAAAATCGACCCGGTTTCGTTGAGCGACATGGCGCTGACCTTGAATAAAACCTGGCCGATACTCATGCCGACCACGCACACGATGGCGGCCCACTGGGTTGCACTGAAAATCATCTTGGTGACCTGTTGCGGCTGGATACCTGGCGATCGAGGCCTCGCGGCCTGATCTTGCGCTGGAGGGCGAAAGTGGGTTGGTTGGAAATGTCGTGCTGGAGAAACCCAAGCAGCATTTGAATGCCGACCATCACGGTCAGGCCCGCGAGCATTACGGTGCCGGCGCTGGCCAGGGACTCCATTTGCAGGCCGCGCAACCAGTGTGTCAGGCCGAAGATGGCGCCAAATCCTGTCAGCGCGACCCCCATGATCAATTCCAGGCTCGCGAAACTGAAGTCGCGCACGAAATAGTTGTAGACAATCCGTTTGCCGAAATTACATAAATTCCTGTACGCAAACCGGGGCATTTCCCGGGCAATCTTCAGGTTGGAGATCTCGTCGCCATAGATCGCGTCCGCGGGCAAATCGATAACCACGGCGCGCAGCGTATTGAGGCGAAACAGGATGTCGCTCTCGAAGAAATACCCCTTCGCCAACTTGTCCAGCGGCAGGTAGGGGATCACCTTGGCGCAGATGGCGGTATAACCGTTGGTGGGATCAAACAGCCCCCAGTAGCCGGAGGACAGCTTGGTCAGAAAGGACAGGCCCGCGTTGCCGATCATGCGCACAAACGGCATTTTGGTGACGCTTTCGACCTCGTAAAAACGGTTGCCCTTGGTGTAATCCGCGTCGCCCGACAGGATGGGTTCGATAAAGTAGGGGATAAGGGAGGTGTCCATCTGCCCGTCACCGTCCACCTTTACGATGATCTCGACGCCATCCTCTACCGCGGCGCGGTAGCCGGTGATGACCGCGCCACCGACACCCTGGTTGCTGCTGTGAAACAGGACTTTGACCCTCGGGTCAGTACACCTTTCCTGCACGATTTTTCCGGACTGCTCGGGGCAGGCGTCATCGACCACGTAAATGGTATCGACCTCCGGCCCTATCGACGCGATGACCCCGAGTATCGCGTCGGATACCTTGTAGCTGGGGATGACGACGGCAATCATCGGGGCGCCCCGCATGCGGGGGTCGACGGCTTCACGCCGTGCTCCCGGCATCGATCGTCAATGTGGTTCCGGTGACCATTGCGGCGGACTCCCCCATCAGGTAAGCGACGCCCTCGGCGACGTCCTCGACACCCGCCAGCCTTCCCAGCGGGCTGCGGCGCTTGATCGACTCCAGTTTTTCGCCCTGCAGGGCGTTGGTCATATCAGTCTGCATATAGCCCGGCGCCACCGTATTGACCGTGATGCCCGCGCGACCGACTTCCCGGGCCAGCGACCGGGTAAATCCGCCCAGGGCCGCCTTTGTCGCACCGTAGGCGGCCAGGCCGCTGAACCCCGTGGTGGCCATGATGGAGGAAATATTGACCACCCGCCCGGCGCCGTTGATGAGCATGGGGCGCAGGAGGTACTTGGTGAGCAGTATCGGTGCCTCGACATTGACCCGCAGCAGTTCGGATATATCCTTTTCGTGCATGGTGGCAAGTACGCCATCGTGTCCCACGGCAGCGTTGTTGACCAGTCCGTAGATCCTGCCGTACTCCCGGCCGAGGTGCAGGGCAAATTGATGGATGCCCCCGGTGTCGTTGAAATCATAGGGCTCGAAAGCGATGCCACCGTCGGATGCCGCTATTAGCCGGGACAGTTCGGGGCTGCAGTTGCGGCCGATGGCGACCAGCCGGTAACCCTCCCGGGAAAGCTTGCTGACTATGGCCAGGCCAAGACCGCGGGTGGCGCCTGTCACGACGACGACTTTCATACGGCTTGTTTCCTGTCGACCTTTCCCGACTCGGAGACGGCAAGGTCTTCAACCACGGTAATCAGGGCGGGCACCTTGTAATCAGGCAAGTGCTGGCGGCAGTGTTCACGTATGCGCCGCTTCAGCGCGCCGGGTTCCTCGGCGGACTGTGCGCGTGCCTGCACCTGTAAGGCCACCAGCTGCCCCATGATCGGGCTGTTGCGGGCGCTGACCAGCGCGTTTTCGATCCCGGGCATTTCGCGGACCAGGTTCTCGACCTCCTCGGGATGAACCTTGTTGCCCCCGACATTAATGACGCCTGTGGCTCGCCCCAGGAAATACACGCGGCCATTATTCACCTGTACGCTGTCCTCGGTATCGAGATAACCATCCGGCGTCAGCCGTCGGTCCAGGGACGCGCTTTGGGAGAGGGCGGGCCCCCGCACCAGCAGCGAGCCCGCAGCGGAAATTTTCATGGCCAGTGGTGGGCCCTCCCCCAGCCAGGCTGCAGGAAAACCCGCCTGGCCGTCGGACACGGAAAAACCGACGCCGGCCTCGGTGGACGCATAAATGTGCACAATTCTTGCTCCTGGGAAGTCCCGGCGCAGGGCGGAAAGAATGGCCTGGTCCGCAATTTCCCCCCCGAGGGTGATCTGTTCCAGTGCGCATTCGCGAATGGCGCCGTGACTGAGCAGTTTCCGCCACTGGGAGGGCGTTGCCGACAGGGTATTGACCCTGTGCCGGGCGAAACAGGCCACCATGGCGCCGGGTTCCATGGAGGGCGGCACCACCAGCACGCTACCGCTGGCCAGTGCCTGCAGGATGACCTGCATGCCGGCGAAGCGATGGGCCTGGTAGACCAGGCCCCAGCGATATTCACGGCCGCTCGCGCTCGTCGACCGTGTGCTTGCCGTCAGGCTGCGCAGCGTATGGGAATAGACTTTCGGGGTGCCGGTAGTACCCGAGGTGGTAAACAGCCATTGTGTATTTTCGTGTACCGGTGTTTGCGGTTCCCGGGGGGTAAGTTCAGAGAGCCCGTGATCGTTCAGCAGGTGGGAAACGTTGCTCGCCTGCAGCAGTTGCTGCAGCGCCACGCCTTCCATGCAGGGCGGCGTCAGCAGGATTTCCCGCGCGTGGCCGTCCAGCGCAAGCAGTGCGGTCAACAGGTCCCTGGTGCTGGCAAACTGCAGGGCAATGGTGCCGATAGCGGTTTCGGGCAATTTGGCCCTGAGTTCCCGGGCGGCGCGCTGCAGGGCGGACGGCGTGTATTCCTCGTCGTCGCAGATCAGCAGGGCCCGATCGGGATGTCGCCTGATCAGCCCCAGCAAGGTGTTACTTTCACCGGTCATAAATCGCGACAAACTCTCCGAGTGTCCTGGGGTATACCACCTCATCCATTTCTGCAAAAGGATCCCGTCCCAGCTCTTCTTCCAGGCGGGCCACCAGGATGGCGAAGCCCAGGGAGTCCAGTCCGGATTCCAGTAACACTGTACTGTCGTTGATATCGTCCACCAGGATGCAGTCGGCGTTTTCAGCCACTTCCGCCATCACTTGCAGGATCAATGTTCGCATTCCGGTGCCTCGATGATGGGAACGCCATCCCGCAGTCTCTGCGAGCACCCGGTTCCGTAAAAATCAGTCAGTGCGTGATTTTATCAACCAACGCCCTCGTGTGATACACAAACTGTTCCCGCGTACAGAATCCGCGCCGCTCATACAGGCAGCGACCGGGATGCGGCGCGCTGCACACCCGCTGCGGGTTTAGCGGCTGTAGATACTGCTTGCCGTGGACCAGGATGTGCAGCGCGTACATGGGGTACAAACCCAGCCAGGTCCGCCACTGGGAGTGGTAACTCAGGCAGTATCCCAGGTAGCGCAGGCGCTGCCGCCAGTTCATCCGGCTGGTCTCCACTGGCCCATTATCCGCCAGCGGGTAAAAGGTGTGCCACAGGCTTGCGGGCAGTCCCTGCCCGGTGTAGAGGGGAAACTGCCTGCTCGCATCGGTGCAGGAAAATACCCCGGCGAGGTAACAGGCAATGATGTAGGTGGCGTCGTGGTCCTGGTGTCCACCCTCCCACGCGGGGCTGAATATCCGGGTGGGTGACTCGCCCCGGGCGCAAATCTGCCGCAGTTCCGCTGCTGCCTGTTCGGCGTATTCACACAGCCTGCCGTCGGGAAAGCCCGACTCGGTGCCGAGAAAACGGACCTGGGAAGTGGCCACGCCAATTCTGGACAGGACCCGCATGCTCTCGTGGTTGCGTCGCTCGCAGCGGCTGCCATCGAGGGTGCCGCTGGTGAGATAGATAACCTTGACGGTTTCGCCCCTGCCTACCAGCTCCTCGAGCACAGGGTAGACGCCATATTCGTCGTCCTGGTGGGCAAAGAGAAACAGGTTCATCGGCCGATACTGTTAATAGGGATCGAAATCATGCACACCGAGTATGATCTCATTCCTGGCCAGTGTCTGTGGGGCGCCTTCCAGCAGGGGCAGATAAATGAAATTCAGGGGCGAGGGCTTGAATCGTTCGGGAATGGGCAGGTAAGTCGGAAAACGGCAGCTGCCTTCGGGCAGCAGTCCGAGAAACAGCTTGATCGGCCCTGTAGTGCTTCCGCAGTTTGCGGGTGCGGGCGGCTCCACGGGCATCAGTCCGTAAGCAGCGATCATGGGGATGTGCGTATGGGCGCGAAAAATCATTGCGTGCGAGTCGTGCGCCTGCAGGCTGGTGGGGTTGGCGGGATTGGCGGCGCGCCAACGCGCGCTGGCGGCACTCCAGCGACGCCTGAAGCGATTGCCCTCGAGGGCTTTCTCCCAATCCGGTTGTAAACCGGCAAGGCCCAGTGCCGCGCTCAATTGGCAGACAAACTGGAAACCCAGGGCCTTGACGAAAACCGGTGTGCTGGCGGCGTTGGCCACGGCATAAATACAGGCAAAGCCCCGCTGTGCGGCCAGCTTGCAGGTTTTCCTGGCCAGGCTGTAAATGACACCGGCGTTGCGGTAGTTCGGATGCATGGCGGTGTGGAGCGCCAGCAGGCCCACGCGGGTCTCACCGTCCAGGTACATTTCGACCGGAATGCAGGCGTAGTGGCCGATGATCACGTCCCCCTCCCAGGCGTTGTATCCCACGACCGGGCCCGCCGGGTTGTGACAATACAGCCAGGTGAGATACTCGACAGTGTGATGCGTCGAGTCGGGAAATGCGGCCTGCAACAGGCTGGCGCAGGCCATCAGGGCCTGTTGATCGGTGCTGATCTCAACCAGTTTCATTGGGAGTAATTCATTGCGGCGTAACAATATCTCGACTCGGCAACTATAACTTATATACTTGCGGCCCATGAATAAAAATTACTTCTACAAGCCCTACACGCCCAGGAGACCGTTGGAAAATATTCCCTGCGCGGTCTGCGGGAGTCGACGGGAAAATCTCGTTACCCGGGAGAACAATCTCAATATCGTTCGCTGTGCCGACTGCGATTACGTCTTTGTCAATCCCAGGCCCTGCATGGCCGATCTCAAGGATTTTTACGAGGAGTATTATCCCGACCAGACCGGTTTGCCCGAATCCTGGGGTGGGGAGATGGCCGGTATCTTCTCCAGTGCACATGCGCAGCTCAGCGCGAAAAGGGGGGGAGGGAGGATACTTGATATCGGCAGCTCCTACGGACACTTTCTCTGCCAGTTCGATCCGTCGACCTGGGAGGCCACGGGAATCGATCCCTCGTCAAATGCGATTGCCTACTGCCGTGAACACTATCCCCACATCACGGCCTATGCGGCGAATTTCGAGGACGTGGAGCTGGAGCGGGGAAGCTACGATGTGATTACCTCGTTCTATGTGCTTGAACATGTATTCGACCCCGGTGCCATGATGCAGCGCATATACGACCTGCTGGCAGCAGATGGCGTGGCGATCATCCGGA
>JAHEBM010000105.1 GCA_024642245.1 Haliea sp.
CTGGCCCGTCCCCGTAGGGTCGAATTCATTCGACCAAAGCCATGACATCCCGTCGAATTCACGCGACCCGCCCCCGTAGGGTCGAATTCATTCGACCGAAACCATGACGTCCGGTCGAATTCACCTGGCCCGTCCCCGTAGGGTCGAATTCATTCGACCAAAACACCATCCGCGTTGTCATACGCAATGCATGTTCAATGGCTGTCCTTGGGGATGGGGGCCCCGCGGCAGCCTCGCAGAAAATCAAAATCGGCGCCGGTATCGGCACCCTGGACATGATCGTGGAACAACCTGGCGTAGCCGCCGGCAGGCGCCTGCACCGGGCACTGCCACGCCTGCAAGCGTTGCTGCAACTCCCCCTCGCTGATGTCCAGGTGCAGGCGCCGGTTGGCGACGTCAAGCTCGATCATATCGCCGCTGCGCACGACAGCCAGTGGCCCGCCGACGGCGGCCTCGGGCGTGGTGTGCAGAACGACGGTGCCGTAAGCCGTTCCGGACATCCGGGCATCGGAAATGCGCACCATATCCTTGATGCCCTTGCGCAGCACTTTTGGCGGCAGGCCCATATTGCCCACCTCGGCCATACCGGGGTAGCCCCGGGGGCCGCAGTTTTTCATGACCAGCACACAGGTCTCGTCGACATCCAGGTTCTCGTCCTCGATCCGCGCCTTGTAGTCGTCGATGTTCTCGAACACCACGGCGCGTCCGCGATGTTGCATGAGCGCCGGCGTGGCCGCCGAGGGTTTGAGAACAGCGCCCCCGGGCGCCAGGTTGCCCTTGAGCACGACGATGCCGCCGCTGGCGGTGAGGGCCTTGTCCACCGGTCGGATGACATCCTCATTCCAGTTCCTGACATCCTTAACCTCATCCCAGAGTGAATCGCCGGACACGGTAATCGCCTCGCGGTGCAATTTTTGCGCATCCCCCAGCATTTTTATCACCACCGGCAGGCCGCCGGCGTAAAAGAATTCCTCCATCAGGTATTTACCCGAGGGCATGAGGTTGACGATGGTAGGAATGTCCCGGCCGAGCCGGTCCCAGTCATCCAGGGTGAGGTCCAACCCGACCCGGCCGGCGATCGCCAGCAGGTGAATGACCGCGTTGGTGGATCCACCGATGGCGCCATTGACGCGGATGGCGTTCTCGAAGGCCTGCCGGGTGAGAATGTCGGACGGCTTCAAGTCGTCCTTTACCATCTGCACGATGCGCCGGCCGGTGAGGTGGGCCATCACCCGGCGGCGGCTGTCCACCGCGGGAATGGCGGCGTTGCCTGACAGCGCCATGCCCAGGGCTTCCGCCATGCTGGCCATGGTGCTGGCGGTGCCCATGGTGTTGCAGGATCCCGGGGAGCGGGACATGGATTGTTCCGCCTCCAGGAAGTCCGCCTGGCTGATATTCCCGGCCTTGATATCCTCCGACATTTGCCACAGGGCGGTGCCCGAGCCGACCCGCTCGCCGCGGAACCAGCCGTTCAGCATCGGCCCGCCGGAGACCATTATGGCCGGCAGATCCGTACTGCAGGCCCCCATCAGCAGGGCGGGGGTGGTTTTGTCGCATCCGGCCAGCAACACCACACCATCCAGGGGATTGGCGCGCAGCGCTTCTTCGACGTCCATGGCCGCCAGGTTGCGGTACATCATGGCGGTGGGTCGCAACGAGCTTTCACCGGTGGAAAACACCGGAAACTCCACCGGCAGGCCGCCGGCCTCGTAAATACCGTGCTTAACCCGTTCCGCCAGGTCGCGCAGATGCGCGTTGCAGGGGGTGAGTTCGGACCAGGTATTGCAGATGCCGATCACCGGACGGCCATCGAACAGGTCTGCCGGCAGCCCCTGGTTCTTCATCCAGCTGCGGTGGTAGATATGGTCGCGACCCGTGCCGCCGAACCATTCGCCTGAGCGCAGTTTGCGGGGCCAGGGTTTGGGTGTGAAGGCGCTCATGGGCACTCCGGGTCGACGGTGGATTGTTGTTGCATGGACATTTATTTACCCCAGCGCAAAGCCAGCACATCCAGGTCGCGCGCCAATTGCAACAGGCGTTCCCTGGTGCGCCGCGACATGGGCTGCTGTGGATGCCGCACGTAATCATTGCCGATCACGCCGCCCTCCATAAACACGGTCTTGCACGCTCGCAGACCACACTGGCGATTCTCGTGGTTGATCAGCGGCAGGCACCGGGTCCATTGTTCGAGCGCCTTGTCTTTATCGCCGGCGAGGTAATGGGTGACAATCGGCCGGATCTGCTCGGGAAACGTCCCCGAGGTCATGGTACCGATCGCGCCGGCATCCAGGTCCGCCAGCAGGGTCACCGCCTCCTCCCCATCGAAGGGGCCGACGATGTGGTCACCGCCGGCGTCGATCAGCGCCGCCAGCTTGTCCGCGGCAAAGGGGCATTCCAGCTTGAAATAACTGACCTGTTCGATGTTGCGGGCCATGCGCACCAGCAGGGGCACGGACAAGGTGACGCCGCTCAGCGGGGCATCCTGTACCATGATGGGAATCCGGGCGGTCTCGCTGACAGCCTCGTAGTGCTCGAAGATGCCATCGTCGCCGGCCCTGAGCCCGGTGCCGTGGTAGGGCGGCATCATCATGACCATGGAGGCGCCCATGGCCGCGGCCGCTTTCGCGCGCTCGACCACTATGGTGGTGCTGAAGTGGCTGATGGTAACGATGACCGGCTTGCGACCCGCTACGTGTTCGAGGCAAACCCGGGTCAACAGTGCGCGCTCCTCGTCCGATAACACGAATTGCTCCGAGTAGTTGGCGAGAATGCAGATGGCATCGACGCCCTGGTCGATCATGCAGTCCAGCACGCGTCGCATGCCGTCCACATCGACGCTGCCGTCGGCGTGGAAGGGTGTTGGTGCGACGGGCAGTATTCCGGTCAGTTTGCTGATCATGGTAATTTCCGCTGATTCCTCGAGTTAGAATTCAAACGCATCCACCTGTTCGCTTCGGCCCAGCATAAAGGCATCGGCCACCAGCTCCAGGGGGCTCAGGTCGCAGTCCGAGGTTTGCCGTGCAATCAACTGATGCATTCGTTGGTAGAGCCGGGGGTACTCTCCCGCAAGCGCGGCCCCATCCTGGGCCGGTGTTGTCAATTCGCCGTTTATGGTTACCACGGCACCACCCTGGGCCAGGTGCAGCTCGCCCGCATCCGTCTGCACACGGATCTCCCAGACCTGTTCGCCCTGCTGACGCCAGTCGAAGACAGACCTGCCAGCCGCACCGCTGCTGGTAGCCAGCTGCAGCGTCGCGGCGATCGGGGTTTGCCTGTTCGCAGGCGTTTCCAGCACCGCGCCGGTCACCCGTACCGGCTCCGGCAGAATCCTGGTCAGTATCGACAGGGCGTTGATGCCCGGGTCGAATACACCGAGGCCGCCGGGTTCCCAGATCCATTCCTGGCCGGGGTGCCAGCGGCGCACATCCTCTTTCCATTGGATGTCAAAAGCCGCTATACGCTTGTCTGCCAACCAGGCCTGGCACTGGTCCAGCATGGCCGCCTCCCGTGAATGCCAGGTTGCGAACAGCGTGACATGGGTATCCGCGGCAAGGCGCTGGAGAATACGGCATTCCCCCACGGTTGCGCCGGGCGGCTTTTCCAGCATGAGGTGGCGACCGCCGTGGATCGTCGCCCGCGCGATAGCAAAACGCGGGGCGGGTGGCACGCACAGGGAAACGACCGGTATATCAGGCCTGGCCGCTAGCAGTTGTTCGATCGATGCGAAATTCTCGACGCCTGCCACGGCGCTCGAGCGCGATACCGTGGCAGCCAGTTGCCATTGCCCGGACTGTTCCAGCGCCGGGATGTGTTGTGAACGGGCGATCTCGCCCAGACCGACCAGGGCTATTTTCATACTCACCGCTGCTTTCTCTTGTTGTAAACATCGAAGATGACCGCCGCCAGCAGCACCAGGCCCTTGATCACCTGCTGCCAGTCTAGTGGGTTTTGTGCATACCATACAAATGCATAAAAAATATAAATGCATATCGAAAATGATATGTATATAGTCTTGTCGGTGTACTGCGCCAGGCGTTGGCCTGATCGGGACGCTCGCGCGATTCGGCAGGCTCCGGTGGCAACAGGTGCACTTACGATCATTTTATGAGTGGTTCACATGGACTCCACCTTCGCTAAAAAAATCAAGCTGAACCAATTGCGCCTTGTCTCGGCTATCGATCGGCACCGGCAAATCAGCGTCGCGGCCCGGGAGATGGCCATTACCCAGCCGGCGGCATCGAGGATGTTGCTGGAAATCGAGCGCATGCTGGGTGTGCCGCTGTTTGATCGCCAGGCGCGCGGCATGGAACCCACGGTGTATGGCCAGGCCCTGGCCGCCCGGGCTAACCGCCTGTTGCTCAACCTGGGCGATATGGGTAGCGAATTACAGGGCTTGAAACAGGCCGAGGCGGGTGCGGTCTCTGTGGGGGCAGTCACCGGGGCGGCACTGGGCGTCGTGCTGCCTGCCATCGAGGCCTTGCGGGCCGACGTGCCCAAGGCGGAAGTGCAGATCAATGTGGAAACCAGCCCCATTCTGCTGCGCCAGCTGCAGGAGGGGCTGTGCGACTTTGTCCTGGCCAGGGTGTCGGGGGAGGTCGATGTCCGGGCCCTCGAGGTCTTGCCGGCAAGGATGGAATCGGTCTGCCTGCTGGTCAGGGAGGGTCATCCACTGGCGAGAAAGCGCAAGGTCTCCCTGCAGGACCTGTCCAACCAGCAGTGGGTGGCCCAGACCCATACGGTGCCTATTCGCCAGGCTCTGGATCGCGCTTTCCTGGAGTGTGGAGCCCCGCTTCCCGCGAACATGACCTCCACCACGTCCCTGCTGGTCATTCTGGCGATCCTGTCCTCCTCCGATGCGATAGCGCCAGTGGCCAGCGAGGTCGCCGCGCTTCTCACCAGTAACGAAGTGGGCGCAAGGCTGAAGGTACTGCCCCTGGATATCCCGATCCAGGTATCGCCCTATTTCCTGGTCAAGCTGAAAAGCCGAACGCTCTCCCCCCTGGCGCAAAGGCTGATGTCCCTGGTCGCAGCAGGTCTGGACGAGAGCTAGGCCACGGCGGCACTCGCCACCGCATTGCAAGGTTCATGAAGAATGCAATACACTGCCGCGCAGCCAGTAAAAATAATAAGCCAGTTGAGAGGAATTTCCGATGATCCGACCCGTAGTTCCGATACTTTTCGTCACCACCCTGGTGCTCCTGGGCTGTGCCGACGGTAATAACAATGACAAGAAAAAGGTTGCCACGTGCTCCGGCACGCAAATTCAACCCGAACGTCTTTTCCTGCAGCAGCTGGGTCCCGACAGTGTGATCATCAAGTGGCGTGGCAATGTGGACGGGGATGTGGCGGCGGACAACGTCTGCTTCGGCACCGACATGCAGGTGCTGCCTGAAGAGAGCCGCACTGCGGCCACGGTCACTGCCACTGGTCACAGCGAGGCTCTGATCAGCGGGCTTGAGCCGGACACGACCTACTATTACTCGGTGGGTGGCGCCGGTACTGTCGATGCGTCCCACAGTTTTCGTACCGCGCCCGTGCCGGGCAGATGCGGCCGTGTCGGAGCGTATTCGTCTTCTGTCTGATCGCGTGCAGCAGCAGCCCGCTAGCCAGGTGTTGCGCCTGCAACGGTCCATGGCTTACCTGGAAAGCAATGAAATAGAGCTGGCCCTGGCAGACATCCAGGCCGCGGAGACCCTGGATGATCCGGTGGAGGTCGCAGGGTTGTTGCTGCTGGCGGGACAGCCGCAAGACGCCATGGCATACCTGACGGTGGCACAGGAACAACTGCACGCCGAGCGCCCCAGC
>JAHEBM010000009.1 GCA_024642245.1 Haliea sp.
CCGGCAAAATCGCCGCCAGGGCGGCCTCGGGGATTTCCGCATCCAGCTCTATCAATTCGTCCCTGGCTATCCTGAACAGCGGGTCATTCAGGGTGACCACATCGCCGGGGCGTACTGTGCGCTCCAGCACAAGGCCCGCCACGGGCGCCGCTATGGTCATTCTTTCCTGCTGTGAGCGCAGGTCATCCAGTTGCGCCTGGGCCACTTCTACACTCGCCCGGGCCGTCTGGGCCTGGAAGCGGCGCGCGGCGATCTGTTCTGCCGACATGACATTCCTGTCATCAAAACCCTTTACCCGCTCGGCCTCCCCCACGGCCTGCTCTGCCAGCGCGCTGGCCTGCTTCACCGCCGCTTGCGCCTGGGCG
Organism: Haliea sp.; assembly: GCA_024642245.1. Lineage (GTDB taxonomy): Bacteria > Pseudomonadota > Gammaproteobacteria > Pseudomonadales > Halieaceae > JARRPM01. The sequence continues at coordinate 366 of JAHEBM010000009.1, forward strand.
AGCTTAGACAGCAGGAGATCGGGGTTGAGCCGCGCAAGCGGCTGTCCCTGGCCTACCACGGCACCTTCCTCAACGAGCACCTCGCTGACCGCATAGCCCGATATCTCGGCAGATACCGACGCCTCCTCCCGGGCCACCAGTAAACCGGAGACCGTCAAGGGTTCGGCAATGGGGCGCAGCCGAATCCGGGTGACGCTGACCGCCGGTGCCGCTGCCACAGCGGTCGGTTCGGCATCCGGGGACTTTCCGCCGCAGGCCGTCACCAGCAAAGCCACCAGGGCATAGGCCCAATACTTGAAAATCATTCCTGCTTTCCTTGAGAAATTGGTTCCAGGCGGTCGCCCGTCACGTGTCAGGGCTTACTGAGCTCGGCGAGCATGCCGGCATATCCCGCATGCATCACCTTGTAGAACCTGTCGAGATCCCGCAATCGCTCGCGAGCCTCGGGCCTGTCTATCTGCTTCAGGGCACGCTCCACGACGTCAATGTGGTCCGCCACGCGCTTTGCATGTTGCTGAATCATGGACCGGTAGGGTTGCTCGCGCATCGCGAAGTAACGCTGCCTGTCACCCGGCCTGGTGCTGATAGCGAGCAAATCCTGTGCTTCCAGTATTCTGATACTGGAGCTGACGCTGGCCCTGCTGACCTGCAGCAGTTGTGCTATTTCCGCGGGGGCTACCGGTTCACCACAGATCACCAGCAGGCCCCAGATGCGCCCGGTAATGCGCGTCATGCCCCCGGCCTCGGCAACCTGGCCCAATTGATCGATGAACTCTGTTTCCTGCGCACTCAGTGTCAGTGGCATGCAATATCACTCCGCGGGATGGTACCCGGGGACAGTGTAAATCTTATTATCGTAATTACAATATTTACTGTAATGTAAATAATTAATGTAATCGTCTTTGGCGGGACGTACAGTAGCCGTTGGAAGCGGCGGCCTCACCCCTTCGCTGTAGGGTAACTTCCCGACTTGAAAGCTGGCGCCACTTGTAACAAGGTACAGCGGCCCTACCCGCGACATTCACCCTGCAGACACACCGGCTGACATATGAAAATAGACACACCACTGACATTCGAGCTGGCACAAGTCGGCGATATGGCGCGCGAGCTGGAAACAGCCGGCTTTGATGGCGCTTACACGTTTGAAGGTAAAAACGACCCGTTCATCGCCGTTGCGGCAGCGGCGATGAGCACCACAAAAATTGACCTGATGACGGCTATTGCCGTGGCTTTCGCTCGCAACCCGATGAGCCTGGCCTATCTCGGTAACGATCTCCAACTGCTCTCGGGTGGCCGTTTTATCATGGGGCTGGGCACCCAGGTGAAGGCGCATATTGAACGTCGTTTCAGCATGCCCTGGGGCAAGCCGGCGCAGCGTATGCGCGAGATGGTACTGGCAATCAGGGCGATCTGGGACGCCTGGGAAACGGGGGGTCAGCTGAACTACCACGGGGAGTACTATCAACACACGCTGACAAACCCGGCCTTCACCCCGGGACGCAACCCCCATGGCATGCCGAAAATCTATATTGCCGGGGTGGGCCCGCTGATGACCGAAATCGCGGCGGAAGTCGGGGATGGCTATTGCGTCCATCCCTTCCACAGCGCCACCAGCCTGGAGCAACTGTCCCTGCCCGCCCTGCAGCGAGGACTGGATGCTGCGGGCAAACACAGGAAGGACCTGGCAATCTCGGCCCAGGTCATGACAGCGACCGGCAGTGACGACGCGCAATTACAGGCAGCTATTGCCGCCACGCGAAACCGGGTGGCCTTCTATGGTTCAACACCCGCCTACAAACCGGTCCTTGAAGTTCACGGCTGGGATCATATGCAGGCGCAATGGTTGCAGATGACCCGCGAAGGCAGGTGGGCGGACATGGCCGATTCGGTGACCGATGACATGCTGGAGACCTTTGCAGTGGTGGGTACGCCAGCAGACGTTGCGCAGAAGCTGGCCAAACGATGCCAGGGCAGGATCGACCGACTCAGCCCGGTAATCTACCAACCGGACAGCAGCTTGTTATCGACTTTACTGAAGGAAATCAGGGCGGCGTTGTAGCCGCCTCTCACCGATCAGGCCTTATCCTGCTCAACCACACGCCGGCTATCGGCCTCCAGGTAGCGGCCGCAGGTGACCAGGAACGCACAACCGACCAGGGCCAGCAAGGACACGCTGGCCAGGGCATAACGAATCGATTCAACCCCATAGCGCGGCTCCAGCAGGTCGCTTATCGCACCGACGATAAACGGCCCCGCACCGGCACCAACGATATTGATGATGAATAGCAGGATAGCAGAAGCCGTGGCCCGCATTTGCAACCGGGCCAGGCTCTGGTTGACGCTGTACATCGCCGGGATATAAATATTCATCAATACATAGAAGGGAAAAAAGCAAACAAGGGAGAGCGTAAGGGAATCCGTCAACAGAAACACCAGGCTCAGCGGCACACCGGCCATGGTCAACAATGCGGGGACCGTAATTCGACGAGACGGGATAACAAGGCCCAATTTGTCAGTAATTGGCCCACCCAACAGGGTACCAATGCAGCCTCCCCCGCCGACGATCAAGGCCATCCATTTACCGGTGGTCACAGGCGACAATTCGTGTACACGACTGAAAAATTCGTAGCCCCACATCAGTACGCCATAGCCGGGAATGGACAGGAATGAGCAGCCGACCATTAAATAAATCCAGCAACGCGAGTGAGCCAGAAACCGCAATGTCTCGGCAAGGCTGTGCGATTCCCCGCCTTGCGCGGAAAGTTCGGAGGCGCCGCGGCGCGGCTCTGTTACCGTAAACCTCAGTATCAGCGCTACGAGAAGACCCGGCGCCCCAATGATTATAAAAGCGGTACGCCAGTCGAATTTATGCAGCAAATAGCCGCCACCGAGGTAGGCAATAGCCGAGCCGACAAATACCGCGCTGGAGTAGATGGCCAGCGCCGTACCTCTTTTGCGCAGCGGAAAATAGTCAGCAATCAACGAGTGTGCCGGTGGGGTTCCTGCGGCCTCACCAATGCCGACGCCGACGCGCGCTACCACCAGTTGCGCGAAGCTCTTCGCCAGGCCAGAAGCCAGCGTCATTGCACTCCACGTCACCAGGCCAATAGCGATGATATCGCGACGATTCCAGCGATCGGCCAGGCGTGCTATGGGAATACCCGCAAACGTGTACAGCACGGCAAAGGCAAAGCCAACCAGCAAGCCCATCTCGGTGTCCGAGGCCCCGAACTCGGCCTTGATGGGACCGATAAACACCGACATGATTTGCCGGTCGATAAAATTGAGTACATAGACAACGAATAGCACCCCCAGTACATAGTTGGCATAGCCGGGCGAAAATCTCGCGCCAAGGCCATTTCCAGACACTGGCTCCGGCGTTACGCCGTCAGTATTTTTCACCTCAAAAGGCTCCACGAAGGGTATTGAGAAGGCAACAAACATACCTTATATCCGCGTGTTTCGGTAGAAATCTGCAGCGTCCTTTCAGCGTTCACGACCGCGTCACAACATTATGTCCTTCAATCGATATCGTTAGTTATTGAGCCTGCAGTCCGGGTGACCGATACTGGGGCCATCCACAAGAATCTGACATGGCGGAAAAGCAAGATGACAGCGGGCCTGGTAGTCGAACAACTGATCGACAGTGCAATGGAGGCGACCGGCCTCAGCGAATTCGGCGGCGACACGTTTCGCGAAGGCCTGGACATCCTGGTGGCCGACATCAATGCAGATACCGGGCGCCCCGCCGAATTCGTCGCACGCAGCGGCGGCATGTTCACCAAGATCCTCTGCGACCGTTTGCGGGTCGTGGATGCCATCGCCAAACGGCCCGCGGTACTTGACGCACCGGTTCCCCGGCCCGTCTTCGTATTCGGCATACCACGCACCGGGACTACTTTGCTGAGCAACCTGCTTGCAGCCGATCCGGCGCGCCGCTCGCCGCTCACATGGGAGCTCAACGACCCGGTGCCGCCGCCGACCACCGCAACACTGTATAACGACCCGCGGGCGCTTGCCGCGCTGGAGGCCGAACGCCAGATGCTCGCCGCCCACCCCGAAGCCGGCAGGATCTACCGCATGTCAGCGATCTTTCCTTTCGAATGCGTGTCGATCATGGCGCATGAATTCTGTACGCTGATGCTGGAATCAGCCGGCAAACTGCCGAACTATCGCGACTGGTTCTTCGCCTGCGACAAGCGTGCTGCCTACGAATACCACAAGCGATTCCTCCAGCTGCACCAGGCCGACGCGCCGGGTATCTGGAACCTGAAGATGCCCAGCCACGCGCTCGACATCGAAACACTGCTCAAGGTCTACCCGGATGCGCGGCTGGTGTGGACGCACCGCGACCCCTTTGCCGCCACGGGTTCATTCTGCAGCATCATCGCCGCCGGGCACTCCAGTTTCACGGGCCGCGTCGATACCCAATGGATCGCCGAGAATGTGCCGTGGCAGGCGGGTGAGCATGCGCGACGTGCGATGGCTGCCCGGGAGCGGATCGGCCACGAGCGCATCATCGATGTACACTACAGCGACCTGATGCGCGATCCCATCGCCGCCACGCGCACACTCTATGCCGCGCTGGGGGATGAACTCACCCCCGATGCCGAGGCGGCAATGCAGGCCTGGCTCGACGATAACCCGCAGGGCAAGTTCGGCAAGCACGCCTACAAGCTGGACCAGTTCGGCCTGTCAAAAGAACTGCTTGAGCCAGTCTTCAAGGCTTACCTTGCGGATTATGCGATTGAGCGGGAGGGCTGACCGCCCTGATGCGCTTGCGCTGCATGCTGGGCGGCGACGAATCCCCACACAAACGACGGACCGACACTGCAACCGGCTCCCGGATAGGTACGCCCCATTACCGATGCGGTAGACACGCCCGTGGCGTAAAGTCCGGGGATGACGGAGCCGTCCTCTTTTAATACGCGAGCGTGTGCATCGGTTACCACGCCACCGTAAGTTCCCACGTCACCCGGGTAGACCTGAACGGCGTAGAACGGTCCGCGTTCTATTGCGCCCAGTGTCTGTGAAGGCTTATGGGTGAAATCGCCCAGCCATCGATCATAGGCCCGGTCACCGCGGTGGAAATCTTCATCACGATTATTGCGGACAAAGCCATTATAGCGGGCTACCGTAGAGGCCAGCGCTTCGGGATCGACACTGATCTGGCGCGCCAGTGCTTCAATGGTTTCACCTTTTTTAAGGTACCCCTGCTCAGTCCAGCTTGCGGGCTTGCTGCTGCCGGGCATGGTACCGGCCAGCATATATTTGCTGATGAACTGGCTGTCGAAGACGGCCCAGCTTGGCACGGCAGGCACCAGCTTGTTGCGATCCAGCATCCCCTGGCAGTAGGCCATGTAGGAACCACCTTCATTCATATAGCGCGTGCCACCCTGGTCTACCAGGATGCAATGTGGTGACGCCGTCATACCCTGCACACCGGGTTTTACGTCCAGGCGCTCACTACCGGGTGGAAGGCTCGTCTGGTAACCGACAAAAGTATCCATCTGGGCAACAGCTGCACCATGTCGCATCATCTCCTGAATCATCTCGCCGGTATCGCCGGGGATAGTCTGGGTCCACGCGACGGAGGTGCCTGGTTGATATTGATCGCGCATCGCCTGGTTCCGGGCAAACCCCCCGGCATTGACCAGTACGCCCAGGCGAGCCCCAACCCGCCAGGGCCTTCCCTCCTTGACGGTTACAACACCTGTCACTGCGCCGTCCTCCACGATCAACTCGGAAACAGCCGATTGTGTGCGCAGTTCAACGTCCTCCCTCAAAGCCGCTTGCAACATTCTCCCCTGCAGGGCGGCACCGCAGGTCACCAGGTGTTTGCCCATGATCCTGGCGAAGATATTGACCAGCCCGGTTTTGACCATAATAAACTTTGATTTCCAGGACTGTTTGAAATTGGGAATCAGCAGCATTTCATCCAGCGGGCCTGCCATCGCCATAAAACTGGGGCGGAGCTTTTGACGCCATTGCCCGAGCTCATTGCTATTGAAAACCCTGGCTACAACCGTGCGCCCCGCTTCGCTGCCCCCGGCGCGTTCATCGTAATAATCAGGCCAATAAGCCACGCGGTTGAGCTCAACACCCTGGTCCAGCAGGAAATCAACCATGCGCGGGGCCTCGCGAATATACGTTCCCCGCCTCTCCCGGGTTGCCCCGGGTTGGTTGTCGCTATCGCCCACCACTGCATCCAGGTAGGCCTCAGCCTTGTCAAAGCTGTCCTCGACCCCCCCGCTCTTCATAAAACGATTATTGGGAATCCACATCACCCCGCCTGAACGTGCGGTGGTGCCCCCGATAAACTCGGTTTTCTCCAGGATCAATACATCCTTGTGATATGACCGCATTACAAGGGCACCACACATGGAACCGCCACCGCTGCCGACCACGACAAAATCCCTCAGCTCGTCAAAGTTATTCATCTGGCCTCACCTCACTCACAGGTTTAACACTTGCCGCAAAAATTGATGGTTCGATCGCATGAATTCAATGGCGATCGGCGCGTCCGCCACGAGAAGCTCGAAGGCGTGAGGGGCCCCTGCCACGGATTCAAGCTGGCACGGCACGCCCGCCTCACCAAGGCGTCCGGCATAAGCACAATCTTCAGCATAAAAAAGATCGATGTCCCCCACACCGATCCAGGCGGCAGGTAAACCGGCCAGGTCCTGACGCCTTGCAGGCGCGGCATAGGGCGGCACTTCGGAAAGACCGGGACTTTGCCCGAGGTAGTAAGCCCATCCGCCGCGATTATTCCTGTTATTCCAAAGCCGGTGCTTGAGGGCATCGAGCTCCGTGCTCGCTGCCGTGCGATCATCCAGCATGGGGTAAAACAGTGCCTGCCCCGCGGGTTGCACCCCACCCGTATCAAAAATCCGCTGCACCAGTCCCGCCGCCAGGCCGCCGCCTGCGCTCTGTCCCGATATAACAATCCGGCCAGGTGCAACGCCCAGCCCAACGGCGTTGTCCTGGAACCACTCCCATGCCTCGAAACAATCATCCATCGCACAAGGGAAAGGGTATTTGGGCGCCAGGCGATAGTCGACCGAGACTACCGTGAGCTGCAATTCCCGGGCGTAATTCACGCAATCACCATCGCTGGAAGCGGCGTCGCCAAGAACAAAGCCACCACCATGAACCCACAGCAAGCCCGCTCCTGAAGCGGTGGCTTCCGGCTGATAGATACGCACGCTGGCATGCGACAGCTCGCGTTCGGTGATGCTGACCCCGGATACGGGCCGGGGCCCACGGACTTTTTCAACTACCCGTCTTACACATCCCAGTCCTGCGGACAACAGATGCACCAGGGCAAGAAATACGCGATTGTGAAAAGGTATGGACGGAATGCGGCCATAGGTTTTCTGCAGCTGTGGGTGAACTTTATCAATTTCCATTTTTACTTCCGGGCTGGGGCGTGGCTTTGTTGGCCCCTGCTGCGCAGATCGATTGCTTGAATAGCTGCTGAATTTATTGCAGCCAGAAGAAACCCACGTCGGTGCCAGCAGAACCGGGCCAGGCGCTATCGACCTGCCTCGACTATCCGGCTACGCTGACACTCGTAAGCTGGGAACAGATGCGGTATATAACTAATATTTCATCAATTAATCAACAAGGAAATTTTGATGGCGGCATCGACCCGCGCAAGCTGCGTGCTGGAGGCGAACAACCACCTGGGAGAAACGCCGCTCTGGTCTGCACCGGAGCAGGCCCTGTATTGGGTGAACTGCGAACAGGCGCCGCAAATCCACCGCTGGCGTCCGGATACCGGCTGCCATGAGCTGTGGGCCATGCAAGAGCGGGTAGGCGGTATCGCGCTCAGATCGCCCGGACAGCTGCTGGTAGTGTTATCCCACGGAATCTATGACTTTGATACCCGGACGGGTGACATGACCCTGAGGGCCTCCTCACCACTTCCGGCACACGTTTCCCTGCATGAATGCCAATGCGATCGCCAGGGCAGGCTATGGGTGGGTGCCTACGACCACCATTTTACGCCGGCCAATCGGCATGCCAGGGGTGGGGCCATATTCAGGCTCGACGGCCACCAACTGGTCGCTGAAATTCACGATATCAGCGTTGCCAATGGCATGGCTTTCAGCCCGGATGGCAAAACGTTCTATGTCGCGGATTCACCTACCAGGAAGGTGAACGCCTTTGACCTGGACCCCCTGAGCGGCACGCTGGCGAACAGGAGAACCTTTGTGGAGTTGGCAGACGGTGAGGGCTTCGTGGATGGCGCTACTGTCGATGCGCAAGGCGCTTACTGGCTTGCCGCTGTGGGAGCAGGCAGCCTGCGTCGCTACCTGCCGGACGGCGTCCTGGACAGGGTGCTCGAGTTGCCCATTTCCAACCCGACCAAACCGGCTTTTGGCGGCCCGGCCATGGACACCCTCTATGTGACAAGCACGCGGCTGAAAATAGGCAAAAAAAGCGAGGAAAACGGTGGGATCTATGCCTTGAAGCCCGGCGTTCAAGGCATTCCCGAACCGGTATTTGTGGGGTAAGGCAGCCTGGCCGGCCCTTCACAGCCGGCCGGGCTCAACCGCGGCTGCGCGGCAATCCCAGGCGCCTTTCGGCCACCATACTGCGAAGTACCTCGCTGGTGCCGCCGTAGATCGTGGTCGCGGTTGCATGGCGGTAGCCCATTTCGACCACGCCCAGGCCCTCTTTGCCGCGTACCAGCGACAGCGGTGCCGCCAGGTCGATCAGATCCGCGGAGTCGGTAATAAAGGCCTCGGTGCAAAATACCTTTGCTGCGGGCCCAAAGGCGAGATCCGCTGCGCCGGCGAGCCGGGTCGCCAATACGCGGGCTTCCAGGCCCTCCGAGATATTGGCATGGGTGTAGACCCGGGCCAGGCGCGCCAGGATATCGGGACTCTCGATGGCCGGCTGCCCGCCCCGCGTGTTTGCACGCGCCCAGTCCACTACTGCATCGGCCATCTCCCGCATATTACGGTGATAGCCACCACCGCTTTGCTCCTGGCTCAGGGCCGAAGACAAAACCCTGGCACCGCCATTGACCTCGCCGATCCGGTAGCGATCGGGAATCCGCACCTCGGAGTAGAAAGTCGCATTGGTGCGCTCATCCATAAAGGTTCGTACAGGCTGAATCTCCACACCCGGTGAGTCCAGCGGCACCAGGAACATGGTAATACCACGATGCTTGGGGGCATCGGGATCGGTGCGGGCTATGAGGAAGACATAGCTGGCATGCTCCGCGCCCGAGGTAAACATTTTCTGACCATCGATGATCCAGTCCTCGCCATCGCGCGTGGCGCGCGTCTTTGCCGCAAATACGTCGGAACCGCAGGAGGGCTCGGTGTAGCCAAGAGACGCGTTGACCTCACCGGTGGCAAAGCGCAGCAACACTTCCTCTTTCAACTCCTGTGAACCAAACTCCATCACGGCGTCGCCTATCATGCCGGTAACGCCGGCGGCGGGGGTCGTATAGCCCACCTCCTGCCAGACGGCGCGACTGGCACGCACCGAGTCGGAGTCTGCATCCCGACCGCCCCACTGCCGGGGCCAGCGCGGAAACAGGAGCCGCGCTGCGCCGAGCGCCTGCTGTACATCCCAGGCGTGTGATTCGAATGAGTGGTCGTGCAGGATGTGCTTTTTCGGATCCAGTACGCCCCGGAAGACCTCCCGGGTTTCTGCCGCCAGGAGCTCGCCGCCCTCGGGGGGATTGAAGTCTATCTCGAGGTCGCCCACATCGGGCAACTCGGCACTCTCACCCAACAACTGGCGGCGACCCGCCAGGGCCAATTCCTCTATCGGATCACCCAGCACCAGCCCCCAGGCCTTGGCCCGACGGTGGTAAAGCTGGATATCGTACTCGTTGGTAAGGCCATAGCCACCGAAGGTGTGGAGGGCGTGGGCCACGGCGTTGGTGGCCGTGCGACTCGCCCACCAGAACAGCCCGGAGATGCTGGCGGCGGCGTTGTCGCGCCGCCTGGCAATGTCAGTCAACACGCGCCACAGGAATAATCGTGCGCCATCTGCATCGATGGCGTCGTTTGCCAGCGTGTGGGCAATACCCTGGTTGACGCCGATGGGGACGCCGAAGGCATGGCGCTCGCAGGCGTATTCCGACGCCATGGAGAGCGACTCCTGCGCCAGGCCGATCATCGCGGCCGCGGTAAGTATCTTCCACTCCTCGATGGCGGCATGCCAAACGCGCACAGCCTGCGCGCCACTGCCTAGGACCTGCCGTTCACCCCGACCCGGCTCGAGCAGGCCGATCGCGCATCCACCGAGATTGGGAGGTGACGCCGGGGGCTCGCCGGGTATCTCGATCGCGACTGTCTCACCGTCGCAGGTGATCACACCACGGGCAACAGCGGCACCGGGAACCAGCTGGGGCTCCCCCGCTACAACCTTGCGCAGGGCCAGGGTCAGTACAGTGTCGCCCGCCCTCACCTCATCCAGCCAGCGGCTGGCGGTCTCTCCGCCCAGCTCTCCCAAAAGGCGCAGGGCCACCACCGACTCCGCAAGCGGTGCCGGTGCGAGCCTGCGACCGGCCTGCTCCATCATCAGGCACGCATCGAACAGTCCCATGCCGCTACCACCCTCGTCAGCAGCAAGTCGTATAAAGGGGGCATCGAGGGCGACCAGTTCGCGCCAGAGCTGCGGATCGAAGCCGACAGGCTCAGCCTCACGTACCCGGGTGGACGTGCACTCGGTCGCGAAAAAGCGCTGGAACATGTCCTGTACGAGCAGGCTGTCTTCCCCAAGGCTGAGGTTCATAGATACTCCTGTAAGAGATTTATCGGGCTGACCGGCGACACTCACCGCGCATGAGCGGCTAATAATCAAACTAACAAAGTGTCACATATTGAATTAGCGCTCTATTATAACCACTGCGAACACTATGCAAAGTCCTATTGGACCTCATCTATAAACCCGCAAATTCGGCAGCGTCGACGACATCTTTATAAATGACGCTGCATCAACTATAATCCCGCACCTATGCCATCTACAGAGCCTCCGGCTTTCGCAAGAATGCCGGCCCGAATTCTGCAGGTGCGGGCGCAATCAGGGACAGGAATCTGAATGTCATATTCTGCCGGGGCCTCGCTGCCCCCACCATCCAGGGACCTGAGTCGCAGCTGCGCAGTGGTCGGCCTCGGCGAGACAGATTACCGCCAGGACTACCAGGCGGCGCGAGAGGCGGCCAGGAACAGAGACCCGGATTATCGCCCCTGTACCCCCGAGGGACTTGCACTCAAGGCTTTTGAGCGCGCCCTGGACGATTCGGGCCTGCAGCGCAAGGATATCGACGGACTTTCGGTCTCGTTTCTTTACGGCGGCCCTGATGCCCGCTCTACCGCGAACCTTCTCGGAGTGCAACCGCGGCAGTTCGTGGACAGTATCGGCATCATGGCGGGCCCATTGCCGGCCGCATGTGCGGCTATCGCCCAGGGTAAGTGCGACACCGTAGCCCTGGTTTACGCCGTGGCTACACGGGCGCAGGGACGCAAGTTCGGCGGCGCGCTGCATCGGGAAAATGCCGCGCCCGCCTCCTATTACTACTACCACCCCTGGGGCTGGAGTTCCCAGGCCGCCCATTGGGCATTCGCCTGGCAGCACTACATGGCCACCTATGGCGTGACCGAGGAGGACCTGGCTTCAGTAGCAATACAGATGCGCCGCAACGCCATGGCGACCGATCACGCCATCATGCACAAGCCGCTGACGATGGAGGATTACCTGGCCTCCCGCTACGTCGTGCGCCCCCTGCACCTGTACGATCTGTGTCTCGTCAATGACGGCGGCGTCTGCCTGATTCTGCGCAGGGCAGACATGAGCAGCGGCCTGCCGCACAGCCCCGTGCTGCTGGGCGGCTGGGGGGAAGCCGTCGTCGGGTGCAACAAGATGGATACCCTGGTACGCCACAGGCTGCGCCCCCAGTTCCAGGAAGCGGGTAGACAGGCCCTGGATATGGCTGGCCTGACCCTGTCCGATGTGCAGCATTTTGAATGCTATGACGCCTCGACCAATCACCTGGTCAATCACCTGGAAGGCCACGGATTCACAGCACCGGGTGAGGGACTCGAATTCTGCAAGAGCGGCGAAATGGCCGTCGGTGGCAGCCTCCCGGTGAATACCGCCGGCGGTATGCTGTCGGGATCTTACATGCATGGCTGGAATCACGTGGCGGAGATTACCCGCCAGCTGCGGCATGAGGCCGGCCCCCGGCAGATCGAGGGAGTCGAGGTATCCATGTTCTCGCTGGCGCAGACTGACCGGGTGCATCCGCTTATTTTCATGCGGGGGAATTCGCCATGACGACAACACGTCCCGACCGTATTCTCGGCCCCGGGCATGATGAATTCTGGAACTGGTGCGCACGGGGTGAGCTGCGCCTGCAATGCTGCGATGACTGCGCCGAACTGGCCTGGCCGGTTGTGCAAAGCTGTGAACACTGCGGCAGTAACAGCTTTCAATGGCAGGCCATGACTGGCAAGGGAACGCTGGTCAGCTGGTGCCGCTTCGACCACGATTATTACAAGGGTCTGCTGGATATGCCCTACTGGACCATTCTTGTCGAACTGGATGAAGGGCCCCTGTTTGTCAGCAACCCCCTATCGATACCCGAAGAAGAGCTGGCACTGGGCCTGGCCGTAAGCCTTGCCTTCCAGGACTGCGAAGATGCCGGCGGCGCATTCAAGCTGCCGGTTTTTAAAAAAACATGAGTGAATCAAACACAGGGGTGCTTAATCCATGACGCAAGTAATGAAAGGAATCCGGGTACTGGAAGTCGCGCAGTTTACCTTCGTTCCGGCAGCCGGGGCGGTGTTGGCCGATTGGGGTGCGGACGTGATCAAGATTGAACACCCGTTACGTGGCGATACACAACGGGGTTTTATCAAGTCATTCGGCCGAGAAATCGACCCCCTGCGCAATGGCATGATCGAACACCCCAATCGCGGCAAGCGCAGCGTCGGGGTGGACGTATCGACCGAGGAGGGCCAGAAGCTCATTTACGAGATTGCCAAAACAGCCGATGTATTCCTTACCAACTACCTGCCGTCCGCGCGCCAGAAGCTGAAGATCGATGTGGAGCATATCCGCGCGGCGAACCCCAACATCATTTACGCCCGTGGCTCCGCCTATGGCGACAAGGGTGAAGAACGAAACTCCGGCGGCTTCGACAATACGGCCTTCTGGACCCGCAGTGGAATAGCCTACACCATGACCCCGGCGGAACTGGGTGGCGCCTTTATGCAACCGATCGGCGCCTTCGGCGATTCCATGGGTGGCATGTGTATCGCCGGCGGCATTTCCGCCGCCCTGTACCATCGGGCGATGACTGGCGAAGCGACTGAAGTCGATGTTTCCCTGATGTCGACTGCCTGGTGGGCCTGTGGTTCGGCAATAGACCAGGCGATCGAAGCCGGCAATGTAACCAAAGCGGGCATGCCCATGTCCGGCGGCATGCCAGGCAACCCCTTCCTGGGAAATTTCGCAACATCCGACGGTGGCACGATCAACCTGTGTACACTGACCCCTGGGCCCTATGCGCGCGATATGTTCGAACACCTGGGTATGCCGGAGCTGGCTGACGACCCCCGCTTTGCCAATGCCGAGGCAATCATGAAAAACTCGAAAGAAGCCAGTGATCTCATCACTGCGGCGATAGCCGGCAACACCTTCGCCTACTGGCGGGAAAAACTAAAGAGCTACTCTGGCCAGTGGGCTCCGGTACAGAACTTTCTCGATCTGGCCAGCGACGAGCAGGCCCTGGCCAACGATATGCTGTTCGAGGTGGAGGCTGCCGACGGCGGTGAACCCCTGAAACTGGTGCGCAACCCCGTACAGTTTAATCACCAACCCGTGACGGCTAACCGCGCGCCCCAGGCCTCCGAGCATACCGAAATGTTCCTGATGGAGATGGGCGTGGAATGGGATGAGATCGAGCGCCTGAAAGCCAGCGGCGCAATTGCCTGACCCGATATTGCGGTAGGTAGCAGTGCCGGCCCGGCCAAACCGGGTCGGCACCCGATGCCCTGGAATTATTGTGCGGGTACGCTGTAAATGCGCTCGGCCCGCTTGCAGATAATTTCGTTGGTATCGGCTTCCGGGATACCCGCAAAGTCACGATCGATAACTTCCTGCGAGTGCGGGAAGCTGGTCTCCGAGTGCGGGTAATCCGAAGACCACATGATATTTTTGCCGCCCGTGCGATCGCGATTCAAAATGCCGTTGCGGTCGTGAATAAATGAGCCGTAAATATTCTGGTCCATATAGAAGCTGGGCGGCTGGGTGAGCGGGCTATCGGTCCAGAAGCGCTGCTTTTCCCAGGTACGATCCATATACTCAGCCATCCAGGAGAACCAGCCAACGCCACTTTCCACCAGCACCAGTCGCAGCCTGGGGTACTTCATAAAGACGCCGTTGTAGATCGCCACGCCAACGGGTTCGGCCATGGAGACTTTACTCATCACCAGGTCAGACAGGAAATGCTCCTTCTGCCCGAAGCGCGGGATTCGGCCGCCCAGGTGCATGGTGGCAGTCATATCCAGATCCTGCAGGGTAGCCCACATGCCGTCCCAGGCGGGGTCCGCGTAGGAGCGGCCCTGGCCCGGGTCGCCTGTCAGGGCAGCACCCTGGCCAGAGGAAATCGCCTGGACCTTGGCTGTCGTGGTAACGCCGTCATCCGCTTGCGGAAACGCGGGGATATTGACCGACCGGAATCCCATGGCGGACAGCTCCTTCAGCATCCGGATGGTCTCCTCGGGCCGGCGCGAGGGCACGTAGGCCACGGGGACGAGGCGCTTGCGATCGGCTCCACAGAAATCCCACAACCAGCGGTTGTAGGCCTCGAAGCTGGCGATATAGAGTTCGGTTTCACCGGTAGGCAAGGGGCCACCACCAAACAGGACCTGCGCGGACATACCGTCCTGATCCATATCCGCCAGTCGGGTCTCCGGCAGCCAGACCGGCCGCATATCCTCGCGCCGCCCCACCATTTTGAAATTCTTTCCCTCGCGGCCAGCCTGGTTTGCGATCAGCATAACCGGGCGGCGATGCCCTTCGAATACGATCCAGTCATGTTCATCACCGTGTTCAATTTTCGGGGCCCGCTCGCGCAAGTGCGCAGGAAGGTACTCCGCCCACATTTCATGGGGCGCATCGAGGTGGGCGTCAGCATCGACCACGCGACGCTTCACGGCAGGCTGCGCAGCTGTGGTGCCTGCGACTTTCGGGCTTGTGTTATCCGGTGCGGACATGGGATTTCCTCTCGGGGTGGGATCAGGTTAGGGCAAGGATGTTATAGCACCACACTGCAATATTCGCAACTTGTGTTGCCATAATAATTTTTAAAAGATCGTTATAAGGCCTGCAAGGAACAAAATTCTCTAACATAAAGGCGTTTATATGCCGTTTTATCGCTTAATTCCCCTTCACAGACTGCCCCAACGCAGGTGCTCAGAATATTTAATGGCAACTTGTTGTTGATTTTAAATAATGCGGCGACTAGGATAGATCGACAAATCCGCCGGAGGCGCCTTTTGGAAGTCGAAGCGACAACAGATAACCCTGAACGTCGAACCACGGGCGTACAGCGCCGCGGACGCGCTGCTCGCGTGGTCAGCGCCATACTTGCCGCCACCGACCAGGAACTGGCGGAGGTAGGCTACGCGGCGCTGCGCATCGAGGACATCGCCAAACGCGCCGGCGTCAACAAGACCACCGTGTATCGGCGCTGGCCCTCCAAGGTCGAACTCGTATGCGAGGCGATCAAGAATCATATGCAGGAACGCGCTGCGGACTCTTTTCCTGACACCGGCACCCTGCGCTCAGACCTGCTGGCATATTTCCGGAATGTGCTGAAATCGATGAAGCACCCCCTCTACCGCAGCATCCTGCTTACGCTAAACAGCCACCTGGACCCGGCGCTCGATGATCTCGGCAGGCAACTGCGGGCGAAGAACCGCAAATTCCGCTCCGACCTGGTGCAACGCGGAATCGAACGGGGAGAACTTCCGCGGACAGTGGATGCCGCTCTGGTAGCCGATCTCGTATCTTCGCCAATACTCCTGCGCGTGCTGCACCACGGCGAGACAGTCACCACCAGCTATATCGAATCGCTGGTTGATACCGTACTGGCCGGCACGGCAGCCAACGCATTCCGGGCTGGCATCAACTGATGAGCGACCCAACAACCGCCCCGGTCCCGGCCCGGCTCAAATAAACTCTGCAAACATATCGAAGGTATCCATGTCTTTTCCAAACCAATCCGGATTTATTAACGGTGTTATCAGCAAGGGCCAGGGCGATGCACTTTCCGTGGAAAACCCGTCTACCGGTGAAAACCTTGCAAGCATTACAGGACTTGATATCCACCAGATAGAAGCCGCGATAAACGCCGCCAGGGCAGCTTTCGATAGCGACATCTGGAGCGGTTTGACTCCCCGCGAGAGAGCCACATCCCTGCAAGGCTTTATTGCTGCGCTGGAATCCCGTAGCCAGCAGCTTATCGACCTCATGGTTGCCGAGGCGGGATGCCCGCGCAGTAGCGGTGTGATGTTCGCCCAGGTACTGGTACCGCTGAAACATGCCCGGGATGTTATCAATCTGTACCTCGACCTGCCGGAAATCGAGGACAACCCGCTGCCACTGCAGGAAAGGATTTCACCCCTGGGACAGGCCGTGCAGAGCATGCGTCGCTACACGCCTGTGGGTGTGGTTTCCGCGATCGCAGCCTACAACTTCCCGTTTTATACGGCGATGTGGAAGGTGATCCCCGCCCTGATCACCGGTAACACCATGGTACTGCGGCCCAGCCCGCTGACACCCCTGTCGGCCATGCTACTGGCTGAAGCTGCGGTTGAGGCCGGGCTGCCGGCGGGAGTGCTCAATATCGTAATAGAAGGCGGGCTGGAGGGTGCCAGGCTGATGACCACCCATCCGTCGGTCGATATGGTGGCTTTTACCGGCTCCACGGGAGTCGGCGAACAAATCATGGCGCAGGCCGCGCCCACCATGAAACGCCTGCAACTGGAGCTGGGCGGCAAATCCGCACAGATCTTTCTGCCGGACGCCGTGGACCAGGTGCTTGCTGCCACCATGGGGGTGTGCCTGGCCCACGCGGGACAGGGTTGCGCCCTGGGCACGCGTATCTTCGTGCCCAACGACAAGAAGGAAGAAATACTACAGCAACTGGCAGCGGTGCTGGGAACCATCAAAATCGGTTCCGCGGACTCGAAGGAAACCCAACTGGGGCCGGTCATCAGCGCCGCCCAGGTGGAACGCTGCAAGCGCTACGTGAAGCTGGCTGAAGAACACGGTGGCAGGGTTATCTTCGGCGGACGCGTACCCGAGGGCGCCGGCGAAGGCTATTTCTTTGAACCCACACTGCTGGACCTGCCGGACAATGACAACCCCGCCGCCCAGGACGAGATTTTCGGCCCCGTGGTATCGGTCATCGGCTATCAGGATACCGACCACGCGGTTGCCATGGCCAATGATTCGCGCTTCGGTTTATCCGGCTATGTCTACGGCAAGGACAAGCGGGCTGCGCTGGACGTGGCGCTGCGCATCAAGAGCGGCACTGTGAACGTCAACGGATCGGTTCTGAGCGCCTATGCGTCATCCGGCGGCCAGCGTTCCAGCGGCATCGGCCGTGAACGCGGGGTGGAAGGCCTGCGCATCTACCAACAAATGACCTGTATCAACCTGGGCGCTTAATGGGCCATTTACAAGGAGATTAATAACATGAACGGATTGTTACACGAGAAAGTGGTTGTGATCACTGGCGCCGGTTCCGGCGTGGGACTCGCCGCCAGTCTCCTGTTCGCCGAACACGGTGCCAAGGTGGTAGCGGCGGATATCGACCTGTCGAGCGTGGAACAAACCGCCGCGCAGATCCGCGCTGCCGGCGGTGAAAGCGTTGCCGTACGCTGTGATGTCACCGATGGCCAATCAGTCGATGCCGCGGTAGCGGCCGCTGTCGAATCCTTCGGACGGCTGGACGTCATGTATAACAACGCCGGGATTACCACCAAACCGGGACAGGGTTTCATGGAAACGCCGGACAAGGACCTCGAGGTGTTGAACGCGGTCAACGTGGGTGGTGTTATCCATGGCTGTCAGTCAGCCATTCGCCAGTTTGACCTCCAGGGCGGTGGCGGCTGCATTGTCATCACCGCCTCGGTAGCCGGTCTCATCGGCTTCGGCGGCGCGGTCTATGGCTCCACCAAGGGAGCGGTTACCAGCCTGGTGCGCACACTGGCGCTGGAGATCGCCGGCAAAGGGATCAGGATCAACTCCGTGTGCCCCGCCGCCATGCCCACCAATTTTGGTGGCGGTGTGCTCAAGGGTTCCGATGCAGCGCGCCAGCATACCGCGTCCATGCACCCGCTGGGTCGCGTGATCGAACCCAGGGAGTGCGCCTCGGCAGCGTTATTCCTGGCGTCTGACCTTGCCTCCAATATCACCGGGGTCAACCTGCCGGTCGATGGTGGCATGGCAGCCGGCAAGCAGTTGCGTTGATGATCCGATCGGGCCGGTGATGTAACTGCCCATGAAAAAAACAGGGGGCCGCCATGACAAGTGACTTCGATGCAGGCAGGTTTCGCCAGGCACTGGGTTCTTTTACCACGGGCGTAACCGTGGTGACCGCTGTCGGACTCAAGGGCGAGGACATCGGCCTCACCGCCAACAGCTTCAATTCAGTCTCACTGGATCCACCGATGATTCTCTGGAGCCTGGCAAAATCAGCGCTGAGCCTGGAGGCATTCAAGGCAGCGCAGTACTTTGCAGTGCATATCCTTGCCAGCAGCCAGGAGGAGCTGTCCGGACGCTTCGCAAGACGCGGCGAGGATAAGTTTTTTGGCCTCGATCTGCAGCGTGGTCGCGCCGGTGTGCCGCTGTTGGACGGCTGTGCAGCCCGATTCTTTTGTCGGACCGCCTTCCAGTACGAGGGTGGCGACCACATTATCTTTGTTGGTGAAGTGGTCGAATTCGATCACAAGGGGCTCGACCCACTACTGTTCCACAGTGGCCAATACGGACAATTACTGAAGCCGAACAAGAGCGATGGCATTGATTCCGGTAACCCGGATGCCGGCCAGGCTGAATTTCTCGGGGAGCTGCTCAGGCGCGCCTACGGACTGGTCTACGCACCGGTGAACACCGCTTTCGAAGAGCAGGGCATCACGGTAGGCCAATATTACTACCTCTCTCGCATTGCAATGGCTGAAGACCCCGGTAGGGACACCATTCTCAGGAAGTTGGAGCAGATCGGCAGGCGCCCGAGTGAGGTCGAATTACAAAACCTCAGCGAGCGCGGCCTGGTCGTCGAGACAAACTCGGCAGTGAAATTGAGCCCAGCGGGACAGGAACTGAATATGCAACTGGCCTCGCGTATCAACTCCGTGGAAGTAGATGCCGAGGAAGGACTTGACTACGAGCTGCGCCAAACCCTGAAGCTCGCGCTTTCACAACTGATTCAGTCAGCCCAATCGTGATTTGGAACGGTAGGTAAAAGATGCACAACACCATAATGCATTCGCATGCGCCCAAATGCATTCGTCAAAATGGTAGGGTCGAATTCATTCGACCACTCAAACAATGAATGCTAAAAAACCGATAGAGATTCCCGCAACGCTGGAGGAAGTCACTGACTCCCGCTGGCTGAACCGGGCGCTGGCAGAAGTTTACGGCAGTGACGTGGCCTCCGTCGAAATCAACGAAGTATTGAGGGGCGTTGCCTCTAAAGTGCGCATCGGCGTCCGTTTTACCAACAACCCGGATACCGTACAGCACCTTTGTATCAAGGCTATTCTCGACAGGGAGGACGAAAAACGGCAACTCGGACAGGTCGCACTCAGGGAGGTGGAATTCTACAAGAAAATTGCACCCGCACTGTCCATGCACGTTCCCGCCTGCCCGGTGGCCATGGCTGATCACGATGCGATCAGCGGCCTCATGATCATGGAAGACGTGATCGCAAATGGCGGCTCATTCTGTAACGCCCTGTCACCCTTTACGCTTGCCCAGGCAGCCGACAGCCTGGACCAGATCGCACGGCTGCACGCTTCATCGCCCCTGCTGCAGGACAACCCATGGATCGATGGCGGACTGCACTGGATGGTGCTTGCCGATCGATTTCCGCTTTCCTGGTTACAGGGCCAGATGGATGACGGCCGGGGTAGCGGTCTCCCGGAACATGTGCTGAACGCAGAACTCCTGCTCGAGGCTGTACAGGCAATGGCCAGGCACAGTGAAAATGCGCCCCAGACGCTGCTGCATGGCGATTGTCATATTGGCAATGTCTACATGACGCCCGGCGGGCCCGGGTTCGCCGACTGGCAATTGATCAAGCGGGGTAATTGGGCGATCGATGTGGCTTACCACCTGGGCTCGATCCTGCCCAGCGATGTCGCCGCCAGGGAGGAAAAAGCCCTGATCAAAACCTACCTCGAGGCCCTTGGCCGGCATGGAGGGCAGCCACCGGATTTCGATACGGCCTGGTCGGATTACTGCCATGCCCTCCCCTACGGTTACTACCTGTGGGCAATCACAATGCTCGTGGAGAAACCCATAATCCATGCAAACTTCCAGCGCCTGGGCAAAGCCATCGCAAGGAACGAGGTCTATGAAACACTGGGTCTGTTGTAAGGCAATGGAGCGGACCCCGTGACGGATTTTCCGGTAATGGTGATCGCGGGCGGCACGGGCTCGATCGGCAGGGAGATCGCTGCCCAGGCGCTGCGCTGTAGTTGGCGGGTCATTATCCATGGCAGGACAGCCGCCTCGGTCGATGCCATCGCCACTGAACTGCGGACACGACATCCAGGATGCCCACTGTCCGGCATTGTCGCCGATATCAGCGAACAGGACGGCGCAGAGACGCTTGTCAAGAGCGCCGCGGCTGTCTGGAATCGAATCGACGCTGTGGTGGACTGTGTCGCCGCCGGGCCGGACAGCGGCCGGATCACCGGCGCCTTCAGCACTACAGACCCTGGCGTGTACTCAAAGTTTATGGAGCTATCAGCCGTTTACCTACAGCGCCTCACGGCGGCGGCGCTGCCATGGCTGACACTCAGCCGTGGTTGCCTGGTGGCTTTTGTATCTGACGCCGGTATCTACCCGGCGCCGCACCAGGCACTGATTGGCGCCGCACGCGCCGCCACATGCGGCTTTATTCGCAACCTGGCCCTGGAAGTCGCCAGGGACGGGGTACGCACCCACTGCGTCTCACTCAGTTTTGTCGAAGCTAGCGCGGTGGCTTCCCACCTTGAAGCCTCCGGCTCGTCGAGGCTGGATAAAGCAAGGAAAAGAGCGGGCCTGGGATTGCCCTCGCCCGCTGATATCGCCCCGCTGGTACTGTTTCTGTGCAGCGACGGCGCAAAACACATGACCGGTCAAGTTATCAGCATAAATGGAGGACTCAACACATGAGCGACGAAGAAAAAGCCAGCCGTTATATTACCCCGGATTACAGCCTGCTCGGTGACGAGCATGTCAAACGCTACCGCGAAACCAACGGGGAAGTCGGCCATATCTGGAATGGCGCCACTGCCCTGCTGTTAACCACAATCGGCAATAAATCCGGCAAGCCACGAACACTGCCGCTGATTTACGCCCGGGACGGCGATAACTATCTCGTTGTCGCATCCAAGGGGGGATCGCCCACTCATCCTGCCTGGTATCTCAACGTCAGTGATAATCCCGAGGTTGAAATCCAGGTCAAGGACCAGGTAATGCAAGCCACAGCCCGCACAGCGAAAGTGGGAGAGGAACGTGACCGCCTGTGGAAAATCCTGACCGATATCTGGCCCAACTATGACCAGTATGCGGAGCGTACCGAAAGGCTGATCCCCGTCGTAATACTCGAGCCGACAACACAGGAAAAATAATATGCCACACAGCAAACCGGACGACCTGCCCAGCGGCGGCGAGCGCTGGCCGGCCATCGGTCACGATGGCTTCAAGACCGTGCAGTGGGGAGACATGGAGGTGGGCCTTACCACGGTCCACGAACCGCTGGACTGCACAGAACTCTATAAACAAGGCGGTTTGCCGGGCGGCGTCTGCCAGTGCCCCCACTACGGCTACATATTCGAGGGGCGTATGCGCGCGGTGTACCCGGGTACGGATTGGCCGGAGGAAACCATCGAAGCGGGTGAAGCCTACTTCATCCCCGCAGGGCACGTGCTGATCTACGATAAACCGAGCCGGGTGCTCGAGCTCAATCCGGCCCACGCCTTGCAGACCTGTATGGACGCGATGCAGCGGGCCGCGGATAAAGCCAGGACAGGCAACACTAAAACTGAATGATGAGCATTGGCACTGACCAGAGAATACTTAACAGCTGATTCCAGAGGAAACACCCGATGAGTGAATATGCAAACGTATTAAAAAATGAAGATCCACGCATCCCCCAGATGTTCAGCGTGGCAGCAGAGACCGAGCACTCCGGTAGCATGATGATAGAAGACCCGTTTCCCGCTTTAAGCAGGCTCCGGGGCGAGGCGGCAGTACATAAAGGTTCGCTTGCCGACCTCATTGGTTGCCCCGGTAGTTTGAACCATTGGGAGGCAGCAGACCGGCCGAGCTACAGTAACTTTACCTTCGAATCCGTCAGCCAGACCCTGATTGATAACGAAACCTTTTCCTCTGAGGCCTACAACGTTTTCGGCCTTCGCTCGCACATGGGTGACGCCATGCTGAATAATGTGGGGGCAAAGCACCGGCATTTTCGTGACCCTATCCAGCCGTTTTTCACGCCCCAGGCAGCCGCTTCCTGGTGGAGTGAAAAAATTATCAGCGAGACGGTAGAAACGCTCATCTCTACCATTGAAAAGAAAGGTGAAGCAGACCTGTTTCTCGAGCTTTGCGCGCGCATGCCCGTACATGTGGTGTCTGCTGGTTTTGGTATTCCACCCGAGGAAATCATCCCGTTTAGATTGGCGCTTATGGGACGTCCCGGTGAAGAGAGTGTGGAACAGATTTTGACGCGCCTTATTGAGGCGCGCAGGAAAAATCCGGAAAACGATCTCCTGTCCAAATTACTTGTCACCGAAACCACTGCGGAAGACGGCAGCAAGCGTCCTCTGAACAACGAGGAAATTATCGCCAATAGCCGTGTGGCGATCCTCGCAGGTGGCGGCACCACGTGGCGGCAACTTGGCATTACCTTGTTTGCACTGCTTAATAATCCGGATCAATTTGAAGACGTAAAAGCCGACCGCTCACTGATATCGAAGGTTGTCCTGGAGTCGGCTCGCTGGCACGCTACTGACATCGTGTTTCCTCGTCTGGTCACCAGGGATGTCAACTTATCAGGGGTCGACTTGCCAGAGGGAGCCATATTGCATATGTGCCTTGGTGCGGCTAACCGTGATCCCAGCCGCTGGGAAAATCCTGATCAGTTCGATATTCACCGTCCCGTGCAGCGTTCAGTGGCCTTTGGTGCAGGACCCCATTCCTGCCTGGGCCAGCATGTATCCCGCCAGGAGATGGTTCTGGCCATAAATGCCATCATCGACCGCCTGCCAAACGTGCGCTGGGATAAATCCAAGCCCCCGGCCAAAATGATCGGTGGCCTGTTTGCTCGCGGTCCCTCTGCCATACCTGTTGTTTTTGGCTAGGGACATACCTGTTCAATGCCGTTGTGGGACGCCCGACGCTTGCCGTTATGGCGTTTCGCGTTCCGCAATCAGGCATGCCAGCTTAATCAGGGGTTCCTGATGGCCTGGGCTTTATCTATAGTTGGAATCTGACAATCCATTGGGGAAAAGAAAATGAAAGTGTGTGTGGCTCCGGATTTGTGTTGTGGTGCGCAGCGTTGTGCTGAAGTTGCGCCAGAGGTCTACAAGATTGTTGACGGATTCAGCGCCTTCGTGGGAGCAGGTGATTACGAGGTGCCGAAGGAGCTGGAAAAACTGGCCGTCAGGGGTGCGCGAGCATGCCCGGAGAGCGCTATTACCATCATCGAATAGCGTGCTTCACGCACGCCCCAGCTTGCGGGCGATGATTTTCTCAATTTGACGCCTGGCGACCTTGTTGCTGTGCAGCATCGGTACCTCCTCCCGGCTGAAGATTACATACTCGCGTGGCACCTTGAAACTCGAAAGACGCTGCTTCAATTGCGTGTGGAGGCGCTGGGTATCCAGTTCAACGCCATCGCGCGGCACCACGGCTGCAACGAGTAACTGCCCCCGTTCGGCATCGGGAATACCGACAACGTAGGCAGAGTGCACGCCCTCGAGTTGCTGCATTTCCATTTCGACCTCCGCTGGGGATACGTTGCTGTCGGCGGTTTTTATCATATCGCCCTCGCGCCCAACGAACAGGATGCGTCCACCCTGGATGACGCCCATATCACCGGTACGGTAAAAGCCATCCTCCTCGAAGTACTCGCTGCGCTCTACTTTATGCAGTCCCGGGGTCAGCGCATAGCCGCGCACCTGGATTTCGCCTTTTTCGCCTTCGGGAACGGCCCTGCCCTGCGCATCCGCAACGCGGACCTCGAAGCGATCGGCAATATGGTCAAGCGGGGGACACAGGGGATAGCCGGGCACCCTCATGGTGTCGGCGTATGAATAGGGTCCAATAGTCTCGGTCATACCCAGCGCCCAGATAGTCATGCCCTCGGGTATCACGTAATGGTCGTCGTCGGCCAGCACGCTACCCATTGCGACACGACTGTCGGTGGAGGTGCTTTCCGTACAGATGGAAACGGCGCCGGCCTCCCAGTTCACCAGCAGGCTCATCAATAATCCGCCGATCCAGAACATGGGCAGAGGCGCCGGCAACTGGGCGCCGCGCTGGGCGTAGGGTAGCTTTTGGCGAACATAATGCGTGCGAAACATCACGGGGCCGTGATTGTGTTTTACCCCTTTGGGAAGTGCCATGGAGCCGGAGGTGTAGATTTCCAGCAACTGGTCGGTGGAATGCACCTGCGACTCAACGGCCAGCAGTAACTGCTCGTCCACACTATCGGCCCGTTCCGTAAGCCAACTCATGGGGTGAATCGATGCAGGCAGTGCCTCGCCACTCGATACGATCCAGCGCAGGAACGGAGTCTCTGCCAGGCGAAGCTCCGCGCTGGCACCGTCTCCCAGGCCGGGCAATGCATCGCACAGGCGCTCCACCAGGTCCTTACCGAGCATGGACCGCTGCACGAGCAGTCCCGATACGTCGGACTGGCGCAGCACCCGCACGAGCTCATTTGACTTGATCAGCGTACTTATGGGTACAGCGATCGCCCCGATACGGGCTATCGCGGCAAAGGTCACCGCAAACGCAGGCCCGTTGCCATACAGGAAACCAACCCGGGTGCCCTTGCCGACGCCACGGGCCAACAAACCCCGGGCCAATACCGCGGAGTCACGTTCCAGCCCGGCGAAACTCAATTCCTGGTCCGGGATCGCTTCCCCGGTGAGGCGGATCGCCGGGGCATTGCCAAATGCACTGGCCGCGTCGCGGACAAAACTGGCGAAGGTGTCGGAATTCACGGGGTCACCGGGAATGTATTGCTTGTTCATCACCGCACACTCTCCGAGCCTTTAGGTGTCGTTATGCCTGAGGTTCACGCCAACAGTGCGACCCCAGCGATCCAGCCATCACTCACCCGGAGTTCCTTGAGGGCATCGCACTACTCAAATTTCACGATAAAGTCGATACCGTAGCTGCGTTCTTCCACAAAGTTTGCGCCGACCATAGCGCCAAAATTGACGGCGAACGTAATATGATCATCATCCATAAGGTTGCGGCCCCAAAGCGAGAGTTCTCCCGTCCAGTTGTCGCCTAACCTGATCTCCTTGAGAGAGGCGCGCGCATTCCAGAGCCAGGCCTCAGGCGTGTACTCGGCCACGCCATAGGGCGTTGCCGCTGCCCTTCCGGGATTGCTATCAAGGCGAATCTCATCATGCCAGATTCCGGTAAGCCCGAATGTCAGGTAAGTATTGTCGAACAATGGATCCGTGGTGTAGTTGGCCGAGAGATTGCCATTCCACTCAGGGGTTAAGGTGGGTTCAAAGCTGGAGTTTGGATAGGCCTTGGGCCCGAAACCGCCGACAGTCGCGAGAACCAGATCGGTGACACTTGTGTATTTCACGTCCTGGTAGCCCAGCGTAAGGCCGAGTACGAGACCATCGATCGGCAGCGCGGACATTTCAAGTTCGGCTCCCTTTGCTTCGAGGTCCCCACCCTCAACAACAAGCGTGCCGATGCCCTCACCACCGGGTACGACGGTACCGGACTGAGCACTCTGCAGGCTGTCATACTTCACGTCAAACAAGGCCAGGTTGGTGCGAAGTCTTTTTTCCCAGAAGTCCACTTTTCCGCCGATTTCCCAGGATTCTGCTTCCTCGGGGTCGAACGCAAAATCAGCGACTGATCCGCCTGACACGTAGGCGGTGGAATACTTCGCATATAGCATAATATCGTCGCTGGGCGTATAGCTCGTACCCAGGAGGTAAGTCATCTTGTCATCGCTGTAGTCGAAGCTGGAATCCCGTATCACGTCCCCGCCAAGTATCCCATAAATGCCGCCCGATTTTTCATCGCTGGTGTAGCGAACGCCGCCCAGCAGATCGATGGTGTCGGTAAGGTGGATTTCTCCCTGGGAATACGCCGCGTACGAGGTCGCCTCATTATTGGTCATATTTCGAGTAAAGGCCGGAACAACATAATTCTCATAGCCACCGAACTGGAACGTGTTGCCATCCACATCGTCTTTGGAATCGTAGTAAAGCGCACCCGCCGTGAGATCCAGAAAATCACTGGAATAGTTGAGCTGCACCTCGTTACTCCACTGCTCACTGTCTATGGAGGTGTAGGAGCACACGTAACAAAACGCCGTATCCGCGGAGAATGGACCGAAAAGCGGTGGACCTGACGGAATAGCGGCGCCAACCGGCCCCCATACCCAGCCGCTGGTTCCGGAAATATCTGCCGCAAGAAGATCCTGCTTCACTTCACGGTAGGCAAGGATATTCTTCAGGGTCAGACCGTCATTTATTTGCCAATCGACCGTGAGGTTGTGACCCTGCACTTTCTGGTCGCGGTTTGCACTCCACGCATTGTTCACTGCATTTGGCCGTTTGGTGCTCTGCCCGCCCAGAAGGTCTGCATTGGTGGCAGTCAAAATATTAAGCAGAGTATCAAACCCCGGCTTATTCAGGCATGTTGCGCAAAAACCACTGACAATGGCGGTGCCTTGCGGAGAGCCCATGTCTTTGCCGTAGTCGAACTTATAGGAGGCACGGACCGAACCCAGATCCAACAGACCAGCGAAAAAGAAGGATTCGTTATCGACCTCACCGAGGGTTTCCGGGGAGCCTACATGACCCTGACCCCATGCTGACCGATCCCAGGACGTAGCGTGACCCAGGTTGTCGATGTCGCCATCCTGCTGCTCGGACAAGTAGGTTGCATAAGCACTAAACGGCCCCCAGGCCGGGGTGTCCACCGTGGTCTGGCTCTGGAGATAATCGCGATTACCCACGCCTACTTTTTGCGTGAAAGCCAACTCACCTTCGGGATCACGGGTTACCACGCTGATGGCTCCGCCTGTCGCGTTGCGGCCGAACAAGGTACCCTGGGGGCCTCTGAGCACTTCCAGCCGCTGGATGTCTGGCAGGGTGAAAATGCCACCACGGGGAGAGCCCAGGTATACGCCATCGAGGTAGATGGAGATTTGTTTATCAGACCCGGGGACAATACCGTAACTGGTAATACCTCGCATATTGAACGCTGGTAAATTTGTTCCGCCAGTCGCGGGTCTCACCGTCAGGTTTGGTGCCAGGCCCGAGAGGTCATTTACGTCCATGATCGAGTTGACCTCCAGCGCTTCCTGGGTCAAAGCCGTCACCGCGACCGGTACTTCCTGCAGACTTTGTTCCCGTTTCTGGGCGGTCACGATGACTTCTTCCAGCGCCAGTCTCCCCCCCCCTTCCTGGGCCAGCGTACTGCCTGGCAAACCCAGGCCTGTCAGCGCAGCCGTGCCTACCAGTACTGACAATATCTTCTTCCGGCCAATGGTGTCTTTGTTCACTTTATTCTCCTGTTTCCCACAACGCATAACTAACGCTTTCATATTTATATTGATCGGCATGGTTTAGCGACGCCGCTTTGTACCGGGGCCTGCCCTATCGACGCATTTACTTGGTACTGTGTAACACCCACCCGGCGGCCGGATTAACAGTCAAACACGACCAAAAAAAATAAAACGAAACTCTTATTTGAGATCCAGGTGTGCGATTTTACAGGCGCTGTTCACAGGCATCCTGAACCACTCCAAAAACACTCATTAAAATGACTTTGTATTAGTTATTTGCAGAGTCTATATGCCATACCATGTTCTAGCAAGCGTTAATTATCGACGAAGATAACAGCGTTTCCGCGGGCTTGGTCCGTGCTGCAGATGGCGCATTGAACCTGTTCTTGCGTGCTTTAGACGCTCGATTCAGGCTTCTGCCTGGCGTGGGCGCGCTCCAAAAAAGCGAGCAGGCCAGTGACTGGCCCGGTATGAAATGCCCAGGGGCATGACGTGACAATCGAAAAGGCAACAGTTACGCACAAACAGTTGCGCTACATAGCAATCGGCGCCGGTATGGCGGGTATTCTTGCAGGCATCCGCCTGAAAGAGCGTAATGAAGACAACTAGTACGAGCTTCGCGACAACATCTGCTTCAACACCGAGATAACAAGCTGCCGTTATGCGGATAGGCGCTGGCATATCCGGACCAAAGATGGCGCCCGGGATGTTGCCGATGTCATCATCGCAGCGACCGGGGTCCTGCACCACCCACGTGCGCCCGAGATTCCCGGCTTGAAGGCCTTCGGGGGCGCTTCCTCGCAGCAATTATCGACTATGATTCACCGGAACTCGCCGAGATTCAGTCAATCGTGGAGAAAAACCTGGAGGACAGCGTCCGGGACCCCCATTTACGGGATAGATTGCGCCCGACCTACCGGGCGGCAAGTACACCCAGGTCTCCCCCACTACTGGCGCACTGGAAGACTACGAATTGAGACGCGCCGCCGCTGCCAAAAAAACCGTCTTCGCCTCCGGTTGCAAGAGCTGGTATCTCGATGCCGGGGGCGTACCGCAGGTCTGGCCCTGGCCCTATGAACACTTTATGGACATTATGGCCAAACCGGACCTGGCCGACTACGAACTTACCGAGGCATCCCCGGCCGCTTAGGTGGTGCCTCGATCCGGATGGCGCGATACTCCAGGCCGTTGTGCCGATAACGCGGGGATAGCACTACACTAGATACTCACACCGCCATCTACCAGGTTGTCAGTGCCGGTCGTGGCTGCTGACTCATCGGAAGCCAGATACACCACCAGAGAAGAGACCTGGTCTTTGGTGACGAACCTTTTCAGGGGGATAGATTCTTTGACCTGGGCCATAAGATCCGGGCCGAGCCTGCCGCTGAACAGGCCGGTCTCGTCTACTGCGCCGGGAAGAATGGCATTAACCCGCACATTGTGCGGTGCCAGTTCCATCGCCATATGTTTTGTCAAACCCCGTATAGCCCACTTGGAGGCACCGTAAATACTGTAATTCGGCCAGCCGCGATACGCCACCTGGGACGAGATATTGATAATCGACCCGCCACCACGTTTTATCATTACCGGGCTGACCGCCCGAATACCCAGCCAGGTGCCGACCACGTTGATATCCAGGACCTTGCGCATTGTTTCCACAGTTTCACTCTGGATATCTCCCCTGGTGAGGATACCGGCGTTGTTCACTAACACGTCGATACCACCAAAACGTTCGCAGGCCAGTTCCGTCGCCTGCGCCCACTGGGACTCACTGGAGATATCGTGTCGGGCAAAACACGCCCGTTCACCCAGCTCCGCCGCCAGTTGTTCGCCGGCGTCCCAAGCGATGTCCGTCATCAGCAGGTAGCCGCCCTCGGCGATCACCCTGCGTGCATGCGATTCACCCATGCCGCTCGCGGCACCGGTCAAAAAAACCACTTTATCTTCCAGTCGCATCCGTCAAGCACTCCCCGGGAACAACAAACCATAACCAAGCAGATGACTTTGCGTCAATAAAAGCGATATCATTCGGGGTTAATCGTGTGTGCCTCGGGATTATCGCCTACCCACCGTTTTCGTGCGTGTATCTGCGTTTTCGAACGAGGCCGAATTTAATCGGGAGATGTATTGATGGCAACTGACACCAAGTCAATTGATAGTGGCACGCTGAAAGAAATTTATCGACAGATGTCGCGAATCCACCAGGTGGACAAGGCAATCCAGTCAGGCCTGTCCAGCGGCAAATTCCAGTTTACCTACTGGCCGATGACAGGGCAGGAGTGTATTCCAGCATCGATTGCGCCACTGATCACCAGCGAAGACAACATGGTCACCATCTATCGCGGCATTCACGACCAGGTCGCCAAGGGTGTGCCGCTGAAGGGGCTCTTTGCAGAGGCCCTGGGCCGTGTTGACGGCGTCAACAAGGGCAAGGGCGGTGCGCCCCACATCTCCGACCCCTCTTCCGGCTCCATGTTGACGACAGCCATCGTGGGTGCGGGCGCACCGATTGCCAACGGGCTGGCCCTGGCAAGCAAGATGCGGGGCACCAATGCCGTCACCATTGTTAATTTCGGCGACGGCGCCACCAGCATCGGGGCCGTGCACGAAGCCATGAACCTCGCTGGTGTGTGGAAGCTCCCCGTTATTTTCCTGTGCCAGAACAACCAGATTGGTGAATACACACCAATACCCGAGTACACCGCCAGCGAGAATTTCACCGGTCGCGCCGAGGCCCTGGGGTTCAGGGGCGTGAAACTCGACGGCAACGACCCCGTGGCATTCCATAGCGGCATGAAGTCAATCATAGAGGATGTGCGCAAGGGCAAGGGCCCTGTGTTCGTCCAGGCTGAAACCCTGCGCCTGGGACCCCACGCCGGGGTGGGCGACACCCACCTTCTTTCGAAGGAGGAACTGGCGGCGGCGAAAAAAGCCTGGCCGGTACCTGCCACCCGCGCACGATTGTTGGCAGAGGGAATCTGTACCGAGGAGGAACTTGCCGAGATCGACAACGCCGCCAAGGCCGAGGTGAAAGAAGCCGTGGAATGGGCCCTTAACAGCCCGGTAACCGGTGAAAACGAGATGCTGCTGGACGTCTACGGCGACCCGACAGTCGTGCCGCGGCGGGGCCAGCGTGAAAAGCGCGCTGAAGAAGCGCCCTACACCGGTGAGACCCGGGAAATGGCCATGTTTGAAGCGGTACAATCCGCCCAGGAACTGGCACTGGAACTCGACGATGGCGTCTTTTTCCTCGGGGAGGATATCGGTGATGACCCCGGTGGGGTGTTCAAGTGTTTCAAAGGCATGCAGGGCAAATGGGGCGAGCGGATCAGACCCACCCCGATCGCCGAGCAGGCGATCATAGGCGCGGCAACCGGTGCCGCGCTGGCGGGTATGCGTCCCGTTGCCGAGATCATGTTCTGTGATTTTGTTGGCGTGTGCATGGACCAGATCACCAACCATGCGGCCAAGCAACGCTATATGTCCGGCGCCACCACCCATGTACCCATGACCGTACGCATGATCGCCGGCGGCGGCATCGGCGGCTTTGGCGCGCAACACTCCCAGTCAACCGAGGCCATGTTGCTGCACAATCCCGGGCTGAAGATTGTCTATCCCAGTACACCCACGGAAGCCAAGGGCCTGCTGCTGAGCTGCATCTTCGATGAGGACCCCTGCATTCAGTTTGAATCCATGATGCTGACCTATACCATGCGCGAGCAGGTGCCGGTAGGTGACTACCGTATCCCGCTGGGTGTGGCAAAAGTGAAGCGCGAAGGAAGCGATATCACCCTGATCACTTACGGCTGGCAGGTCATGCAATGCCTCCAGGCGGCAGAAGAACTGGCCAAGGAAGGCATCAGCGCCGAGGTCATCGACCTGCGTACGCTGCTGCCCCTGGACTACGACCGTATCCTGTCTTCCGTTGAAAAAACCGGGCGGGCACTGGTAGTGCACGCGGCGACCGAATTCTGTGGCCTGGGCTCTGAGATCGCCAGCACCATCAACGAGGAATTGTTTACCCGGTTGAAAGCGCCCGCCTCCAGGTTCGGGGCGGCCTATGCGCCAATTGCTTACTCCAGGACCATTGAAACCGCGCAAATACCCCACGCCGGCACCATCGCAGCACGGGTTCGCGAACTTTTTAAGTAAGGAAAATTTATGTCAACTACGCTGACCATACCAAAACTGCAAATGTCCACGACCGAAGGGACATTGACCGAGTGGCTGGTGGACGATGGCGCAATAGTGGAAGAGGGACAACCCATCTATGCACTGGAGACCGACAAGTCCGTACAGGAAATTGAAGCACCTGCATCGGGCAAGCTGACGCAAAAGGTGCCGGCCGATGAGACCTACCCGGTGGGTACTGAAATTGGCGAAATTACCCCTGTATGATCGGGTGATTTCGTCACATAGGATTCAGATCCGTCGGGCGAGGTAGGCGGCTTCCTGGATCGCATTGCCAAATGAGCGCGGGGTTTTTGCGTCACCGATGACCTGAACGGTAATGCCGGTCCCCTGCAGCGCAGCGGACAGGGGATCATGCGCCTTGCGGCCCGGCGCCAGTACCAGCCGCCTGCATTCGATGCGCTCCTGCCCACCGCTGGCACTGCGCACCACGATATACCCGGCCCCCACTTCCAGCAGTTCCATTCCGGACTCGACGGCCAGCTGGGCTTTGCCGGCCCACAGCTGTACCCACTTGGCCCGCGAGCCAATGTAATTGGCCGGGGCAAGTGTCGGTTTGGGATCGAGCAGGCGGACCTCATTACCGCTACGCACCAGGTCGATGGCAAGTTCTATACCCTCCCCCGCACCCCAGACCACGACCGGCCCCGGCGGCAGCTCACCCTTGTTGCGCGCGAGGACATCGTCAATCGTGATGGCGGTGCCAGCCGCCAGCGCCTCCGGCAAACCCGGCACCTCGGGCAGTCCAGGGCGGGCACCAGTTGCGACAACAACGATATCCGGCCGCTCGGCCAGAACCATGTCTGCCGTGAGTTCCTGCCCGAGTCGCACATCGACACTCTCGCGAGCGATCATCCGGCGGTGCCAGTCGGGCTGATAGCGAATCTGTTCCATATTCGGCAGGTGGCGGTAATTACCTGCCCAGGACATCGCACCGCCAAGTTGATCCTCCTTTTCATACAAGGTCACCTGGTGACCGATCGCGTGGGCAGTCAGGGCATATTCCATCCCCCCGGAACCACCGCCGGCAATCAGTACCCTGCGAGGACGCGTAGTGGCAGTAATGCGGTATTCCCGATCACGGCCGAAGTTGGGGTTCTGTGCGGAGCCGGCCCAGCCTTTGCCAAAAATGTTGCCCTGCAGCAGTGACGCACCGGTGCGAGTGGACCGGCGGATATCCTCCTCGCGGCCTTCCGTGATCTTCCTCGGAAAATCCGGGTCATCCAGCGACTGGCGGCAGGAACCGAACAGGTCGGCTGCCCCATTGGCCACCATCTGTCGCATCTGGTCTGGCGTGTTGATATTGCAGGAGCCGATCAACGGCATGCCAATGCCCCTGGCTTCCAGGCCGGCGCGAAGCTTGCGCACACTGGGCAGGGTCACAAGGTTCGGCACGTAAAAGCCACCGCCGATATAATCGTTGGACCCGAGCTCCGGGTCGCGACTCCTGGCGGGCAGCATCGACCCGAAGGTGGCATCGATGGCGTCTATGCCCAGTGCGTGCAGCCGCGGTGCATAGTGCTCGACGAAGTAGTCGATGTCATAGCCGCCCTCGTAGTTTTCGTCACAGCACATGCGCGGAATGAGTGGAAACTCCTTGCCGCACAACTCCTGCGTGCGCTGCAGGATCTGCTCGCAGAACAGGAACTGGTCTGCGTATTCATCGTCCCGGCCCGCGTTCGCCAACAGCGACAGGGTCACGTGCGGCAGCGACCCATGGCAGAAATGAAAAGACAGATAGTCATAGCCGGCCTCGCGCGCACGGCGGGCCGCCTGGGCGTAATCCTCCACCAGGCTGCGGTAGACCTCGGTGGGCACCACCTTTGGTTCTTGGTTGCCGATAGGATAAGCGGTGCTGGGACCCCAGCTGACGGTCCCGGGAATCCAACCCTGGGCCGGCGGCAGGGGATGCGTGCTACCCAGACCCGGGATCAGGCCCCCATAAAAAAGCTGTATACCGGCGAGCGCGCCGTTGTTGTGAATCACTTCAACCAGATCGCGCTGGCCAATCACGTACGTGTCGTCGTACAGGCCGAGCATGCGCTCGTTGATCAGGCCGTCGTGGCGCACGCAGGTCGCGCCAACCGTTACCGCGGAGAAACCTCCCGCCGCCAGGCTTTCGTAAGCGCCGGTGCACTTTGCCGCCACATGTCCCAGGGGGTCCGACATGTTCATCGTGGTCGGCGCGTGAACCATGCGGTTCTTGAAGGTCAGGCGCTTCGTCGAGAAAGGCTGTAGCAAACTGTCAGTCACGGGTTACTCCAAAATATCAGGCGCTCGCGCGCGATGGGGTTTGACATACCGATGCACTCAGGCCTTCTCGAGGATGTGCACGGCCGCGGCAGCGCCAAAACCCAGTACATGGGCAAGCCCAAGGCGCGCCCCATCTACCTGCCGTGCGCCGGCTTCGCCGCGCAGTTGCTGCACGATCTCCACGATATTCGCAACACCGGTTGCGCCAATCGGATGCCCCTTGGACAGTAATCCCCCCGACACATTCACCGGTACCCGGCCACCCAGCGTGGTTGCGCCACTATCAATCAGCGCACCCGCTTCGCCCTCGCCACACAGTCCGAGGTTCTCGTAGTGCAGCAACTCGGCGGTGGCGAAACAGTCGTGCAGTTCCACCACGTCGAGCTCCTGCGGACCGACCCCCGCCATTTCGAATGCCCCGGCGGCGGCAAGGCGCGTTACCGAGTTTGCATCGAACATCACAGGGTTGTGCGCTTCCCAGGGGTCAGAGGCGAGGGCTGATCCACGCACCCGAATCGCTCGGGACAATCCAAGTTCCCTCGCCTTGCGCGCGGAAACCAGCACGGTGGCGGCGGCGCCGTCCACGTTGACCGAACACATCAGCTTGGTCAGTGGCCAGGCGATCATCTCGCTCGCCAGCACTTCTTCCAGTGGGGTCTCCCGCTGGTACATGGCCTTCGGATTCATCGTCGCATGGTAGTGGTTTTTGACCGAGACCCTGGCGAACTGCTCGATGGTCGTGCCATAGGCGGCGCTGTGCACCATGCCCGCCTCTGCAAACACTGCGGGCATGGTACCCGACCCGAACAGGCCTTCCGGCGGTGGGCCCTCGGTTTTACGCGAGGGCAGCATGCCCGGTGGGTTTTTCTCCGTACCAACGGCCAGGGCCACGTCGTAGAGCCCGCTCATGATTCCAATCATCGCCTCGCGGAAGGCAGTTGCCCCGGATGCGCAGGCGTTGGATACGTTGACGCAGGGAATACCGGTCTGGCCAATTTGCTGCAGGATTTGCTGCCCCATCATCGATGCGGCATTGAAGCTCGAACCGACGTACAAAGCACCGACATCGCGGATCGTCAGCCCTGCATCATCAAGCGCCAGCAACGCGGCTTCCGCGCCCAGCTGGGCGGGGCTTCGATTTGGGTAGCGCCCGAATTTGATCAGGTCCGCTCCGACAACATAAACGCTGCTCATTTTTCATCTCCCGTGAAAGGAACAAAATGGTAGCCAACATAAGGAGCGCCCTCGGGGTCGAGTGCCCCACCCGCGTCATCAAAGACCAGGCGAACGGGCATACCGCTGTGCACTGAATCGTGGTCCGCCACCCGCAAGGTGCCTTTCAGGGTCAAGTGATCCTCAAGCTCGACGATCACCGACACAAACGGCACGGCAATACCCGGGTAGCTGCGCTGCACGACCGTCCAGCTGTAGACTCGGCCACGTGCGCTGGCGCGAAATTCCTGCAAGGGGCTGCGGGACGTACAACGTCGGCACGCCAGTGTCTGCTCCGTGGCCACGGCGCCGCAGTCCATGCAGCGGAAACCCGTGATCCAGGGTTTTGCGTCTTCTCCCACACGAATAAACCCGGTGGCGGGTCGGGGTGACACTGCAACGCTCGTTGTCATACCGGGGATTCCTAAAAATTGAATATACGTCAGTTTAAACAAAAAGCCGGGTATAGCAAAGCTCGAATGAAAAGCATCGCTCTACAGGCCGCGCTGATGAGAGGTTTCTTAAATGAAGGTAGCGGCAGGCCAGTCACCTATCACCAGGCTTTCGATATTGGCATAGCCGTGATTATCCCCCTCACTGATACGCAGCGGTCTGTCGCGGATTTCCCAGCGCCGGTTGGCCGCGAACTTATCGGGATGGTTGACATCCTCGACACACTCGCCATCGAGGAAATCCTCGCCCTTGAAGGCGCCGTGTATCTGGCCTTTCCAGGGCCCGTACATCCCCGGGTTCAGGCGAAAACCCATTTCGGGGTTGATCGCTTCAACCTCGAATGTACGTTCAATCGTGTTGCGCCCGTCACCGCGCTGTAACACGTGGATCTTTCCACCCATCACCGCCTGGTCGCTCTTGCGATAGCTTAGCTCGGGATAGACCTGCAGGATCGGTGACTGCTCACCGCTGTCCTCGTTGATATAGCCCGTAAACCATTCAAGGCCACGGGGCGCACGGAATTCCCTGAAGTAATAGGCCAGCTCGTACCTGCTGCCGTCAGGGCGTGTCAGTTGTGAGACAAGCCAGTTAAAATGGTAATCGCGATCGATTTTGCCGGACGCATGCGGCGGCAGATCAGCAGGGTCAGTGCCGACATGCTCGCGTATACCCCAGCTGTGATCGCGGAAACCATACCATTCGTCCGGATCGACGGTGTGTCGCTCGCCGTCCACCTCGATCCACCCGGACACCGTTCCCGCCTGGTGGTAACGCACGACATTCGATGAATTGCGGCCATTGGCCATGGCAACGTCACGCCCCTCGAAAAACGCCGGCAAACGATCGGTCCAGATGAGGTCAAAGCTGATAGGCTGGGCATCATTCTTCGCGGCGACAATACGCAGCTTGCGAAAGGGCTCTATCACCTCGTAACGCAGGGGTCCTACCGCCATGTCCTGGATTCCAGGCCTGAGAATACGACTGGCGCGAATCGTGCGCTGTTCGGTGCCCCGCGCAATGCCGGCAAATCCGTCGATGATATTCCGATTCGTATACTTGCCCAGGCCAAAGCTGGCCTGCAGCTGCGCATCCTTTCGAGCCAGGGTAAACCAGACCTTTTCTGTCCAGCTGTGGTCCGCTTCGCCAACCGTCGCGAAGGTGTTGGCTATCTGGTGGTTCAGGTGTTCATCGGCTGCTGTCAGTGGGGAGATTGTCGGTACCATGATTTTTCCCTAGCGTAAATCTGTGTGATCTGTCAGGCGCAGTTTGCAGCCACTTCGGTCAGCATGGCCTCCATAATGGCCAGGCTCTCATCGAGCTTGTTGGCGAAAATGAGCATACGCTCATCGCTGGAATCCCCGCTGGTATAGAGCGCTTTGCCCTTGGCGTAGATCGCGGCCAGCTTGCCGACTTCAGCCGCCTCGTACCAGATCAAGCCCTCGGCGGAGCGCTTTGACGCGTGCTCCCAGGCGGGTATGACCTGTTCCCTTGTCCACATCCCGGAAGGGCTGCTGGTGCGTGTGGGACCGTGATAGTCACTTGAGAAGGCGTAAAGCATATAGCCGAGGTCTGACAGCGGCTCGCCGTTGTAGCCCAGTTCCCAGTCCAGTACCGCAGACACCCCCTGCTGCTCGAACATGAGGTTGGTGATCTTGCAATCACCTTGCACCGGACTTGGCGGACCAGAGCGCGGCGCCGGAATCGCCAGCAGCCGGTCAATCAAGGTGACCAGAGGCGCGCAATCGGCCTCGTCGGCAAATTGCCGCCAGCGGCGCAATGCCTGCTCCGGCGTGATGGGCTCGCCCAGTGAGACCAGCGGCGGCAGCGTGGCAATAGCGCCGATGGCTGCGATCCAGCTCGCACATATCCCGGCCCGTTCACTGTCGGCAAGCGCGGTAAACCACTCGGGCAGTACATAGTCGTGCAGGGCCTGCCCCGATACCCGGTCCATGACAAAGAAGGGATCGCCGAGAACCCGCGGATCTTCACAGATATGACGGATTCCCGGGACAGGCGGGGCGCCCTCCAATCGGCCTACCTCACGGTAGATTTTCGCCTGGGTGATGATGTCGTGGGCACGTAACAGCGGCTCTGTCGAAGGTGGCAACCTGAGGATAGCGTCGAGGCCTTCTATGATATAAGTCTCGTTGGAATGCCCTGCCGTCAAGGGCGTCAGGCCCCTGACCCGGTCGCCTTCGGGCAACCAGTCCGCGAGCTTCCTCGCCAACGGGCCGATGTCACGTGTCATGCGCTCGCCCCGCCTTGGGCGTAGCGCGCTCGCAAGGCTTTTTTGTCGGGCTTGCCAACCGGCGACAGCGGCAAGGCATCCACGAAATCGACGCTCTTGGGCGCCTGTACGGCGCCCTTGCGGTTGCGCACGGCGGCAATGATGTCTTCGGCGGAGACCGATGCACCCGGTTCGCGCACAACCACCGCCTTGACTGCCTCGCCCCACTTCGGGTCAGGCACGCCGATCACAGCCGCCTGGCGTACGCCGGGCTGGTCGACAATCACGTCCTCGACCTCGCGAGCGTACACGTTGAATCCTCCGGAGACGATCATATCCTTCTTTCGATCGACAATACGCAGGAAGCCATCTTCACTACGTACCGCCACGTCACCGGTGTGCAGCCAGTCGCCTTCGAAGGCAGCCGCTGTTTCCTCGGGTTTGTTCAAATAGCCTGACATCAGGAGCGGGCCGCGTACACAGATTTCCCCTGGCACACCGTCGGGCACCGGATTCATGTCGTCGTCCATGAGCGCCAGGTGCACCATGGACGTCGGCCGACCACAGCCCGCGATCCGCTCGGGCTTGTCCACGTCGTGTTCGGCCCGCCGCATAATCGAAATCGACATCGGCGCCTCGGCCTGTCCGTAGAACTGGAAAAAAACAGGGCCGAATTTGGCAATCGCCTCGCGCAGCCGCGCTGCCGGGAATGCAGAGGCACCATAGAAGACGACTTCCAGGCTGGACAGGTCGAACTCGCCAAAACGCGGATGGTCGAGCAAGGCGATCACCATCGTTGGCACCAGCAACACGGACGTGATGCGGTGCTGCTCGATGGCCTGCATGGTTGCCAGCGGATCGAACCCGGGCATCACCACCATGTAGCCGCCCCGCGCCAGCACACTGGTGAGCACCGCAGCGCCCGAATGACTCAGCGGCGCGCAGATAAGGTGCCGGATCTCATTCGGCCACTCCCATTCCATCATCTGTATGATGGCCGAGGTGGTCGCGGACAGGTGCGAGCACATGATGCCCTTGGGTTTGCCGGTGGTGCCGCCCGAATAGGCTATGCGAAAAAGGGAGTTGGGATCGGTTGTTTTCGTCGCCAGCGCCCGTGGCTCGAATTCAAGGCTCGCCGCAACGATATCCCTGCCAGTCTCACCGCTGCCCATCGCCAGGAAGTGCCTCAACTGCGGTGCGCGCTGCTTCAATTCAGCAGCGACGTTCTCGTAAAGATCGGCATCGTAGACGAGAGTGTCGATGTTGGCGTCATCGATGACGTACAGGTAATCGTCCACCGACCCCATGGGGTGCAGGGTCGTCGTTACAATCCCGGCGAGCCCCAGTCCCTGGGAAGAATACAGTACCTCGACCCGGTTGCGCGCAAGCACAGCCGCCCGCGACGGGGCGGGGTCGAGACTTTCGAACAACTGCTGGAAACGGCTGATCGCGTCACGCATATCGCGGGCGCTGATCACCGCGCCATCAACACCGATCAACACGGTGCGGTCAAGATCGCGGGACAGGGCATGGGCGACAAGGTCGCCCGTGGTGATTGGCTGGCGCAGGCGATCTGTCATTTAACCGCCCCACTCATGGCCGGGGGTACCAGTGTCGGCGTGCCATGGAACAGCTGGTTGTAAACAATGGCGTAATGCATTTCCGACGCGCCCTCGGCGATACATTTCGCCTTGGCATCGCGCATGTACCGGTTGACGCCCGTGGAGTCCATGATGCCGCTGCCACCCCACAACTGCAGCAACTTGCTGCACACCTCGAAGCAGGTATCGCCAACCCATGCCTTGCAGGCATTCATACTACCGGGTTCGATATTGCCCTTGTCAAACGAGCGGGCGATATCGTAGAGCATCGCCCGGCAGGCCATGATCTTCGCATGAGATTCGGCAAGCCAGTAGCCGACGGGCTGTAATTCGCCCATGGCCCTGCCGTAAAGTTCGCGCTCTTTTACATACTCGATGGTCTTGTCAAACATCCCCTGCGCACAGCCGATCGAGGTGGCCACGTGGGTCAGCAGGTTGGCATGGTTGGCCCTCCTGTGGGCGATGCCACCGGTCAGGATGTCACCCAGCACATCGTCTGCCTCGATGCGCACGTTATTGAAAGCGATTGGGCCGGTGTTGGTGCCCCGCCAGCCCAGCTTGTGTTCGTGGGGCGCGACGTCGAAACCTTCAGACTCGCGCTCCACTATGAGACAGCCGTATCCCTCCTTGCCTTCACCATCCCGGGTTTTGCACATGACCAGGTAGGTCAGCGCCTCGCCCTGGGTGCAGAACAGCTTCGAGCCGTCCAGGCGCCAGCCGTCACCGTCAGGAATTGCCCGGGTCAAGTGCTTTGCAATATTGGCGGCGCCACCGGGCTCGCTCTGCGAATACGCCATAAGGCGCTCTCCGCTGACCACCATTGGCAGCAGCCGCTGCTTCTGCTCGTGGGTACCCAGGATGGCGACCGTGGCAGGACACAAAACAGACTGCACTGTCAGCATCCCGGCATAAGCAGGGCTGGCCTTGGCGATCTCTTCCATGACCAGGCAGACCGTCACGATGTCTGCACCCGACCCGCCATACTCGACGGGGGTGTACAGACCGAACAGGCCGAACTGGGCCGTTTTGTCGACCAGCGAGCGGGGGGTCTGTTCGCTCATGTCAATTTCTACAGCGAGTGGTTCGACTTCCTTACGAGCGAATGTCTGGGCCATGTCGCGCATGGCCCTCTGGTCATCGGTCAGCCAATCGAGCATTCACTGTCTCCTCGTGTATTTTTTCCTGCTTGCGTGCCTGCTGCGGGAAGGACCTACTGCGGGGGATCTATCCCCAATACCCGCGCCGCGTTGTCGCGCAGGAATTTCGGCCAGACAGCATCATTAAAAGGTACGTCGTCCATTTCGCGAAAAATGCGCGACAGTTCGAGACCGGCCGGAAAATAGCCGCCGTAGATAACTTTGTCCGCACCCCTGCTATTGGCGAATTTGATGATCGCTTCCGGCCAGTATTTGGGCGCAAAAGCCGAGGTCGAATAATACAGGTTTGGCCATTTCAGCAGCAGTTTGACTGCCAGGTCTTCCCAGGGCTCAGCCCCGTGGCGCATCACGATCTTCAGTTCGGGGAAGTCGTAGCAGACTTCATCGAAGTAGCCCGTATACTGCGGCTGCATCGGCACCCGTGGACCGGGGACCCCCGTCGTGCAAAAAGCCGCCAGGTCGAGCTCGACGCACTTCGAGTAGACCGGGTACCAGTGTTTGTCATTGATCGGAACAGGCGGTTTAAGCCCGGAGGGAAACATCGAAATGCCCCTGATATCGTAATCGTCTTTCGCTTTCTGGATGGCACGTATGGCGTCCATTCCCAGGTTGGCATCCACTGGAAGAATCGCGACAAAACGACCAGGGTGGCGCCTGAGGGCCTCGGGTGCCCTGTCGTCAGACAGGTGGATGACCCCGACGGCAATATTGTGGGCGTCCATCTCCCGCAGGGTTTCGTCAATCGAATCGAGGCGATTCTGGTCACCCGCAAGTTCCTGCGGAATGTCCTTGAACATGTACTCTGCGGGATGTCGTTTCCAGGTGTCTTTGGCGCTGGCGACCTTGCCGCCGTGGTCCACATCGCGAAAACCTATCAGCGTGTCGATCGCGGGAATATTGCGAGGAACGGGCATGCTCTGTCCTTTTTAGTGTACTGCAATCGGCATGATATTATTGTCGAAGCGTCAATTATAGCAGGCTGAACAGTTTGTAGGAAGTCTGCCTTCGGGTCTACCTTGAGTGCCCTCGGAGCACGCCGAAACAGTGACCTGATGGCACTACCATCCGCCACGCTCTGGTGTATAGTTGTACACCAGCATAAAACCACGAAGATCATAAAAAAGCCATGCATAACGCCCATCCAGAAGGCAAGGGAACACTCAGCCATCACGCCGCCGAGCAATCGATCCCCTTGCTTGATATCACCCTGGGCGATGCCCTGCGTCAATCCGCCGAGCGGTTTCCCGAACGCAAGGCCCTCGCCTGGGCGGTCGGCGATGAAATCGATTCGATGACTTATCGGCAGTTTTTGGCCGAAGCGGAACAGGTCGCCTTCTGGTTGCTGGAGCGGGCTGAACCGGGCGACAGGATTTCTGTCTGGTCCCGCAACTCCCTGGAGTGGGCCCTGTTCGAACTCGGGTGCGCACTGGCCGGCATGGTCGTGGCGGCATGGAACCCGGGCTGGACGGATCCCGAGTGCGAACACGCCCTTGCACTTGCTGAGCCGGCACTGGTCCTCGCGGGACAGGATACGCGGGGTGTTTGCCTGCTCGAACGGACGCGGCAAATTGCAGGGCCGACACGGGTTTTCCCACTGGACGATCTTCGCTCCCTGGCCAAGACTGCCAGGCCAACAGTGTTGCCGCAACCGCAACCGTCAGACCTGTTCCTGATCCAGTTTACTTCAGGCACGACCGGCCGTGCGAAGGGTGCCGCCCTTTCCCATTATACCGTGGTCAACAGCGCGCGGATGAGAACACGCCTGTTCGGGGCCGATGAGACCGATGTATGGGTGAACCCATCGCCATTGAATCACGTCGGCGGCGCTGTCTCCATGCTCCCTGGCGCTGTCCTGACAGGCAGCTGCTATGTGGTGATGAACCGTTTCGACGCCGGCGAGTACCTGCGCCTGATCAGGCTCTGCGGCGCTACACGTATCGGCGGTGTTCCCACCGTGCTCCTGGGCTTGCTGGAACACCCGGACTGGGTGCCGGGACAAACCACAATTCGCGCCATAGGGGCCGGGGGGGCGCAGGTTCCACAGCCCCTGGTCGAACGCCTGATGCGAGAATTTGATGCCCCCGTACTGATACCCTACGGGCAGTCAGAATTCCCGGTTATCACCAGCACCAGACCAGGTGAAGACCCCCGGATGCTGGCGGAAACAGTGGGACAGGTAATGCCCCACGTGGAACTCAAGATCGTCGATATTACATCGGGGGCCATTGTTCCTCTCGGAGAGACTGGTGAAATCGTCATCCGGGGCCCACTCATGATGCAGGGCTATTACCGCGCACCGGAAGCCACCGCGGCAACGATCGAGCCTGACGGCTTCCTGCATACGGGGGACCTGGGAACACTGGATGAACGCGGCTACGTGAGAATCCTCGGCCGGATACGCGATGTCATCATTCGTGGCGGTGAGAACATTTATCCTGCCGAGGTGGAAGATGCCCTCCTCCTCCACCCGGCAGTCGCCGGGGTTGCCGTGGTAGGGATTGCGGATGAGAAGTGGGGACAGCAGGTAGGCGCAGCGGTGCGCCTGAACAAAGGCCATGAAGCGGGGCCGGAAGCACTCGAAGCGTTCCTCTCCACCCGTCTGGCCCATTTCAAAATCCCGAGAAAATGGCTTTTCGTTAATTCCTTACCCACGAATCCAACAGGAAAAATTGTAAAATTTGAGGTCGAAAAGCTATTTTCATAGCGAGCTTCCACGCAAATTATAATTGTCAATCCATCAGTTTTTGCTAGAATACGCCCCTGGTGACTATCGCACGGTCCAAGGATAAGGTTGACGCGTGAATTTCGACTATTCAGACGAGCAAAAAGCCCTGAAGGACCAGGCCAGGCGCTTTCTATCCGACGTTTCGCCCCTGGCTGTGGCCAGGAAGGTCCTGGAAGCCCCCTCCCCCGGATTTGACGCAACGCTCTGGACGCGGATTGGCGAACAGGGTTGGTGCGGTGCTGCGATTCCCGAGGCCTATGGCGGTTTCGAATTCGGCCACGTCGAACTGTGCGCGC
Source organism: Haliea sp. (assembly GCA_024642245.1). Taxonomy (GTDB): domain Bacteria; phylum Pseudomonadota; class Gammaproteobacteria; order Pseudomonadales; family Halieaceae; genus JARRPM01. The sequence goes on from JAHEBM010000009.1 coordinate 44,514, forward strand.
TCGCCGAGGAACTGGGCCGCGCCCTGGCGCCGGTGCCGTTCGCCTCCAGCGTCTACCAGTTTTCCGAGGCACTGCTTCACGCCGGATCGGAAGCGCAAAAACTCAACTTGCTGCCAGGTATCGCCAGTGGCGAACGTATTGGCACCCTGGCTTTCTCCGAAGGTCCGGGGGTACTGAGCGCCGGGCGTATCAGCACCCGTTACAGCAACGGCGCGCTTACCGGTACCAAGCTACCCGTGACTGACGGGGGCATCGCCCACCATGGCATCGTACTCGCCCTGGGTGATGCTGGTCCGGACCTCTTCCTGGTCGACTTCTCCGGTAACGGCGTTACGCGGCAGGCAGTGTCCACTATCGATCCAACGCGGGGAGCGGCCAGCATCACCTTCCAGAACACGCCCGCAGAACCGCTGGGGAGTGCAGGAAAGGGCTCCGGCAGCGGTCTGGAACAACTCCGCCGGATTCATGACCGGACGGCAATCCTGTTGGCCTTTGAGCAGGTCGGCGGCGCTGATCGTGTGCTCGAAATGGCCCGGGACTACGCACTGGAACGCTATGCATTCGGTCGCCAGATCGGCAGCTACCAGGCCATCAAGCACAAACTTGCAGATATATTTGTCAAGAACGAGGTGGCTCGCGCCAACGCCTACTACGGTGCCTGGGCCCTCGCAAGCAACGCACCTGAACTGCCGGTGGCTGCCGCCGCCGCGCGGGTAGCCGCGTCGGAAGCCTACTGGTTTGCCTGCCGGGAAAACATCCAGACGCACGGCGGCATCGGCTTTACCTGGGAGGCCGACTGTCACCTGTTCTACCGGCGCGCCCGGCACCTGGGGCTGGTCATCGGCGCCCAGCGGGACTGGAAGCGACGCCTCGCAGACCGACTGGTCAGGCGAGTGGCGCAAGAAAACGCACAAAGGAGTGAGGCATGAATTTCGAGGACTCGCCCGAGGAAGCCCGGTATCGCACTACCGTACGCCACTGGATCGCCGACAACGCGCCCGATATGAGCGGACTTGGCGCCGAACAGAGGCGCAACTGGCACCCTGGCCACAAGGAAATCGCACGCCGCTGGCAGGCGACCAAGGCCGACGCCGGCTACGCCTGTATATCCTGGCCAAAAGACAGGGGCGGCGCCGGTGGCACGGCAATCGAGGAGGCAATATTCAACCAGGAGGAAGTTCGCGCCGGGGTACAGTTCACCTATTTCATGACCGGGCTGCATATGCTGCTGCCCGCATTGCTCGAACACAACCAGGATGCACTTGCGCTCAACCGGGTCCCCCCCGCCGTGCGGGGTGACGAAATCTGGTGCCAGCTTTTTTCCGAGCCCGCCAGCGGGTCAGATTCAGCGGGTATTCGCTGTACCGCGGTCCGCGACGGCGACGACTGGGTCATTAGCGGGCAGAAGGTCTGGAACAGTGGCGCTCACGTAGCCGATTACGGCATGCTCCTGGCCAGGACGGACCCGGGCCTGCCCAAGCACAAAGGCCTCACCGTCTTCTGGCTCGACATGAAAACACCCGGGCTCGAAGTCCGCCCCATCCGGGTCATGTCGGGCGAATCCGAATTAAACGAGGTGTTCCTCGAAGAAGTACGCATCCCCGACAGCCAGCGGGTTGGAGAGGTGAACGACGGCTGGAAAGTTGTCATCTCCACGTTGATGAATGAGCGCGCCGCGCTGGGCTCCGGCACGGGTCTCTCGTGGCGGGACATGATCGCACTGGCCGGGCAGACGCCCTCCTGGGAGGGCAGCGTTATGGAGGACCCGGCTTTCCGTGAGTGGCTGGCCGACTATTATGTCAACGTGGAAGCCATCCGGCTTCTGAGCTTTCGCACCCTGACCTCTCTTTCGAAGGGTGAAGCGCCGGGGCCGGCCAGTTCCGCGGGGAAATTGCTGTGGTCCAACAAGACCCAGGAAATGACTGACCAGGCCCTCGATATCCAGGACCACTTCGGGCTGCTCGACGGGGCCGACCTGGCAGTGCTGGATGGCGCTTTCCAGCACCGGTTTCTCTGGTCGCCAGGCCTCAGGCTGGGGGGAGGTACCGACGAGATCATGAAAAATATCATCGCCGAAAGAATTTTGGGCTTACCGGGCGATATCCGCGTGGACAAGAACGTCCCGTTCCGTGAAATTCCCCACGGTCGTTGATAGCGGTACCTGGTTAAACCCGGAACTGCCAGGTGTATAAAGGGTGAGTGAAGTGAAACTGACAATTATCGATCACGAAGGCGCAAGCCATCAGGTGCACGCGGAGACTGGCGAGGTACTGATGCACGTACTGCGCGATAATATCGATCTTAACGTCGGCATATGTGGCGGTGAAATCTCCTGCGGCACCTGCCTGGTGCGACTGGCGCCCGAGTGGGCCGAACGCATTGACGCGGCGGGTGGTGATGAGGCAGAAATGCTCGAAGCACTGGCTGCCGAAAACAACGACCGGCTGGGTTGCCAGATCATACTGGGTGAGTCCGCTGACGGAATGCGAGCCACCTTACTGAATGAGGAGTGAAACCAATATGACTGATCAGCACACAGTTCTCGACCGTGGCTACGCCAATGTACCGATTCCCTTTGGCTGGTTTGCCGTGGCCATGTCCGGCGACATCGCTCCGGGTGAGATCAAAACACTGCAGTATTTCGCCACAGAGCTCGTCATCTGGCGCGGGGAGAATGGGCAAGTCAATGCGGTCGACCCATTTTGCCCTCACCTGGGCGCTCACCTGGGCGTTAATAGTGACGTCGTCGGGAATGACCTGCGCTGCCCGTTCCATCACTGGAGCTTCAACGGCGAGGGAGGTGTAACCGATATCCCGTATACCAAGCTTATCCCACCGAAGCTCAAGCGGTCATGCCTGCCGACCTGGCCGGTCGAAGAGAAAGACGGGGTAATTTTTGTGTGGTACCACCCCAACAAGGCGGCGCCCAAATGGGAGGTGGCGAGATTGCCAAACTGCCCTGATGGCGAATGGGTTCTCGCGGAAACGCACGAGTGGATCATCAATATTCACTGCCAGGAAATAACCGAAAACGGGCAGGATTACGCGCACTTCGGGGCAGTGCACGGCGTGCCTTACGCACCATCGACCCAGTTCATGAACGAGGGCTGGGTTCGCAGAAACACTGTGGTCGCGGAAATGAAAACGCCGAAAGGGCTGATGACCGGTAAAATAGACGTGACGGCGACCGGACCCGGACAGTCGATGGTCGAGTACACCGATGTGACCCATGTAGTGCAGTCACAGCAGGTTACACCGATCAACTCCCAAACAACCCACGTGCGCTGGCAGATGTACCACATTCCCGGCCTGAGTGAGGGCAGGATGCGCGTGACACAGGCGCGAATGCGCGACCTGGTGAAACAGATTAACCAGGACATTCCGATCTGGAACCGCAAGCGATTCAATGAGCATCCGCTACTGGTCAAGGGTGACGGCCCGATGCTCGCCTACCGTGAACAATACGCGCGTTACTACCAATTCGACGAAGAGAATAAGACCGGAAGCGTCGCTGCGGGGAACTAATGGTACAGCGTCCGCTCACCCAGGCTCGGGCAGCAAGACAAATCCCGGCCGACGGGCGAGGGACCCATTTACCCTGTTGCCGCCTCTGGTACTGTTACGAGCTGAAAGTACGCAACAATGATTTGGAGGGTTTGATCGATGGCTGAAAATGAAGCAGTGAAAAAGACCAAGATGCAGCTGTTTCGCTATGACAAGGCGCCGGAACTGGTAGAAGCCGGAATTATGGAGTTGAAGCCCTATAGCGAGGCGCAAAAATCGGGTATCACCAGAATGGTGGAAGCTGGTTATATCGAGGGCGGGGAGACCAGGGTACTATTTAATATTCCCGGCTTCAGCCTGGTCTACGCCTGGTTTAAACCGGGCTACCCCCTACCGCTTCATTCCCATGATACTGACTGCCTGTATTACATCGTCGCCGGCTCTATCCAGCTGGGAACCGAGACGCTGGGGCCAAGGGATGGCTTTTTCATTAAAGCCGATGTGCCTTACACCTATAAAGCGGGCGCAGACGGGGTGGAAATTCTCGAGTTTCGTCACGGCGGTGGCTTCGATTTTGTCAACCTGGCCAAAAACCAGGCCTTCTACGATAAGGCCATTGAATCCATTACCTCCAACCTGGAGAGCTGGAAAACAGTGCAGCGACCTTCTGAATCTTCACGCTGAAGAGTGCCGGGGCAAAAAAGGACCGGGCAATGAAAAGATGGCTGAACCGACCGGCAGGTGCCCACTGGGGTGAATTCGGCCCTGATGACCAGGTGGGCCGAATGAACCTGATCACACCCGAGCGGCGCATTCAGGCCCTCGCAGAAGCTCGGGAGGGTAAAGTATTCATACTCGGCTTGCCCCTGGACTATCCCAGGGGACAAATCTTCGCCAGTCGTAACGGTCCGTCACTACAAGCAACGACCGCAGCGGATGGCCGCGCAATGTACGACTGGACAGTCAGCGTCGGCATAGATGTGATCAACGATGATCGCGTCACCATGGATTTGCAATACTCCACCCAGTGGGATGCTCTCAGTCATTACGGCATTTGCTTTGACGCTGATGACGACGGAATCGCCGAACATATTTTTTATAACGGCTACCGGGCAGACGACGACTTCGTACAGCCCGCCAAAGGGACCTCGCCTCGAGCAAAGGCGCTGGGTATTGAGAACCTCGCCGCCACAGGCGTACAGGGGCGCGGTGTGCTGGTGGATATTCGTAATTCAGGTCAAGGCGCTACCGGGCTCGTGGGTTACGATGCGCTCATGCACGCTATAAAAACCCAGGGAGCGCAGGTCGAGGAAGGGGATTTTCTCTGCCTGTATACGGGTTATGCGGACCTGTTATTGCGCGACGGTGACTCCGTCAAACAGGAGCAACTGAGTGCCTGTCCCGGTCTGGATGGCAGCGACAAAGCACTCCTGCAATGGATCGACAAGAGTCGCCTGGCGGCTATCTGTGCGGACAATCCCATGGTCGAGAAGATTGACGGTATTGAGCACTGCAAGGAGACTGCAATGCTGCCGTTGCACGAGCACTGCCTGGTCAAATTGGGTATCCACCTGGGGGAGCTGTGGTGGTTCGGTGCCATTGCACCCTGGCTGGCTGCACACCAGCGGGCACATTTCCTGCTTACTGCACCGCCGCTAAACCTGCCGGGGGCCGTCGGTTCCCCCGTGACACCTGTTGCGACGGTGTAAGAGGAATGGCAGAAAATACCGTTTGCCAGGACTCCCAAATGGCTATTGGCTGACTGGTAGGTTTAGAAGGAAATAGCCTACCTCTCTAGCCGCGCACCCGGGTCGGGCAACAGTCGGCTATCGGCGCACCAATCGGCAGTGCCCAGAATCGATCGAGGTGTGAAGGCGGGCGAGAAATTCGCGCTGCCTCTTCGCCCGTTGCCTGCGACTTGTCTGCCGTGCGCGGGAAATCGATTTTGAACGTGTCATCGCCGACGAAGCGCAGGGTGAGGCTGCGCCGGCGACCGCCCGGAGGAGTGCCGCCACCGCCATGCAATGTGGCATAACTGAATATGAGCAGATCGCCCGGCGCAGACGGCCACGATACGATATCGAAACTGTCGCGATCCTTCTGGATGTCAGGCAAACGAGGCAGTTGCGGATGGTCGAAAAACGGCGCCGTATCGTCCGCCGCATCGAACCTGGTTGCATTGTATATCGAGCCCCTGTGTGAGCCCCGCACGACCTCAAGCGCATGCTCGCTCGACACTTCATCCAGCCCGATCCACACTACCGCCGTTTTTTCCCCACTCATCGGCTCATAGGAGATGTCCTGGTGCCAGGGTGTACGCCGGGTCCCGTCGCTGCCGGCAGCGGCTTCCTTATAAAAAAGCTGTTCCTCCATGTACCACACAGGCCCCTCCCGGAATAGCGCCGCGACAATATCGGCGATTGGCGTCTGCTGAAGCATCGCTCGAAATGCCGGCTCGGCGCTCGAATCGCCGTTTGCCTGGAAGAAGTTAGCGCCGCTATCAGCGTAGAACGTTGAACCCCAGTTTCCGGGATTATCCATCTTCCAGCGATAGGCCGCTTCGACCAGAGCCATGTCGTCGGCGCTGAGGATACCGCGGATGTGAACCACCCCATCATCCCTGAAAGCCTGGGCGTAATTCTCCATCGGAGGCAAGCGGCCGATTATGCCGGGTGGAACTGAATTTCCAGGCATTTCTGTTTTCCCTTACATAAGGCGCTGCGGAATCGAGCTGAGCAGCGCTAGCGTTTTTCTGAAAAGTCCATCAGCGCCAACTCGGCTGGGAGCGGTGGAAACATGGGGGGGCGTTTTTCCTGCCAGCTCTGGATGCCTTCCTTGAAATCCCCTTCTTTGACAGCAGTATCCAGCATTTCCTCCGACCGTTCATAGCTTTCACTCAGGGTAGCCATAAGATCGAGATAGCATTGTAGTTTCATGGCGCGCATTGATCGCGGCGAGCAGCGCTCAGCGAGTTGCCGGGCGTAAGACAGGCTTTCATCGAGCAGATTTTCTGCGGGCACGACCCGGTTAACCAGGCCGATGCGCTCCGCTTCTTCTGCACGTATCAAGCGCGCTGAAAGCAACATATCCATGGCATGACCCGTACCGACAAGGCGCGGCAAAAGCCAGCTCATCCCACGTTCGGCGACCAGGCCACGGCGCGCGTAGGCCGTTGAAAATTTTGCGTCGGCAGAAGCAATCCTGATATCACAACACAGGGCCTGTTGCAGGCCGATGCCGAAGCAGGCACCATTGATTGCAGCAATAATCGGTTTTCCTATCCGCAGGGGAAACCAGTAATTCCGTTTTGATGTTCTTTGGATTGTCGCCTCGGCGCTGTTTTGCTGCACTTTCTCGCTATCGCCGCCCACGCAGAAGGCACTGCCGCTGCCAGTCAGGACGATGACGCGTACTTCCGGGGATCGCGCAGCCAATTCCATTAACTCGAAATACCGATCAGCCACCATCGGCGTCCAGCCATTGCCTCTATCCGGTCGATTGAGGGTGATGGTCATAACGCTGTTCGCTATTTCCGCCAGGACCGGATCCGCTTCACTTGATTGCACGCTTGGCTGCCTCGCTGGGTGCTTACGCTACTACCAAAACAACTATGACGAAATAAGTGCATGAGCCGGTACGACGCGATACGCAGGGACCGCTCCCCTTTTTTGATGCCAGGCCGCCTCGGGTCACCGAAGGAATGCCCTCGATTGTATCTGCGCTGTACCTGGTCACGCCAAAGCTGCTATATTAACCGACGATACGTCAATTCTTAAGCAAATGGAAGAATTTGGAATCGACCCGGCGGGTATGGCTTGACCCACCTGCCGCACGGATATTGCAAAGCCTCGTTCAGGAGCAAGCGCACACTATGACAAGTACACCGGATGCCACCATTCCCGATGAATACGCCGCCAAACTCGTGGATCCAGCGGTCTATGCGACAGACGCGTTACACGACACGTACACCTGGTTAAGGGCAAACAACCCACTGGGCATCGCCCGGGTCAATGGCTATGATCCCTTCTGGGTTGTTACCAAATACCAGGATATTCTGGAGATAAGCAAAAACAACAAACTGTTCCCCTACGGTAAGCGCCCTTCTACCCTGATGAGCCAGGCCAGCGCAAAAAGATCGATCCAGACGTCTGAGGAGCCGCTGGTACTCTCTCTTATCCAGATGGATGAGCCACAGCACATGAAATACCGGCTGCTGAGCCAGTCCTGGTTTATGCCGGCAAATTTGAAAAAGCGCGAGGCAGAGGTTCGCGTAATAGCCCGAAAATCCGTCGACCGCATGGCCGCCCTGGGGGGAAAAGGCGATTTTGTCAGCAGCGTGTCACTCAATTATCCCCTTGCAATTATCATGAATATTCTGGGTGTGCCTGAAGAGGATTTCCCCTTCATGCTGCGCCTGACCCAGGAAATTTTCGGCCCACTGGATCCCGACGTGCAAAAAGCCCTGGCAGAGATGTCTCCCGACCTGATCGCAGAGCTGCAAGGAAAGACGGTAAACGAGTTAATCGGGTACTTCGACAAGTTGACGACAGCGCGGCTGAACGATCCGAAAGATGATTTGGCAAGCCTGCTGGTAAATGCCAAGGTCGATGGGGAACCCATTACTGCTGCAGCCCTCAATGGTTACTACATCATCGTCGCGACGGCCGGGCACGATACGACTTCGTCCTCTACATCGGCAATGATGTGGGCGCTGGCGACCCAACCCGGGCTATTGGAAAAAGTGAGGGCCGACAGTACCCTCATCCCTGCGCTGATCGAGGAATCGATCCGTTGGGCGACACCGGTCAAAAACTTCATGCGCAGCGCTGCCGAAGATGTCGAAATAAACGGTCGTACCATCAGGAAGGATGACTGGTTGATGCTCTGCTATGCATCGGCAAACCGGGACGAGGATATTATCGAGTCCCCTTTCGAGTTCAAAATAGACCGCTCCCCCAACAAGCACCTGGCATTTGGCTTCGGTCCCCACCTCTGCCTGGGACAACACCTGGCCCGGATGGAAATGCGCATACTGCTGGAAGAACTTCTGCCACGCCTGAAGTCCGTCAAACTCGCGGGAGAACCGCGAATGATAGAAAGTTACTTCGTCAACGGATTGAAAAATCTACCCATCGAATTCGAAATGGAAGCATGACAGGAAAGGCCCGTGATATAGATCCAATGAGGCTTAGGGCAATCCCGTATTCATAAGAACTCTCTCAATGCCGCCAGGAACTCATCGAGTTGATCGTGGTGCAGCCAGTGCCCGGCATTGTCGAAGGTGACATTATGGTGATCGCGGAAATGCTCCGAGCGACCATCGGTCGCAGGGTTTGTTGTCCAGCTTTCAGTGCCCCAACAGATCAGGGTCGGGGCGGCAATCCCACGCCAGTATGCGGAAAGATCGATGGCGAAATCCTCAGGCAGGATTGCGCCCGCTCGTGGATCGTATTTCCAGCCATAACCATCGGCGTGAAGACGGGCACCGTATGTGGCCAGGTGGTGTGCCTGCTCGGGGGACAGGTGCTTGTTGGCTTCGGCCATGCGCGCAATGGCCTCATCGATGGTGGCATAACGCCGCGGTGTTGCCTGCGTCGACTCGCGCGATTTTTCAAGCCACTCCCGCGTACGATGCACGACGCCAATCTGATCCCAGCGGGCAATTACCTGCGACGTAGGCCCCATCGCGTCAATTAATACCAGTTTGCGCACCTGTTGTGGGTACAGGGCGGCGAACCGTGCAGTGGGATTGCCTCCCAGTGAATGGGCGACGATTGTAAACGGCTCCCGGGCGACTGAATCGACAAGTTCAATAAAGTCCAGCAGGTAGTACGGGATGTGATACGCACCATCAGGCGACCACCCACTATCGCCATGGCCGCGTAAATCGGGCGCGATAATATGCCAGTCATGGCGCAACTCACGCGCGACCCAATCCCAGCTTCGGGCATGGTCGCGCATGCCATGCACGAGTACCAGCAATGGCGCGCCCTCGTTTCCCCAATCGAGATAGTGGAGCTTGATTCCCTGTGATAAATAAAATTTCGAAATCGGTTCAATAGGCATATCGCCTGCCCTTATAAAGTGCTTTTCAACAGGAATATTCGTCAGTCTGCCCCTGCCGGCAGGCCGAGAATCCGGCGATTCGCGGCCTCGTCCGTACCACCACCGGCGAAGTCATCAAAGGCCCGATCGGTCGTACGAATAATATGCTTTCTGATGAAAGGCGCACCTTCCCTTGCCCCATCCTCGGGATGTTTCAGGCAGCACTCCCATTCGAGTACCGCCCACCCCTGGTAGCCGTAGTGGGCAAACCGGCTGAAAATGCCATTGAAATTCACCTGGCCATCACCAAGAGAGCGGAAGCGCCCCGGCCGATCGATCCAGCCCTGGTAGCCGCCGTAGACACCGCTGCGACCATCGGGGTTAAACTCCGCATCCTTGACGTGGAACATCTTGATTCGCTGGTGATAGATGTCGATAAACCGCAGGTAGTCCAGCTGCTGCAGGACAAAGTGACTGGGGTCGTAGAGAATATTGCAGCGCGTATGCTGTCCCGTGGCCTCCAGGAAGCGCTCGAAGGTCACGCCGTCGTGCAGGTCTTCCCCGGGGTGAATTTCGTAGCACACATCCACACCCGCCGCGTCGAAAGCGTCGAGAATGGGTAGCCACCGCTTTGCCAGTTCCTTGAAACCCGTCTCCACCAGTCCCTCGGGCCGCTGGGGCCAGGGATACAGGGTATGCCATAGCAGTGCGCCGGAAAATGTGGCATGGGCGTTAAGCCCCAGGTTCTGGCTGGCCCGCGCGGCCAGGAGCAATTGCTGCACCGCCCACTCCTGCCGTGCCTTGGGGTTGCCGTGAACAGCCGGCGGGGCGAAACCGTCGAACTGTTCATCGTAGGCGGGGTGTACGGCCACCAGCTGTCCCTGCAGGTGCGTGGACAATTCGGTGATTTCCACGCCGTTCCCGGCGCAGATACCCCGCAGCTCGTCACAGTAATCCCGGCTTTGGGCGGCGCGCTCCAGGTCGATAAACCCGGGCACCCAGGTAGGCACCTGTATACCCTTGTAGCCAAGGTCACCAGCCCACCTGCTGACACCCGCCAGGTCGTTGAAGGGTGCTGCGTCCCCCGCGAACTGGGCGAGAAATATTGCCGGGCCTTTCATTTGAGACATGGTCATACCCCCTATAGGTGCTTGGGAAAACGGTGCCATTTGACGTCGCTGGCGCTGGCCTCGACGGCGAGCTCGATAAAGGCCATCCCGCGAACGGCCTCCTCTATCCCGGGACAATCACTGGAGCGCTCATCCGGCTCGGTGCCCGCGTCGCGTGCCCGGATCTGCCCGGCAAAGGCCAGGTACAAATTGGCAAAGGCCTCCAGATAACCCTCGGGGTGGCCCATCGGGGTTCGGGTATTGGAAACGGCAAGAGCGCCGAGGTAAGCGCCACCGGTGCGCAGGACCTCGGTCGGGCGATCGGGCCATTTCAACAACAGGGTGTTGGGCTCTTGCTGGCGCCACTCCAGACCGCCCCGGTCACCGTATACGCGGACGGAGAGCGCGTTTTCCTCGCCGACACTCACCTGGCTGGCGCTCAACACCCCCCGGGCGCCGTTGTCAAAACGCAATAACATGGCACCGTCGTCATCCAGTGCGCGTCCCTCGACAAACGCTGTGAGGTCCGCACAGATTTCAGAAATCGCCAGGCCGGTGACGTATTCCGCCAGGTTGGCCGCGTGTACACCGATATCACCCATGCAACTGCTGACCCCCGCCCGGGCGGGATCCAGGCGCCAGGCAGCCTGCTTGTTAGCTGTGTTTTCCTCGGGTCCGGCCAACCAACCCTGGGGGTACTCCACCACGACCTTGCGAATGCTGCCCAATTCACCCGCCGCAACCCGGGCCCGGGCCTCTTTCACCAGGGGGTAGCCGGTATAGGTGTGAGTGAGACCATACAGTAGCCCGGTTTCTGCCACGATCGCCCGCAGTTGCAGCGCTTCCTGGAGATTGAAGGTGGCCGGCTTGTCAGACAGGACGTGAAACCCCGCGCGCAGGGCCGCTTCCGCCACCGGGAAGTGCAATTGGTTGGGCGTGACTATGGCGACAAATTGCATGCGCTCGCTGGCGGGGAGCGCCGTCTCCGCCTTCATCATGGAACGGTAATCCGCATAGACCCGATCAACCGGGAGGTGGAGAGCCGCCCCGGAGCGTGCGGAGCGCTCGGCATCGCTGCTAAAAGCACCGCATACCAGTTCAATTTCACCATCGATGCCGGCTGCCATGCGATGCACGACGCCGATAAAGGCCCCCTCACCGCCGCCGACCATGCCCATTCTGATTTTTGTCATCGCTGCATTCCTTATTGTTAGCGCAGACTACAAGGACTTATTTGCCCGGTAAATCAAGCATTACTTTGGCCGCGAGCGAGCCATATGGCGCCATTGCAGTTGGCCAAACGTCAAATGCATGGCCATCAGGTCGGCATTCTTACAACAGCCTTTATGGTTTCGCCTCGCTCGGAATCGTCGATGGCGAGGTTGATTTCATCAAAATCGTAATAACGGACCAACTTTTCCACCGGGAACAGGCCCTGCCTGTGATAGTCCAGTAAGCGGGGAATAAACCGTTGGATGTCTGAGTCGCCGCCCATAGTTCCCCGAATTGTCCGCCCCCCCGTCGTGAAGGCCGATACGGGAAAAGAGAGTTTTGCATCCAGCGGATAGGCTGCAACCAGGCACAGGCTACCCTGGATACCCAACAGGGGTATGCACTGTTCTACCAGCGGCAAATAGGCCGTCGTATCGAAAACATAATCGACACCCAGGGGACATATCTCCCCAACTTCGACCACAAAGTTGGCTGAGGCGCCCTGGACAGCGTGGGTCGCGCCCACGGTTAAGGCCCGATCGAGCCTGGATTGATGCCTGTCCACCGCGATCACCGTGGTGGCGCCTGCGATATAGGCGGCAGCCATCACCGCCGACAGCCCTACCGCTCCTGCACCGAGCACCATGACAGAAGAATTTTTAGGGACTTTCAGGGCGTTGAGCACGGCACCGGCGCCAGTCTGGAAACCACAGCCAAAGGGGGCTACCAGCTCAAGCGGGACCGAATCATCAACCTTGACAATACCGCCCTGCGGACAGATGGCGTGACTTGCAAATGCTGACTGGCCGCAGATATGCGAGCCGATGGTCTTGCCATCCTTGCTTAAACTCGTTGAGCCGTCCGGGCGCCGCCCGGTGAAGTTCAGCCCAACAAAATTAAAGCAGTATGCAGGCTTCTCCGACTGGCACGATGGACAGTCACCGCAATTTGCATAGCTCATGGCTACCCGATCTCCGGGTTTAAACCCGCTGACGCCAGGTCCTACTTGTTCGATGATACCGGCACCTTCATGCCCGAGCACGACGGGGCGAGTGGTAATACTCGCGTCGCGCAAGACCATATCGGAATGACAAATACCCGAGGCGACAATTTTTACCAGCACTTCGCCTTCGCGGGGATTTTCCAGTTCCAGGGTTTCGATAGACAATCTATCCGTGCCGGGCCACAACACCGCCGCTTTAATATGATTCACAGTCCTGTCCTATCCTGTTGTCGAGACCTTTGAAGACGCCTGGTTGAGGCCACGCACCTGTTCAAGTTATCGACTAATAAAAGTTTTTCCACCGCCATGCAAGCTTGCGAACACCATTGGCCGGTCAGGTGAGCGCGCGGATGAGATCCAGTGAATCCAGATCGCGAATCGCCGCGCAGGAACGCCTGGCTATGGCCAGAAACATGGCATCTGAATCCCTGGAGCGCTCGCCTGTAGCATAGGCACAACCGATCGCCGCCGTCAGCGGTCCCTGCAACTGCCCTATCCGATAGCCGTTGAAGCACTGTGCAAAATCGTAATCTTCTACGCCCCGCGACTGCAATTCCTCACAATAAACACCCACCAGCTCCTGTTCGTGACGGCGCCGTTCCGCTACCGGCAGACTGGTGCCAAGGAAATAAGCCAAATCACGGGTAGGAGGGCCGACCTCAGTGGTTTGCCAGTCCAGCGCGACGACATCACCGATATCGGCACCGAACATTAAATTGTCCAGGCGGTAGTCACCGTGTACAAGTGAAAAGGGCTCTGCCAGCACCAGGGCCCAGCTCGCTATCATGTCGGCCGACGCCAGCATCGTCTCGACATCTTCCGGCCCGAGTTCTTCACGGTAGCGCTCGACGAAAGTGGTCGTTGTGGCCACTGTCATCTCGCTCAGGAATCGGGCGCGTTCAGGATTACTGGAGCGGGTAAGAAACGCAAGATCAAGCAGTGCAGTGTCATTCCAGCGGGGAGCATGCAGTCCCGCCAGGTTGCGAATGGCACCCTGCGCCTGTGCCACGCTGCAACCCTGGGCCTGCACCCCGGGTCGCCTCGGCGCCAGATCCTCGAACAGTAATGTGAATTGCTGTGCATCATCGGAGATGGCGGCGTACCAACAGCGGGGCGAGCGTACAGCCACTGTATCCGCCAGCTCTGAATAAAACCCGACTTCGCGTCGATAGCCGCCGGCCACGCGCCGACGGGACGAGGGGTCGCCCGCGGCGCCCTTGATAATCAGTGTCTGCGGGCCCTGCTCTGCCTCCAGGCTTAGCCGGCAGGCCGACCCCATTTGCCCCGTGCCGATCGTTTCACTGCGAACCGACCGAACGGTGTAGCCGAGCGCGGCCGTCAGCCAATCCGCAGACACCTCCTCGACGTCTATGGCCCGCTTCACGCAGGCATTCTCCCGGGATTAGCTGGCATCGACTGCATTTTCTTATGCCTGATCTTGCGATATGCAGGAATAACAGGCGCTAGTTCCGTTGGGGTCGCGCCATGCAGGATCACGCTATCGACGCCCAGGTCTAACTGGTGCTGAATCGCTGCGGCACACTGTTCCGGCGAGCCCGTGGCCGCCGTAGCCATCCATTCGGCGGGAATCAGCCCGGCGATATATTCGAGTTCTGAGGTGGTTGCGGTGGCATCGATAGCGCCTTTGAAGTTCTGTATGAAAGAATCCGCACGGTAGCGTTCGAGCGCAGCCGGGTCCCAGTCGTTGGCCTTGACCAGCACATCACCGTAGCCCCTGAGATAGGAAGCCAGTCGCCCAACTGTTTTCTTCAAGCGCTGATCCTCGGGGATATGATCGCCCACGGTAGCCAGGATAGACCAGATTCGCACATCAGAGGGATCCCTGCCTGCCTGCTGTGCACCCCGACGCACTGCGGCTACCGCTTTTTCTATTGCAGGGTCATCAAAAAATGTATGTAACAGGACGGCATCCATGCAACGCCCAGCCAGCTCCTGGGTCTTCTCGCCCATCGCCACCAGCATCACGGGTATATCGTCATCGAACTCACCCAGTAATTGCAGGGATGGGAACTTGCCCAGGGGACCATCGTAGCCTGCGATTCGTTCCCCCCGCCACAGCCGCCTGTAGATTGCGGCGGCCTCCTCCAACTGCCTACCGGTGATTGGTTCCAGCCCCATCGCCCTGAACAGGCCATCGAATCCCCTCCCGAGCCCAAGGGCAAACCGCCCGCCACTGAGTCGATCCATGGTCATACCAAAGGTAGCGGTTACCATAGGGTGGCGAGTATTGTGGTTGGTGGCGGCGGTACCTATTCCTATTCGCTTGCTAACGGCTGCGGCAGCGCCGCACAGGGTCGTGGCATCCTTGTTGTTGAAACGTTCAGAAATGAATCCGGCGCCCAGCCCCAACTCCTCGGCCTGCCGAATTTCCTCGACTACATCACCGGGACTGTTTGAATGTCCGGCTAGCATATAAAAACCCAATTCGCCCAACTGGTTTGTACGTATTACCTGATCGTTCACTGCACCTACCTCACTCCTGGGCAACTCCAGGGTCGCCAGAAATTTTCCTGCCCACTCCAGAAAGTGCTCAGGCTACGCTTTCCACGCAGGCATCGCCAGCGGCATGAATTTCCTGCTTAATGATAAAGTCCGCAGCCCGATACCCAATCATCATGCACGGAGCGTTTAACGCCGACACCGGAACCTCCGGTATAACGGAGGCATCTGCTACGCGCACCTTGCGAACGCCTTTAAGTTTCAGATCCAGGGCAACAGGCGCACTGGAGGAAACTCCCATACTGCAAGTGCCGGAGAAATGAAACGTGGCGACTGTCGATTTCTCAATCCATTTCCTGATTTTATTCCTATCCTTCGAGGCGGCAGCCCTGGACAGGACCTTGTTCCCCCACTCCGCCACATCGGACTGCCGCATCATCGTACTGGCCAGCTCAACACCGCAAATCAGGGTTTCCATGTCCTGCGGATTTTCGTAGTACGCCGGATTGATTTCCGCCTGGTCTTCCGGATTGGTCGAGCGCAGATGCAACTCCCCTTTCGATAAGGGCTTGCCAAGAATCACTACTATGCCATACAACTTTGAAACAAAATTATTCAGTGCCGGAACCATAAAGGCGACATCCAAAACCTTTCTTACCAGTTTTCTAAGCGCCAGAATAGTATATAGCTTGCCCGGGAGTGCCATAATCGGAATCATGCGCATCAAGGTGTGTTTCATTACTGAACCCGCGGGAAACAAGGCCACGCAAATATCGGCTTGGCCATCGGGAAGACCTGACGTGGCGTTAACGCGATGAAATCCGTATAGCTGCGGATAGTGCGCATCAAGCGGTCTCTTTCCCTGGTAAAAGATACTCACACTTGGGTGGTCTTGCAGGTTTTTGCCAATAGACTCCACCTCCAATACCGGTGGAATGGAGAATTTGGCCAGGTCTTCTTTTGGGCCGATCCCGGAAAGCATCAGCAGCTTGGGCGTTTCCAGAGCGCCCGCACAAAGTATGACTTCCTTGTTGATGCAGGCAGTTTGCTTAACCCCAGCGACCGCATACTCAACGGCCTTAGCGGTTTTATCCTCATCAAATAGAATCTTGTGAACTCTGGCGTCCGTTTGGACAGTCAGTAACTCAAGCTCCGCTTCGCGGCCATGCAGGAATGACACATACGAACTGCGACGCTGGTCTCCTTCATAATTCATATCATTGTGACCAATGAAGCCGGAGAGCTTGCCATCATTCAGGCTGTCTTTATGCTCAAAACCCACTTTAAGTGCTGCTTTAATACATCTGTTGGTGATCTCGGTAGGTTCGCGGTAGCGCACTCGCAAACGCTTTTCAAGCGACTCAAAAGCGGGCAAGACGTCCTCCCACTGCCAACACTCAGGCCACTGTGCAAAATCATGTACATCACCGCGAGTATAGACGGTCCCGTTAACGGAGCCAGATCCACCCATACCTGTCCCTGAGCCTACATAGACAGGCCGCTCGCCGAGACTGGATTGCGCAGCAGACATTCGATCCCACATGGTACGATCATTGGCAAAGGCTTCCTTAAACCCATCTGCCGCAAGTATTTCCGGATTTTCGCGAGCACTCTGGCCGGCCTCCAGTAACAGTACGGTGCCCTGCCTTTCCTCAGCGAGCCTCGCTGCAAGCACGCAGCCCGCCGAGCCGCCGCCAACCACCACATAGTCATAGGTTTTTGCTTTGTTCACACGTTCCCTTCGGTGATCGATAGAATCGGGATTATGGCTAAGGACACACTGGAATTTTTGCTGCACTTGAATCGACGGCACCGTTTTATCGCCAGGAACAGCAGCGAGCACGACAGGGCTCGCTGTCACTCTTCACCCACGTGTGCGCCCGGGGTTCACGTGCCGACCTGTGATAGCTAGAAACCTATATCAGCAATTGGCGCATCATACCCGCTATTGACCACATGGGCCGCCCTGGCCAGTTTATCCGGGGCAGTACCACCCAGATAACCATCGATCAGTCGCTGGTAGTTGCTGATAAGCCCCTCATACTGTTTTGACAAAATCATATGATCAAAGCCGCCGGCATGCAGACCCAGTTGTTGTAATGGCAGGTTGGAGTAGTCCTGCCGTGGAATTTCCGGAAAACCGGGGTCGTCATGGGCACGCGGTGTGGGCGCCACGGGCACCGGCCGCTCCTCTGACTCCGGGCAAAGCTTGAGGGCCCAGATCTCAAACAAACAGGTTTCCGGTGTCAAGGGTCGAATCCGGTATGAAGACATGGCACTGAACATGGGCAACAGGAAAAAATGGGGGAACATATATTCCACTGCGTTGAACTTCTGCTCCATCGCCACCTGGTTCAGGTCAAACATGGGGAGTCCACGCCTCCTGCCCATGTCGGTAATTTCCTGGTTCAGGCGGCCGTAAAACGCCTGTGCCATCGCGCCGAAATCACCTTCGGGGAGTTCCATATCGTGTAGCGTCTCGGCCACGTTGACCTCGAATGCGTCTACCATTCCGGCCATCCCGGCATGCAACCTTGCCAGGTAACGAATGGTATTGCACGCATAGTCCTGCGCCGACTGAATACGGGCCTTGGTGCCTTTCGGGCCACTGGGCCCCACATTGTCACTTTGCCAGCCCAGGCCGGGCGCTGCCAGCAAGTGTAACTGCGGGTGGGTACGCATGACATGGTAGCCTTCCATAAAGGCCTCCATGGCCAGCTTCCAGTTCACCGGGAGCACAGCGGACTCCCACCAGTCAACTTTCAGCCGGTCCACATTCCTGGAATTGAGGCGCTGTACCACCGGCCCGAGGGATTCCAATAGTGGGGCCGCGTTCTCGTCAAAATTGATGAACGCACACCCTGCCCACTCCTCTACCCTGACAGGCACCAGGTCGACCTGGTCCGGGGTCAATTTGTCCTCGCTGAAAATCTCGCGGGCATAGACAAAAGTGTTTTTCCCATCCGGCGCAAATCGCCAGCCGTGAAATGGACAGATGAAGCCCTGGGAGCCGCTATTGCCCCGCCCGGTGACCAACTGCACGCCGCGGTGGCGGCAGGCGTTGTTGAACGCTTTTACACCCTCCCTGGTGCGGGTGACAATGACGGACTTGTCGAGATTGCGGTATTCAACCCAATCGCCGGGCTGTGGAATCTCTTCCAGGCGGCACGCCATTTGCCACACCTTCGGCCAGAGTCGCTCGCGCTCCAGCTCAAAAAATTTCTCGTCATAATACCGCCTGGACGGGATCAACTCAGGATCGGTCACCAGGAAGGGCACGTCTTCGGGTGAAGCGTCTTTCGAAGAATTATGGGATGGCATCACTGATCACTCCGTAAAATACTACTATAACTAATGCTATGTCATTTATGTGTTTTATGTCTACCGGGACGTCGGTAAGGCGCTAATAAACAGACAAGCCAACGGCTGCTGAAATGAATCTGATCCAAGTCTACATTCCACGAAAAAAATAGCCAAGTATAATTAACGTAGCGTCATTTATTCTTGACAAGCCCTGCTGTCCCGACCCAAGATAGTCCGATCCAGTCGGACACTCATTCAATCGGCCAGGAACTCTACAATGCCTGCGAGCAGACAGTGCCGTGCTCTCGTCACGGGTGGCGCCACCGGTATCGGGTATCAGACATCCCTCCAACTGTCTCAATTGGGCCACCACGTGATCATTGCTGACCGGGACAGTATAAACGCAGGCGCTACACTGTTAAAAACCGGGAGGAAACAGCCGTGTTCGATATTCGCGGCTTTTTACGAAAGATTGGGGCGACCTACCCGGTCGAGTTGAGTTACGAGGAATAGATTACGTCAAAAACTACCGATACCCTGTCGGCTCCCACAGCAACCAGCACGCTGTATGCATAGGACAGCACGAGCCACCGGGCATCTCCGGTAACCAGGCATTTTACCAATGGGCCAGAACGATGAAGAACAAGATTGTATTGATTACCGGCGCTGCCAGCGGCATCGGGGCAGCGACTGCGCGAAATTTCGTAGCGGCGGGTGCCAAAGTGTTTGCCTCGGATGTAAACAAAAGCGGGTTACAGGTACTGATCGATGAGTTGGGCGAGGCGGTCACCGGGCACCAGGCGGATATGTCAGACCGGGCACAGGTTGAAACCATGGTCGCTAGCTGCGTGGAAAGGCTTGGCGCACTCGATGTACTCGTCAATAATGCCGGCGTAGGGTCCCTGGCCCGCGCCGTTGACCTCGATCCGGATGAATGGCGCCGGGTTATGGCGATTGACCTGGACAGCATATTCTGGGCTGCGCGTGTGGCAATGCCCCACTTGATTGCGTCGCGTGGCTGCATGGTCAACACCGCCTCTATTTCCGGCATCGCCGCGGACTACGGGTTTACCGTCTACAACACCGCCAAGGCCGGTGTCATCAACCTGACAAGGGCCCTGGCGCTCGACTATGCGTCGCAGGGCGTCCGTGTCAATGCGGTGAGTCCAGGGCTAATAGAGACGCCACTGTCTGTTATGCGCCCGGCGCTGGCTGAAGAGTGGGAGTCCCGTATACCCATGCGCCGCAAGGGAAAGGCAGAAGAAATAGCGGCGGTGATCGCGTTCCTGGCCAGCGAGGCAGCCTCGTATATTACCGGGCAGAACATTGTGGTGGATGGTGGGATTACCGCGCATACCGGCCAGCCGGACGTGCCGGGTTTTACCAGTACTGGCTCGATGCCTCGATGATGTCACCCAGTTCACTGCGCAGGTCTGCCAGGCTCTCACGTTGTGCTGCATCGAGCTCGATCACCGAGCTTTCCAGAACATCGAGTGTCGCGCGCAATAAGCCGTGAAAAACGTCCTGTGGGATATCCAGAGTTTCTATATGGTGAGGAACGGTTTCGCGCAGTATGATTTCCACCTCGACCGGTCGCTCATACCATGTCATCAGGCAGTACAGCACCTGCTCTACCATAGAGGCTTCGAGCTCCCCGATTTTCTTCCCGCCGTGTTGCTCAAAGGCCAGCCGGGATTCAGGCATCCGTTGGTATAGCAGCTCGAGTACCGGCTGGGTAATATCGCCAACCGACTCGGCAGCCTGCTCGAGCAACTCGCCCAGTGCGCGATTTTTATCGTCCCTGCTGGTTTTCATTACCATGACCCTTTTTTGCCGGGAGCTACACCACAGTACGCCCATGGCCGAATAGGGAATCCTGCTCGCACCCTGTTACGCCTATTGGCTATGACTTCTCGTTACTCTTTTTTAACCTGGATACATCCCGTGTCAATACTGCAGACGTCGCGCCGGAACGAATCAGGCACTGTGCATGCTGGAACTCGTGCACGTCGAAGGCGGCCTGCAATGCGGCGGGCTGCCCCATGGTATCCATCGTCTGGTTAACCACGCGTTTGGCCATCATCAATGAAAACAAATCCTGGGCAGCGATCTTTTGTGCGAGTTTGTACGCGTAGTCCCTGAGTTCATCCGCCGGGACCACCTCGTTTACCATACCGAGCTTCGCGGCCTCCTGCGCTGTAATTTTTTCCGCCGTGAATAACATTTGCTTGGCCTTGCGCGGCCCCAGCTCCCAGGTGTGACCGTGGTACTCGACACCGGCAATTCCCATGACGATAGTCGGATCACTGAACCAGGCGTTATCGCTCGCGACAATCAGGTCGCAGGGCCAGCAAAGCATCAAACCCGCGGCAATACACGCCCCTTGCACTACCGCTATCGAGGGCTTGGGGTTATTGCGCCAGCGCCGACTGTATTCAAAGTAGTGGGATTGCTCCCACAGGTATTGGCCGGTGATGCCACGCGTATCCCAATCGAAGCCCGCAAAAACATCTTTCTTGCCTTCCGGTACCGCCAGGTCGTGCCCGGCTGAAAAATTCTTGCCATTGGCCTGCAACAGGATGACCTTGACCTCGTCGTCCTTGGCCGCGCGAGTCCAGCATGCATCCAGGTCTTCCAGCAGCTCGGGATTCTGGGCGTTGTGAACTTCAGGCCTGTTGAGAGTGATGACGGCAATCTGGTCACGCACTTCGTACTGCACAATATCGCTCATTTTTATTAACTCCGGTCAGGTCAATCCTGTGTTGGTCATGGTAAGGTGCAGCGCGTTCCCCCAGGTACCGGAAACGACTGTTCGAAGGGGTCTCAGATCCCGTACGGCGGGTAGATGACCAGTTCGGCAATTCGCCAGCCATCGCTTTGCTTTACAACATTAAACCCATACTCAACAAATATCGATAAGCACGGGGGATTGGTAGCCCAGTCTGAGACCAGCCCATATGCCCGCGCAACAGCCTTTTCATTGGTCGAGTCCGGCTCGAGGTAGATGTTGGTAATTGAGTGCCGGTATTCGGTGGGGCCGGCCTTCAGCTTCTCGCATTGCCCGACAAACGCCTGCCGCCCAAGCAGTGGCTCGGGGATGCCGGTCATTTTACCATCGACCAGGAAGAGATCGGCCCACTCCTGCGCGCGGTAATTGTCCACATTATGGGAGTACCTGGCGATCAGCTCGTAAATAGCCAGGCGATTTTCCAATGATATTTGGCTCATGTCGTAACCTTTTTACTGTGTTGTTCGGCTATGTCCGCGGCTTTTTTTCGCAGCACGTCCTTGCGGACCTTTCCCGAGGGCACTCGTGGAAAATCCCCTACCAGTTCGAGCCACTCCGGGTACTTTTGCCGGGCCAGCCCCGCTGTTTCAAGGAAACTGCGCATCTCGTTCATGTCAAAGGCACAGCCTTGATTGGGAATCACAAAGGCGCAGCCCATTTCCCCTGTAGTGGCACTGGGCATGGCCACTATCGCAACATCCGCTATGGCCGGGTGCTCCATTAACACGTCTTCGACTTCCTTGGGGCTGATGTTCTCCCCGGAACGAATGATAATGTCCTTTTTACGTCCGGTAATCACCAGGTAATTGCCATTGCTCCACTGCCCGAGATCGCCCATTTTGAAAAAATTATCACTGTCGAAGGCCGCAGTATTGTCCCGGGTGTCCAGGTAGCCCGCGAACTGCTCGGGCCCGAAAGCCAGAATTTCACCCTCCACGCCCTCTTCGGTAATTTCCACGCCATCGTCATCAAGCAGTTTCACCTGCATGGGTGGCAGCACAATACCATCAGTCTCGGCCCCCAGATCCGCCTGCTGTGCGCTGGAGATTCCCAGGGTTACCGTCATCATTTCCGTGGAACCATAGGCGCGGAAAAACAGGCAGTTGGGAAATTCCCTTGAGACTCGCTTGATCAGCTCGGGCGACACGGAAGTGCCGCCACAGAAGAAGGTGCGCAAGGAGGCCAGCGCACTGCGATCGTCGCTTGTAGCCGCCAGCAGCTGTTGCAGGAAAGGGGTGGCGCCGCCACTGATGGTGCAGCCGTACTCCCGAATAGCGTCAATGCCCTCCTCCACCTTCCAGACATCCAGCAGCACTGCGGGAGCGCCGGTAATCCAGGGTATATCGAATGCCCAGATGGCCCCGGTGATATGCGTCACCGGTGACGGCATGAAGATGACATCGTGCCCTGAAACGCCCCATGCCTGGGCCATCTGGCGGGCTTTATAGCCAAAACTGTAGTGGGTTTGAATAACACCCTTGGCCCGTCCCGTGGTACCCGAGGTAAACATCACCATAAACGCGGCAGCCGGGTCTACCTCAGGCAAATCAACAGCCGGCTCACAACTCAGAGCGTCTTCCCAACGGGTGGTGTTTGCGGAATCTCCCCGAACGACGATGACATCTTCAAGCCTCGGCAGGTCGCTGCGCAACTTGGCGACCATCCGTGGATAGTCGAACTGGCGAAATACCCCGGGAATAAACAGGAATCGGGCGCCAGTCGCGCCCAGCATATAACGCAGTTCGGCTTCCCGGTAGATGGGCGGAACCGGGTTGACAACAAGCCCCGCCATGCGGGCGGCCAGTGCGATTATGGCGCTCTCGGACCAGTTCGGTAACTGAAAGGCTATGACGTCGCCAGGCCTGGCGCCGCGCTGTAGCAGGTAGTTCGCCAGGCGCAAGGCCGAACTGTAGACATCCCCTCGACTCAGGCTCTTGCCATTTTCTATAAGCAGGGTTTTAGCCGGATCACGCTCGGTCTGTTGCCTGGCGATGTCAACCAGGGTTTCGTGGCGCCAATAGCCGGCATCCAACCATTGTTTCGCGTGCGTGTCTGACCACCGGGTGGGGAAGCCACCGATATCTCGACGAATTGTCCAACTCATAACGCTTCCAATACAAGGACCGCTCTACCTGGCACGGGGTAACTCCAACAACTGATCCGCGATAATCTCGCGCTGTATTTCCGAGGTACCCCCGGCGATAGTGTAAACCCAACTCCACAGGTACTCGTAGGTCCACGGGTGATCAGTCCTGTCGCCGTTAAACTCCATGAACTCCCAACCAAGGATCTCCGCCACCAGGTGACTCAGTGACTTGGAGGTACCAGTCACCATCAGCTTCATGATCGACCCCTTGGGACCGGGATTTCCCGATTGCTGAATCTCGCTGATCTGTGCCAATGTCATCGCGCGGATGGCCATGGTGTCGGCCTTGATCAAGGCAAGACGTCCCGCAATATTGCTGTCGTGTATCGCGAGCGTGCCATCTTCGAGTCGCGTTTTACCTGCCAGCCGTATAGCCTGGTTGACCCTCTCGTAGAGGGCCAGTTGATCGCCGATAAAACCCGTGCCACGCTCGAATGCCAGGGTGGACATAGCCGTCTTCCACCCACCGCCCAGATCGCCGACAACATTGGTCAGGGGAATTCTCACGTCATCATAGAAGGTCGTGTTGACATGCTCATCACCCAACATGGTCTTTATCGGGTGCACGGTAATACCGGGGCTGCTCATATCACAGATAACCCAGGTCAGACCCTTATGCCTCTCAGAGCCCGGGGTGGTACGAATCAAAAGCTCCTGGAAATCCGCATGCTGGCCATCTGTGGTCCATGTTTTGCTGCCATTGACCACCAGGTCGTCCCCGTCCACCACGGCACTTGTTTTCAATGATGCAAGGTCGGAGCCGGCGTTAGGTTCTGAAAAGCCCTGGCACCAGAGACTTTCTCCCGTCAATATACGCTGCAGGTGATCCGCTTTTTGCCGGGCTGTACCGCAGGCAATAATGGTTGGCCCGGCGTGCATCAGCGCGACATACGTCGTGTTTATGTAATGGGGCGCGCCGGCGCGGGCACACTCCTCATACCAGATAACCTGCTGCACTTCGGATAGCCCAAGACCACCGAATTCACGAGGCCAGATAAGCCCGGCCCAACCATGCTCATACAGTTTTCTCTGCCAATCGCGATCAAACTGTGCCGCTTCAGCGCCATGGGCCGGCCTGGCGGTTTTGGGGATATTATCCTTTAACCAGGATCGCGCCCTGCTCCTGAAACGTAGGTCTTCTTCAGTAAACCTGAGATCCATATTCAGCCTCTATGCTTCCCTGGGCATGCCAGCTACATCCAGCAGGCTGGCCATATGCTGCCT
Organism: Haliea sp.; assembly: GCA_024642245.1. GTDB lineage: Bacteria > Pseudomonadota > Gammaproteobacteria > Pseudomonadales > Halieaceae > JARRPM01. The sequence goes on from JAHEBM010000009.1 coordinate 69,308, forward strand.
GGACGTACCAAACAGGCGGCCCAGCAAGTTGGCGCGCTTGAGCAACAGGTGGGCGCTGTGCTCATCCGTAACGCCTATACCACCATGAAGCTGGATATTCGTATCCGTATTCAGTTTTGCGGCCCGATCGGCCAGCAGTCTTGCGCCATCGGTCTGCATAACGGCATCCTCATGGCCCTCCTTGAAGGCGGTTGCCGCATAAAACAATTGACTGCGGGCGGTCTCCACACGAACGGCCATATCGGCGCAGGGGTGGCGCACAGCCTGGTAGGCACCGATGGCGCGACCGAAGGTCTGGCGTTGCTTTGCGTACCCGACAATCATTTCCAAAGCGCGCTCGGCCAGGCCAAGCTGCATGGCTGATACATCTATCTGGGCCTGCTGCCAGACTGCCCCTCCGGCCTGTTCGAGTACCGGGCGTATCATCGTACCGTCGCCGGTATACATCGCAACCGAACTGTCCAGGCACATCACCGACTGGCAGTTTGCCAGGTTCAACTCGAACAGACTCGCACAGCGGGGACTTACTGCAAGGGCATACCTGGCATCGGCATTGCCGATCAAGCGGATCCTGTCGGCGGCCTGCTCGACCAGCAGCGCCACACCTGCTTTGCCACAAATCAGCGACTCACTGACCGCCGGGGCACTTTGGGCAGCGGCAATCGCCAGCACCTGGATCAATATCTCCAGAGGCCCCGCTACGCGACCATTCTGGATAAAGAACAGCATCTCTTCGACGATTGTCAGGCCGGAGCCCCCTGCCGATTCCGGCGCTGCCAGGCCCAGCCATCCCAGTTCGGCAAAAGCCTCCAGCTTACTGATATCCCGGGGAACTTTATGCAGACGCTCCAGGGGAAACTCATTTACGAGGAAATCCGCCGCGGCGTCTGATATCGCCTGTTCATCGGGATCAAGAGCAAGAAACATTAACGGTATTCCCCATGACTAAACGGTTTTGTTGTGGCTATCAATTACCAGATTGACCGCACTGGCGATACCAATAGTGGAGCAGCCCGGATTGCCTATTTCGGTATGGCAGTCGGCTGGTACGCCACCAGCCGCCAGTCACCCGCCTCCCTGGTCCATACGGAAAGGGTATAGTTGTCAATTGACCGGGGCTGGCCACCTACCAGTACCTCTGCCGTCAGGCGCGATACCAGTAATGCGGAGTCTCCCAGGTCAATTACGCGCTGTTCGCTGACCCTGAGTGTCTGGTAGACGATGTTTCCCGACCCCATTTTCGTAATCAGGCTTTGCTTGTCCTCATAATTGGCATTGGCATGGGCAAACACCAGGCGGTCTGACAATAACTGCGACAGCGCATCCACATCACCTGCAAGCAGCGCGCGACATCGGCTTTCCTCCAGGGCGAGAATCTGGCTGCTGGTATCCTTACTCATATCGATCTCCTGGGGCCCCGGTTCAGCTGTTTGTTTCGGCCAACTTTTCTGCCGATGGCTCTTCAGATACTGTGCGGTGTACATACTGCGATACATTGATGTCCGCGGTAAACTGGCGATAAACTGCCAGGCGCCAGGGGGAATTCATAATCACCCTGCCCTTCTTGTTCTTGTACCAGCTCGTAACGCCGGGGTGGGACCAGACCAGACCCCGGTGTTCTGCGTCCACCTTGCGGTTGTACTCCTCGAAGACCTCCTCCTTTACTTCGAGCTCGTCCCAGTCATTCTCTATCATCTCGCGCAAGGCCTCACAGATATACCTGACCTGGCATTCGCTGTGGAAAAAAGCGCTGCCGCCGTGGGCAAGATTTGTATTGGGACCATACAGCAAAAAGAAATTGGGGAACCCCGGAACAGTGATGCCCAGGTGTGCGCGAGGATCATCATCGCCCCACAGGGAGCGAATAGTCTGGCCTGCCTTGCCCTTGACGTCCATCGGCCAGAGCATCCGGGACGCATGGAAACCGGAGGCGAATACGATGACGTCTGCCGGATATTTCTTCCCGCCTGCAACAATGCCGTCCGCCTCGATATGATCAATCTCACCGGCAAACAAATCCACGTTAGGACGGCGCAGCATCCGGAACCAGTTATTGTCCCGCAGCATGCGCTTGCCAAACGGTGGGTAATCCGGGACAACCTTTTCCAGCAGATCAGTTCGGTCGCCCAGTTCAGATTTGATATAGGCAATCAGTTCCTCTCTCATCTGGGCATTTTCCGCATTCAGGGAATGCTTCGGATCCGACCAGTGCGGGTCGATCTTAAGCGTGGGATAGAAACCGTCTGATGCGGCCCAGAACAGTTGAAACCTGAACCAGTCGAGATAATAGGGTATGTGTTTGCTTGCCCAGGTGACTTCTGCAGGCACCTGCTCATGGTACATCGGGTGCTTTATAATCCAGTGCTTGGAGCGCTGAAAAATTGACAGCTGTGCGACCTCGTCGACAATCGCCGGCCCCACCTGGATACCGGTAGCGCCGGTGCCAACCATCGCCACTTTTTTGCCTTTCAGGTCCACACTGTGATCCCATTGCGCGGTATGGAATTTTGGCCCCTTGAAATCCTCGAGTCCGGGTAACCGAGGTATGGCAGGCCGGTTCAGTATCCCGACTGCGCTCACAAATACATTCGCTTCGAGCGCCGATACCCCGCCCCCGGACTTTTCTGTTTTAATCATCCACCTGCAGGAGCTTTCGTCGTACTGCGCACTTTTGATCTCTTCTTCAAATCGTATGTGTTCCAGAACGCCAAATTCCTCGGCAATACTTTTTAGATAAGCCAGGATTTCAGACCCTTTGCTGAAGAAAGCCGGCCAGTCAGGGTTCGGCTTCAGGGAAAACGAATAAAAATGGCAAGGTGTATCAACACCGATACCGGGGTAGGTATTTTCATACCAGGTACCCCCCACCTCCTTGTTCTTCTCGATAATGACAAACGGTATTCCCGCCTGCTTCAGGCGAACGCCCATCACAAGACCGGAAAAGCCCGCACCTGCTATAACGACCTTGAAGTTTTCACGCGTCTTTTTAGCAATCTCCTTTCGCCACTTTACGGCACGGTAGTCCTTATCGCCGAAACAGGTTTCCTCATAGAAAATAGGCATGTACATATCGGGCACATCGGCACCGCAGGCGACATCCATCATTTCCTTTAGTTCTTTTTCGGAGGGGTCGCTGTGGACTACACCGCCTTGCCTGGCAAGCCTTTCTATAGCCGCCACAAGATCAACACGAATTTCCTGCTGCAGTGCCGCGGGGATTTCCTGCTGGTAATCCCATCCGCCCTTGATATAGGACCTAACCTTCGTAAAGTACTTCTTATCGCCGGTCAGGTGCACATAACTCATCAGCAGGGGAACGATATGGGCACCGGCAACCGCATTCCTCAGCGCGGAGGGGTTGGCAGCAGCTTCTCTCAACTGTTTATCAAGATTAGGGCCCATTATAAAATCCTCTACTGTATTGCGCTAAATCGGTCTGATGATTGCTTACTAGACAGTTGCAATCGCCGTCACCGGCGAACCCACGGCACCGGGCAAGCGCAGCGGAGGTGCTGTTAAAAGAAACCGATAACGTTTCTGCTCTCGCAACCAATCCGCCAGTTCACTGAGTAAAAACAACTCACCCAGGGGAACACCAAGCTTGAACAAACAGTGTTCATGAAGCGGAAAATGCGCACCACGACCTGCAGGCGGTTTGGTCGTCGGCAAAAACTCGACCGCCTCGTTGTCGGACAAAATGGCGGCTACACCCGAGTCAGTGATCCACTGCAGGATTCGCTTGTCTGATCCATCAAGTCCCGCGCATACATCATGTTGAATACCGGCGGGTGGGGACTTCTGAAAATCCAGCAGTACACGATCGAAACCCGTGCGCAGGCAAAGAATATCGCCCTCCTCCACCACTACTGCATCCGCCTCGAGGATTCGCATAAGCTCGTCGTAGTTAACGGCCTTGCGGTCGTTGCCATAATGGGCGTACAGGTCCACCAGCACGCCACGTCCCTGCATGCCGTGCCTGGCGAAGGCGTCCACTCCCAGGGGACCTGCCCCGTAAGGAGGGTCCATGTGGCGATCGCCGGCCAGGTAATCCCTGGGGCCACGCACTTCCTTTCCTGCGCGGTAGCCATTGTAGAAGACCACTTCGTGCTCGCCATCGCCGTTGGCATCGAATCTGGAACCCATATGGGCGAGACTGTCCCATTGGGTAGAGTACTGGGTAGACAGGGTCACCCGGTCGTCGCATACGACATCCGTTTGCCCCGGCTGGACCCTGTCCATGGGATAGCACATGGCGGGATCTTCACCGCGCATGGAAAACGTTATTTCGGGGGGAAACCGCCGGGGATTCAGTACGCTTCCACCCGGATAGTCCAGCGGCAGGGACAAACAGAAGGTGCGCCCCACCTCTACCTCTTTAATCGCCTGCAGTACCTGTTTCGGGGTGATCAGATTAAGGCGCCCGAGTGCGTCGTCCTCGCCAAAATCGCCCCAATTAGAACCCTCAGGTCTTGCTACCCATCGCTTCACGTTTTTAATTTTCGATTCGCAGTCCAGTTGAGTGACAATATATGACAGCCAATAACTGACGTCAAATCAATTATTTTCAATTTTCCGGCTGCATACCCCCTGAGCACCGCACCATCTCACGGGGACATTCACCGCCTGGCGAGATCTCCAGGCAATAACCGCGCGATGATCGTCTTCAAGCACTCGAGCCCCTGACGCAGACAGCCCGGTCCGTGGGACGGCCTCGTCCCCAAAAATTGTGGACGGCCCGCCAAAGCCAAAGGTATTATTGACGTGCATTCAGTTATGGTCAATTGCCGTGCCTATCTCCTTCTTCCACGAACAACTGTCGAAAACACCAGACAGTCTCGCCGTCACAGACCTCACAAGCACGCGTACCTGGCGGGAACTGGACAGGAATATTGCTGCCCTGTCTCAATACCTGCGCATCGATGCGGGCTTGAAAGCGGGCGAACATATCGCCCTGATGACCGGCAATCGTGTCGAATATGTCGAGGCGATGTTGGCCGGCATGCTCGCGGGCCTGTGGGTAACCCCCATCAACACACACCTTGCGCCCCAGGAGGTGGACTATATCCGGCGGGACTGCGGTGCCCGGATCATCCTTCATGACGATGAGCTTGAGAACCTGCTGTTGCCAGGCAGTACCGGAACACCTGTCAATATTCAGCGCCTGGTCCCGAACCTGCCTGCTTGCCTGCCGGAGCACGCCATTGCACCCGATGCTCCCGCAGGGGGGACCATGTCGTACACCAGCGGGACAACCGGCAAGCCCAAAGGGGTGAAAAGGGCGAACCCTGCCACCGTACGGGAGATGGTGGAGCGCTTGCGGACCCTCGGTAACACTTTTGGCCTGACTGGCCGGGGCCCGCACCTTGTCACCGGACCGCTTTACCATGCAGCACCAGGCATGTTCGCAATCTACGATATGCTCAATGGCGCACCTGTAATCATCATGCCCCGCTGGAGTTGCGAAACATTTTTCCAGGCCGTGCGCGAGTATGGCGTCACCACCACTCACCTGGTGCCGACAATGTTTGTCCGCTTGCTGGAAGCACGCAACCACAATCCAACAGGAGTTGAACTGGGCAGCCTCGAGTATGTACTGCACGGCGCGGCGCCTGTCAGCCAGGCTGTAAAACAGAAAATGATCGACTGGTGGGGACCCATTCTGACCGAGTACTGGGGTGCCAGTGAATCCGGCGTGGTCACCATGGTGGACAGCATCGAGTGGGTCTCTCACCCCGGCACCGTGGGCAGGCCGGTACCCAATTTCGAGGTGTTCGTGGGGGATGAATCAGGTAACCCCATCCCGGAACGCGAAGGACTGCTATTTTGCAGGCACCGCGCACTGGCGCAGGTCTTCAGTTACCACAATGACCCGCAAAAGACTGCCAGGGCTCACCCCCGGCCATATGTATTCTATCTCGGCGACATTGGCAGAATCGACGATAACGGCTACGTGTACCTGTCTGACCGGGAATCACACATGATCATCTCAGGGGGTGTAAATATCTACCCCAGCGAGGTCGAACAAGCCCTGATGGATCATACAGCCATAGCAGACGCAGCTGTCTTTGGCGTTGCCAGTGAAGAATGGGGCGAGGAAGTAAAGGCCGTTGTCGAACTGCGCCCGGGGATTTTAGCCTCAGAAGAGCTGCTTGAAGATATTCGCCAGTTTACCCGCAGCAGGATCGCATCATTCAAAGTACCCAGGTCCATCGATTTCGTCGACGAGGTACCGAGGAACCCAACCGGTAAGGTATTAGTACGCCAGCTCAAAGATCACTACAATAAGCTCCACTAAGGCAGCTCATACTGGAGACAAAAATGATCGAGCCGGTCCTGACCTCCACCTCCGCGCTACCTGACCGTGAAGAGAGAGTAACGCCACAGGCCTATTACGCCCTGACGGTATTACTCGCCGCGTACATTTTGTCCTTTGTCGATCGCAATATCATGGCTGTCCTTATCGGCCCGATACGCCAGGATCTGGACATTTCGGATTTCCAATACAGCCTGCTCCATGGCTTTGCCTTTTCCATGTTCTATATAGTGCTGGGCATTCCCATTGCGCGCCTTGCAGACCACAGCAATCGCAAATGGATCGTGACCATCGGCATATTCTTCTGGAGCATCATGTGCTGTCTGTGCGGTGCTGCCCGCACTGTCGTTACGCTTTTCATAGCACGAATTGGTGTTGGGGTTGGTGAAGCCGCTTTATCGCCACCGGCATTTTCTATGCTGTCCGATTTCTTTCCACCATCCAGGCATGCACGCGCATTCGCCATTTACAGCCTCGGCGTGACAGTGGGCGGCGGTCTGTCCGCGATTATCGGCGGATTCGTGTACCAACACTTCGCCGCAACGGATGGCGCCATTTTACCCCTGCTAGGCCATGTCAGCTCGTGGCAAATGACATTCATTACTGTCGGCCTTCCCGGATTGATTATCGTCCTGCTACTGGGTTTTATCAAAGAACCGGTCAGGCGTATCGATCGCGACCCGATACAGGCTGAGACAGGTTCGGGTTTTCGCGAATTCTGGTCGTACCTCAAGCGACATAGCAGGATCTACATCGGCATCATAGGTGCAAATTCGCTACTGACTGTAATGACCTATGGCACGCTGGCCTGGTTTATCGAGTTCCTGATTCGAACTTACGACGTACCACGGGAAACGGCCGGACTGCATTTTGGCTTGATCAACATCGTCGCCGGCAGCCTTGGCGCCCTGGTCATTGGCTGGCTGGTACAGCCGATGGTAAAGCGCAATATTATAGATGCGCCGGTGCGCATGATGCTGATAATAGCCTGCCTGGCGCTGATTCCTGCAACCCTGGGGCCCCTGAGCCCGACCCCTGCTATCGCAGTTGCTCTTGCCTGCCCTACCATGTTTTTCCTGAATGGCTTCTACGGGCCGGGCATTACCGCTCTTCAAGCCATCACGCCGAATCGAATGAAAGCGCAGGTGACGGCACTTTCACTATTTTTCGCCAACCTGTTCGGGCTTGCGCTGGGACCAACGATTGTTGCGACCCTCACAGATTTTGTGTTTGGAAATGACGCGGATTTGCGCTACTCGCTTGCCGTGTTGCCGATGGTTTTGTGCCCGGTGGCGGCGCTGCTGGCCTACCAGGCCCTGAAACCCTATCGCAAACTGCTAGCCTTTCGATCCACAGGACCGGCGCTGGCTTGAATACTAATTTCTCAGGACAGCGCAAATCAACTCTACGACGCCGTTACTCAACTGCTTCCTGGTCTGGCGTATAGCGCCAGTAATGCCGATTTCATGCTGAGAGGCGATACTGCCCATTGCCGCGTGGATAACAATCGCTATCTGCTGCGGATACTTCAGCTTTGGATTCAGCAGGGAAATCCTCTGGGTCAATTTTTGCAAAATGCCTTTAGTGGTTTCAATTCGAATATTCAGAAAGCGCAAGTTGCCCTGGTCAGCCTCGAGATTTCTGATACGTAATTCGACACGGTGTTTTTCCCACAGCTCGTTATACACCTCCACGAATTTCTTGACCTGGGCTTCCAGATTTTTATGATCCCACTCTTGCTCCAGGACTGCGTGAAGATCATCCAGGTCCAGTGCAGCCGCCTCTACACAGGCAAAAAGTACATCCTCTATATCTTCGAAATAGACATAAAATGTTGAACTGGAAACGCCGGTTTCAGAAGCCAGCTCGGACACCGTCAAATCCTTGTAGGAACGATGACCGAGCATGTCCAGCGTCATGTCCATGATCTTCTGGCGAGTCTCTCGACCCTTTCGGCCCATTTTCTGGCCGTGTAGATTCTGGGCTTTTTTATCCACGGAGGCAGGTCCTGTAAATGCGATAAAACCTACAAGATGTTATCTCAGCGCGGTTTTTTCTGCAATTAAAGTACATAACTATCAAACAGATGCAGGGTGGACGCGCTGGCCTTAAAACTAATACATATTAATTTAGGCCGGCGCGCCGGCACGCCATACAGACCGCCGTGTTGCTCACCCGAAGCTTCCTACCCGGTGCTTTTGGGCTTCATGAATTCCACCCGCGTATGCGAAATTTTCCAGCCCTGGTCAGTGCGCACCAGGGTCCGGTAGTACCACCCTTTGTTCGAGTACTTCTCGTCCTCACCGTGGAAGACGTAGTTCTGGACCGTTTCAGCGGTATCGCCGCTGATTTCCATGCGGGCCGGACCGCCGATATGAATGCCATGCGGTGCCTTCGACAGCAGGTCTGCCAACTCTCTTTTTCCGGTCAGGATCTTGCGATAGACCTCGTACACGGTATCTTCGGTGAACAGCTCGAGCCACTGTTCAAATGGATTCAGCTCAAGTCGCAGGCAGTACTCGTCCAGGACAGCCTGAATGGCCTGCCTGTCGAGCAAATGCCGGGCATCAGTTTCCAGTGTCATTTAATCTCCCTTGCAGCCGGTTTAAACGCGGCTTTCAGCTCTTACTATCGCCCCTGCCGCCAATGCCCCTGATATGGCGCTCAAAACTCTCGAGGTAGGCCGGGTTCAGCTTGCCCGGTCGATTCAATGTGGCAACCAGGATGGCGCCTTCGGTGGCGGTCAACGGGTGGGGGGGATGGGCACTCTACAGGTCCTCTAAATGACGACCGCTTCAGCCATGGCCCAGCCTCTAATTTGTGGTCGAACACGAACTCACCATATGGCCTAACTGATTTTCTGTCAATTATATAAGGGGTTTGATGCCGGACATTGGTATCAGCTCTGGCCCGGCTGTGGCCATGAGCGCCAGGCCACTGTTTCCAATGAAGTTTCCGCGACCATCATGGCAGTTCGCAGATCCCGGCGCCGGACCGGTTGTGCGGGCGCCGCAGTGCAAATCGGCTCCGGCCCGTGATCGCCGATGCCAAGG
>JAHEBM010000133.1 GCA_024642245.1 Haliea sp.
TGGTGGCGATACGATGCAATACGCCGGGCTCTATCCCCATCTCCAGATAGGCCGGCGCCATGGTCTGCATGAAGATCTGCAAGCCCCCGGATGCAGAACCGGTAATGGCCGATACCAGGCTTACCGATGCAAACAGGGACACCAGCGGCGGCAGCGCTGAATCGAGCATCAACTGGGTGAAGTGTCCGAAACCTGCCGTATGCGTTACCACGCCGCCAAAACCGATGACAGCAGCGGTATTCATCAGGGGAAAGATCGCATCGTTGACGCCCTGCCCCATCACAATAAGAGCATCATGCCGTACCAGTGGAAACAGGAAGACAGCCAGCAGCGTGCCCAGCAGCAGGGCAATACTCGGCCAGACTATGGGCTGGCCAATGGCAAAGCGCAGCAGTTGGAATAGCCAGCCGTCAGAAGCCAGCACCATATCGTCCGCCAGCAGCGTGACCAGGCGGGGCAGGATTATAGTCACGAGCACCAGCACGAGCGGCAGTATAGCGAGTTGCCAGCGCGGGTGCTCCGGCTCATCGCGACCCGGAAGAGGCATGCGATCCCTGGGACCGGGAACGAAATGCTCGCCATTTTTCAGCGCCAGTAAACGCTGGCGCTCCAGGTACCACATGCCGACGGAGAACATGACGATGGCGCCAACCACGCCGAGCCAGCCCCCGGCAAAAAGATCCGTATCCAGTGCCACGGCAGAGATCACGTTCTGGACAGAGGGCGTTCCCGGTAGCGCCGTCAGGGTGAATGTGCCGGCGCCCAGTGCCAGCGCTGCGCACAGCAGTCGCTTGGGAATATCCGCCTCCTGCAACAGGCGAAGTCCCAGGGGATACATGGCGAATATCACCACGAAGACCACCACCCCGCCGTAGGTCAACAAGGCGCAGGACAGGGTGGCAATCCACAGCGCACGGTGGGCGCCAAGGCGACCGACCAGCGCCAGCGCGATACTCGTTGCGGCCTGGCTGTCGCCCATGACTCGGCCGAACATGGCCCCGGCAATAAACAGCAGGAAAAATTTTCCGGCAAAGGTAAAGGCCCCGAGGGGTCCAAACGAATAGAATTCAGTAATACCTTCGGCAATCGGCAGGTCGTTGGTCACAATAACGATCAGCGAGCACAAAACCGCGGCGAAGACGATTTCCACACCGCGCAGCGCGAGCCAGATAAGCAGTACGACGCTGCCTAAAAGCCCTATGTATTCCATCAGCACTCACCCCGCAAAAACCGAGCCGGCATCAGGCAACGAACGTTGCCAGACATTTACGCCAAATCTAGCAGCTATGCCCTACCCAGAATGTCACAAATATCACATTCGGGTAACAGAGCAAAGCCAGGCTCAGCCAGGATCAGCTGCTACTGTTTATCGATGAGGTTTATAACCGGCGCCGTATTCATTCAGCGCTGGATTAAGTACCCCGAGGATTCCTCCGAGACAAATCGTAATATCTTTCCACGTCACTGGGCGCCGGGCTGTATTTCTCCGTCTTTGTCTTTCAACTCGCGTACCATGGTGCGAATATCGCGCAACAACTTTCTGCTGTCGTATACAATCCCGTCCTTGATGGTGTAGCGCAGCGCACGAACTCGTTTCACTTCGCCGGTCTCCAGGTTCAGGCGCATGTGGCCGGTTCCGTACAACAGCTTGAAGTTTGGCAGCGGGTTTTCGTCTAGTACCAGCAGATCTGCTTTTTTGCCGATTTTGATAGTGCCGACATCGTCGTCCATATTCAGCAGTTCGGCTCCATTGAGAGTCGCGGCACGAACGACCTCCAGCGGATGGAAGCCGGCTTCCTGCAGCATTTCGAGTCCACGCACATACCCAAAGCCATTCAGGTTGTAAATAAATCCCGCATCACTACCTACCGTGACACGGCCACCACGGTTTTTGAAGTCGTTCACAAACTGCATCCACAGGGTGAAGTTGCGCTTCCACTTCACCTCGTCTGCCGTGGTCCAATCAAAGAAATAGGAGCCGTGTATCCGGGAATTGGGCTGGAACATGCGGTTGATCGCAGGGAATACATATTCCTGGTACCACGGTCGGGAACTGACCGCCTCCCTGTCCCGGTTGGCTTCGTATATCGAGAAGGTTGGGTCCAGGGTCACACCAGTGGCCAGCAACTTGTCGATGAGGGAATTCCAACCCGCGGAGCCCGGCTGGGACGACTGCGCCCACAAATCGCCCGCCTCGCCAAACCGGTCCTGCTCATCGGAGTAATTGTAATCGTAGGAATAATTTTGCAGCTGGCGATCCACGAACATGGCTTCTGGCAGGCCGTACCAATGCTCGATGCTGGTATTGCCCCACTGGGCTGACTGCAGCGCGTTGACATCCATCACATTCAGTTGCGGGTGATGGAACGCCGAGGTCATATTCTGGGCCACAACTTCCTCTATCGCTGCCTTCACCTGCAATTTGTCGCCGCCCACGAACTTGACCCCGTCCGCACCGCGTTTCTTGACATCCACCACCCACTGCCGCGCCTCTTTCGGCGAGGAAAAACGTCCTATAGGGAACATGGCCATCACCACGAATCGCGGGGCGGCAATCTCGTTCTTCTCGCTCAGCTCCTTGTATTGAAGGGTGGAGGACAAGCCACCGAGAGACCCGACATCGCGAACCGTGGTGATGCCGTGGGCGAGCCACGACTTGAATACAAAGTCGATAGAGGGAACCGGGCCAAACAGGCTGTGCAGCGGGACATCTGTATGAACATGGGCGTCTATCAGGCCGGGCATCACGTACTTTCCCTGCGCCTGAATTTCCCGCACGACATGTTTGTCGTTACCGACGGCTTCTATTGCCATGGGGATTCCCGCGCCGAGTTCCGCGGTCTGGAGAGCTTTAATCTCGCCGTCCTCGATACTGATATCGACTGGCCCGTAGGGCGGGGCTCCCGTGCCGTCGATAACATAGACGCCGCGAATGATCAGAACATCATAATCTACAGGTGGGATAGCCGTGGGCTTGCCATAGTTGACGGCATGCATCTTTTCAAGCAATCCGACAACTTCATCTCCCGGTAACGACGAGTTTTCGTCCCGCGCGATGGCATCATCTACGACCACTACCGCAGCGAGTCCAATAAACAATGCAAAGCGCAGGGGCGTGGCGAGTGATGAAAGGATTCCCATTATATTAAAGCTCACTATTACAAAGGCGAAGGTTTTATGCTTAAAAGTGCCCTGCTTATCGCAGTGTTTGTATGCCGATCGTGGGTAATGGTTTCCGGGGTTGTGGCTGGCAGAATGTGCTTAAACAGATCACGATACTAAGACACCCAGAATAAACACCAGAAATATCGCGAAGGGCACCAGAAACCGCAACAGGAAACACCACAAGCCGAACAGGGGGCCGTCCCGCATGCCCAACTCCTCGAGAGACACCCGGCGCGGGACCACCCAGCCGACAAAAATTGCCAGCAGAAGTCCACCCAGGGGTAACAGTATCTGGTTTGAAAAGTAGTCCAGCACGCCCGCGATATCTCTGCCGGCCAGGGTAAAACCCGCGAGTCGGTTGTAGCCCAGGATGGTAAGTGAACTCAGCGCACCGAGAACGCCCAGGATCACCAGGGCGCTCTTGTGGCGGGCAAAACCCTTGTTTTCCTCTAGCCAGCGGGTCTGGGGCTCGACGAGGCCGACCATGGAAGTAATGGCGGCTACTGACAGCAGCAGAAAGAACAGCACACTGACCACATGGCCTCCGGGCATTGAGGCGAAGGCGACCGGCAACGTCTTAAAAATCAGGCCCGGGCCTCCCGCAGGGTCGAGGCCGCTATTGAATACCGCCGGAAAGACGACCAGTCCCGCAACCAGTGCCACCAGCGTATCGGCGCCAACTATGATAAAGACAGACCGGGGAATCGAGATACTGCTGGGCATGTAGGCCCCATAGGTCATCATGCCTGCCATCGCAACACCGACGGAAAAGAAGGCCTGGCCGATGGCCGCTAGAACAACGGGCGGTTGGATTTTGCCGAAATCCGCAGAGAACAGGTACTCCACGGCTTCGGTAAAGCCGCCGACAACATAATTGTAGGCCGCCAGAACAGCCATCAGCACAAAAAGCGTGGGCATCAGTATGGTGACTGCCCGCTCTATACCAGCCTCCAGGCCTGCATAGATGATAGAGCCCGTAAGCATCAGTCCCGCCAGGGTCCACAAGAGCATCATCCCGGGATGGCCCAGCAGTCCGTCGAAGGTCTGGGCGGCCATTTCGCCATCAAAACCGGAAAAGCCGGTCATGACCGCCGCGAACAGGTAATAAAGCACCCATCCGGCAATGACACTGTAGACCAGCATGATGGTAAATGCCGCCAGCAGGTTCATTTTGCCGACCCACTGCCATAGATCGCTGTGGCCACTCGCCCGGGCCACTCGGGTCATGGATCCAGGGGGAGCCATTTTGCCGCGCCGGCCCACCAGTAGCTCAGCCATCAGAATCGGCACCCCGATACCGAACGCACAGGCCAGGTATACCATGACAAAAGCGGCACCACCATTCTCCCCGGTGACATAGGGAAATCGCCATATATTGCCGAGGCCAACTGCAAATCCCACCGAGGCCATGAGAAACGCAAAGCGTGACGTCCAGCTGGGAGGATTACCTGTTGTCCCCCCGTCGGCAGTCAATGGTTTCTTTGGCGAGAGCACGCTAATTTTCCCGAGGAATATGCTGCGGCCGGCTCGCTGCAGACCGCCACGCAAACCAGCTGCCAGCGAGCCCGGCGCTGACGCCGAACAGATTTATCGCGACGCCTGACAACCAGGCGGTGAACGATGCGTAGGGCGCCATCTCATCGAGCCAATTGGCCACCAGGTGTATCATCACCCCGACATAGCCAACCAGCAACATACAAACCAGATTAGAAAGCGCGTATAGCCGAAGATAGCCCAGCCCGCCCGCCAGAAGAACCGGAACGATAATCATCAGACTAACAATACTAGCGACCGGGTCGCGGCCATCGATCAGGGAAAGGCCGCCATGCTGCATACGCCAGACACTGATCATGTTATATCCGATAGCAAGCGCGAACCAGATCCACTGCATACGTATGCAGATACCGGCTTGAACCGTTCCAGTCTTCATCGTGCTTCCTCAATGTATAGCGACCTTCACTGGTCACTTTCTGTTAGGGCCACCAACAGCGGGTCAATGCCCACGGCGAAAAAATGGCCACCGCTATCGAGGCATCCCAACAGTTCTCCCCGGAAGGGATTGATTGGAAGGGAAGTGCGCACTCTAGAAATAATAGGTAAAGTTGGCCCCGTAGAAGCGCGGAGCCCCCCAGTAGACGCGATCGAAACGGAATATCGTGTTTTCGTAGTGGTTCACGATGTATTCCTCATCGGCGATATTGTCGACGTAGAGCTGGGCCTGCCACTGCTCGCTGGTAGGACGGAAGGTGATTCTGGCATTCCACAATTCGAAACTCGGGATGCCCTCGATCTCCTTGCGATTCGCGGCGTTGCCGAAACTGTGTGCCTGGTAGCTGTAGTCCACGTGGAACGTCAGGTCACCCAGACTGGACAACGGCTGTACAAACTCGGCGGCGGCGAACAGCTTCCACTCCGGCGCATAGGCCAGGTCGTTACCGTCGTAGGCCTTGGCGTTCGGGTCGAACTCTATACCCGGGTTGGGGAACTTGTCGTAGGTTGCATCCAGGTATGTGCCGTTAAAGGTTAACTGCAGAGCATCGGTAGGCAGCCAGATGGTTTCCATCTCGACACCCTGGCTGGTTGCCTGCCCGGCATTGGTCAACTCCTGGATCGGCTGGCCGTTCACATTCAACAGCTGAAATACCTGGAAATCGTCGTATTCCTGCACGAATACGTCGGTGTTGAAGCGCAGTTGGCCATCAAACATGGTCGATTTCAGGCCAGCCTCATACGCATCGACACTCTCCGGATCAAACTGAATTCTGTCCAGACCGGTGGTCCGATAATCGCCATTCCAGCCTCCACTCTGGTTGCCACGGGCGTACTTGGCATACAGCAGTACGTCGTCGGTCGGTGTGTAGTTGATACCGACTGTCGGCGATACCGCAGTATCCGAGTTCTTCGCCTTGTACGAGAGGTCTCCCGCTTCAAATGCCAGGCCCGGGTAACCCGGCCCGACGATATCTGGATTATCGGGAGTGTTTATCTGGGTGAAGTCAAATTCCTGATCCTCCAGGGTACCTCGAATACCCGCGGTTAGCTCCAGCGAATTGGCAAAACGGTAGTTGCCGTGGATATATGCCGAGTAGCTGGTGGTGGAGGCTGTGCTGGGGATCGCGATGTTACCCGATGCTGCTCCCAGAAACGATGGCGCAAAGGTAATGTTACGGTCGGTACTGACGTCATCCGGCGACGTATCGAAGAAATACAGGCCGGCCACCCAGTCGTAGTCTCCTTCCAAAGGCGAAACCAGGCGGAGTTCCTGGGAAATTTGCGACGATTTTTCGTCGACAAATGAAATCATCGACGCAGCAGCACTAAAAGATTCATCCGATAGCAACTCGGACTTGGTGTGACGATAGGCCGAGATCGAGGTGAACTCATAGTCGTTGGCCATCATATAGTTCACGGTAGCGGAAGTACCCCAGAACTCGACGGTATTGTTTTCTCGAATGCCCTTGGTTGCCTCGAAGGGCTTGTCGGTGGCCCGGGTCGAAATCGGCAGATCGCTGTCGGTCTTGGCATAGTCTCCCGCCAGGATGATTTCCAGCGGGTCGGAGGGCAGCCAGCGCAACTGGCCACGGGTTCCTTGCTGATCCCAGTCGCCGAAATCCTTGTCGGTGACCGTATTGCGGTAATAGCCGTCGCGATGTTGCTTCGACGCCGAGATGGAGCCGAACAGCTGATCGGTGAACGGTCCGTTAACATAACCGGAGCCCGTCCAGTAACCCTCGTTACCGCCCCCGGCGGTGACTTCGCCTGTGAATTCATCAGAGGCCTTACGGGTGTTCAGGTTGATCGCGCCAGACACGGTGTTTTTCCCAAACAGCGTGCCCTGGGGCCCGCGCAGGACCTCGACGCTCTCCAGGCCGAGAAGCGGCTGGTTCGCGGAAGCCGAACGGCCCTGATAAACCCCGTCGATATACACGCCCATGCGCGCATTGATACCGACGTTGCGGCTGTAGTCCACCACGCCGCGAATACCCATCTGCTGGATATTGCCCGGCACGCCGCCAACGCTCAAAGAGGGTGCGCTGCGGGACAGGTCCATTACTTCCGTGGCACCGAGTTGTTCCAGGGTCTGGGCGCCAAAGGCCTGCACCGATATCGGCACGTCCTGGCTGCTCTCGCTGCGCTTCTGGGCGGTAACCATCACCTCTTCCAGAACCAGGCCCTGAAGTTGCTCCTGGGCCATAATCGGAAACGCCAGGGTGCCCGCCAAAGCGAGTCCCACCTGGATACTGATCTGCTTCTTTTGCATGACGCTCTCCACAATCCAAAATAGTTATGTTCACAGGCTGCCGCATGGCTCCCCCTCCCTGTCGCTACAAAGCGACCAGGAACGCGACCGGTTACTCGCAGAGATAATAGTTACGGGCGATGGGGGCTGCTCTGCCGTAATGGACCTGGTTTTGTGCAGCAGGCGCATGAATCGACTGGAACCTTCTGCCAAGGGGAGAACATCCGACAGAATAGGGCGGTTCCACCCAATGGGCGACATAGCGCGATCACGCCAGTACGGCGCCTGTGGGACTGGGTTTGAGGCTTCAGCACAGGCACAAAAAAGCCGGTTACCGCGCTGCGGCAACCGGCGACCTTTGCTGCTTTCTTTGTGGCGTATCGGATCAGGCCGCCCCGCTCTGGGGCGTTGACTCCTGCAAGCTGAACAGCTGGGTATTCCCTCCCTTGGCCACTACATTCTCGGTGCGAGTGCGCTCGGTGGCGAAGCGCAACAGATAGTGCGGCCCGCCGGCCTTCGGTCCGGTACCCGACAGGCCCTGCCCCCCGAACGGATTGACCCCGACCACCGCGCCGACCATATTGCGATTGATGTAGGTGTTGCCGACCCGGGTGGCGGAAAACACGTCGCGGGAAAATCCGTCGATCCGGCTGTGCACACCCAGGGTCAGGCCATAGCCGGACGCATTGATATCGGCGAGCACCTGGGGCAACTGCTCGTTGCGATAACGAATGATGTGCAGCACAGGTCCGAACACCTCCCCCGGCAATTGTGACAGGCGTTGGATTTCATACACCGTGGGCGCAAAGAAATAGCCCTGCCTGTGGCGTTCATCGAGTTTACAGCGGCCCAGCAGGGTGGCCTGCTCACTCATGGCGAGGGCATGGCGTTCGAGCATCTGGCGCGCCTCGAGATCGATGACTGGACCGATATCGGTCGCGAGGTCCGCCGGATTGCCCAGCTCCAGTTCCGCCATGGCGCCGACCAGCATGGCGACGACCTTGTCGGCGATATCCTCCTGCAGGTACATCACACGCAGGGCCGAACAGCGCTGGCCCGCGCTTTGAAAAGCCGAGACGATTGCATCGTCTACAACCTGTTCCGGCAGTGCCGTGGCGTCGACTATCATCACGTTGAGTCCGCCGGTCTCGGCTATCAGCGGAATGATCGGACCATTGCGTTCCGCCAGCTGGCGATTGATCAGTCTGGCGGTCGCGGTGCTTCCGGTGAACACAACGCCGGAAATACGCGGGTCGCTCACCAGCTGCCGCCCGAGCCTTGCGCCATCCCCGGGCAGCAGGTGTATCACCTCGGGGGGAACTCCCGCCGCCAGCAGCATGTTGCAAGCGCGCGCCGCAATAAGCGGTGTTTGCTCCGCCGGCTTGGCGATGACAGTATTGCCGGAAACCAGCGCCGCCGCTACCTGTCCGAGAAATATCGCCAGGGGAAAGTTCCAGGGGCTGATACAGAGAAATACGCCGCGGCCATGGAGGGAGAGCTCATTCACTTCACCGGTCGGTCCCGGCAGGATGCGGGGGGCGGCAAACCCGGCCCGCCCTTGCTGGGCGTAGTAACGGCAGAAATCCACCGCCTCGCGCACCTCGGACAGGGCGTCGTCGATGGTCCGCCCGGCCTCGCTCACGATCAACGTCATCAACGCCTCACAGTTGCGTTCCAGCATCTCCGCCATCCGCTCGAGACAAGCCGCCCGCAACTCGACGCCCGCCCCATCCCAGGCCGGCTGTGCAGCGGAGGCCTGCTGCAGCGCGCGGTCTGCCGCCGTGAAATCTGCCTCGATCACATGGCCCACCAACTGCTCCGGCGAAGCCGGGTTGTGGATCGCTTTTCTTTCTCCGGGCAGGCTCTCCCCGGACACGATCGGGGCCGCCAGCGGCGGCTGGTTGCCTGCACCCGCCATTTTCTCCAGCAGCGGCAATACCTCGGTGGGATCGGCCAGATCGAAGCCCCGTGCATTGAGCCAGGGCATGGGTTCGCTGGCATACAGGTCGCGGGGCCGTGGAATGCCGCCATGGCGGCGGGCAGGTTGACGCAGGGCGTCTTCCACCGGATCGCTGACCAGTTCTTGCGGAGAGACACGGGCGTCCATAAACCGATTGACGAAGGAGCTGTTGGCGCCATTCTCCAGCAGGCGCCGGACGAGGTAGGGCAGCAGGTCCCGGTGATTGCCCACCGGCGCGTAGACTCTGACAGCGACATCCGGCCTGGCCTCCAGCAACTCATCATAGAGCAGTTGGCCCATGCCGTGCAGTCGCTGGAATTCGAACTGCCTCTCCTGTCCGGCAAGTTCGAGCACCAGTGCGACCGAATAGGCATTGTGAGTGGCGAACTGTGGGTAGATCACGTCCTGCGCCGCGAACAATCGCTCAGCGCAGATCTGATAGGAAAGGTCAGTGTTACATTTGCGGGTAAAGACCGGGTAATCCGTCAGACCCTGCTCCTGAGCGTGCTTGATTTCCGCATCCCAGTAGGCGCCTTTTACCAGACGCACCAGCAAGCGGCGATTGTTGTCCCGCGCCAGGGCCACCAGCCAGTCCGCGATCAGGTGGGAGTGTTTCTGGTAGGCCTGCAGTACGTACCCCAGGCCATCCCAGCCTGCCAGGTCCACATCCCGCACGAGCGCTTCAAAGATATCGAGGGCCGGATCCAGTCGATCACACTCTTCCGCGTCGATACTGAACCCGATACCGCCCTGTTTCGCCATGAGCGCCAGCGACTTTACCTGCGGCAGCAATTCCGCAATTACCCGGTGCTTCTGTCGGTACTCGTAGCGAGGGTGCAGTGCAGACAGCTTTACCGAGATGCCGTCTGCGCTGGCCACGTCCCCTGCCGGGGTAGCGGCGCTGATCCGGCGAATAGCCGCGGCGTAGGCGTCGAAATAGCGCTGTGCATCCTCGCGGGTGCGGGCGCCCTCCCCCAGCATGTCGAACGAAAAGCGGGTGCCGGGCCGGTTTTTCCCCCTGCCTTTGCTGAGACCCTCGTCGATAGTCCTACCCAGCACGTACTGCCCGCCCATGATGCGCATCGCCTGCAACATGGCCTGGCGTACGATCGGTTCTCCCAGCGAGCTGGTAAGACGGCGTACCCAGGAGGCGGTCTGGTCGGTCATCTCTTCGTCGAGACGCACCACCTGTCCGGTGAGCATCAGCCCCCATGTGGAAGCGTTGACGAATCGCGAACTGGATTTACCCCGGTGCGAGCCCCAGTCCCCCGACTGGATTTTCTCGGCAATCAACCGATCTGCTGCCTCCTCGTCCGGAACCCTGAGCAACGCCTCGGCGAGGCACATCAGGGCAATCCCCTCCTTGTTGGACAGGCCGAACTGCTGCAGGAACGCATCGAGGGTACCCGCCTTATGGCTTCTCTGCCGGCAGCGTTGCACCAGTGTGATGGATTGCTCGCGCACCCTTTCGCGCTGCGCCGCGGACAGGGTGCTGGCAGTCAGCAGCGAATCCACCACCCGTTTTTCGTCAGCGCTGGCGGTTTCGTGAAGCGCCTTCCTGATTTCGGATAAGGTAATAGCCACGGCAGGTCCTCCATTTTTAATCGGCTGCATTATCCTGATTTCTTACGATATTTGTCGCTTCTATTTACTTTAAAGCAGTATATAATTTTGTTTTTTACGATTTTACAGGATATTAATCTGTCGATGCCCAGAACCAGAATCCTCGACCGGACGGATCGTAAAATTCTCGAGTTGTTGCAGCGTGACGGTCGCCTCTCCAACGTCGAACTGGCCAAACGGATCAATCTCAGTCCCACACCCTGTCTCGACAGGGTGCGAAGGCTCGAACGCGACGGTTACATCACCGGCTATGTCGCGCTGGCCGACCCGGTAAAACTCAATGCCAACACCCTGGCCTTCATCCAGGTCCTGCTCACCAACACCAGCACCAGCAACCTGCGCGAGTTCAACCGGGAAATGAAAGCGTTACCCGAGGTCGAGGCCTGTCACATGGTGGCAGGAGGATTTGATTACCTGCTGAAAATCCGCTGCGCCGACATGCGCCACTACCAGCGCTTTCTGGGGGAGAAGCTGGCAATGATTCCGTTGGTGGCGCAGACCCACACCTACGTGGTGATCGAAGAAGTTAAATCGGAAACCGCAATTTCGCTGGACAAGCTGTGAATACCGCAGTACGACAAACAGGCACCGCAGGTTCTGCTAAACCTTCGATGTGTTGTATGATTTGTCGCCAGTCTTTGACCAGTCGGGATTGTTAAAGTGGCCACTTATTTTGAACAACAAGCCGACAGCATAGAGGTGGACTCATCCTGGCTCTGTGACGCCCTGCTGAATCTCCAGGCAAGCAGTCCCGGCCCGGTGAACGTGGAGCAACTGTTCGAGGTTGACGGACTGTTTCGCAAGGACAGCCTGTACAAGCAGATGGCACTCGCACGGGATTGCGTCATGGCGCTTCGCGACCTGACAGCGATCAAGGAATATTCAAGCGCCACCGTCCTGGAGCATCTGATCAGCGTGGAGCTGTTTCTTTTTGGCGGCCTGGACACCCAGCGAGGTGATGACCTGCTGCTGAACAACTGTATCCCCCGCATCCATCTGGCCAGGCACGGCGAAGGCTGCAAGCTGATTCGTTATTTCAAGAAGGGCGACTCCGTCCGCAGTCTGGGCTTCTGGATATCGCCGCAAGTGCTGACGGAGCAATTCGGGCTGGACATCAACGCAGTATCCGAGCAGCTGCGGCCGATATTTGCCGATGACCGGAATATGGCCGCGACCCTGCCCCTACCCGAACATATGCGGAATATCGTCGGCGATATGCTGTCCATGCATTACCAGGGCCAGCGGGCGGACATCTACCTGCGAGCCAGATTCAACGAATTGGTCTGCCATATCCTGGATTATTGCGAAGACCCCGGCCACGTTCTGATCGAAAACAGCCGGCTTAACCGACGCAAGCGCCAGGCCATGGAAAAAACTATCAGCATACTGGACAAGGAATTTGCCTCACCCCTCAGCCTCGCCAAGCTGGCCGACCGGGCCGGTATGAGCCTGCGCGCCCTGGCGAATACCTTCCAGGAGAATTTCTCTGTGAGTATTTCCGACTACCTGACGCGAAGAAGAATGGACGAGGCGCGCAAGTTGCTGCGTGAGGGCGCCTTGTCGGTGATGGAAGTGGCCATGACAGTGGGTTACGACAACCAGTCCAGCTTCGGCCGGGCCTACAAACGGTACTTCAATCGCACGCCCAAGGACGACCGCGGCACAGTCACCAAGACCGGCTGATTTTTCAGTTTCCCCGCAACATGGCGCGCTATTGAGGAAAGTAAAAAACGATACCGCCATCGCTTTGGATTACCGGTAGAATGCCAGGAGTTGACCAATAAACTATCTTGCATACCGAGGTCCTCATCCATGCAGGAATTTGTCGTTGCCGCTGTGGATTTGTTTCAAGCCTACGCTGACCGTCACGCTGGCCAGGTCGGGGCAATGGCGATACACGAAGTCCTCGGCATGGATAAGGTCGCCAGTTTCGACGGCAGTTTTCGGCTGTGGCAGTTGAATTCCGGCTGCCTGGTGGCGTTGCTGGACTTTGAAGTGCTGGAAGAGTTTTCCACCCTCACTCCTGTCGAGAATTTCTATAGTGTAGAGATTACCTCGCGGGGAAACAGCGAAGTCTGCCTGGGCAGCACCAGCTTGAGCAACGACGGTGTGCCACGCATCTATATCACCAGCCACGGCGTGGGCAGCGCCAAGAAACGCATTCACAGGAAAGGCGACAAACTGCGTAGCATCGGTATGTGGATCTCTCCCCGCCTTTTCCTGGAGAGTTTCGGAGTTGACGTTAGCAGCCTGCCCGATGATATCCAGAACGTATTGATGACACCCGATAGTGGCGTTGTGTCGCTTCCTCTGCCCGCCAAAATCCTGGAGATATCCGATCAAATCTTTGAAATGCCCTATGAGGGCATACGTGCGGAGCAATATCTGAAAGCCAAGTTTACCGAATTGCTTTGCCTCCTCGCCGAACTGGCCGGCACCTCTGCCAGTGAAGTCGTCGAGCACATTCCACTTTCCCGACGGAAATCAAACATCCTCAGAAAAACCATGTTGGCGTTGGAACAGAGCCAGTATCTGTCCCTGTCGCTGGGAGAGTTGGCCGATGAACTGGGCCTGTGCCAGAGCACCCTTTCCACCGTTTTCAAAGACGGCTATGGCATGAAGTTGTCGGAATACCTGCTGCAGCGCCGCATGGGACAGGCGGTAAAACTGCTCAGAGGCGGGAGCCTTTCTGTACTCGAGGTGGCGCTGGAAGTGGGTTATGACAACCAGTCCAGCTTCGGTCGCGCCTATAAGCAGTATTTTGGTCGTACCCCGCGCGAGGACCGTCCCGGTTCCTGAAGTTCGACTCCGAGCTTTCACAGGAATGTAGAGAAGCCGTACAAACATGCAGAACAAAAACCAGATGGATTTACTAGCATCGGTAGCCTGGTAGATACGCCAACGAGGTCATGTTATGTACGCCCCGGAAGCAAAGCAGTTGCACGATCGCTCAATCGTTATCGATGGATGCTGCCCGTTGCTCTTCAATATTCCCTATATCGACTGGTATATTGAAGGTGGTGTTACGATTGTCACACCCACTGTGGGCGGGCCGCGTCCAGCTGATTTTTCTTTCGCTCTGATCGGCCAGTGGCTGGATTACATTCACCGCCACGAAAACCTGCTATTAGTGGAAACTGTAGCAGACGTACACCGGGCAAAGCAGGAGGACAAAACCGGCGTGGTAATGCATTTCCAGGGTACCGATCCCATTGGCGACAATCTGGACAATGTAAACCTGTTCAAGAAACTGGGCGTGGGCATCATGCAGTTGACTTATAATGTCGACAACCTCGTCGGCTCGGGTGCACAAGTCGATGAAGACAAGGGCCTGACGGAATTTGGCTACCGGTTTATCGAGCGTTGTAACGACACCCGCGTCATCGTCGACTGCTCGCATACCGGATCAAGAACCACCCTGGAAGCGATTCAGGCATCTACTCAGCCGGTTATCTTCTCCCATGCCAATCCGAAAAGCGTGCATGAGACCTGCACCGAGAGAAATATTACGGATGAACAGATCCGCGCTATCGCCGCATCCGGCGGCGTGGTCGGTGCGGTCGGTTTCCCGGGTTTTATCTCCTCTTCCAGTCGTCCCACCCTGGACCAGTTCGTGGATCATATTGACCACCTGGTCAACGTCGGCGGGATAGATCACACGGCACTGGGTATCGACTACTACCCCGGCCAGCATCCTGTAGCGGACGAAGAGGAAGCCCTGAGGGTCTACGAGGAGGAGGTGTCATCCGGCCGCTGGAAACCCGGCGACTACCCCTCGCCCCCGCATTATTACCCGGAAGGTATTGAAACCCCGAAGACCCTCCCGAAATTAACGCAGGCCTTACTCGAAAGGGGTTATGGCGCAGAGTCAGTGCAGAAGATTCTGGGTCTGAACCTTGTCAGGGTCTACGAGGAAGTGTGGGGATGAGGGGCTGACCCCTCCCGTCCCAAAGTTTTGTCAAGATGATTGAGGTCTCGCCATGGCATTAGAGTTTATCGATGCATCCAGGGTAGCCCAGCTGCTGCCCATGGCTGACTGCATTGGCGTCATGCGTGAGGCGATGATCGCCACGTCCGCCGGCGTCGTGGATGTGCCTCTCAGGCAGTCTCTGACGATCGGGGATGGCAAGTCCATGCTGTTCATGCCCGGTTCAGCGAAGGGTTTGGGCTTCTACGGCAGCAAGCTGATTACCCTGCATGCCGACAATCCAGCGAAGGGGCTGCCTTCAATTCAGGGTTTTATCGCGCTATTCGATTACAACACCGGCGAGCCCAGGGCGATTATTGACGGCGCGTCCGTGACCGGCCTGCGTACCGCTGCGGCTTCCGGCCTGGCCACCGATCTACTCGCTCGCCGCGACGCGACGACGCTTGGTATCTATGGGAGCGGCTTACAGGCTACGACACATATCGACGCTGTCGCCGCTGTACGCCCGATCAACGACATTCTGGTGTGGGGGCGAGACCACTGCGCGGCTGAAAGCTTTGCAAGTAGCGAATCAGTACGCACGGGTTTGCCTGTGCGGGCTGTTTCCGACCCCGAACATGTCGCATCCTGTGACATAATCTGTACGGTAACCGGCTCGCCGACGCCCATACTGCGTGGGGACTGGGTTGCGCGCGGCACACATATCAATCTTGTGGGATCACATAGCCTTGATACCCGCGAGGCGGATACCGCGCTCATCCAGAAGGCGAGGGTTTACGTGGACTCGATGCGGTCCACTATTGCGGAAGGCGGAAATATCATGATTCCGATCGACGAAGGCGCAATCGATGCGATGCACATTGTCGGCGAGATCGGCCAGGCGGCTGCAGGTGATATTCCCTGCAGAACAGATGGTACCCAGATAACAGTTTACAGTTCCCTGGGAATCACGTCTCAAGACCTTTACGCGGCAGCCCATATCTTCTGCCACTCGCGACAATAGACTAAGTGGTATCACTGTAAACCGCAGGCTACACAGATCACTTGGAATCTGCTTGCCGAAACGTAAAAAACTGCAGAAACTTGCGCTGTTCGGGCATAATTCCCCAAGGGTTTCTCAGATAAGCTGCAGACCCGCAAGATTTGCGCATGACATCGAGACAACCATCCACCCCAATTTCAACGCGTCGGGACACTCGCTACGATAGAAAGGAGCTCCAACTATGAAAACCAGCAACAGAAGGGAATTCGTTAAGCTGACAAGCCTTTTGGCAGCTGGCGCCGCAATCAGTCCGAATCTTATTGCTATCGCTAATGCTGCGGCGAAACAGCCTGGCGGGCCCTATCCCGACAACTTCCGCGCCGTTCACGACAGCATGATCAAGGTCGACGGCGCCTGCCCGATGATCGCGCAGACGCTGAATCCGAAAGACTTCAATCTGTGGATCGACGGCGGCGTGAACGGGATGTCGCTCACGGTTGGCGGCGGCAACAGGGACGATCAGGCAACGATGAAGCTGGTGTCCTGGGCCGCCGAACAGATCATGACCCGGCCGGACCTGATGCAGGTCCGCAGCACCGAGGACCTTCGCACGGCCAAGCGCGAAGGCAAGCTGGGGGTCTTCTACCACTTCCAGGGTCCGACGCCGCTGGGATGGGACATGGAAAGGGTCTGGTTCTACAAGGAGCTCGGCCTTGGCATTCTGCAGATGGCCTACAACACGCGGAACCCCTATGCGAACGGCATCACGGAACGTGTCGACGGCGGTCTCAGCATCATGGGGCAGAAGCTGGTCAAGGCCTGCAACGAGGCGCGCGTGATCGTCGATGTCGCCCATACCGCGCAGCAAAGCGCGCTGGACACGATCGAGGCCTCGTCCGAGCCGGTGATCATGTCACACGCCAATGCGCGGGGTCAGATCGACAGCCCGCGCAACGTGTCCGACGAGTTGATCAAGGCCATCGCGGCGAACGGCGGTTTTGTCGGTGCCGTCGCCTATCCGCCATTCGTCTCGACGAACAAACAGCCCTCGATGGACGATATGGTCGCGATGATCGACTACATGGTGCAACTCGTCGGTCCGGACCACGTCACGATGGGGCTCGACTATGACGCCACCACCTTTGGCGTCATGGACGAAGCCAAGGTCGAAGGGATCTACAAGCTGATGGTCGACAGCGGTGCATGGGATCCCTCCGCCTATCCGCCGCCGCCCTATTACTACCCCGAAGGCATGGCGCTGCCGAACACGCTCCAGAACCTGACCGGCGCGCTGATGGCCCGCGGCTACAGCGAAGAGGACCTCGCCAAGATCTGGGGCGGCAACTGGATGCGTGTCATGGACAAGGTCTGGGGTGATCCGCAGGCAAAGGAAATTGACACTGTGGAGGTCCCGGTTCACGAGCGCTGAAGCCCAATTTAGAGGCACACCCTGTGAAATGGCCTTTGCAGGCACCGCGCAACCCGCTAACGCGTTGCACAACGGGATTGCTCGCTGCAGTTGGAATCACTCTCCTACCCGGCCCGGTCTCGGCGCATATGATCCAGCAGCAGATGGACGGGATCGGCAGCGGGTTCGTCCATCCGCTAACAGGGCCCGATCATTTCCTTGCCATGTTCGCTGTCGGCCTGTGGGGCGCGCAGATGGGCGGCAGCCAGGTATGGCGGCTGGCGGTTGCGTTCCCAATGATTATGGTGGTAGGCGGCATCCTGGCGATCCTTGGCCTGCCACTGCCCCATGTGGAACTGGGCATCGCCCTGTCGGTCATCACCCTGGGGACTGCGATCGGCCTGGCCTGGCATCCGTCTTCGTGGATCGCACTGACCTTGATCGCGTTCTTCGCGATCTGCCACGGCTATGCCCATGGTACTGAACTGCCCAGGACGGTCACCCCGACGGACTTTGCCATGGGTTTCGTCATCGCGACCGGCCTCATCCACGTGCTCGGCATCGGGGTCGGCCTGGTCCTGCAAAAGACCCTGCACAAGAGGCGATTGATCCGCTATCTTGGCGCCCTGATCGCACTCAGTGGCGTGTACTTCCTGATTGTATGAAAGTGGGCGAAGGGACGTCGCATTCCGGCTTTCTGCGTTGGGCTGGCCCTGTCCTTGCCGGTGCCGGCGCGCTCATCGTTGCCATCGTCCTGTTCAGCCCCGCCGACGCGCGCGGCCCGATCGGCTGGTGGCTGGCCAGCGAAGCGCTGTCCTTTCGCCATGTCTTGCCGCTCGTCGGGCTAGGCGCGGCGCTTGCTCTGCTGCCGTGGCGGGCCGGCCTGGTTGGCTTTGGTGCCTTTGCCTTCGGCATCGTCTCCGGCGGGTATGGCATCGATGCGTTGATCGCCGCCGTCGTACAGATCCCCGGCGGCGCGGAATACCAGACTCTCACCAGGCTGGTCAGCCCCTTGGCGTTCCTGGCCGCCGGCGTGGCGCTTGCGTCGCCCGCGCGAGTGAGACCCTATCTGGCGCCAGTTGGCGCGCTTGCCGCTGGCGCGGCCTTCGCGTCCTTCGTTCGCCTCAGCTATCCGATCTTCGGTGATCCTGGCGTGGTTGAGGCCGGCATAGCATTCGGCCTGTGGGTCATTGCCACTTCCGCCCTCAGCCTGCGCGCATTCCGGCAGCCATGGTTCGCGATCGCCGGTCCCATCGTCGGTAGCTGGTTCATCGGCATCGCCCTGCTCGATGGCGGTGCCGCCCTGCTGGGGTAAAGAGGATCTATGACCAGATGACCGGCAGCGGTATTCGTTTCAGACGGGTAAATCAGGGCTTAGAGAGTAGGGGTAAAACTATGAAACCGTTCGAGGGCGTCAAGATTGTCGATCTTTCCACCGTCATTGCGGCCTCCAGCGCCGCCAGAATCCTTGCCGACCAGGGCGCGGAGGTCATAAAAGTGGAACCCCTCAACGGCGACCTGCACCGGGTGCAGGGTGTGATTCTCGGCGTGCGGGCAGAAAAGGGCGAGAACCCCGTGTTCGATATAGAGAATGCCAACAAATCGTTTATCTCTATCGACCTGAAAAGCCAGGCAGGAGCCGACATTCTTTTCAAGTTGTTGCAGGACGCGGACGCCCTGATTACCAACTACCGGGAAGATGCGCTCGCCCGACTGGGACTCAACTACGAATCCTTGAGCAGCCGGTTCCCCGGCCTGGTATATGGCCACATCAACGCCTATGGCGAGAAAGGTGCCGAGGCCCGGAAGCCGGGCTATGACATCATCGCCTATTTCGGCAGAACGGGCCTGGGCATCGATACTGGCACTGCGGAGAACTACCCCCTTGTGAACCTTGGGGGTATGGGGGATCACCCCACGGGTATCGCGCTGGCGCAGGGCGTGTCCGCCGCACTCTTCAGGAAACTCAAGACCGGACAGGGGGACAAGGTCTCCGTGTCGCTGTACCACACCGGCATCTGGACCACTGCCACCATGCAGCCGGCGGTCCAGGTGGGTCACCGCTATCCGCAGCCCTACGCGGAGCCGGTACTCCTGCCCGTCATGGGCCATCCCTACAAGACCGCCGACGGTGAGTGGGTCGTGTTAATGCTGTTTGACTTTGATAAATACTGGAAGCCGCTGTGTGAATCGATCGACAGGGCCGACCTGGTTGACGATGCACGCTTTAATTCGAGAATGGCGAACAAGAAAAATCAGCGTGAACTGGTGGAAATTCTCCAACCCCTGATTGCCTCGCGACCCTTGAGCGATTGGGCGCAAAAGTGGACGACCGCGGATATTCCCTTTGAAAGCCTGCGCCACATGGCTGACGTCCCCGAGGATGAACAGGCCCTGGTCAACGACTTCATGCGTCCCATAACCTATCCCTCCGGCAAGACCTTCTATATGCCCACGCCGCCCATCCAGTTCCGCGGCGACGATAAGCCCGAGTACCGCCCGGCGGGTGATGTGGGTGCCGACACGGTGGAGGTTTTGAAGCGACATGGCTACAGCGAGGACGACATCGCCGCGCTACTGGACAGCAAGGTGATTCGGGCGGAAGAAAATTAACGCCCCGGGCACCTGCTGATCAAATCACGATAACGGTACCCGGTAATAGTAAATACGAACCTGACCAGCGAGCCGGCTGTTTTCCCCAATCTGTACTCGCATAAATATAATGAAGTGGCTATTTCAATACCTACGTCAGTGCACGTGCGTATCAGGCAAACCACCCCCGAAATCAATCGGGGTTACAGTATATTTTTCTTTCCATTTTTCAACGGATACGCCCTCAGAACGGCCTTTTTCCTCTACCGGGAAACGGATCGGTTGACCCGGATTTACGCCTTTCAGTGGCTCCGAATCCCTCATGACTATTACGCCATTTACGATAACGTGAGGTATTCCTGACGAAGGAATTGTGCCCCTGGCATAAGTTGCGTTATCAGTAATGGTCTGCGGATCGAAAATGGTAATATCGGCCACCATGCCCTCCTGCATGCGACCGCGTTCCTGCATGGCTTTCAGTCCCGTTTTTCCCAGCGGGTTTGCCGTGTTGTAACTGCTCATCGCGACAATTTGCATAAGCGGAATATTGTTCTCGCGGCCCAGCCGAAATGCTTTGGCATAGGCACCTGCCGATCGCGGATGCGCATTGGGCAGGTCCTCATAGGGCGTATCCCATTCCAGTCCGTCCCAGGGGAATATGGGCATGCCGTCGCTGGCGATGGCGACGCCGGGTAATTTCAACCATTCAACAACGTCTGCTTCCGGCATTTTGTAGACTACAACCGGACGCACAGGATCTGTTTTCAACATTTCTTCCCTGGATTCCTGGGTGTAAAACGTGTTCGTTTGCACGTCCAGCACGGTGTCTTCATATTTATTTCCCAGGTGCTCTACCCAGGTTTCGGGTTCCAGAAACACAGCATTCAGCGAAGTGCTGCCAGCGGCATAAGGATACAGCCCACCCCACACGTTAAGCCCCTGTTCGCGCATGCGAACCAGTGTTTCATGCACCTGGTTATAGCCGGGATTATTGAAATGCATGGCGATTGCCGGCGCATTCAACGCCGCGGCATTGGCCAGCGCTTCCTGGTGACCATTGACTTCATCTACATCTGTCCCGGGTGTTCCCCTTACGTGCAAACCTGTTTGACGGCCGTAGGCAGCAGAGAGCTTCTGGATTTCAAATATCTCACTGGGTGAGACGCCTTCGCGCATATAGCCCAGGGTAGAGCCCACTCCAATTGCGCCCAGGCGTAAACCTTCATCCAGTTCGGCAAGAATGGCGTTGCCCTGCTCCAGATCAGGGCGGGTTTTGCTCCAACCCTGCTTTACGCGTGACTGGATAGCATCGGGCGTGTTGAAAAACTTCCAGTCTTTGAATCCATCCAGCACCGCTGCACGGGCAAATTCATGTGAAGACGATACCCCGAAATTGATGGGTGCTTTTCCCTCCCGCTGTTTATACCATTCGCCTACTTTCGGGCCATAAGCTCCCATCTCCAGGTCCATAATGGTTGTGCGGCCGTCGCGAACCATGAGTCGATATATGTAAGGGTCAACACAGTGTTGGTGTTGATCGATAAAACCGGGAGCCACGACAAGTCCGGCAGCATCGATGGTGTCCTTGCCCTCGATACCCTTATCCGTGATAACGGCAATCCTGCCGTCTTTGATACCGACATTGGCAACGCCGTCAAACATGGTCTCGGGGTCCATCACCCGGCCGTTGTTGATGACAATGTCGTAATCCTGTGCGACTGCCGTCGAGACCAGTGCCCCGCCGAGCACAAGCTTCGCCAGTGTTGATACAGTTTTTTTCAACATAGGTCTCTCCTTACTAAGTTCGTGCCGAAAAATATTCATCGAGTGTTCGCACCACCTCCGCGATCGCGCGCTCACGCTCTGCCAAGGGGGGCGTTGCAATGGCACCGTTCAAGGTTGCTGCACACTCCCGATGCCCATACGATCCCGGACCTCTTGCAACAGCATACGCGCCTGTTCGGGCTCCGACAGCCGCCCCTTGGCCAGACCTCTTTCCAAGGCCAACCGGGCCCGACCCCATTCGTGGCAGGCCAGGTGCCGCCTGGCGAGATTCACATCCAGGTCACCGCAGCCAGACTTTCGGCACAATAAATCCAACATAGCTATGCTCCGCACTATGATGATTTCACGATTTTCGAGACACCGAGGGTACAGATGGGAATGATGTAGACCAGGGCAAAGCCCACCGACAAGGCCGAGTAGCCCTTGGCTACCAGGGCGACGATACCCAGCGAACCCAGCAATCCTCCCAGGGCCAGGGTGCCGGCCGCGATCGCGGCGCGTGGCAGGTGCCCCAGGGCCTCGCTCTCTCCCGGCCTGACCACCGCCTCGATGCGCTCTATCAGGCCCTGAACCAGGCCGGCACCGGTCTCAACCAGGGTACCCAGCAGCGCCACGAGAAAGACGCCCAACAACAGGGGTGTGGTATGAGCGGTCATCATCCAGTAATTGGGTACCGCTT
>JAHEBM010000056.1 GCA_024642245.1 Haliea sp.
CTCTTGATCATTTCCCTGGCGTAATCGCCGGCGGTTTTCTGCAAGGCCTCGGTCTCTGTCGGTCCCGGCGCTATGGCGTTGATACGGATATTGCGCCAGCCCAGCTCGTGCGCCAGCGAGCTGGTAATCCCGTTCACGGCCAGCTTGGCCACACCGTAAAAGCCCATGCCCATCCAGGCCGCGGTGGAGGACTGGTTGATAATGGCCCCGCCCCCTCCCGCGGTCATGTCATCCACCACGGCGCGGGTCATAATGAGGCAGCCGTGGGCGTTGATGCGCATGAACTTGTCGAGATAGTCTAAATCCACATTGAGATAGCCCTCGATTTTCATGTCACCGAAAATCGCGGCATTGTTGATCAGGTAGTTTATGGCGCCGTATTTCTCCATGGTCGCCGCGGCACACGCCCTGGCCGACGCCTCGCTACCGACATCCGTTTGCACAAACAACGCGCTGCCGCCCCCGGCATTGATGTCGTCGGCGACTCGACGGCCACCCTCCTCTTTGAGTTCGGCGATGACGACGTTCATGCCCTTGTCAGCGCACTTCCTGGCGTAGCACTCGCCGATGCCACCCCCGGCGCCGGTTACGATGACGGTCTTGCCACTGAAATCCATATGCAGGTTCTCCACAGTTTCCAGCATGTTCAAACAAATACCGGCCTTGTGATCACCGCCGGGCCGTTTCAATTACACGGGTGTGCCCGTTTACAGGCTGATCTTGGGTATCAGGGTATTGGGCCGGATTTCCAGGAGATCGACCGCCACGCCCACCGGCTGCGACACCACATAGGCCACCGCATCCCCGACCTGGGCGACTTCCATGCCGGTATCCATGTAGGTACCGGTATGTGTCCAGGCCTCGAGACCCGCCTGCAGTGCGACAGTATCCCAGCCATCGGAAAAGCTGGTCCACGCGTTGCCCGGACGAATACAGCTCACCCCTATGCCGTCGTGCTGCAGTTCCTCGCGCAGATCGCGGGTAAAGCGCTCTACCGCCGCCTTGGTAGCGGCATAGATCGACAGGTGACTCATCTCGTCGTGATGGAAGGCGGAGGCCGAGGAAATGTTGACGATGCGGGGGTTCTCACCGCCGCGCAGCAAGGGAATCGCCGCCTGGGAACAGAACACCGTGCCCACGAAATTCGTCTGCACCTGGAGTAACACTTCCTCCTCGACCAGGTTTTCTATGGCATTGGGCCGGGCGAGGCCGGCGTTGTTTACCAGCCCATCCAGCCGGCCAAAATGCCGCTTGATCTGCTCGAAGGCGGCGCTGATAGCGCCGCGATTGCCTACATCTGCCACCACCCCGAACGCGTGATCCCGGCCTATCCCGGCTATCGCCTCGTCCAGGCCCGCCTGGTTGCGGCTCAACAACCCTACCCTCGCGCCCTGTGCCACCAGGGAATTGGCAATTGCCAAGCCGAATCCCCTGGAGCCACCGGTGACTATGTATACCTTTCCCTGCAGTTGATTACTCATACACCTATCGCTATGGTCTTGGTTTCCAGGTATTCCTCGAAGCCCTCGGGGCCCATCTCGCGACCGATCCCGCTTTGTTTATAGCCGCCAAAGGGCACATCGGCGGCATAGAAATTGCCGCCGTTGACGCAGATGGTGCCGGTTCTGATTCTGCGCGCAACGGCAAGTGCGCGGTCCTCGCTGGCCGACCACACGGAGCCGGACAGGCCATAAACCGAGTCGTTGGCAATGCGCACGGCGTCGTCATCACCATCGTGTGCGATAACCGACAGCACAGGTCCGAAGATTTCCTCGCGGGCTATGGTCATATCGTTGGTAACGTCCACGAATACCGTGGGTTCGACGTAGTAGCCCCGCTGCAGGTGTTGCGGAATGCCGCCGCCGAGCAACAGCCTTGCGCCTTCCTGCCTGCCTTTTTCAATATAGGCCAACACCCGCTCCCGCTGGCGCGAGTTCACCAGGGGTCCCATGATCTGGTCCTCGGCGGAGGGATCGCCGTACTGTATGAAGCCGAAATAGGTCTTCAGCAGCTCTTCCACCTCGGCCTGTCGCTTGCGCGGCACCAACAGGCGGGTATTGATCGCACAGCCCTGGCCGGCGTGGTAACAGACGCCCAGGCTGCTGAGCAAACTGGAGGAAAGGTCCGCATCGTCGAGAATGATATTGGCGGATTTACCACCCAGCTCCAGGAACACTTTTTTTACCGTGGCGGCAGCCCGGGTCATGATGTGCTTGCCTACCGCTGTGGAACCGGTGAACGAGATCATATCGACCCTGGGGTCACCCGTGAGCTGGTCACCCAGGGCCGCGGGGTCCTGCGCCGTAATCACGTTGAATACGCCCGGGGGCATATCGGTATACTCCTTCACCACACGGCCCAGCATGGTGGCGGACCAGGGGGTATCCGGCGCCGCTTTCAGCACTACCGTGCACCCGGCCGCCAGGGCGGGCAGGCACTTGGCCAGGTTGATCTGCAGGGGCACATTCCAGGGCGTAATACAGGCCACCACACCGACGGCCTCCTTATCGACCAGGCGGCGGCTCTTTATCCCCAGCGGCTCGGCGACGCCGACGTCCCGGCTCCACTGGTATTGCTGTAACTGCGCCAGTACATATTCGACGAACCCGATAGGCACCTCGCACTGCGGTCCCGCACCGCCACAGATACCCAGCGGCGCGCCGGTCTCCGCCGCGATCTGCTGCTTGAAGTCAGCCATCACCGCCAGCAGGCCCCGCTGCAGTTGCTGCAGGCACTTGTGCCGCAACGCGTGGTTGCTGGACCAGTCGGTCTGGTCAAAGGCTCGCCGGGCCGCCGCTATGGCGCGTTCCATGTCCTCGGGGCCGGCGTCGGCCACCTCACCCATGACCTCCTCGGTCGCCGGGTTGATGTTGGGGTAGCTTGCGCCGGATGCGGCGGCAACGAGCTCACCGCCAATGAACAAGCGTGTCTCGGGGTTCATATCGCCGCGCTCTCCTGGGGCGCCACGGGCCTGGACTCATCCCTGGCGAGAAAAACATCCTCGATACGATCCCGGATAAACTCGGCCGTGGGCATAACAACGCCCTTCTCCCCCGCCGTCGCCAGCGCGCACTCGAGGTCCTTGCGGCCCAGTCGCCCCATCACACCAAAAAACTGCTGCATATCCTCATCGGTACATTGCAGCGCCAACGCGTTGCGGCCCGAGACAAACATGTGCATCTGCTCGTTCACCACGCCGTTGGACATTCCCACGTCGCGCAGCACGTTTACCGACAGGCCACAGGCTTCCGCCAATCGCGTGGCTTCCGCCATAACCACGAATTCGGCATATTGCATAAAATTATTGCACAGCTTCAGGGCAATACCGGAACCAATAGGGCCCGCGTGAACGATCTTCTCTGCGGAGGTATTGAAGATCGGGGTACAGGCCTCGATATCAGCCTGTTCGCCGCCGACCATATAGCACAGCGTGCCGGCAACCGCCCGGTGCGCACCTCCGGTAATCGGTGCGTCGATCAGCCTCAGTCCGCGCTCTGTCGCGTCCCCGGCCCACGCCAGCAGGTTGGCCTGGGTAACGGTGCTGTGAATTGCAATGCGGGTTCCGGCGGCCGCCGTGGCAAAAATGCCCCCCTCGTCGTAAAGCAGTGCTTTTACCTGGGCATCGTCGCGTACACAGATGCCGATATGGGAACAGGCTTGCGCAAGTTCGGCGACAGAGCTACAGCCGACAGCACCGGCCTCTACCATTTCCTCTACTGCCGGCTGGTACACGTCATATACGTGTGCATTGAATGCATCGCAGACCAGGTGCTTCGCCGTGGGTTTGCCGATATTGCCCAGCCCGATATAGCCCACGTTGATCCTGTTGCCCATCACCTACCCCCATTGCCAGCGCTGTTTCGACATGACGTTTACCAGATTGGGGCCAGTTTAGCAGCGGCGCCTATTATGTCAATTGCGTTTGACTACTAGACAAGTTGAATTTACTATCTTGCCGATGTTACCCGAGCCGACAGACACCTTGCAGCAGCGCTACCGCGACAACTTCGCCCGGCACCTGCTGGGCGTCGCACTCTACCTGCAGGCCGAGATCATGCGGTCGATGACCCAGCGACACGGCCACAGTGGATTACGCATCAACTTCGAACCCTACATCACCATCATTGGCCGCTCCGGAGCCCGCCTCAGCGACATCGCCCAGTTGCTGGACATATCACGCCAGGCTGCCAACCAGACCGCCAACCAGATCGAATCCGCCGGCTACATAAAACGCCAGGCTGATCTCTTCGACGGGCGCGCAAAATTGCTGGTGCCCACCGCCCGGGGGCTGTCCCTGCTGGATGATGGCACCAGGGAGGCGCAGCGCATGCAAAAACAGGTTGAGAAGATAGTGGGCGCCGAAACACTGGCAGACAGCAGTCGCACCCTTGCCCGGCTCAATAGCAAGCTGGGGCTGCTGGCGCTACAGCCAGGCGATTCCGACGCCGCCACCCGGGTACCGCTCGCCGGACTGTTGCCGCGCCTGGGGGATTACGTGACCAAGCGACTGATGCACATGACCATTGCCCGGGGGCACCCCGCCCTGAAGCCGTCCTACGGCCAGGTCCTGATCGCCATAGGACCGGCCGGTGGGCGCATACAGCAGATCGCTGATATCCATGGCGTCAGCAAGCAGGCCATCAGCGCGATCGCAACGGAACTGGAAGAGCTCGACTATATCAAGAGGTCACCCGACCCGCAGGATGCCCGGCAGGTAGTCCTGCACTTCACCCCGGCCGGCCTCGGCCTTATCGAGGATTCGGTAGCCAGCGTGGACGACCTGTGTCGTGAGTTCGCCGCAATCGTCGGGGCCAGACCGCTCACCCGGCTGGCAAATGCACTGCGAATACTCTATCGCGCCCTGCATCTCGAAGAAGGTATTTTCGGCAATACCAGCCCCGCGGGCATACGGGTACTTGCCGGGCAGCTGAAAGCACAACTCGGGGAGGAAGGCGCACGCTTGCTGGGCCAATTATTGCTCTCCCCCTCGGCAACATAAGGTAAGCACAATGGACAGCGAATTTCTTGCCATGGTTCTGGAGCACTATAACTGGCTGGGATCACTGATAACCCTGGCCTGCATCGTGGCCGTCACAGTGATCGGTAAGACCCTGCTTTTCCGGCTCGAGCCATTGCAGAAAATGCGGGAACTCAACCGGAGTGAGGACCGGATCAAGTGGAAAAAAGACAAGTATCCGCCCATCGTACGCGCCAATCATAGACTCGGCCTCGGCATGAACATCATGTTCTTTGTACTGATGCTGCCATTCTTCGTCAGCCTGCAAGCCGCGCCGGCATGGAAGATACTGCTGGATATTTTCATCATCCTGATGTTCTACGATTTTCTTTACTATCTCTCGCATCGTTTCTGGTTTCACGGCAATGGTCGGATGCGCCAGGTGCACGCCGTGCACCACCAGGCCCGCAATCCCACCTACCTTGACGCACACTACGTGCACCCACTGGAAACATTTGTCGGACTGGCACTCTATATGGGTTCGATCGCGGTATTATCGCCCCTGATCGGTCCCTATCACCCGGTGACCATCATCCTGACCTTCGTCATTTTCACCCAGATCAATATCGTCAACCACACGCACGTCGACCTGGATTACTTTCCCTTCAAGACACTGACCTGGATCACCCGGAAGCACCACGTGCACCACGAAAACATGCACAAGGGTAATTACGCCACGATTACGCTGTTGTACGACCGGATTTTCGGCACACTGGATTAACAAGGACCTGACTATGAACGACAAGGAACGCCGCGCGCTGGGCGAGGAGAAAATCAAGGATGTCTACGCCGGCGACATCGTGGTACCCCCGGAGGGCTATGCCTTCTCCGACATCATGCTCAAGCAGCTGTTTGCAGAGCTCTGGACCCGGGAAACCCTCTCCATGCGCGACAAGCGCCTGCTGCTGCTGGGCATCATCGCGGAAAAGGGCGAGGCGGCGACATTCAAGGTCCAGGTCAAGGCGTCCATAAAACGCGGGGAAATGACGCCCGAGGAGGCGCGCGAATTACTGCTGTTCATCGCCCAGTATGCCGGCTACCCCCGGGCTGCATCCATGCTCGCGCCACTGGAAGAAGCTATCGCCGAAGCGCGCAAGACTCAACCGGAACAGTAAGCTGCGCGCAAGGCTATACGAGTCACAGCCGCAGCTTGCGGGCATCGTGCGATCCGCGCCGCTGCATAACACAGTGCGCTTTCAGGCACTTTTTTTCAGATGAGTGCCGGGATTGCTTGCGGTCAGAATCGACCGGACCAACGAATGCCCTGCTCGATCAACTGCCGATATTCAGGTATCGAATAGGTTTTTCCATGGTGACCGATGGCGGTGTAAAACACCCTGCCACGTTTTATGTCATGCTGCCAGGTACTGGGATGCTCGCCCTGCATTGCGGAGTTCCCGGGAAGGTATGACGATTCATCCAGTGCCAGCAGGACGGTTGAACCTGTTGCACCCGGATTACGGTCAAACGCATACCACTCTTCCTGGGGAATACCCCAGCGCTCGGGCAGGTGTCCAGTGATCGGGTTCTGCACTGGCTTGATCAGCTGGGCATCCTGAAACTGCGGGGACATGGTGTGCCCGGTAAACTGGGCGCCAAGAAGATCGTCTACGTACCAGTCCCATGTGTACCAAAGATCACCGCCCGCGGCATGAATCCCTACAAAGCCACCGCCATTTTCCAGCCACTGGCGAAATGCCTCCTGCTGGTCCCCGGTAAGGGTGGTACCGGAGGTGTTATTCCATACCACCACATCGAACTGCGCCAGCTGTTCGGCATTCATCACCGCGCCTTTGTCCGTAAGGTAGATGGACCAGCCATTCCTGGCAGCGATATCCGTCAACATGCTGTTACCCGCGGGAATAGCGTCGATATGAACGAAACCGTTGGCCTTGTTAAAGACCAATATGGCCGGCCTGGACATATCGCTGGGCAATTGTGGTGGCTGGTAATCCATCGTGGGAAAAAGCACACCAAAATACCAGCGTGCAAACACATAAAGACACAAGGCCGCCACCGCGATCACGCCGGTTAGCCAAAGACCCACTTTCACCCATCCAGACATTTATGACTCCTTTATACTGATGCGCCGGGCACCTACACAGATCCTAACAGCGATTGGCACTCGAATCAGACAGCTGTTGCCGCCAGTATGAGCGATAATTTTCCAGCCCGTCCAGCCTTGTCGGATTCACCGGGTCCAGCATGGGTGGCGCACCGCAAGCCGATCCAAAGGCGAGCTGCGCCGCACCACTGACAGTGCCGGTGCTATCGCTTGAACAGGCGGTGTGCTGCTGCGTGCGCAATTGCGCCAGCAGTTTAC
Organism: Haliea sp.; assembly: GCA_024642245.1. Lineage (GTDB taxonomy): Bacteria > Pseudomonadota > Gammaproteobacteria > Pseudomonadales > Halieaceae > JARRPM01. Next base: position 7,341 of record JAHEBM010000056.1, read on the forward strand.
ACAACAAGATATTGCGCAGCCAGGCGCCCTCCACGATCAAGTCGCCTGCGCCACCCAACAGGTCAAGCTCATAGTCCATCATCAGGGCACTGTACATGGTGGCCAGGGCCGCTCCACTGCGCGCGCGGCCGCGGATTTCAGGGCGGCGCCCGCCAAACGGACCGCTACCCTCGCTGAAGTCGGGCAGCGCAATGACCCGGTCTTCCACGAGCTGCTGCAGATCGGACACCTGGAAGGCATTTTCCGGCTTACTGCCGGTTCTCTGGCATATGAGCTCAAATTCACGGCCACCCATAAACCGTGCGCAGGCAACGGGATTACCATTGATATCGATATTCGCGAGCATATCGCGCCGCTCGTCGAGCGCCTCGAGAGGGACGCCCGGAGCAAAGCTTACGACCCAGGTTCCCGTAGAGATCACGGTAAAAGGCCTGTCGCTTGGCCGCGACAAATACCTCGCAAAACTCGCATTGCTGTCGTGCAGTCCGGCAATCACTTTACAATCGGCAGGCAAGCCGGTCTGCGCTGCCAGATCTTCACTGATAGGGCCAATAACGGTACCCGCGGCTACCAGCCCGGGTAGCTTTGCACGTATCCCGAGCAGGTCCACCAGGCTGCTGTAATCGCGTTTCCCCGGTGCCCAGAGATCGCTGTGGCACCCCCAGGAAGTCACTTCGGAAACGGCGACGCCTGTCAGCCGCCACGCCCAGTATTGCGGGTATGGAAGAATGTAGCGCGCCTCATCAAATGCACGCTGGCAATAGCGTTTTTGCCAGAAAATCTGGCGTCCGAGATTGAGCCCGGCCGGCAGCGCCGGTGAATAGGTTTCAGTAAAGGCGGGGCGCAGCGCATCGTAATCCGTCTCCGAGGCAACGCCGTCGAATTCATAGTCCATGACCGGCATTACCAGCCCCGACTCACCGGCATCCGGATGAACCCACGCCGCGGTCGCGCCGTGGGTTGTAATTGAAATAACGTCTATGGAGAAGTCCCGGGCTATCTCTACCAGCGAGCCACGAATCCATCGCCACAGCGCGTGGATGTCGTAATGTGGATAACTACCCGGATCGATGACCTTGTTCGCCCGGCTACGGCTGAAGCGCGTGACCAGGCCATCGTCGACAACGTGTATTTTAACGTTGGTCTTGCCGACGTCGATGACGACGCAGAGCTTACTCACTACGGCCCGCTCTGCCGTTCCTTGGCCGTGATCCACAAGGTAGCACTAATGAAATAGACCAGGGTGGGCGCGATAAGCCAGTTGCGTAATACCTGGAGGTCGGACCCGCTGAACACTGCGACGGCCATCGCTGCGCAGGTGAGCAAACTGGCCCAGGCAACGACGCGGCTGAATTGTGCGGTCAAGCCAGGGGCTGCGCTTTGACCGGCCACGAACGAAGCGGTGATCTGTGTGTGCTCGGTCTGCTTGCGTTGCGCCTCGAGGAGGTTTTGTGAATCCCCTGCTTTCGACACAGGCTCCGCCGCGCCCATGACCCGCGCGGCAATGATGTAAACCAGGGTCGCTGTGATCCAGGCGGGAACCAACAGGAAAAACAGGTGCAGGCCCGCTCGATTTGCCACGAACGCCACCGCCAATCCGGCCAGCCACGCGAACAGGGCCGGGCGATTCAGGGACTGGCCCTTGTAGTGAGACCAGTACCGCGTCAGCCCCAGGCGCGGGAAAAGCCAGTGTTCGGCAACGATAACGGCCCCGACGGGCGCCAGCAGAAGCCCCATCAGGCCGAGGAAATCCATTAGCCTGGAAAACACAAAGGGGAAACATGCGATCACCGTGGTGATCGCACCGGTGACGATGGTCACACGCGTCCGGTTCCAGCGATGATTCAGCGACTGGAATGCCAGCCCCGCGCGATAGATGGTGGGATTGGAGGTAGTCCAGCCGGCAATGATCACCGCGATGATGCCCGCCGATCCCAGGGCCTGGTTTGCCACCGCGCCGGCATCCAGGGCCTGGATACCGGTTTTCAGCAGCAGTGCCGCACCCGCGCCCATGATGCCGGCGCAAATCCATGCACCAAAATGCCCGATAAACATCCCCAGCGCCGCAAAGTAGCCGTAGCTGGAGCGGCGCGCAAAGCGCAGCACCGTCATGTCTGAAAGCCCCAGGTGCATGGGCAGGTTGCAGATCCAGGCGAAAGCGGCCACGTGCCAGAAGCTCATTGTACTTGCTGGATTCTCGACCCAGATAAAGTTATCGCCCACTGCCCAGAGCGCGTCCCAAAAGCCGGTGGAGGGTGCCAGGCCCGCCTGTGCGGACAGCACCGGCCACAGGGCGAGTGCACCGGCCGCGAACATCAGTATCATCCACGGCGCGCAGACCTCGGCAAAGCGAGCCACGACCGCAAAGCCGCGCACTGCGATGACCACCACGACGGCACCCACCGCAAGCGCCAGGGCGACAAACGCGGCACTCGTGGGATACCAGTCCACCTGCGGCGGAATATCAAAAAGGATACGCACGGCGGAGGCCGAGACCGTGATCATCGCTCCGCCCAGGATACAGAAAAAGATACCGTTGATGACGCTGTAGATCCGGGTCATGCCGGGGCCGGCAATTTTCTCCAGGTAGGCATAGAGCGTGAGCCGGGTATCGGTGGCAATCGGCGCACAGACCAGGGCCCAGCTGAGCACGGCCAGCAGGTTACCCAGGATCAGGCCGCCAATCACCGCGCCGGTGGAGACACCCCAGGCGACAAACATCGCACCGATGACGAACTCGGTACCGGCGACATGTTCTCCTGCGTAGCTTGCGGCAAAATGCCGGGCGGACAACATACGATCCGGTGTAACCGGACTGCGATCAAACTCCCCCTGCGCGCCGCCGTGCGACGACCCCAAGACCTCGGCCATAAAAACTCCTGCTATAGATTATTGTTATACGACGATGACCTGCACGCCCTCGCGTTCGAACAGGGCGCGATCATCGCTGCGGATACCACTGTCCGTGATCAGCACGTCCACGTCGCCCAGGGCGCAGGCGATCATATTGCTGCGTACATTGATCTTGCTGCTGTCCGCCAGCACCACCAGCTTGTCCGCCTGCTTCATTAGTTTCAGCTCGGCTCGTACGATGAGGGGGTCCGACTCCATGACACCAAAATCCCCGATGCCCGGCGTCCCCATGAACATCATCGTACCGTGGTAGTGCTCGATGACGTCATTGTCGAAAGCGCTCAGCACGATATTCTGCTTGCGGTAGAGCTCCCCGCCGGGCAGCGTCACGCGGTTTTCACTGGTGTTGAGCAATTCGAGTGCCAGCGGAACGGAATTGGTCAGTATGTTCAGGTGCCGCTGCGTCAGGAACTCGGTCATCATGTAGGTCGAGCTACCACCGTTGATGATGATGGAGTCTCCGTCATCACACAGTTCGACCGCCTTGCGGGCAATCGCCCGCTTCTGCTCGGCGTGCTTTTCCACATTGACCAGGAATGCCGAGCCCTTGAGGTGCGGACGCAGCATGGCCACCGACTTGCTTCGGCTCTCCGCGCCCCCGTGCACCTTCACCAACGCGCCCCGCTCGTCCAGCTTGTTCAGGTCGCGACGTATAGTGGCCTCGGATGCATTGAGCACCCCCGTGAGTTCACGCACGGTAACCACCTGCTGTTCGTCCAGCAGGTCGAGGATCAGGCTATGCCTCTGGGCTTCTAACATACGCGTCCGGCTTGATCGATATTTTGGCTGATCCTACCCGCATATGATTGCCATTGCAATATTATGATTGTTTTTGATCGTTTAGACGGTATAATCCCGCCCTACTCGCGGTACACCACTCACTCACCGGTTCAGAAGACGATGACAAAGGCCCTTGAAAACCGCTGGGATGACCAGCACGCAGCGAATCTAGCCGAGCCCGAGCTGCTGCTCTATCGTTCAAACCTCCTTGGGGCCGACCTGCGAATTACCAATTATGGTGGCGGCAACACCTCCGCCAAGCTTGTGCTGCCCGATCCACTGGGCGGCGCGCAGCAGACCGTGCTCTGGGTCAAGGGCTCCGGCGGAGACCTGGGCTCGATGGCGCTTGACGGGTTTTCCACCCTCTACCTGGACAAACTCCAGCAGTTGCAAACACTGTACCGGGGCCTGGAGCACGAGGACGAGATGGTGGGCTACCTGCCGCACTGTACCTTCAACCTGAACCCGCGCGCCGCATCCATCGATACGCCCCTGCACGCCTATATTCCCTATGCACATGTGGACCACATGCACCCGGACGCGGTGATCGCTATTGCCAGCACGGTCAACAGCCGCGAGCTGACCGGGACCGTGTGGGGTGGCGATCTCGGCTGGCTGCCCTGGCAGCGCCCGGGTTTCGACCTGGGTCTGAAGCTGGAATCACTGGCCCGGAAAAACCCGTCACTGAAGGGCATCATCCTGGAAGGCCACGGGCTGTTCACCTGGGGGGACACGTCCAGGGCGTGCTACGAGAATACCCTGGACATCATCCAGCGGGCGGCCCACTGGCTGGCGGCGCACAACCAGAAGCCTGCCTTCGGCGGCGCGCGGTACGCCCAGCAGCTTTCGGATACCCAACGCCAGCATATTGTCCGGACACTGATGCCGGTGTTGCGCGGAAAAATAAGCGGCGCGCAGTTGAAGCTGGGACATTTCGACGACTCCGCCACCCTGCTGGAGTTCGTCAACAGCCACGACCTCGCCCCGCTGGCTGCGCTGGGCACCTCCTGCCCTGACCACTTTCTGCGTACGAAAATCTGTCCACTGGTGGTAGATTTTGATCCGTCTGCTGCCGACAGGGAAGCGGAGCTTGCTCGCTGCCTGGAAGGCCTCGACCAGCAACTTGGCGAGTATCGCGCCATGTACAGCGCGTACTACGAGCGATGCAAGCGTGAGCACAGCCCTGCCATGCGCGATCCCAATGCCGTCGTCTACCTCGTGCCAGGCGTTGGCATGATCACTTTCGCAAAGGACAAATCCACCGCGCGCATCGCCGGCGAATTCTACATCAATGCCGTCAACGTCATGCGTGACGCCAATGGCGTCAGCCAATACAAGGCCCTACCGGAACAGGAAGCATTCGACATTGAATACTGGCTGTTGGAAGAGGCCAAGCTGCAACGCATGCCAAAACCGAAGTCCCTGGCCGGGCGCATCGCATTTATTACCGGGGGAGCCGGTGGCATTGGCAAGGCAACGGCACTGCGACTGGCCCGCGAAGGCGCCTGCGTCATGCTTGCTGATATCGATGGCGATGCCCTGAAAACCGCGGTCGCTCAGCTACGTGACCTGCACGGCGCCGATACAGTGGCCGGCACCCTGTGCAACGTGACCGACGAACAATCAGTGAAAACTGCCTTCCTGGAGACCATCGGCACTTTCGGCGGCGTCGACATTCTCGTTTCGAACGCGGGTATCGCCAGTGCAGCACCGTTGGACGAAACCAGCCTGGAGCTGTGGAACAGAAATATCGATATCCTGGCTACCGGGTATTTCCTGGTCAGTCGGGAAGCATTCAAACTGATGAAAGCCCAGTCGATCGGCGGCGCGATGATCTTTATTGCGTCCAAGAACGGTCTGGTTGCCAGCGCTAACGCTTCAGCCTATTGCACGGCGAAAGCCGCGGAAATTCACCTTGCTCGCAGCGTCGCACTCGAAGGCGCCCCGCTTGGCATCCGCTGCAATACGGTCAACCCGGATGCCGTGCTACGCGGCTCCAAGATCTGGACCGGCAAGTGGAGAGAAGAACGCGCGGCTGCTTACAACATGTCGGAAGATGACCTCGAGGAGCACTATCGCCAGCGCTCACTGCTCAAACGCAATGTCTTTCCCGAAGACATTGCCGAAGCGGTCTATTTCCTTGCCAACGAGGAGTCTTCCGGAAAATCGACAGGCAACATCCTGAACGTCGACGCCGGTCATCCCCCCTCTTTTACCCGTTGAGGCCAATAACAGTGAACAATCCTTTCAGCACCGATTTTATCTCAACGCAGAATGCGGCCGCCGACCAGGCACTCACTGCTGACTACGACGCCCTGGCCAACACCCTGGCCAGGCGCAACATCGATATCGAGGCAATCAAGCAACAAGCGAAAAACTTCGCCGTGGCTGTGCCGAGCTGGGGTGTGGGTACCGGTGGAACGCGCTTCGCCCGTTTCCCGGGCGTTGCGGAACCGCGCAATATCTTTGAAAAACTCGATGACTGCGCCGTGATCAACCAACTGTCACAGGCAACCCCTACCGTCTCGCCTCACTTCCCCTGGGATGTGGCTGACGATATGCGGGCCGTCAGGGAATACGGTGACAAACTCGGTCTCGGCTGGGATGCGATAAACTCCAATACCTTTCAGGACCAGTCGGGGCAGCCCCACAGCTACAAGTTCGGCAGCCTGACTCACACCGACGCCGCCGTCAGGGAGCAAGCGGTACAACACAATATCGATTGCATCGAATGGGGCAAAATTCTGGGCAGCCGGGCACTCACCATCTGGGTCGGCGACGGCGCCAACTTCCCCGGGCAGCAGCATTTTTCCCGCGCGCTGGAACGTTACCTTGACAGCGCACGCAGCGTGTACAGGGCGCTGCCGGACGACTGGCAGCTGTTCCTTGAACATAAAATGTTCGAACCCGCTTTCTACGCTACCGTGGTACAGGATTGGGGAACCAATATTCTTTGCGCCATGGAACTGGGCGACAAAGCCAGCTCACTCGTGGATCTTGGTCACCATGCACCCAACGTCAATATAGAAATGATCGTATCGAGGCTGATCCAATTCAGGAAACTGGCCGGCTTCCACTTTAATGACAGCAAGTACGGCGATGATGACCTCGACAGCGGTTCAATCAATCCTTACCAGTTGTTCCTGGTATTCAATGAACTGGTCGACGCGCAACACAACCGGGTAGAAGGGTTCAATCCGGCCTATCTCCTGGACCAGTCGCACAATGTCACCGATCCGATAGAGAGCCTGATCAATTCCGCGGCTGAAGTTCAGCGCAGTTTCGTCAAAGCCCTGTTGATCGATCGCGATGCCCTGTACGGGTTCCAGGACGGCAACGACGCCTTGATGGCCAGCAACACGCTCAAGCTGGCCTACAACACGGATGTGAGCCCCATCCTTGCGATGGCCCGGATGGAAAAAGGTGGCGCTATCGACCCGATCAGCTGCTATCGCGCGGGCCACTATAAGGCGGGCCTGGTCGCTGCCAGGCCGGCGTCCCAGAACGCCGGTTCCGGTATCGTGTAAGTCGAGGAACGCACATTCAATGGAAGCCGCTTCCCCCCTTGACTATCGGGGGCTCGCGCGACGACGCTGGGCCCCGTGCCAAACGATGTTTCTACCCCGGTCAATTCTCCGGGGTCAGGGATTGGCAAGCATCCGATCGAATGCTTCCAGCACCTTGCGCTGTTGGGACTCGACCTGTGCCTTGTAGGCGCCGTGAGTAATGATGTAGGGCTGGTTTTCGCGCAGCTCACCGAGCAGGTTACGCACGGCGTGTTCTGCTGTCGCAAGGTGATTTTCCTGCGTGATACCGGCGCTGGCCATCATTGCCTCGATGTCATCGCGGTTCAGCTTCGATTCACCCAACGCCTTGGGGCGAGCGGCAATGCTGCTTTCGAGATGGCGGGTCGTCATGCCGGCGGGAAATAACATGGACACATTGATCCCCTCTCCCGCCAGCTCCATGCGCAGCACCTCGCCGTAGCCCACAACGGCATATTTTGTTGCCACGTAGGCAGCCATACGTACACCCGGGGTGAAGTAGCTCGCGGACGCCGTCAACAGTATGTGCCTGCTACCCCCCTTACTCTTGCGTAGCAGCGGCAGGAATGCGTTTACCGTGTGAATGACACCCATCACATTGACGGTATGAACCCACGACCAGTCGTTATCTGTGAGCTTGTCGATTGCACCGAATTGCTGGACACCCACGTTCGGACAGACTACATCACAGCAGCCAAAGTGCTGCTCCACCCGGGCAGCCGCCGCTTCCACCGAGGGCTTGTCGGCAACATCCACTGGCATGGCTATGACATCAGCGCCCCGGGCTCGCAGCTCAGCCGCTTTCTCTTGCGCCCGGTCGCCATCGATGTCCAGCAGCGCAAGTCCCGCCCCTTCAGCGGCAAACAGGTCGGCCATCGCCGCGCCAAGCCCGGAGCCCGCACCCGTCACCACGACGGTTCTGCCTTGATATTCCATAGAGACTTCTCACTGCAAATTGAATGGCGGGTTTTTTATGAGGCTCTTCAGGTTTAGCGGCATTGTATCCAAAACCAGGCCCGGAAGTGCAAATCAACTGGCGATCAATACCGTCGAGGAACCACTGCGCCTCACTCAGCGTATCGGGTGCAACCTTCCAGGTCGGTCTTCAGGCTGCCGGCCAGGGCCACCAGCCGGGGACCAATTTCCTCCCGCAGGCGCCCGGCAGAAAACTGGAAGTTCGGTGCAAAGCAACTCACGGCGTAGATACTGGCGCCGCCTTGCAGGACCAGCGGGACGCCGACACCACTGATGGTCCGCTCGTAAATGGCCTCTGCCACGCAGAAGCCATCCTGCTGCAGCGACTTGAAGGCGGTATCGAGCTGTTTTTTGGTGTCCGCCCACTCCTCACCCAGGCGCTTGCGAATGGCATCCAGCAGAAAGTCCCTGGCCTTATCGGGTATTGCCCACAGGTAGGCGAAGCCCATGGCTGAGCGATAAACCGGTATGCGTGCGCCCGCATCGAGGCTGAAACCGGCAGTCTGTCGCCCCTGGCATACATCGAGATACACCATGCTGAGCCGATCGCGACCGCCGAGCGCCACCGACGCTTCCGCGTGGGTGGCCAGCGCCTGCATATGCGGACGAGCGGCACGGCGCATGGCCGCGTCACCAACACAGGTATGCCCCAGCGCCATTACGCCAAGCCCGATACGGTATTTACTCAACCGTGGCAGGTGCTCAAGGTACCCCAGTTTTGTCAGGGTGTAGGTGATACGTGAAACGGTAGGTTTCGGCAGGCCCGTTCGCTCGGCCAGCTCCTGGTTGCCCAACGGACCATCCTTGGGCTCAAAGGCACGCAATATCTCCAGGCCCCGCGCCAGGGCCGTGACAAACTGCGAGTCCACGTCGTCATTATCCCGACCCGGTAATTCCAGCAATACATCAAATGACTTACGCGTCGGTTTCATTGTTCAGCTCCTGAGGTGTACGACCACGGCACGCAACGACCGCCAGACGGGAAATCCATCAGGCGCTGAGACCGGCCCTTCGCAAGATGCCGCGCGCTATCGCCGACCATGTAATTCGCCGCGAAAGCCTTGGTCCGGCTCGTGAATAACGCCGGCCTCCTCCTGCACGTTCAGGCCAAGACCACCGTATTGCTCGGGAATCGTCAATCCAAACAGGCCCAGTTCACGCATATCCGCAACGATCTCGTCGGGCACGGCATCATCCGCTTCAACCTGGTCTTCAGCCGGTATCAGGCGTTCGTCGACAAAACGGCGCACGCTACTGCGAAGTAATTCGAAAGTCTCTGTATCCATTGTTGCTTCAGCTATGTGGCGGGGGGATTCAATCCTGATCCGGGAATTGCATTTTTCGGAATAGTATTCCGTATTGCGAAATATAAGACCCGATGCTAGCATGATTGTCAAACCTGGCACCACCTACCCGGAGAGAGTAACCACCATGCGCGACGCCGTAATATGCGAACCGGTACGCACACCCGTGGGCCGTTACGGCGGCATGTTCCGGGACCTGCCCGCCCACGAACTCGGCGCTGCCGTGGTCAGCGGGCTGCTGGGACGCACCGGCCTTCCAGGCCACGTGGTGGATGACGTTTTGTTCGCCCAGTGCTACGCAAGCATGGACGCGCCCGCCCTCGGACGCGTCGTGGGCCTTGATGCCGGGCTTCCGGTCACGATCGGCGGACTGCAACTCGACCGGCGTTGCGGCTCCGGCCTGCAGACAGTGATCTACGCCAGCATGCAGGTGGCCACCGGCGCATCGGATGTCGTGATCGCCGGCGGCGCGGAGTCAATGAGCAACGCCCCCTTCTATTCAACAAGCTCGCGCTGGGGTATCGGCGGCGATGGCCTGCTCCTGAATGACGCCCTGGCCCGGGGCCGCGTGACGGCGGGTGGAAAACATTTCCCGGTTCCCGGTGGCATGATTGAAACGGCTGAAAACCTGCGGCGCGAATACAAAATCGGCCGGGAGGAACAGGACGAACTGGCCTATCACTCGCATCAACGCGCCGTTGCGGCGCAAACCAATGGCCTGTTTTCCTCCGTGATCGTCCCGGTGGAAGTAAAGACCCGCAAAGGCGTGAATGTGCACAGTATCGATGAGCACCCGCGAGCAGATGCGACTACCGATTCCCTGGCACAGCTCAAACCTCTCATGGGCAGGCAGGACCCGGAGGCGACGGTAACCGCCGGCAACGCCAGCGGGCAGAATGATGGTGCTTCCGCCTGTATCGTGACCACACCGGAACGCGCCGCCGAACTCGGGCTGCGCCCGCTGGCGCGCATTGCCTCCTGGGCTGTTGCCGGCGTTGAGCCCGCCCGCATGGGGATTGGCCCTGTACCGTCTACAGCAAAGGCGCTGGACCGCGCGGGGCTGAAGTTTTCACAGCTCGACCTGATCGAGCTCAACGAAGCCTTCGCCGCGCAGGTGCTCGCCTGTACCCGGGAATGGCAATTCAAGGCCGCTGATTTTGAGCGCATGAATGTGAATGGCTCGGGGATCTCGCTGGGCCACCCCGTGGGCGCGACAGGTGGGCGCATCCTGGCCACACTATTGCCGGAGATGGAGCGACGCGGTGCCCGCTACGGCCTGGAAACCATGTGTATCGGCGGCGGGCAGGGGATTGCGGCTATTTTTGAGCGGCTCTGATCTCTCTGATCTCTCTGGTCTGTCATTTCCCGACCAGGTGGGACCGCGGGTATTTCAGGAGTCGATGACTGCGCTTGCTGGAGGACACCGACCGGCACTTGCGCCGGCTACAAATCCAACACGACCCCCGCCGTACTTCACTGGTCAAACCGCCACGACTTTTCCGCCTTTACCGCCTTGCCATCGACGTGATTGGAGTATTAATCCGGCGTTCGAATCGGGAGCTTCAGCATCGCGCGACGGCGCAGCCAGAGACTGGGGCGGTAGCGATCCGAGCCGCTGATACTTTGCAATTGCTGCAAAATCTCCAGCACCTGGCATGGGCCCAGCTGCTCGGCCCACTCCAGCGGACCGTGCGGGTAGTTCTGCGCCAGGCGCATGGCAACATCGATGTCTTCGGGTTTTTCCGCGACGCCGATTTGTGCCACCTCGCAGCCGAGATTGGCGATCATGGCGATGATCCGCGGCGCCACGAAACCCGGTGAATCCCGGGTAACCGCGACCCGGTAGCCGAGGCCGCGCAATTGCGACGCGAGCTTATGGACGACCCCGTTGCCGCCCACCGGGCTCATCAAGGTCAAAAACCTGTTGTGAATACCAAGGAAATCCACGGCCACCACCTTTGCAGGCTCAAGACCCAGGCGCACGCAGGCGCTGGCGGCATCCTCCCCACAGGGGCTGACAAGGATCACGTCCGCAGCGTCCTTCGCCGCAAGTTTCATTCCTTCGCTTGCCAACTGCTCGTAGCCCGCACCCGGCTCGGCGATAAAGGCCGTCAGCGCGGGGACATCAGCAACGACACCGGGGCCCGCCCCCGCCGTGGCTGCGCTGTCCTGCGCATAGCTGTGGAAACCCTGCCCGGTTTTGCGACCAAAGCGCCCCGCGTTAAACAGGGCCTCGTGCAGAATCGTCGTTTTCAGGCGCGGGTCCTGTTGAAACCCCTGGTAGATGAAATGGGTGGCGGGGTAATTGACGTCTATGCCGGTCAAATCCATGAGCTCAAACGGCCCCATCCGGAATCCCGCCGCCTCGCGCATGATGCTGTCTATGACGGCCTCGGAGGCCACCCCCTCGTGACAAATGTGCAGCGCTTCGGTGGTATAGGCTCTACCGAGCAAATTGACGAGAAAACCCGGCACGTCTTTCACCCGCACCGCGGTTTTGTCGAGACGGGCAGCCAGGGACAGCGCCGTTTGCACGGCCTGTTCGGAGCTGTCCGGGGTACCGATCACCTCGACGAGCTGCATCAGGGGAACCGGGTTAAAAAAGTGCATGCCGCACACTCTTTCGCGATGCACGCAGCCGCGGGCAATCGCCGCCACCGACAGCGAGGAGGTGTTGGTCGCCAGCACCGCCTGCGCGTCCACTATCTTTTCCAGCTCGGCAAAAAGTGCCTGCTTGGGCTCCAGGCGTTCCACGATGGCTTCGATCACGAGCTGGGCCGGCGCCATCGCCGACAGTTCCCCCGCCAGAATGAGACGGTCATCCATGTGTGCCAGAACGTCGGGCGCCAGGCGGCCCTTTTCCATCATGCGCTCCAGCCTGCTTCTGACCTGGGCTTTCGCGCTGCGCAGGGCGTCCTGGTCGAGGTCGTGAAGAATGACCGTTAAACCGGCGCTCAGCGCGACCTGGACAATGCCTGCCCCCATCGCGCCCGAGCCGACAACACCCACCGTATGTACCGTACTGGTATCCATCTGTCTCACATTCCTTCCAATTCGGCTGTTTACGTTCCAGGAACGCGCTGGTATACAGGAGCTGAAAGACCCCGGGTGCAAGCTGCAGCGCGAGGGCGTGGGCGAGCACCAGGCATCGGCATAACGCCCGGACTGACGTCCGGCTACCCGACGCCAGCCCCCTGACCCGCGTCAGCTACCAGGACTTCAGACATTGCGCTCTCCCGTTGACCGGGCCAGCCACCCAGGTGAGAGCAGCCATTAGCTGAATAACAAATTCGAATAAGTGAATATGAGTCTGGATACATCCGCCTGACATTGCAAGAGCGAAAACCCAAGCCGCACTAAGGCGCTGCCGCCCCGGCCCTGGCAGCAGAAGCGGGTAGCAATACAGACATTTTTGCACCTGTGGAAGCGTACTTCGCACAAGGATGGCGACGATCTTGTCGCGCGCGCCGGGGTCGTGGCAAACATGCATATCCCCGGCACGGATGTGTTGTGCATGTCGGTGGTCATCACCTGGGCCGACACGCTGCTGGGCCTGATGTCCCTGCAGGCCATCGCGCCGCGCGCGCCGGTCACCCTGGGGCTGGAGGTGCACCTGTATGCACCCATTACCGGCCTCGGTGCGATCAACCTGCGCGGGGAGTTGTCCAAGCAGGGCAAGGCCATTTCCAATTTCACCGTCAAGTTGAGCGATGACCGGGGCAACCCGCTGGGAATCGGCCACGGCACCTTTATGGCGGCGCCGGATCCCGATATATCACTGCCCACCGGTGACTGGGCACTCAAGGGTTTTGTAAAGCCCGGGGACCCCCTGGAACGCCCCGTGGCAGAGCGCGTCACAGGCAGGCGCTGGCCATCAGCGCCAGCGCGCGATTATTTGATAACGCCCAGGCCGGCAACGCACTGCCCTAGGGATTCCCAGTTAATCCGTCCTGACTGGCTGTAAAACCAGCGCCTTTGCTCACTAGGGTTTTGCCAGGCCGGGAAGCGCCTTCGCGCTTGCTCTCGCCTGGCGTGCCCGCTGCCGTTGTCAGCGTTGGCGACTTACCAGGCCCACAGTGTGCCATCGGGAATCGCGACAATAAAATCCTGCAAATAAGTTTTGTACCAGTCACTGGAGCTGTTGCCTTTTGTCGCGACAAAGTCGGCGAACAGGGGATAGGCGACAGCGGTGTTGGTAAACTCCAGCGGCGGCTTCCAGGCCGTGGTCAGCAGCATGCCGAAGGGATACCCGTTGCTGTCCTGGTAGGCAGGGTCGACCTGGAGCAGGTGCACATCCCGGTTGGTGTTCAGCACGTGCAGGTAGGGGTCAAAGGGTGCTCCCCCGATAGCCGCCACGGCCAGGGGCGTATCCAGGTCGAGACGGAACTCGCTTTTCGGGCCGTTGAAAAACTTCAGGTACCAGGGGGCGGAATACAATTTCTGGGTGTTGACGAACACGGATCCCGCGGGATCGGGAAACAGGTAGCGGGTGTTCTCGAAGACCTTGATATCCAGTGCCCCGCTGTTAATGGCCGGGTTGGCGGTGCTGCAGGCCTGGACGATGCCGGGGCTGCGGAAATTCGGGTGCGTGGTGCAGGCCAGGCTGCCGGTGGTGCCAGCCGGCAGGTTAACGCGCAGGCGCCAGTCGTGGCTGTAAGCGGAGCCGCGGGTGACCAGGTAGGCCAGGCCCCGGATCGTGACCACGTCACCCCGGGCGTTCAGGCCGTACTCGAGACGGTAGGCAACGGTCAGGTCGTTGAAATCGTAGTCGCCCTTCTTGGGATACAGGTCCTCGTAGCCCACCACGAAGAATGAGGTCGCCGAGGGAAAGTAGTTCCAGTTGGTGATCGCCATCGGGTCGATGACCTCGGGCGGGTGGGTAAGGATCACCGTGGGGGCCTCTTCCCTGCCGGAGGCGTAAGCGTCGATAAAGCTGGCATCCGCCGCATTGAGCAGCGCCAGGTCCTCGAAGCCCGCACTGAAATCGTAGAAAGCCTCCGGGTCGCCCAGGGCGTCGTTGGTCTGCAGTAATACGATCTGGATTTTGGCGCTGGTCGCGCTGGGCCCCGCGGGGTTATACAGCACATCGGGCACGGTTATCTTCAGCGTGCTGTCGAATACGTCCTGTATGACGTTGCTGGAGGTGATGCGGCTGGAACCCGATTCGCCAAGCAGGGTGTAGTAGGGCTGGCGAAGGGTTCCCGGGGCCTCGGCCAGCAGCGCCTGGGTTTCGCTGAAACAGCAGTCGTCGGCTGAGTCGTAGATGGCCTGTGAACCGTCGTCGAAGCCGACAGTCAGCCGCACGCTTTTCAATGCCACGGCCTGGGAACTCGCTTTTTCAGTGCCGCT
>JAHEBM010000010.1 GCA_024642245.1 Haliea sp.
GAACGACTGCGGTGAATACGCAACCTATGAGAAGGACATACAGGGGGTGGTGCGCCCGGGTGAGATAATCGACCATGCCGGGCGCCTGCTGCAATGGCTGCAGAGCCGAGGAGATGAGATTAAGGCTGAAAAAAACAAAACCGATATAAAAAATGGATTTGCCAAAAATGGAAAACCGGGACCTGACAAAGGACAGCAGGAAGCCCCCGATTATCAGCAGCGGGGCAAAGGCTGTCAGCTTGAAAGCGACCAACTGGGCCGTCACCGTGGTGCCCACATTCGCACCGAAGATAATTCCCACGCTGTTCTTGAAGGACAATACACCGGCGTTTACCAGGCTGACCGCAATCACCGAGGTGGCTGAACTCGACTGGATGACCGCCGTTACCAGCGCTCCGATAAGCAGACCCAGCAGGGGGATGCTGGTGGCTTTGGCCAGGAATTTCCTGAAACGCTCACCCGAGATCTGTTGTATCTCGGAAGAAAAATTTTCCAGGCCGAATATGAAAAGAATAATCGCCGTCAGGCCCGCCAGCATTATCTGGAAATTTTCCATGAACCTCAGACCCGGTAATATGCATTTTGCCGAAACCAGTGTATATCACAGGTGTCAGCTGCCGTTCCATGCGTCAAATCAAGCCTGTCCCACCAGGCTGTATTGTCCAGGTGCAAGAGGCGGAGGTAGAATGGATAACCTCAAGCAAAAGGATTTTCCCGTGGCCAGGCTTCTCTCCCCGTTTACCCCGTTTGCCCTGTTTGCCCTGTTCGCTTACTGTGTGCCGTCCCACGCCACTGACATAACACTGTTGACCGGGTACCAGTTCAACTCCAATTTTGAAATAGTTTCGGCGGGCGATCTGCCACCCGTGGTAAAACCCGATACCGGTGCACCGGGTGAGGACGTTGACCTGGATGATGCCGCGGCCTTCAGCCTGGCTATTGATTTTCTATTCGAACAAGACCGGACCAAGCGCATCGGCCTGTATGTATCCCGAGAGCAAACCGGGTTCGACTCCAACGCCGGTCTGGCCGACAGCGACATGGACGTGACGCATCTGCATTTCACCGCCATGAGCTATTATCCCGAAGGCAAACTGGAACCTTTCGTTACAGCCGGACTGGGCGCCGGCTTTTTCTCGCCAAAGGATTCCACCCTTAAGGACGAAACAAAACTGTCTGGCCAGATAGGTGCCGGTGCAAATTACCAACTCAGCGACAGCCTGCTGCTGCGCTTCGATGTGCGCTGGCTGTTCACCTTTTTCGACAGTAGCGGAGAAGCCCTGTGTAGCGGTGGATGCACCATTGCGGTGAGCTCGGATACCTACAGCCAGGTACAAGCAAACATGGGCCTGATGTACCGGTTTTGACGGTCGTTTTGAGCCGGGGCCAGCCACCGCGAATTGCGGTGGCGAGACTCCCGGGCATTCTCAGCAAATCAGAAGAAACCCAGCGGATTGATATCGTGGCTTACCAGCATATTTTTCGTCTGCTGGTAGTGTTCCAGGGCCATCTTGTGACCCTCGCGCCCGATGCCTGACTTCTTGTATCCACCGAAGGCCGCGTGTGCGGGGTAGACATGATAGCAGTTCAGCCAGACCCTGCCGGCCTTGATACCACGCCCCATGCGGAACGCCCGATTGGTGTCGCGGGTCCAGACCCCGGCGCCAAGCCCATATTCCGTGGCATTTGCTATTGCCAGTGCCTCTGCCTCATTCCTGAATGAGGTGACCCCGAGCGTTGGGCCAAATATCTCTTCCTGGAATACTCGCATATCGTTGGTGCCTTGTAGCAAGGTGGGCTGGATATAATAGCCGCCCGCGATATCGCTTCCGACGGTGGCCTTGCCGCCGCCGAACAGGAAATGCGCGCCTTCCTGCCTGGCCACGTCCATATATCCCATGATCCGGTCAAACTGCTCGCGCGATACTTGCGCCCCAACCATGGTGTCCGTATCCAGCGGGTTGCCCTGCTTGATATTTTTCGCACGGGCCAATACCCGCTCTATAAAATCACCGTAGATACTCTCCTGCACCAGTGCCCGCGAAGGGCAGGTACATACCTCTCCCTGGTTGAAAAACCCCAGGAGCAGTCCCTCGACGCACTTGCTGACAAATTCGTCTTCCTGGGCCATCACATCCTCGAAGAAAATATTCGGTGACTTGCCGCCGAGCTCCACGGTGGAAGGAATCAGCGTGCGGGCCGCGTTGCCCAGTATGATCTGGCCAACAGCCGTGGAGCCGGTAAAGGCTATCTTGGCGATACGGCTGGAAGTAGCGAGGGCCTGCCCGATTTCCTCACCGTAGCCATTGAGGATATTCACCACACCGGGTGGCAGCAGATCCGCGATCATTTCAATCAACACCAGTATCGACGTCGGCGTCTGCTCGGCCGGCTTGAGCACGACGCAATTACCCGCCGCCAGCGCCGGGGCCAGTTTCCAGCCCGCCATCAGTAATGGGAAATTCCAGGGAATAATCTGCCCTACAACACCCAGCGGTTCGTGGAAATGGTAACTCACCGTCGTGGCGTCGATCTCCGCCGCACTGCCCTGCTGGGCGCGGATGCAACCGGCAAAATAGCGAAAATGGTCGACCAGCAAGGGAATGTCAGCATTCAGGGTTTCCCGGATGCCCTTGCCGTTATCCCAGGTTTCCACGTAGGCCAGGGTTTCGAGGTTCGCCTCGATCCGGTCGGCAATCCTCAGTAGCGTGTTGGAGCGCTCAGCGGCCGAGGTCTTGCCCCAGGCATCGGCGGCCGCGTGTGCCGCATCCAGGGCGACATGCAGATCAGCCGCCGTCGAGCGGGCCACCTCGCAGTACACCTGGCCTGTTACCGGGCTGATATTTTCAAAATAGGCGCCTTCTTTCGGGGCAACCCACTCCCCGCCGATAAAGTTGTCATACCGGTTTTTGAAGGTGAAAAGTGCATCTTTGCTGCCAGGCATTGCGTACTGCATAGGACCACGCTCCTTGAGTAATCAGACCTGTCCAATATAGCCCAGTATTCGCGCCACGACACCGTTTTGGTGCATACGGGGTTCGCTCTGCGAACAACTTGACTTCGGTAAGCCCCGGGACTACATTTAGTTCTTTTTTGGAACTCTTTATTGCAAGGCAGTTCGGAGATCAGCATATGACTGAACAAGTGGCATTGATCATCGGCGCCGGCGACGCCATAGGAAGTGCGATAGCGCGCAAGTTTGCCGAGCAGGGCTTTACCGTGTGCGCGGCACGACGCAACAGTGACCGCCTGGCCCCGCTGGTGAAAGAGCTGACAGAGGCCGGGCGCACGATTCACGCCTTTAGCTGCGACGCTCGCAAGGAAGAGGCTATCGGCGAACTCTTTGCGGGCATCGAGACCGATATCGGCCAGATCGATGTCGTGGTTTTCAATGTCGGCGCCAACGTCCCGATGGGTATCCTGGATACGGACAGCCGCAAGTTTTACAAAATCTGGGAGATGGCCTGTTTTGCGGGCTTCCTCACCGGTCGCGAGGCAGCCCGCTACATGACGCAGCGCGGCAGGGGCACCATCATATTCACCGGCGCCACCGCCAGCGTGCGCGGTGCGGCCGGGTTCGCCGCGTTCGCCAGCGCCAAGCACGGCCTGCGAGCCCTGGCCCAGAGTATGGCGCGGGAACTGGGGCCACTGAATATCCATGTCGCTCACGTGGTAATCGATGCTGCGGTTGACACCCGGTGGATCGAAGAGAACGTTCCCGAATCCGCCGCGCTGAAGCTCAAGGACGGCATCGTTTCCCCGGATGCCCTGGCCGATAACTACGTGATGCTGCAACAGCAACCGCGCAACGCCTGGACCTTCGAACTGGACATAAGACCCTGGATAGAACGCTGGTAATTAAAGGAGAGCTTTATGGCTAAAACCCTGGAATTTTATTTTGACTTCGGCAGCCCCACCGCCTACCTGGCCCACAAGCGCCTGGGGCAACTGGCGCAACAGTATGCGCTTGAGGTTCGCTATATTCCCATGCTCCTGGGCGGCGTGTTCAAGGCGACCGCCAACACCTCACCGGTGGCAATTCCTGCCAAGGGCAAGTACATGCTGGAACAGGACCTGCCACGCTTCGCCCGGCGCTATAAGGTGCCGATGAACTTCAACCCCCATTTTCCCATCAATACCCTGAACCTGATGCGCGGCGCTATTGCCGCCCAGCGCCTGGACTGTTTTGGCGACTATGTGAACTGCATCTACGACGCGGTCTGGGTGCAGAAAAAAAATATGGGGGATCCGGACGAGGTGCGCGAGGTACTGGTCAGCGCCGGGCTGGATGCCGACAAGTTGCTCGAACTGTCACAGGACACAACCGTCAAGGCGGAACTGGTCGCCAATACAGACAAGGCCGTCGCACGCGGCGTATTTGGCGCACCCACACTGTTCATGGACGGGGCCATGTACTTCGGCCAGGACCGGCTGGATTTTATAGAGGAGGCGCTGCGGGATTAATCGCCGCTTAACCGTGGGCAATGGGTTTGTCGGTAAAAAGGTAATCCTTCAACTCCTTGTCCATGGTCGGATCCTGGCGACGAATCCATTCCAGCACCATGGCCGCGTGTTCCTTTTCCTCGTCCCGGTTATGCGCCAGGATGGCTTTCAGCTCCGGATCCTTGCAGGCGTCCACGCGCTGGTTATACCAATCCACGGCCTCCAGCTCTTCCATCAGTGATGTTATGGCCCGGTGCATATCCCGGGTTTTATCGGAAAGCTCTGCTATTGGCTCGTGGTATCCTTGGTTTGCCATATCCTGGTTCTCCTGAGGGTTTGTCCCGAGTATTCCACTGCACACATTTTTACGCAATACTGGCCCGGCCAGGATATTAAACAAACAGCAAAGGCCGCCCTTGACGAACAAGCAATTCAACAGCGCCACTCACTTCAGCATTGTCTGGGGCGTGACCCTCGCCGTGATCACCCTGCTGGAATGGCACAGCCTCGACCGGGATCCCGTGAGGCAGGAGATTATCAGTCCCTTTATCGAGCGCACAATGACCGTGACGGTGGCCAACGAAACGAGGCCAGCTGAGCGGACAATCCTGCCAGGGAACGAGGAATCTCCCGATGCGAAGCTGAACTACGAGGTCGAATTCAACTTCAAGGGACCCCTGTTCCTGGCCTGCTTTTTTCTTCCGGTGTTTTTATTCCACTCGCTGGCGATGCTCTGGCATCGCATCCGACGCAACTGATACCGCCCTTCACAAAACATCATCGTCCACTACCCGCAGTGGCAGTAGCTCGCTGTCCCTGGTGATAATCAGGGACTTGTCCACCCGCACGCAGCTCCCGGCATACCTGCCCCGGACGGCAAAGGTACAAACCTGTGTTTTGTAGCCATCAATTTCCGGTAGCTTCCACAGCTCCTGGTATATCTGGTCCTGGGAATCAAAACCACCGCCGGTGCCTTTCAGCAGATTATCGTTCTTGTCGAACAGGCTGATATTGAAACCGCTGCGCCCGGCAATCGGCTTGCTGACGTAACCACGTGAATTGAAATCCTCGGTCAATTCATACTGGGAGTTCAGCAGGTAGGGGTGGTCGGGGAATATCTGCCACAACAAGGGCAAAATTGCCTTATTGCTCAATATAAGCGTCCAGAACGGCTCGTATACCATGACCTCCGGTCGTAGCAAGACATCGACCAGGCGTGGTGTCTTGCCAGGCTCCTCACCCGTGCGCAAATTCGGTTTTGCATCGTCCTCCTCGCATTCGGCGCGAATCTGGTCGAGGGCTGTCTCCCAGGCCCAGGTCTTCCATACGAACCGTATAGGGGTACCCTCGGGATCGACTATTTCGCCCGCCTCGTTCCAGCGAAGTCCGCTTACGCCCTCGATGATACGGCATTCGAGACCGGCGGCTTCGGCAGCGGCACGTATGTACTCAGCGTGATAGGTCTCTTCACTGTCCTCGTCCTGCATGATATGGAGCAGGCCTTGCACTTCGCTTGCCTTCCAGGCGGCTGCGAGCTCCTGGCTTAGCCCGGCGCAGGGGTCATACCCTTCATCGACGCCAAAATGTTTTGCCCACTTACCCTGTATGCGACCGGCCTCGGTATGGCAGGAGGCTGAATCGGCATTGTACTCGTACACTTTTATGCCGCGTTCGGAAACCGCGAAATCGAAGCGGCCGGTAATGATCTGGCCGCGCCTGTTTTCCCAGGACTTGCGCAGCCGCGGCCACAGGCTGGCCGGGATATTGAATCGCGCCAGCAGGGTGTCGTCCTGCAACACTGCCTGGGTTGCATGCATGAACATCAGGTGTAATTCATTGGTAGCCCGCCGCAGCTCCTGTTCGGCGCTTTCCGAAAGGCGGAAGTAACGGTATTGCTCATTGCTGTCCGTGGCCTCCGTCAGCCGGTGCCCGTGCATCGCGCGGATATAAGCGGCCTCGGCAGCGTCACCCGGGTCCAGCCAGGGGTGCTCGTGCTGGCCTCGCCGCGGCGCGAGGCGGGAGTTGATTTGATAAAGTTCGGGCCTGCCCGGCGTAACTTTGTCTGCGTGCCGGGCGTCCGCGGTCTGGATGATCCAGCCCATAATATGGGAATCGGCATAGCTGGCGGAAATGAAATAACCGCCATCGGCTGTACGAGCCAGCGGCAGCTCGCGTGACCATAGGCGGCCTTCCGGCAAGGTGCAGTGCTCGACATTTTGCTCTGCAAAGCGAATGCTCTCGGGCAGAAGCTCGACCACAACCGCCACATGGCCGGTCACCTCGAATTCGCCGCCCTCCTCCCAGATCAGCAGGCAACCAGGCTCAGGGGCGCGAGGGCTGCCGTTGCGGAAAGAGTGAAGCGGCAGCAGCCGGCTGTCTGCAATCCGCGTGACGTGATGCAAGGCGAAGATATCGTAGGCCATGGCAACGTCGTCAAACACATAGCCGTGATTGATATAGAACCAGCGGCGGGCAAATTCAACACACTGCCATTTGTAGCCCATATAGACCCCGTCCAGGTAACTGCGATAGGAATCCCTGTCGGGGTATTCCGCATTATCTGCACTGGGGTAGTGGGATGAATAAATCGGGACCTGACCGGGAGCGTAGCCCAGTAAAGCGCCAAATTTTTCAGGAGGAAACTTGAGTTCGTGCACTGCCATGCCCGGGTCTGGTAAATGAAGGCATCATCGGTCCAGGGAATCGAATTGGCAAGCGACCCGGGATCTCCCGGCCCGGGTATTTTTCACATTTCACAACATCGCCAGTTCTGCCGCTATCACAGTACGATACTTTCTCCCCGGGCGGGTATTTGCACCTTCAATTGCTGTTCGCGCCACAGCTTTTCCGCCAACGCATCCTGCGCACCGGGTTCACCATGAACCAGCAGGGTACGAGGCCTGGGCTGGAATGCGCGTATCCAGTCCATCAAGCCACTTTGGCCTGCATGAGCCGAAAGCCCACCGAGGGTTTCCACCCGGGCCTTCACCACATACTCGTCTCCGAACATCTTGATATTTTTAGCGCCGTCGACAATGACACGACCCAGGGTGCCTCGTGCCTGGTAACCGGTAAAAATAACCGTGTTGCGACGGTCCCAGATGCGACTCTTGAAATGGTGACGGATCCTGCCACCGGTGCACATGCCACTTCCCGCTATGATAATGGCTCCTCCCTTGATGCGGTTGATGGCCATGGATTCTTCGGTACTGGCAGCCAGGTTCAGGGTGGGCAGGAATTTTTCCAAGGAGGTTTTATGGACATCGCAGAGGTGGCGCACATCGTCCCCGTCCAATAACTTGAGCCACCGATCGTATACCCTGGTGACGGCTATCGCCATCGGGCTGTCCAGGAAAACCTGCCAATTATCCAGCTCACCCTGGTAGTGCAAGCAACCCAGGTGGAACAGGATATCCTGGGTCCTGCCCACCGCAAAGGCGGGAATCATCACACTGCCGCCAATCCGCCAGGTCTCGCGCAATATCTCGCGCAACTGCACCACGGTATCCTCTTCACCCCGGTGTTCGCGGTCACCATAAGTGCTCTCTACCAGCAGGACATCGGCCCGCTCCAGCACCCGGGGTTCATTCATCAGCACTGAATCGCTCTTGCCAAGGTCACCGGAGAAAACCAGCACTTTCTCCTCGTTTTTCTCCCGCAGGGTGATCTCGACGATGGCAGAGCCCAGAATGTGTCCCGCATCGTAAAAGCGCAGAGACGCGCCCTCCCCCAGGCTGACATTTTCGTTATACCGATGTCCCTGGCACTTGCTGAGCGCCATTTCCACGTCTTCCATGGTATAGACCGGATCAATCAATGGCCGGCCGCGCCGGGCATTGCGGATATTCGTTCGCTCCAGGTCGCGCAAATACAGGCCCACGGAGTCGTTCAGCATCACTTCCAGCAGCTCCGCCGTCGCTCGCGTACAGATGACCGGCCCGGTAAATCCCTCGTTGTAAAGCCGTGGCAACATACCGGAATGGTCCAGGTGGGCGTGCGAGAGCACCACCGCGTCGATACTCGCGGGGTCAAAGGCGAACTCCTCATCCTGGATGCGTTCTACCGCATCGCCGCCCTGGTGCATGCCGCAATCCAGCAGAACCCGACCGACACCGGCACCCTCCAGCAGGTGACAGGACCCGGTGACCTCCTGGGCCGCCCCATGAAAAGTAATCGTGGCCATCAGTTAATACCTCATTTGCTGAATAGGATCTGCCCGTGGTTCGAGGCCATCAACACCAGCGACCTGGCTGATAACGCCACCGTCCAGGGAGAATGCCCGGGCAGAAAGATAGGAGCCGGAGCCGGCGCTGCGCATGACCACGACAAGCTCTGCAGAACCGTCACTATCAAGGTCTTCCAGCGCCACTTTCTCCAGAAAGCCATCCCGTGCCAGGACGACACCGCAGACAAAATCATCGAAGGGAAATTGCGGATTAGCACCGGAATAAACACGGATACTGTAACTGCCGACAGAACGTGGCTCCGCTGTCGGCTCGGAGACCACCACGACCCTGCCATCCGGCAGGGTCAAGTTTTCGCTGAACCCGACGTCACCATCGGCCCGGGTAACAACGGAAGCCAGCATGAGCAGCGCAAGCCCGGTAATGGTCAGAAATGCACCGGGCCAGGACCTACTGAACCTGTGCCGTTCCTTGAAAACCGCCTGCATGAACTGCTGGATAAACAACCTCGCGTTATGGGAATACAAAAATCGAACCTTGCGATAGCTGAAAATACTGGGATTTTGCCCTGCAGGCAAGGCGGCACCGGGATTTGACTCAGTAATCCACCAGGTGCTGGTAGTGATCGGCACTAAAGCCGCGGTACTGCATGAAGCGAATACGCCGTGCCTTCTCTTGCAGGTCGACCCTGGCCGGCTCTCCGAATTTTTTGCGAAAAGCCGATTCGGCCAGGGCCCACCAGTCGAGCCCGGCCACTTCAAACGCCCTGGCTATCGCTGCATCCGACAAGGATTTCTCCCGCATCTCCAGCCGCAAGCGACCGGGGCCATAGCCCCTGCCTGAGCGCAGGCGGGCATAACTTTCTGCAAAGCGCTCATCGCTCTGCAAGTTTTCGATCACCAGTCTTTGTAATTCCTCTTCCAGCACCAGCTCATCACCAAAACGACGCTGCAGCTTCTGGCGTAATTCGCCCAGGGAATGCTCTCGCCGCGCCAGCAGGTTCATTGCCGCCAGGCGAATCTGCGCAGCGGCGGTTTCACCCTGGATACCGGCCGGGTGCGATGGGGGGCGAGAATCAATCATAGCGAGAAAAACAGGTGCCGGGATATGGAGGGGGGGAGCAAGCAGGCTCCCGGCACCTGTGACAAAAAATGGACACGAAATGGACCTGTTTCATGCACCGCCGGACAGGATTATTCCTGTTCGGCGGTGTTTTCGTCCTTGGCCTCAGCCTTGGCTCCAGCGGGGGCTTTGGCCGGCGGTACGACCGGGTTGAGCATCTGGGTGCGAATCTGGGTTTCAATCTCATTGGCGACCGCGGGATTGTCTTCCAGGAACTTGGCCGCGTTAGCCTTGCCCTGCCCGATTTTGTCTCCCTTGTAGGCGTACCAGGCACCGGATTTGTCGACCAGGTTGAGTTTTACACCCCAATCGATGACCTCGCCCATATGGTAGATACCCTTGCCGTACATAATCTGGAACTCGGCCTGCTTGAAGGGTGGCGCCACCTTGTTTTTTACCACCTTCACGCGCGTCTCATTGCCAACCACCTCATCGCCATCCTTGACCGCTCCGGTGCGGCGGATATCCAGGCGGACCGACGAATAGAACTTGAGGGCATTACCACCGGTCGTGGTTTCCGGGTTGCCAAACATGACACCGATCTTCATACGGATCTGGTTGATAAAGATAACAAGGCAGTTGGTCTGCTTTATGGCGCCAGTGAGTTTACGCATGGCCTGGCTGAGCAGGCGAGCCTGCAGTCCCACGTGCGAGTCCCCCATTTCACCCTCGATTTCGGCCCGCGGCGTCAGCGCGGCCACCGAGTCGATCACCAGCACGTCGACCGCACCGGATCGCACCAGCATTTCAGCTACTTCCAGGGCCTGTTCACCGGTGTCCGGCTGGGACATGATCAGGTCCTCGACGCTGACGCCGAGCTTTTCCGCGTAGATCGGGTCCAGTGCGTGTTCAGCGTCGATAAACGCCGCGGTGCCGCCGGCCTTCTGGGCCTCGGCAATCACCTGCAGGGTCAGCGTGGTCTTGCCGGAAGACTCCGGCCCATAGATCTCGCAGATGCGACCCTTGGGCAGGCCGCCGATACCCAGGGCGATATCCAGGCCCAGCGAACCGGTGGATATAGAGGGCATGACAACCCGCGGCTGGTCGCCCATCCGCATGACCGTTCCCTTGCCGAACTGGCGCTCGATCTGGCTGAGTGCCGCTTCCAGCGCTTTGACTTTATTGGCTTCCATATGGCTGATCTCCCGTGGCTGTTCCGTAATACTACTGTATATATACTCAGTGGTTTGAATACGGATTGCAAGCCCCAAAAGTAATTAAATTAGGCCAAACGGCCCGCAGGGGAAAAACCTGCCTGATATGGCGACAGGTCTCGTCAGCGGCAGGAACCGGGGGGGAATCAAAACAGGCTGTTCAGCTGCAAATCGTGCTGCCGTCATCCGCCACCGCGTAGAACAGGCAGTCCGACTCGGCGATGGCGGCGTTATTGGTAATCATGAAGAGTTTCAGCGGCTGCGCCGGAAACAATTCACCGTTCTCGATCCGCACCAGTCGCGTCACCGCGCAGCGCCCCCCCGCGTCCAGTGCGGAGAACAGGCTGCGCTCGGAGCCGCTGGCCCAGCCCAACTGGGTTTCGGCGGACACTGTACCGAAGTTGTGGTGCTCGATGTCCGCTTTCAGGGTGATATCGTAGTTGGTGCTGGGTTGCTCCGCGTAGGTCAGCGTGACATTGTCGTTCAACTCCAGCCTGATCGGGTCCTGCAGCAATTCCAGGCCCCAGTCGGTCTCCCCCTGGTCCAGGACGACAGGCGACAAAAAGTACCTGCACATACCCTCGTATGCCAGCTCATGGGCCTGCTCGTCCAGCCGTCCTCCCACCTCAACGGTGACTGTGGGAAAATTGTCCTCGCTGATCTCCATCAGTGCCCCGAGTCCAAGGTTCGAGACGATCAGGCGCTGTGTAAAAAGCGACACCAGGGCATCATGCTGGCGGTCCATATGCGTACACACCCCGAACGCCGGGCCAGAGCCAGAGGTGTTGTGCATATCCACCACCGCCTCGGGGTGGTGGAAGTGCAGGATCTCCAGGATCTCCTCGGCCAACACCCCCTGCACATCGTCAAAGGGCGGGCGAAAACAGCGGTTCAGGTCCCTGGCCCGGGGGAGCATCCGATGACTGAACAAGGGCGGCTCCAGTGCGGCCACCACCGATGCCACCACACAGACCACGTTCACCTCGGGGCGCTGTCCCGAGCGCAGCCAACGGTGCAGTGCAATTGCCCCGGAAGGTTCGTTGCCATGCAGCAGGGTGACGAGGGCGCGGGTCTGGTCGCTGTCCCTGCCGGTGAGGAAAAGGCACGCGGGGCCAGCCAGCCAACGCAGGAACTCCTCCACATTGCTCCCCACGTCATCGACAGCGGGGTCCCGTATAAACTTGAAGCGCCTCACAGCGGCCACTCCGCCACGGGCAGGTTCGCACTGCTATGGGTCATGAATTGCTCCAGCATCTGATGCAGCGCATCGTGCAATGGCTCGGTTCGCTGTAGTTCTTCCAGTTTCCGGCGCTGCCAGATAGCCCCGGTCTGTCCGTGCCGCAGGCGCTGCTCGATAACACCGAGATAACGCGTCGATTCCGCAGACGTTACGCCGATGGCATCGAGCCCGGCGTATGCGACAGGCAGCAAGCTCTCTATAATCTCGCCAACCGCACGCTCCCGGAAACCGGACTGGTCCGGGTCGGGCCACAACAGACGGGCAGCCATGCCATGCTGGGCCGCGCGGTAAAAATTATATTCCGCCCTGGAAAACGGCAGCGCCGGCAATAATTCGTTTACGCCCGGCCGAATACCCTCGGCGAGGCCGATCAGGAAAGCGGCATTCGCTACCATGTCCACGGCTGTAGGGCCCGCAGGCAGGGCGCGCATCTCGATCCGCAGGTGGCCCTCGTCCAGATTGTCATAAATCGGTCGATTCCACAGCCAGACGGTGCTCTGGTGGAGTCGCAACTCCGACAGGGAGGGCACCGCGAGACCACCAGCCAGCTCCTGGGCCGGCGACAAACCGGAGCATACCGGCAGCAGCGGTGGATATAAGCGCACCACTTCCCGGAAAAGCTCCAGCGCGCCGCGCCGGGCCCAACCCTGGCCGAAATTCACCCGGGCGGTCTCCCGCCAGCTGTAGCGATCCGTGTGACGGGTATCAATGCTCTGCTTGAACAGCGGAATACGCGTCTCGTGCCAGAGGCGGTGACCAAACAGGGTGGGGGAATTGGCGCCTATGGCCAGGGCCAGCGGCGTCACCAGCTGGATGGCGTTAAAGGTATCCGCATAATCCGCGGGCTTCACCCGGTAGTGTACCTGGAAGGAGGTATTGGCTCCCTCCAGGGTGATATCCGCAAGCTCGAGCTTCAGGGGATCCTCCCCATTGATATCTATGCGGAACTCGTCTCCCCGTCGCCGGATGAGTTGCTCGACCAGCGCGTGATAGCGTCGGCGCCGGGTAATGCAGTGCGCTCCAAAATCGGTCTGGCGCAGGGTGGGCAGGATTCCAATGGGCACAATGCGCCCGCCGTGCCGTCCGGCAACGCCCCTGAGTCGCTCCAGCTTGCCGAGAATTTCACCTTCGGTGGCGGCAAAGGGAGATTCACTCATCCGGTAGGGGGACAGGTTGAACTCCAGGTTGTACCGGTTGAGCTCCAGGGTCAGCTGGGGGTCACCGGCGTCCGCCAGGATTTCCTCATTGGCGTACAGCGGGTGGCCCGCGGAGTCGACGATATACATCTCCAGCTCAGCGCCCAGCGATGCCGGGCCCTCACCGAAACCCGGCCCTGAAAGCAGGTGCTGCAGCGCGTCCAGGTTTTCACCCAGGCGCGCACCGAAGTCACGGTAGTCCCGGGGGTCAAAACTGGTCTTGTCGATCTCTATACCCATGGGAGTCCATTGTGCGCGGCTCTACCCGCGCAGGTATTGATCTGGATCGTATATGGCGCGATAGCGTCCAGCGCTTCGTCCAGGGCCGGGCAGTGGGTCAGGTGCACCCTGCACGCGCGCCCGTTTGTGCGGTGTTACTGCACGATGGCATAGGACAGGTTCACCGTCACCTGGTAGCTGTTCTCACCGGCCGCGACAGGCACCGGCTCCGGCGCCGCATCAGCCATCACCATCCTGGCCTGTATCATCGGCGCGGGCGCCGGCTCGTAAGACTGCTCCGACATTTCCAGCACCCTGCCGAGCTTGACGCCCGCCGCCGACGCCAGGGTATTGGCCTTGGCCATGGCACTCCTGACCGCCCGGGTGCGGGCCTGCTCAACAGCAGCGGTGGGATCGTCATTGGTAAACAATATGCCGCCACCCTCGTTGACGCCCAGGGTCACCGACGTGTCCATGATGGCACCGAGCTTGGCCAGGTCACGTACTCGCACACTGAGGCCATTGCGCACCGTGTAGCCTGCGATGCGCGGCGGCTGGCGTTCATCCCGGGCCTGCGGGGAGGGGTACACATACTTCGGTTGAATGGAGAAATTGGCGGTCTGCAGGTCGCGCTCGGCGATGCCAAGGTCGCGCAGGGACTTGAGCACTGCGGCCAGCGCCGCGGAGTTTGCATCCAGCGCCGCCCGGGCGGTCTCCGCCTCGCGGACAACCGCCAGTTGCAGCACCGCCATATCCGGTACCAGCTCCGCGCTGCCCTGCCCGCTCACGATTATCTGTGGATAGGGCGCATTGTCATCCGCCCGCACGGGCGCATCCACGCCCAAAATAAACACGACCACGAGCGCCAACATCGCTCGCGCTGAATCTGGAAATAAGTTCATTTTGTTGCTCTCCCTTTGCTCTCTGCCTGTTCCAGCGCCGCCAGGCTGGCGGCCACTACCGGTGCCACCTGCCCGCCCTCGCGCCAATATTGCGTGAGCTGCCTGCACATGGCCGCTGTCCAGAAGCGGCTGATATGTTCCGCCGTCCTGTCCACCGCGGTTTCATCGTGTCCCGCACCCAGGTTCAGCGCTATCTGGTTGGCCATTTTCACGAGCTGTTCGATTTGCCGCCCCGCCATGTTCAAGGCTCCTCCACTATTCGTTGCGCGTTGGTGTAGATCACCTGACGGCCCGGCTGGACGAAGCCCACGAGAGTAAGGCCGCTTTGCAGGGCCTGTTGTACCGCCAGGGAGGTGGGCGCCGACACCGCGGCCAGTATAGCGACATTACACCGGGCGGCCTTGGCCACCATTTCATAGCTGGCTCGACTGGTGACCAGCGCAAAGCCTTCCGCCGAGTGCGCGCTGCGCTGCAGGGCACCCAGCAACTTATCCAGCGCATTGTGCCGGCCCACGTCCTCCCGCACCACTTCGACGTCCCCGTTCGCACGGCACCAGGCGGCTCCGTGCACACCGCCCGTCGAGCTTTTCAGAGGCTGGCGCTCCCCCATGGCAAGCAATGCACGCTGCAAGGACTGTTGGGAAATTCTGTATTCACCGAGCACCCGGGTCGCCGGGGGAATGGCCTGTTCAAGGGATTCCACACCGCACAGGCCACAGCCGGTGCGCCCGACCAGGCTTCTGCGCCGTTCCTTCAGGGCGGCGAAGGCCTCCGCGCTGATGGTGATGGCCAGCTCCACGCCCACCTCACGCTCCAGCGTTTCAACATCCAGCAACTGCTCACGGCGCCCGATGATACCCTCGGAAAGACTGAAGCCCAGCGCCAGGTCTTCAAGGTCTGCAGGTGTCGCCATCATCACCGCGTGGGAAATACCGTTATACACAAGCGCCACGGGGGTCTCGACCACGATTTCATCCGGGCCCTGCCGCAAGCGCCCGCCGGCCCAGGTGTCGCGCATGACGGTCTGGGTCAGGGCTTTCAACCGGATGTGGCCGTATCGAGCAACTGTTGCTGGCGGCGATCGAACTGCTGCTGCCGGGCCTGCCAGGCAGAGGGTTCAGTCACCCGGGTGACCTGCACCGCCGTGACCTTGTACTCGGGGCAGTTGGTCGCCCAGTCGGAATTGTCCGTGGTAATGACGTTGGCCCCCGACAGCGGGTGATGGAAAGTGGTGTAAACCACACCGGGCTTCACGCGTTCCGACAGGCGTGCGCGCAGCACGGTATTCCCGACCCGGCTCTGTATGCCCAACCAGTCCCCCTCGTTTATCCCGCGTTCCTCGGCATCATGGGGATGTATCTCCAGTATGTCCTCGGGGTGCCAGGCGCTGTTCGCCGTACGGCGGGTCTGGGCTCCCACGTTGTACTGGCTGAGTATCCGCCCGGTGGTCAATAGCAGTGGGTAACGACGGTTGGCGCGCTCCTCGGTTGGCACGTACTCGGTGAGGGCAAAAAAGCCCCTGCCGCGTACAAATTCATCGACGTGCATGATGGGGGTGCCCTCGGGATGCTGATCGTTGCAGGGCCACTGGATACTACCCATGGCGTCGAGCTTCTCGTAGCTGACCCCGTGGAAGGTCGGCGTAAGCCGGGCTATTTCATCCATGATCTGGGAGGGATGTTCATAATCCATGGCGCAGCCCATGGCGTTGGCCAGGTCCCGGGTCACCTCCCAGTCCTCCTTGCCAGCCAGGGGCGGCATCACCTTGCGCACCGGGGAAATCCGCCGTTCGGCATTGGTGAAAGTGCCATTTTTCTCAAGGAAAGAAGACCCCGGAAGGAATACATGGGCGAACTTGGCGGTCTCGTTGAGAAAAATATCCTGTACCACGAGACAGTCCAGCGCGGACAGCGCGGCCTGGATGTGCTGGGTATTGGGGTCCGACTGCGCCACGTCCTCCCCCTGGCAGTAAAGCCCCCGGAAATCCCCGTCTACCGCGGAGTCAAACATATTCGGTATGCGCATGCCGGGCTCAGGATCCAGCGTCACCTTCCACTCCCGCTCGAACAGCGCACGGGCGCTGTCGTCAGACAAATGCCGATAGCCCGGTAACTCATGTGGAAAGGAGCCCATGTCGCAGGAGCCCTGTACATTGTTCTGGCCTCGCATGGGATTCACTCCCACACCCTCTCGCCCCACATTTCCCGTAAGCATGGCGAGATTGGCGATGGCCATCACGGCGGTAGAACCCTGGCTGTGCTCTGTCACCCCAAGACCGTAATATATCGCGGCATTACCACCCGTGGCATACAGCCGGGCGGCGTCGCGCAGCGCTTGCGCAGGCACGCCGGTGGCCGCCGCCTGCTCCTCCGGTGCATGGCGGCGGTCACTGATAAACTCAAGCCAGCGGGCGAACTGGGCGTTGTCGCAACGCTCCGCGATAAACGCCTGGTCATGCAGTTTCTCGGTGGCGATGACATGGGCCATGGCGTTCAGCACTGCCACATTGGATCCCGGGTTCACCGCCAGGTGATAGTCCGCGCGGATATGGGGTGCGTCCACCAGTTCGATACCGCGCGGGTCGATCACGATCAACCTGGCGCCCTCGCGCAGCCGTTTCTTCAAACGGGATCCGAACACCGGGTGCGCCTCGGTGGGATTGGAGCCCATCACCAGCACCACGTCCGAGTAGGCTACCGAGGAAAACGTCTGGGTGCCCGCGGACTCGCCCAGGGTTGTCTTCAGGCCATAGCCAGTGGGTGAGTGACAGACCCGGGCGCAGGTATCGATATTGTTGTTGCCGAAACCGGCCCTCACCAGTTTCTGTACCAGGTAGACTTCCTCGTTGGTGCAGCGCGAGGAGCTGATGGCGCCAATGCTGTTGCGCCCGTATTTTTCCTGGATCGCCCGGAAGCGTTTCGCGGTAAAGGCGATCGCCTCTTCCCAGGACACCGTGCGCCAGGGCTCGTCGATGCTGTCGCGGATCATCGGCCGGGTGATGCGGTCGCTGTGGGTGGCGTAACCAAAAGCAAAACGGCCTTTCACGCAGGCGTGTCCCTCGTTGGCCTTGCCGTCCCTGTGGGGCGTCATTCGCACGACGGTATTGCCCTTCAGATCAGCGCGGAAGGCGCATCCGACACCGCAATATGCGCAGGTGGTCACCACGCTGTGGTCCGGCTTGCCGTACGCAATGATGGTGTTTTCCGTCAGGGTCGCCGTGGGGCAGGCTTTTACGCAGGCGCCGCAGGATACGCAGTCGCTGTCCATAAAACCCTGGTCCTGCCCGGCACTGACGCTGGAATTGAAGCCACGGCCCTGGATCGTCAGGGCGAAGGTGCCCTGGGTTTCCTCGCAGGCCCGCACGCAGCGCGAGCAAACAATGCACTTGGAAGCGTCGAAGGTGAAATAGGGATTGGACGTATCGGTGGGCGCATCCAGGTGATTTGCGCCGGTAAATCCGTAACGCACTTCCCGCAAGCCCAGCTCCCCGGCGGTATCCTGCAGTTCGCAGTCGCCATTGGTGGGGCAGGTCAGGCAATCCAGGGGGTGATCGGAAATATACAGTTCCATCACGTTGCGGCGCAGGCCGGCAAGGCTTTCGGTTTGCGTACGCACCACCATGTCTTCGCGCACCGGCGTGGTACAGGACGCCGGGTAGCCTTTCATGCCCTCGATCTCCACCAGGCAGACCCGGCATGAACCGAACGGCTCGAGGGACTCGGTAGCGCACAGCCTGGGCACTTTGATACCCGCCTCGGACGCGGCACGCATAACCGAGGTACCCGCGGGCACTGTCACCGTTTTACCATCTATAAGAAGGCTG
Source organism: Haliea sp. (assembly GCA_024642245.1). Taxonomy (GTDB): domain Bacteria; phylum Pseudomonadota; class Gammaproteobacteria; order Pseudomonadales; family Halieaceae; genus JARRPM01. The sequence continues at coordinate 18,284 of JAHEBM010000010.1, forward strand.
ACTGTCGCTCCAGACGTCACTGCGGGCGTACCGTAATCCTGTTCTGGTTCATAAAACTGAAGCATCACATCACCTTCGCGGCACGCACCTGCGTGCATTGCCTGTTCAGGAAAAATCCTCGGGAAAATGGCTAAGCGCACTTCTTACCGGGTAGGGCGTCAGGCCACCCATGGCGCACAGGGAACCCGCTTCCATGGTATCGCACAGATCGTGCAACAGGGCGAGATCCTCCCGGGGTGACTCGCGCGCAATGAGCCGGTCGATGACCTCGACTCCCCGGACAGACCCGATGCGGCAGGGCGTGCACTTGCCGCAGGACTCCACCGCGCAAAACTCCATGGCGAAACGCGCCTGGGCTGCCATGTCAACGCTGTCGTCGAACACGACGATGCCGCCGTGACCCAGCATGGCGCCAATAGCGGCAAAGGCCTCGTAATCCAGCGGCGTATCCCACTGCGCTTGCGGCAGGTAGGCACCCAGGGGGCCACCTACCTGGATCGCGCGCACGGGTCGACCGCTGTGGGTCCCGCCGCCGTAGCCTTCCACCAGCTCCCGCACGGTCGCGCCATAGGACACTTCAACCAGTCCGCCGCGCCGCACATTGCCCCCCAGTTGCACTGCCAGGGTGCCGCGGGAGCGGCCCACGCCGTAGTCGCGGTAATATGCGGCGCCTTTTTCCATCACCGTGGTTACCGCCGCCAGGGTCAGCACGTTGTTTACCACGGTGGGGCGCCCAAACAGTCCCTCGATAGCCGGCAGCGGCGGTTTTGCGCGCACCGTGCCGCGCCCACCCTCCAGGCTGTTGAGCAGGGAGGTCTCCTCGCCGCAGATGTAAGCGCCCGCCCCTATTCGCAGTTCCAGCGCAAAAGACTTGCCGCTGCCGCGAATATCCTTACCCAGGTATTGATCGGCGCCGGCGTGGGCAATGGCTTGCTCCAGTATCTCCTTCGCGCGCGGATATTCCGAGCGCAGGTAGATGTATCCCCGGGTCGCGCCCACGGCCAGGCCGGCTATGATCATGCCCTCGACGAGCTGGTAGGGATCCGCCTCCATCAGCAGCCGGTCGGCAAAGGTGCCCGAATCTCCCTCGTCGGCATTGCACACAATGTATTTCTGCTCACAGGGCGTATCGAGCACGGTCTGCCATTTGATACCCGCTGGAAATGCCGCACCGCCCCTGCCCCGCAGACCCGATTCGGTGACCTGGTCGACAATTGCCTGGCCCTCCAGGCGCAGCGCGTTCTCCAGGCCGGCAAAGCCGCCGAGGGAACGATAGTGCTGCAGGCACAGCGGATCGCCCAGCCCCACGCGGGCAAAGGTGAGGCGCTGCTGGGTCTTCAGGTAGGCAATGTCCGCGACGGGACCGAGGTACAGTGGGTGAGCCGCGGGATCGATGGCAAGCGCTTCCAGTACCGACGGCACTGCCGCCAGCGTCATCGGGCCATAGGCGATACGTTCTTCGCCATACTCCACTTCCAGCAGGGGCTCGAGCCAGAACAGGCCGCGGGAGCCATTACGCACCAGTTCGAGCGAATATGCGCGGTTGTTGGCCTCGCGCTGCAACGCGGTTGCCAGCTGGTCCGCCCCCAGTGCCTGCGCGGTGGTATCGCGGGGCAGGAATGCCTTGAGTTTCATTTCACCGCACCAATGCCGAGCTGGGCCAGCAGTTGATCGAGCCGCGCCGCATCGACCCGGGCGTGAATCTCGTCGTCAATTCTCACGGACGGGGAGCAGGCGCAGTTGCCCAGGCAGTAAACCGGCTCCAGCGTGACCGCGCCGTCCGCGGTGGTTTCACCGTAGCCGATACCCAGGCTGGACTTGGCGTGTGCCTCCAGCGCGCGCGAACCAAGGGCCTGGCAGGCCTCGGCGCGACAGATTTGCAGCACATGGCTACCGGCGGGCTGGCTGCGAAAATCGTGGTAAAAGCTGACAACCCCGTGTACCTCGGCGCGAGACAGCTGCAGCGCGCGGGCGATATCCGGTATGACCTCCGCCGGGATATAGCCCACGCTATCCTGGATAGCGTGCAATAAAGGCAGCAGGCCGCCGGGTACCTCGCGGTATGTATGGATATGCTGTGCAACGGTGTTCGTTATACCTTCAAGCATCTGTCACTTCCCTCACCGCGATCGACAATGAACTGGTACACAGCTAGTAAAGACAACCAGCGTGAAAAGCCAGGTGCTCACCGATGAAAGACGAAATAAAGAAGTAACTGTGATCGTAGCCATCCTGCATGCGGATTGTCATGGGGTAGCGGGCGTCCAGGCACGCCTTTTCGAGCAGCGGTGTCTTCAACTGCTCCGCTAGAAAGGTATCCGCGGTGCCCTGGTCGACCAGCACAGGCAGCTGCACTGCACTTTTCGCCACCAGCGCACAGGCATCGTACTGTTCCCAGGCGCCCCGGTCGGGGCCCAGGTAGCGACCCAGCGCTTTCTCACCCCAGGGGCAATTCAGGGGTGAGCAGATGGGGGAGAACGCGGTAACCGACTTGAAGCGCTGCGGATTTTTCAGGGCGATGGTGAGTGCGCCGTGCCCCCCCATGGAGTGGCCGGAGATGCCTGCCCGGGCGCAGTCCACCGGAAACTCTTTTGCAATCAGGGCCGGTAATTCGTCCAGGATATAATCATACATGCGGTAGTGCCCGGCCCAGGGCTGCTGTGTCGCGTTGACGTAAAATCCTGCACCCAGGCCAAAGTCATAAGCGCCTTCTGGATCGTCCGGCACGCCCTCGCCACGAGGACTGGTATCCGGCGCCACGATGGCCAGGCCCAGTTCCGCCGCGTAACGCTGGGCGCCGGCCTTGGTAACAAAATTTTCATCGGTACAGGTTAATCCCGAGAGCCAGTAAACCAGGGGCACCTGCTGCGCTACGCCACCCGCCTCCACTTGCGGCGGCAGGTAAATGGAGAAGCTCATATCGCAGTCCAGCACTTCGGAGGCGTGGGAAAAGCGCAATTGCTGCCCGCCGAAACACTTGTTGGCACCTATCTCTTTCATCCGGGGCTCCTAGTACAGCACCACCGAGCGAATGCTCTCACCGGCATGCATCAGGTCGAAGGCCTTGTTGATATCATCCAGCGGCATGGTGTGGGTGATCAGGTCGTCGATCTTGATCTTGCCTTCCATGTACCAGTCGACGATCCTGGGCACATCAGTACGCCCGCGGGCCCCGCCAAATGCCGAGCCGCGCCAGCCGCGCCCTGTCACCAGCTGGAACGGACGGGTTGATATCTCCTTGCCGGCAGCGGCCACACCGATGATACAGCTCTGCCCCCAGCCCTTGTGACAGCATTCCAGGGCCTGGCGCATCACGTTCACGTTGCCGATGCACTCAAAGCTGTAGTCCACGCCACCACCGGTCATATCGATCAGGTGCTGCACCACGTCATCGACTTCACTGGGGTTGACGAAGTCCGTCATGCCGAACTTCTTCGCCAGTTCCACCCTGCCGGGATTGAGATCGACACCAATGATTCGCGTCGCGCCCACCATCTTCGCGCCCTGTACCACGTTCAAGCCAATGCCACCCAGGCCGAACACCGCCACGGTAGATCCCGGCTCGACTTTCATGGTGAAAGCCACCGCGCCGATACCGGTGGTCACGCCGCAGCCGATATAGCAGATCTTGTCGAAAGGCGCGTCCTGTCGCACCTTCGCCAGCGCAATTTCAGGCAGCACGGTATAGTTGGAAAATGTGGAGCACCCCATATAGTGCAGCAGGGGTTTGCCATCCAGGGAAAAGCGACTACTGCCATCCGGCATCACACCCTGCCCCTGGGTGCTGCGGATGGCCTGGCACAGGTTGGTCTTGGGATGCAGGCAGTAATCGCATTCCCGGCACTCCGGCGTATACAGGGGGATCACGTGATCGCCCGGCTTGAGGCTTTTGACGCCCGGGCCCACTTCCACCACCACGCCAGCGCCCTCGTGACCGAGAATAGCGGGGAAAGCGCCCTCCGGGTCATCACCGGACAGGGTAAAAGCATCGGTGTGACACACACCGGTGGCCTTGATCTCCACCAGTACCTCACCCGTGCGCGGCCCATCGAGGTCCACTTCCACGATTTCAAGTGGTTTGCCCGCCTGAAAGGCCACTGCTGCGCGTGTTTTCATAGTGAAAAGTCCCCTGTAAACAAAATTAAACTCAAGTGCTCAATAGTGAGCAATACCGGGTAAAGGATAGTGGCTTGCTTAACCGGCGGCAACAACCGCCCGTTGATTTAAGATAAATCAATCCGGATTGCGCCTGTACAATTTGCCTATGGCGCTGCCATGGAATGTCCGGCCGGGTCCCGACGGCCCAGGCGCTGCAAGGGGTCCTGTCGGTAGAACAGGCACAGTTGCTGGTAAACATGCGGGAAAGTGTGCTTCAAGTGTGAAGCCTGTTCAAAAAACGCAACGGTGACTACCGCAAAAAATTCCGCGGGGCTCTGTGCGGCATAGGGATCTATCGCTGCGCGGCGGTGCTCCACCTGGTGACGCAATTCAGCGTAGGCACGGGAAAATGCCTCGGTCCATTTGCTGCGGACCATGTTCGGGTGCAAGGGTGGCATACCGTTGGCTGACCCGGTCAGCATATCGAGCTTGTGGGCGAACTCATGCAGGACAATATTGCCAGCCAGGTCATCCCCGTTGACATCGGTCTGTGACAGGATCACCGGCCCGCGCAGCCACGCTTCCCCCCCCAGTACACGGCGAGTCTGGTGCACGACCCCGGTGGCATCACTTTCTTGCCTGTCAACGACGAAGCGACCCGGATAAACAATCACCTCGGTCCAGCCACGGTAGTATTCGAGGTCCAGGTTCAGGATCAGCAAGCAGGCCAGGGCCGCGATCTCAACACGCACGGTGGGCTGGATGACCAGGCCACCGGCACCGCTGATTGTCTTGTGGTACAGGAACAAGCTGGCCAGTTCCCGCAGGCGCCTACGCTCGGCATGCGACAGGCCGTAGCGATCAAGTCGCTCCCCTACCGCCACCTCCCACACCCCAAGCGGCAGGCGGGAGTGTCGCAAGCGACGCTGTTTTTGCCATCGCTGAATCCGGTTTAGCCGCGCCAACTGTTGCTCCGTAATTGCCCGTGTATTCACCGTCACCGGGTTTCGTAGACTCCCGACGAATACTTGCTTCAGCCAGCACTCAGCACGGCCTCCGCCTCCTCCCCGCTGATGACTTCTTTTTCCTGCAACAGCGCAGCCAGCGCAGCCAGGGCCGGCCGGCGTCGTTCGAGGATATCGCGGGCGCAGCGATGGGCATCCTCTACCAGCGCCCTGACAGCGCTATCAATCTGCCGCGAGGTTTCATCACTGTAATTTCTTTCCTCCATATACTCGCCACCCAGGTAAAGGGATTGCTGGCGCCGCCCGTAGGTAAGCGGTCCCAACTCCTCGCTCATACCGAGTCGCGTGACCATATCGCGGGCTATTTCGCTGGCCCGCTCCAGGTCATTGGATGCACCGCTGGATATGTCACCAAACTGAAGTTCTTCCGCCGCCCTGCCACCCAACAAAATTGCCAGCTGATCCTTGAGCTCATCACGGGTTGACAGGAATTTTTCCGTTACCGGCAATTGCAGGGTGTAACCCAGCGCCGCAACGCCGCGCGGGATAATGGATATCTTGTGAACGGGTTCGCCGGTAGGCACGGTCAGGGCCACCAGGGCGTGACCGGACTCATGGAAGGCGACCCGGCATTTTTCGTCGGCATTCAATACCCTGTGTTTTTTCTCCGGACCGGCTATCACGCGATCAATCGCCGCCTCGAAATCACTCATGGATACTGCCTGGTGATCGTGGCGCACCGCCAGGATAGCCGCTTCGTTACAGATATTGGCCAGGTCGGCACCGACAAAACCCGGCGTGCGCTGGGCCACCACGGACAGTTCGACATCACCCGCCAGGGTCAGCTTGCGGGCGTGCAAGGCCAGTATGGCCTGCCTGGCCGCAAGGTCCGGCTTGTCCACGACGATCTGCCGGTCGAAACGCCCGGCACGCAGCAGGGCCTTATCCAACACCTCCGGGCGGTTGGTGGCGGCCATCACCACCACACCGATGGAAGGATCGAACCCGTCCATTTCCGTGAGCAGCTGGTTGAGTGTTTGTTCGCGCTCGTCATGCCCGCCCATCATCGCGGGACCGCCGCGGGTACGACCGATACCGTCCAGCTCATCGATAAAAATAATACACGGCGCCTTGTCGCGGGCCTGTTGGAAGAGGTCGCGAACCCGCGCGGCACCCACACCGACAAACATCTCGATAAATTCCGAACCACTGATATTGAAAAACGGCACGCCTGCCTCACCCGAGACCGCACGGGCCAGCAGGGTCTTGCCCGTGCCTGGTGATCCAAGCAACAGGACACCCTTGGGCATATGACCGCCGAGGCGCTGGATGCGGGTTGGGTCTTTCAGGAACTCAATGCTCTCCTTCAACTCCTCCTTGGCCTCCTCCGCGCCGGCCACATCGTCGAACGTCACAGTTGGTGAGCTGTCCGCGTGAATACGCATTTTGCCCCCGACATTGAGGAAACCCGCCGCGCCGCCGCTCATGCGCCGCCCCATCCAGCTCCAGAACAGGAATAACAGGCCGAAAGGCAGGATCCAGCCTAACAGGGCGCCCAGCCATTTACTGTCATGCTGCACGGTGTAATCCACGCCCTGTTTCTCCAGGCTCTTCGCCAGCGCCGCATTCGCCAATGGCACGGTAACAATAACCCTGGGCTGCCCGCTCTTTGGATCCTTGTGTTTAAGTGTCGCCTGGATAACGGCATCACCTACCAGCACCTTATCCACCTGGCCCTGGTCCAGGTATGTGACGAATTCACTGTATGGCACTTCCTCCTGCGCCTGATGCAGGTCCGACTGCCACCAGACCCACAGGATCGTACACAACAGCAGGTACATGCCCAGGCGTACATTGGGGCGCTGCCAGAAATCATTTTCCGGCGGCTTGTTGAGTTCCACTCCGGGCTTTTTTTTCTCCAGCTCCATCCTTGTGTTCTTCATCGGCTTCCCATACACCCGGTTATTTGCGGCGACCCGTCCAGCGACCAGTGTAAAGCTGCTCATTGATTAGCAGCACCGGGCTAGCCTGCTGACAAAATGTCATCGAGGCTGGCTAGCTGCATCTGGCCCCTCAGGCTCTCGGGTACATTTTCTATCGAGAGTTTTTTGCCCACCGCGTGGGCAGTACGCAACCAGCTCAGCACCAGCGCTGTAGCGGCACTGTTGCAGTTGGCCACCGCACCCAGGTCCAGCCGGCACACTGCGGGGGCCTGCTCCCGCAGCCAGGCCTTACCCTGTGTCTCCAGGGGGATAACGGTGGCGAAATCCAGGGTTCCCTCCACGCGCATACAATCGCCTTCGAACGATAGCGAGGCCGCAGCTGTCATTTTTTGGCACCGGTCGCATCCTGGGAACTGCCCGAGCCATCGTGAATCATCAGGTCAACCCAGTGATCGACAACGTAATCCACATCGCCCCGGTGATTCTCCACGGCCTCGGCGAACTGGCTTCGGTAGCTCTCACCGAGGTTGATATCCTCCACTATGACATTCGCTATCAGCCAGCTGCCGTCGCTGACCTTGTGCACACTGTAGCGCACAAGGTAATCCGTACCGTCCTGGGCATGAATGGTTTGCTCCAGGCTCGCCCTGTCGCCACTGTCGTCGGAGGTGAGAACTTTCTTCAGGTCGATTCGTTCACCCCTGAAACGCAGCAGGGCATCGGCATACTTCACCATCCAGACACGTTTCAGGGCGACGGCAAACCGGCCTACCCTGTCGCGGAAAGCGGCACGCTCGGCATCGGTTGCCAGTGATGCATAGAGCCGGGAGCTGGCGTAAGTGGCCATTACGCCGCGGGAGAAATACTGTATGTCCATGACCTGGTCCAGTACTGCCGAGACTTCGGCGTAATAGCGCTCCGGGTCCTCCCTGGCATAGGACTGGGCCGCACTGGAGATGTCGAGCAGCTCGCCGGTCGCCTGCTCGAGCATTTTTTGTGGATCGGACCGGTCGATATTCTGCACGGTGGACGCAACCTGGGCCATAACAGGGGCCACCATCAACAGGACAGCCACCAGTACAACAAACGGCTTGAATAATCTATCGACGCTGCTCATGATATTCTCCGGGTAAAGGCATGTTACTTCACTTCTTGTCTGTGAAACTGGTGGCGAATTTACTGATAAGGTCCTCGAGTATCATCGCCGACTGGGTGTCCTTGATCGTATCTCCGGCTTTCAGGATATCGGGCGCACCGCCAACGGCAATACTCACATACTGTTCACCCAATACACCCGCTGTCTTGATCGATGCAATGCTGTCCGTCGTCAGGTAATCGACATCTTTGTCTATGGCCATCTCCACCACCGCGCGTACCGTGATGGGGTCAATATGAATTGCCCGCACATGCCCGACCGCGACACCGGCCACCATGACTTTTGCCCTTGGCGTAAGCCCCGCGACCGTATTGAACTGGGCCGACAGCGCATAGGTGTCACGCCGGGCATCCGCGAAGCTCAGGCCACTGACCTGGATAGCCAGAAAAGAGAGCGCGACTATACCCAGCAAGATGAAGAGACCGACGGTAATTTCGATTTGACGCGATTGCATTTAGTCCACCCCGAACATGAGTGCAGTAAGTAGAAAGTCCATGGCCAGCACAGCCAGGGAAGAGTACACCACCGTACGTGTCGTCGCCGTGCTGATTCCCTCGGGAGTGGGCTCGGCATCAAAGCCCTCGAATACGGCTATCCAGGTCACCACTATGCCGAAGGCAAATGCCTTGATGACGCCGTTGAGTACATCCTCACGGAAATCGACTGTGCCCTGCATATTGGACCAGAAGGAACCCGCGTCGACGTCCAGCCAGCTTACGCCGACAGCAACAGCACCCAATATGGCTACCATGTTGAACACCTGCGCCAGTATTGGCATGGATATGATGCCAGCCCACAATCGGGGCCTTGCCACGCGCCGCAGCGGATCGACACCGATCATATCCATCGCTGCCAGTTGTTCCGTTGCCTTCATCAAACCTATCTCGGCCGTAAGGGCCGAGCCGGCCCGGCCGGCGAACAACAGTGCGGCCACCACCGGTCCCAGCTCACGCAACAGGGTCAAGGACACCATCTCGCCCAGTGCCGACTCTGCGCCAAAGCGCACCAGCACGGTGTAACCCTGCAGGGCGAGCACCATGCCAATCAGTACGCCCGACACCACGATGATAATGAGAGAGAATACGCCGACGAAATAGAGCTGGCGGAACAGCAAGGCGGGGCCGTCACGCCAATCCATGGGACCCCAAAGGGCCTGCCACAACAATATGCCCGCCCGGCCAAAAGCGGCCGCGGTATCCAGTCCGGAACGACCCAGCCGCTGCAAAAAACCCAGCAATTACTCGCCCTCCAGCAGCATATCCCGGCGGTAATCCGGCGCGGGATAATGAAAAGGTACGGGGCCATCGGGCAATCCCCGCAGGAACTGCTGGACCCGGGCGTCATCGCTCTTCATCACGGCATCCGGCGTACCCTGGCCAATAATGCGCCCGTTGGCGAGCACGTACATGTAATCCGATATCGCCACGGTTTCGGCGATATCGTGGGAGACGATAATGCAGGTGCATCCCATGGCCTGGTTGATGCGCCGGATCAGGTCGCGCAATACCCCTGCGAAAATCGGGTCCTGGCCAACAAAAGGCTCGTCGTACATGATCAGCTCAGGATCCAGGATAATCGCCCTTGCCAGGGCTGCCCGGCGCGCCATGCCACCGGAGAGTTCTGCCGGCATCAGGTCCCTGGCGCCGCGCAATCCCACCGCGTGCAGCTTCATAAGCACCAGGTCATGGATCATGCCTTCCGGCAATTGAGTATGCAGTCGCAAGGGAAAAGCGACATTCTCGTAAACGGAAAGATCGGTGAATAGCGCCCCGGACTGGAACAGCATGCCCACCCGTTCGCGCGACACAAAAAGCTCACGGCGATTCAACCGGGTGATATCGACGCCGTCGATGTGAATGGAGCCGGAAGTGGGCCGCAACTGGCTGCCGATCAGGCGCAGCAGGGTCGTTTTACCGCAACCACTGGGACCCAGGATGGCGGTTATCCTGCCCTGCGGTATATCGATATCCAGGGAATCGAGAATCGCTCTCGATCCACGCTTGAAGCTCAAATCCCTGATTTCAATCCAGTTTGCTGCCATAGGAACTTAGATGACCCGGGTGGGAAATAGTTCTCCTTGCGACTCATTCATACAAATCGCCCGAAGCGACAGGAGGCAGACTGTACGCCGATTCAGCGCAAAAACGAATCCCCATGGATCAATGATATGCCTTTTGCCCCGTCATCTACCCAGCGGGTTGGCACCCCGGCGGAGGCTGTGCGAGCATGGGCGCACAGCAATGATCATCCGGGTAACGGCATGGGCGTGATAAGGAACGTTTCACATGGACTGACGTGCGCGTTGATGTCCGCCGGCGCTCGCGCCGAGAGCTTCGACCAGCAGGTAGAGAGCCTGGTGCGGCCCCTGGCCAATGGACTGTCGGACATCGTTTTTTACAAGATCGACTTACTCGGCCAGGGTTTTCCGCTTATCGTCCTGTGGCTGGCGGCAGCCGCCCTGTTCTTTACCTTTTACCTCGGCTTCATCAATATCCGTGGCTTTGGCCTCGCACTGCGGCATGTGCGGGGACATTACCACGACCCCTCGGCCAACGGCGAAATTTCCCACTTCCAGGCAGTCGCTACCGCCGTGTCCGGCACCGTGGGCATCGGTAATATCGGGGGCGTGGCAGTGGCAATTGCCATCGGCGGCCCGGGTGCCGCCTTCTGGTTATTCGTCGCCGGCTTCCTGGCGATGTCCACCAAACTGGTGGAATGCACACTGGGGGTCAAGTACCGTCGTTACAACCCGGACGGCTCCGTCTCGGGTGGTCCGATGTACTACCTGGAACACTACCTTTCCGCACGGGGGGCGCCTCGCTGGGGCAAGTTACTGGGTCGGTTTTACGCCCTGTCGCTGGTCATTGGCTGCCTGGGTATCGGCAATATGTTCCAGTCCAACCAGGCCTATGTACAGTTTGTGACCATCTCCGGTGGCGAGCAGAGCTTTTTCGCCGGGCGGGGCTGGCTGTTCGGCCTGTTGATAGCAGCGACCGTTGCGGTGGTCATTATTGGTGGCATCCGCTCCATCGCCCGGGTCGCCGCGCATATCGTGCCCTTTATGGGCATCCTGTACGTCATTTGCGCGCTGGTCGTTATCGGCATGAGCGTCGAGCACCTGCCCGCGGCGATCGCCCTGATATGGAATAACGCCTTCGCGGCGGACAGCGTGACCGGCGGTATGGTGGGGGCGATCATCGTCGGCTTCCAGCGGGCCCTGTTCTCCAACGAGGCAGGCATCGGCTCGGCCTCTATCGCGCACAGCGCAGTACAAACCGACGAGCCCGCCTCCGAGGGCCTGGTGTCACTGCTGGAACCGTTTATCGATACGGTGGTTATCTGCACCCTGAGTTCCCTGGTGATCATCACTACCGCCTATCCCAACGGCCTGATGGACAGCGGCCTGGAGGGCATTGCCCTGACATCGGCCGCGTTTGCACACCACTTCAGCTGGGCCCCCTACCCCCTGGCACTGGCGGCCCTGCTGTTTGCCTTCTCGACCAGTATCTCCTGGTCCTACTACGGGCTGAAGGGGTGGACCTACCTGTTTGGCGAAGGCGCCTCGACGCAGATGCTGTTCAAGGCGATATTTTGCGCCTTTATCGCACTGGGCTGCATGATCCAGCTGTCTGCGGTACTGGATTTCTCCGATGCCATGGTTTTTCTTATCGCCATCCCCAACATACTCGGCCTGTACCTGTTTGCACCGGAAGTCAAACGGGAAGTGAACGGCTATATCCGTCGGGTAAAGTCCGGTAAGGTCCAGACCAACGCCGAACTGACCAATGGGTAAAGACAGCCACTAATAGGGTTTGTCTCCATCGATGGTAATGCGTTGCAGGCGCCGGTGTGCGGGGAAGTAATCATTGATAGGTTTGTGCTGTGTGCTGCGATTGTCCCAGATGGCGATACTGTCGGGCTGCCACTGGAATCGACAGGTATATTCAGGCGTGGTGACGTGCCGGAACAAAAACTGTAGCAGGGCCTCGCTCTCAGCCCGGGGCAGGCCCTCGATATGAGTGGTGAACAGGCTGTTGACGAAGATGACTTTCTTGCCAGTTTCCGGGTGGGTGCGAATGACAGGGTGTCGCACCGGTGGATTGGCTGCCACGGCGTCCGCCAGCCGCTCCCGCCCACCGGGCTCCGCCAGGCTTTCCTTGAACCCGTGGGCAAAATCGTGAACCGCAGTCAGTCCGCCAAGCAGTGCCTGCATGGGCGCTGACAGGCCATTATAGGCCGCTGTCATGCTGGCCCAGAGGGTATCGCCACCCCTGGGCGGGATAATGACAGAGCGCAGAACCGTCCCCATGGGCGGATGCTGGCGGAAGGTCATGTCCGAGTGCCACATTTCTATCTTGGTCGGTTTTTCGGGCGTGCTTTCCAGGATGGTCACTTCCGGAAAACCTTCTACCGTCTCGTAGGCAGGGTGGGTTTGCAGCGGCCCGAACGACAGCGCCAGCGCCCTCTGCCTGGCGGGGTCTATAGCCTGGTCGCGAAAAAAAATCACCTCGTACTCGTTAAGCAGCTTGCGTATCTCGCGCTGATCCGCGGCGGTGAGCTCACGCGACAGATCCAGACCGTGTATTTCTGCGCCCAGCGCGCCCGCCATGGGTTTGATATCAAGCATAGTGTCGTTCCAATTCCGGCATTCTCCGGACACTGACAGTGCACTGTCAGACGCCGCACAAGCCGCCTATAATAGCACCGAGCCCTTTTACACCGAAATGTCCTGCCAATGAAATTACACATCATCACTACCGGTGGCACCATCGACAAGATTTACTTCGACGCCAAGAGTGATTACCAGGTAGGCGACCCGGTGATCGGCGCGCTGCTGCGCAAGATGGCAGTGGGATTCCCCTTTACCGTGGAGTCCGCCATGCGCAAGGACAGCCTGGATATGACGGACGAGGATCGCAAGCTGATCCGCCGGCTCGCCCGTGACTGCGCCGAGGATTGTGTGCTGATTACGCACGGCACCGATGGCATGGTCGCCACCGCCATGGCCCTGCAAGGTATCGAGGAAAAACGGATCGTGCTCACCGGGGCGCTGCAGCCGGCGGCCTTTGCCGAAAGCGATGCCATCTTCAATATCGGTTGCGCTATCGGAGCGGTACAAAGCAAGCCTCCGGGAGTCTATATTGCGATGAACGGGGAAGTATTCGATGCCGACCGGGTGCGTAAAAACGTGTCCGCGAATCGCTTCGAACACCAGGTGCCGTAATGCCCTTCGAAGAACTACACCTGCGGCACAAGGAGCTGGAGTTCACCGCCCTGGCGCTCGGCCAGGGCCCCGTCGTGCTATGCCTGCACGGCTTCCCGGATAACGCGCGCTCGTACCGGCTGCAATTACCGGCGCTCGCCAGTGCCGGTTTCCGGGCTGTCAGCGTCACCCTGCGCGGCTATGAGCCGGGTTCCATTCCTGCAAATGGCGACTACACCCTGGATACCATCTCCCAGGACGTACTCGCCATGATCGATCAACTGACGGCAGACAAGGTCCACCTGATCGGCCATGACTGGGGCGCTGCGGTGGGTTTTACCGCGGCAGCCAGCGCACCGCAGCGTTTCAGCAGCCTGACCGCGATGGCGGTGCCGCACCCGGGCCGCTTCCTGACCGGGCTGGGCAGGCACCCCAGGCAGCTCGCCCTGTCCTGGTACATGTTGTTTTTCCAGCTCAGGGGCATCGCCGACCGGATCGTCATGCGCAAGGACTACCGCTTTATCCGCATGCTCTGGCGCCGGTGGAGCCCGGGCTGGGAGGCCCCTGAAACAGAATTGCAGGCAGTGATACGAGGCCTCGGGCAACCGGGGGTCACTGCTGCGAGCCTCGGCTACTACCGTGCGGCGCTCGCCCCGCGCTCTCTGCCGTTCTCTGCCACGGCCAGGAATCAGGCCCTGTTCAAGGTACCGGTACCCACCCTGGCACTGACCGGCGAAAATGACGGTTGTATCGCTACCGAAACATTCCAGTCCATGATGCACGAGGCAGATTTTCCCGCGGGCCTGGTCGTGAGGCAAATTGCCGGGGCCGGGCACTTCCTGCACCAGGAACAGCCAGAGGCGGTAAACGCTATACTGCTGGAGTGGCTCGCGCGACATGAACCGGCTTGATCGCGCGGGTGAATAGCCCCGGCGAGGCACCGCGCCACTGTTGGAAATTCCACCCGCGGCAACACGGCACCCGATCGGGCGTCAGATAAGGCATTCCAGGAGAAGACTGGACAATGAAAGCACTGGTAAAAAAGGAAGCCCGGCCGGGAATCTGGATGGAAGAGATTCCCGAACCCACTCCCGGCATCAACGATGTCCTGATCAAAGTGAAGCGCACCGCAATCTGCGGCACGGACATGCATATCTACAACTGGGACAAGTGGGCGCAGGAGACGATTCCGGTGCCTATGGTGGTAGGCCACGAGTTCGTCGGTGAGATCGTCAAGGTGGGTTCGAACGTGATCGACTTCCATCCTGGCCAGATCGTATCCGGTGAGGGCCACGTGGTCTGCGGGCGCTGCCGCAACTGCATGGCCGGGCGTCGACACCTGTGCGCATTCACCAGCGGCATCGGCGTGAATCGTCCCGGGGCTTTCGCCGAATACCTGGTACTGCCCATGTCCAATGTATGGGAACACTCCGAGGGTATTGACCTGGACGTCGCCGCCCTGTTCGATCCTTTTGGCAATGCGGTGCACACCGCGCTGCAGTGGCCCCTGCTCGGGGAGGATGTGCTGATCACCGGGGCTGGGCCGATCGGCGCCATGGCGGCAGCGGTATGCAGGCACTCCGGGGCGCGCAACGTGGTCATCACCGATGTGATCGACGCCCGCCTTGCGCTGGCGGCAAAGCTGGGAGCCACCCGTACCGTCAACGTCATGCGTGAAACACTCGCCGATGTGCAGAAGGAACTGCACATGACAGAGGGCTTCGATGTGGGGCTGGAGATGTCGGGTAACGGGCAGGCTTTCAATGACCTGCTGGACAATATGTGCCACGGCGGCAAAGTGTCGATACTGGGAATTCCCAGTGAGAACACCGCCATCGACTGGAACAAGGTGATCTTCAATATGCTCACACTCAAGGGCATCTATGGCAGGGAGATGTACGAAACCTGGTACAAGATGTCCGTGATGATCGACTCCGGACTGGACATCTCCCCGGTGATCACGCATCGCATGGCTTACCGCGATTACCAGCAGGGTTTCGATGTCATGGCCAGCGGCGAGGCCAGCAAGGTCGTCCTCAACTGGGAAATATAGGAGGCAGCGCGTGTACGCAAGATTCCAGGAATACGTTGCCGGCGAGCTGGCCAGTATCGACGCCGCCGGACTGACCAAGCGCGAGCGACTGATTACCGGCCCCCAGGGCGCCCACGTGGGCGTCGCCGGTGGCAGGCAGGTTCTGAACCTCTGCGCCAACAACTACCTGGGCCTCGCCCAGCATCCCCTGGTAAACGCGGCGGCGGCCCAGGGCCTTCACGACTGGGGATATGGCATGGCATCAGTGCGCTTCATCTGTGGCACCCAGACGCTGCACAAGCAGCTCGAAGAAAGCCTCAGCCGTTTCCTGGGTACCCAGGACACCATCCTTTACCCCTCCTGTTTCGATGCCAACGGCGGCCTGTTCGAAACCCTGCTGGGAGCGGAAGACGCGGTGATCTCCGATGAACTCAACCACGCCAGCATCATCGACGGCATCCGGCTGTGCAAGGCAAGTCGCTATCGCTACCGGAACAACGACATGGCTGACCTGGAAGCGCAGTTGCAGGCGGCCGACGCGGCGGGGGCACGCTTCAAACTGATCAGCACCGACGGCGTGTTTTCCATGGACGGCTATATCGCCAGGCTCGACGAGATCTGCGCACTGGCCGACAAATACGGCGCGCTAGTCCATTTCGATGACTGCCATGCCACGGGCTTCATCGGTGCCAGCGGCAAGGGCACCCACGAATTGCGAGCTTGCATGGACCGGGTGGATATCATTACCGGCACACTGGGCAAGGCCCTTGGGGGAGCCAGCGGCGGCTATACCGCGGCGCGCAGGGAGATCGTCGCCCTGTTGCGCCAGCGCTCGCGGCCCTACCTGTTCTCCAACACCGTGGCGCCACCGGTGGTCGCGGGTGCCATCAAGGCCATCGAGCTGGTCAACGAGGCACCACAGCTGCGCGACAGGCTGAGGCACAACACAGCAGTATTTCGCGAGGGCCTTGCAGGACTGGGCTTTGAATTGCTGCCGGGCGAGCACCCGATCGTGCCAGTCATGTTGCACGATGCGAGCCGGGCCGCAAAATTTGCTGAAGCAGTGCTGGAAAACGGTGTTTACGTCGTGGCGTTTTCCTTCCCGGTGGTACCACAGGGCAAGGCCCGCATCCGTACCCAGATGTCGGCCGCTCTCAGCGATGACGATATCGCCCTGGCTCTGGCGGCATTCGCCAGGGCAAAGGAAAAGACGCTATAGGCCGCGCGACACCTCATCCAGGGCCGGGTAGTCGCTATAGCCCTGCGCACCACCGGCGTATAAGGTCCCGGGATCGAAGTCAGCCAGTGCCGCCTTCTGGCGGAAGCGTGCCACCAGGTCGGGGTTGGCAATAAAGGGGCGGCCGAACGACACCGCCGCCGCCTCGCCACCGCTGATCACGGCGTTGGCCTCGTCCAGATCGTAACTGTCATTCACCACCAGGCGGTCGCCAAAGAAGCGTTTGCCCAGGGCGATATTGTCCACCTTCCGATTCGGCATGCGGATGACATGGAGATAGGCCAGGTCCAGCTGCGACGCCTGCTGCAACAGGTATTCGAAGGTTTCCTGGGGTTTGTCATCCTTCAGGTCGTTGAACGGATTATCCGGGCAGATGCGCATACCGACCCTTGCGGCGCCATCTACCGAGGCCATGGCGGCCAGGGTCTCCAGTGCAAAGCGACAGCGATTCTGCACGCTGCCGCCGTAATCGTCATCGCGCTGGTTGGTGCCGGTGGAGAGAAACTGCGCCGGCAGGTAACCGCTGGTGCAATGCAGCTCGACCCCGTCAAAACCAGCGGCGTAGGCGTTGGCCGTCGCCCGGCGGTAGTCCGAGATAACCCAGGCGATCTCCCCGGTGCGCAGTGCCCGTGGCGTGTCGAAGGGTACCATGCCCGACTGGTCGCTATAGATCTCGCCGCGGGCGGCAATGGCAGACGGGGCCACGGTCTCGGCACCCTCGGGCTTATTGAGGTGGCTGGACACCCGGCCCACGTGCATCAACTGCGCAACAATCTTTCCACCCGCCGCGTGCACCGCCTTTGTGACCCGGGACCAGGCCGCTACCTGGGCATCGTTGAACAACCCCGGCGTACGACAGTAGCCCAGGCCGGCTGCGCTGGGCGCAATGCCCTCTGATACGATCAGGCCGGCCCCCGCGCGCTGGGCATAATAGTCAACCATCATGTCAGTGGGTACGGCGTCAATGTCCGCGCGACTGCGCGTCATGGGTGCCATTACCACGCGGTTTGCCAGCTGCAGCCGGCCCAGCGTTACACTCGAGAAAATGTCCATATCTTCTTCCTGTTGCGGATTAAGCTGTCAGGCATCATCAGCGGACCCGGATTTTCGGCTCGGCCGCGCCCCGGCGCATGGTTGTCAGGAACTGGTCCAGTGGCGCTGGTGCAGCCACTTCCGGTTCATCGCTGTGGGGCGGGTTGCTCCAGAAATCATCCCAGGAAGGCCAGAGGTCGTGGTAAGCGCCGTCATAGGGATCGCGATCGGGCCAGCGCATTTTCTTGTCGCCCACCGGCGGCTTGTTGAGATCGGTGGCATACCAGTAACACGGCAGCCTGCGTCGAAAATACCAGCGACCGTCGATACGCTCGTAATTATCCCAGTACAGCATCTGCATAATGACCCATTCGTCCCCGGTTTCGTGCTCATTCTTGGAGTACACCACGCCGTGGGCATGGTCCGGGTCATCGAACTCGATCACATGATTGCCTATATGGTGCGAGGTGCCGGTGAACTGCAGGCGCAGGGTGTCATCAAGCCAGCGCTTCAGGTGCGCACGCCCCACCTGCTCGCGGCTCACGCGGATATCCGGCGCAAACAGGTTCACGTGGGCGTCCATGTCGCGCATGTCCAGCGACAGCGCGTATTTGGCCGGTAACTGGCGTATCTCGTCCAGCGACTCCAGTCGGTCGATCCTTGCCAGCAGTTCCTCGTTCATCACCATGTCCTAATCCCAGCTCGCCGTACCGGTATTGAGTTCCGCCGTGCGCCCCCCGTCCACCACCAGGTCTGCACCGGTAATGTAGGAGGCTTCATCACTGGCCAGGAACAGGATGGCATTGGCGCACTCCACCGGGTCGCCTATGCGCCCCAGCGGCAGGGATTGGGCGGTCGCCGCCTGTGATTGTGCATCGGGCATCAGGCCCAGGGTGGGCGGTGTCAGGAACACCCCGGGGATCACCGTGTTAACCCGGACACCCTGCTTGCCCCACTCGACTGCCGCGCTGCGCGACAGGGCGATCATTCCCGCCTTGGCGGCGCTGTAACCGGCGGTGCCCACCGAGCCCAGCAGGCCGCACACCGAGGCGACATTGACCACCGCTCCCTTGTTTGCCTTCAGCTGGGCATAGGATTCACGCATCAGGAACATGGCGCCATCCAGGGAGACCTGGAAATTCTGGCGCCAGGACTTGCTGCTGTGGCTGGCGAGCATGCCGGGCACCATGAGTACCGCGTTATTGACCACGATATCCAGCCTGCCATAGGCCTGCACGGTAGCCGCTACCAGCTGTTTCACGGACTCTTCGTCGGACACGTCACAGCTGATCGCCATGGCGGTACCGCCAGCGGCCTCGATCTCCCGGACCACCTCCTCGAGTAAATTGAGGCGGCGCGCCGCCAGCACGACCTTCGCGCCCTCTTCCGCCATCCGGCTTGCCGTCACTGCACCTATGCCCTGGCCTGCGCCGGTGACAATCGCTACCTTGTTTGCCAGTCTCATACCCTTCAACTCCAGCTTGCCTGCACGGCTACCGCGGCAACTGCCCGGTTCCGCTTCCTGTGTATCACAGCCTGTTATTGTGTGGATTGCGACTGCGCATCGCAACACATAGCGAGCCGAATTCATGTGCATTTGAGTTCAGGCAGTTCAGGCTATCGCACTGACACGCCATTCGCCCTTATCGCGAACCCCAGGCCCAGGGCATCGGCTGTCGCTGGTGCGCTTTATCAAACCTTGGCGACTTGCCTGCTGTTGCAACAGCGCCATACACTCTGTCGCCAACTTACCCGTCGCGGTTGGCGCGGCAAACACTCACCGCGCACCCGCTGCGAAAGTGTTAAAGCGCGCCGAGCGAGTTTCTTATTTACCTCACGAGAGAATACCATGGCCAACTCCCCCAATTTCTACGCCAACACACAGTCCACAGTCCGACGCTACGGCGAGGATGGCTACAAGGTCATTATTGTCGACGAGCCCGCGCCGTCTGTGAGGCGCATCACACTGAATCGCCCTGAAAAACGCAATGCCCTGAACCACGAACTGCGCGGGGAATTGCTGCACGCCCTGCAGGAGGGTGACGCCCACGAGAATATCCGGGTGCAAATCATCCGCGGCGCCGGCAGTTCATTCAGTGCGGGCTATGACCTGGGCGGCGGCAACGCGAACGCGCAATACCCGTTTTACTCCGCCGGCGGCGACGGCCAGTGGCCCAGGCACGTCACCGAGGGCTGGATGGGTATCTGGGACCTGGCGAAACCTGTCATCGCGCAGGTTCACGGCTACTGCCTGGCAGGTGGCAGTGAACTGGCGACCGGGTGTGACCTGGTGTACATGGCTGAAGACGCCCAGATGGGTTACCCGGCCGTACGCTTTGGCGTGCCGGACATGCATTTCCATCCCTGGCTGGTGGGTATGCGCAAGGGCATGGAAATGCTGTTGACCGGCGACTCGATTTCCGGCGTGGAAGCCCAGTCTCGAGGCTGGGCGACGGCCTGCTACCCGGCGGACCAACTCGAGGCACAAGTGCTGGCAATCGCGCAGCGCATTGCCAGCATGCCGCCGGACATCGTCCAGCTGAACAAGCGCGCGGTACATCGCCAGATGGACGTCATGGGCTTGCGCCAGGGTATTCGCGCGGGCACAGAACTGTGTACCCTGGGAACGCACCAGCCGAGTTTTAAGGCGTTTATCGCCAAGATCCAGGAACAGGGGCTGACCGGCGCACTGCAGGAACGCGACGAAAAATTTGGTGATTACCGCACGGCCCGGCGGGACGATAAAGAATAATAGGCGCCGACCGCGAACGGTAATGTCAATGCAATAGACGCACTTTGCCCTGTTCGCCCCCACTGCCTGCGGCTAAATTGGGATCCTCTCAATCAATGCCAAGGCGGGGTTCAGCTCATGGGAACGTATGTAATTACCGGCGGCGCCAGCGGCATAGGCGCCGCCATCAGGCAACAGCTGCAGACGGAGGGGCATAGCGTCCTGGTGGTGGATATCCAGGAGGCCGACATCGTGGCAAACCTGGCGACCGACCAGGGAAGGCGCGGCGCGATTGCTGCCATACTGGATGCGACCACCGACGGCCTGGCGGGTTTTATTGCCTGCGCCGGGGTCGGCTCGCACGTCCCCGACCGGGCGCTGATCACAGCGGTGAACTATTTTGGCGCGGTGGAGCTGGTAGTCGGACTGCGCGAGAGGCTGGCCCAAAACAGGGCTGCCGTGCTGCTGGTCTCATCGAACTCAGCACCAATGCCCACCAACCCCGACTATGTGCAGGCACTGCTGGCAGGTGATGAACAGACCGCCTGCGCGGTCGCCGGACAGATGGAATCGCAACCGGCCTATTCCGGATCAAAACAGGCCCTGACCCGCTGGATGCGCCGCAATACGCGTGATTATGCGGCACAGGGCATACGCATGAACGCCATAGGTCCCGGCTACACCAGGACCCCGTTGAGCGCCGCGGTAGAAGATGACCCCACCTATGGCGACGCCATCAAGCAGTTCATTGACTCCATCCCGATGGGTCGCCCCGGCCTGCCCCAGGATATGGCTGACGTCGCGAGTTTCCTGCTGGGCGACAAGGCGACTTTCATTTGCGGCGCCATGTTGTTTGTCGACGGCGGCCATGACGCGATGTTGCGGCCAGAGGCATTCTAGAACCCTCTTCACCTTCTGAATTGACCTTCGTTGTCGATCCGGTAGCTCCGGCGGCAACACCGTGCCGGTCGCACTACCGGCGACACAGGAGACACCGAGATGGCGAAAAAGATCGAGACAAAAACCGACAAAAAACCAGCCTTTTCCGCTGATGAATTGACGGCACTGGTCGAGAAATTCCTGGCCATAGAGGGCCCGGATGAAAAATCCTTCAGGCGCCTGAACGGCTTCATAGAACGCTATTTCGCTCCTACCGTTGTTGGCCTGGACAATATCCCGGACGAGCCCACCCTGTTCATCGGCAATCATGCCATGTTCGGACTGGACGGCATGATCCTGATGCCCACGGTTTACCAACAGACCGGCCGCTTCCTGCGAGCGATGGCGGACAACGCCTGGTTCCAGACCAGCACCGGGGAGAAAATGGCAAGCAGTGGCATGGTGCTGGGACACCCAGCAGTTTGCAGCGCCCTGATGGAGGCTGGCCACGACCTCCTGGTTTTTCCAGGCGGTGCCGGCGAAGCGAACAAGACCGTTGAAGAAAAATATTCACTGGTCTGGCGTGAACGTACCGGTTTCGTGCGTATGGCCGCGCAACATGGTTACAACATCACCCCGTTCGGCATGGTCGGCCCGGACGACTGGTGGGACCATGTTATCGAGGGTCGCGACCTGCTCAACAGCAGACCCGTCAAGCTGCTGCAGAAGCTGGGTGTGATCGGGGACATCAGACCAGACATCGTACCTCCCATACCCCGGGGCGTTTTCAACACCCTGCTGCCAAAACCCGAACGCTGCTTCCTGGCCTTTGGTAAGCCCATCGAGGTACCCGATTGCAGGAAGCGGAGCGTATCAGTCGCCATCCAGAAATCCGTGCGTGACCAGACGGCGCAGAGCGTGGAGTCGCTGGTGGGCGACATGCTCAAGATGCGCGCCCGCAACAAGCACAGGGAAGGGGCGATTCGGCGCCTGCTGACCCGTTAGGCCCGATACGCTAACGGGTATTGGCTGCGCCGCGCAAGCCGCTCAGGACGCTAGTCCGCGGCCGCGCCCTACATAAACAGCCAACGACGCTGACATCTGACGTCAACGAATGGATATGTATATCAAGTTGGCGTGTGGCGACCTGTTTTGGAGCAGGCGAACACAAATATGATGGGCCCACCACGTTCACGCGAAAAAGGACCAGCACCATGAACTACTTTGTGACAGGCGCAACCGGTTTTATCGGCGGGTTTTTTGTAGAACAACTGGCTGCCCGCCAGGGCCAGATCCATGTGCTGGTAAGGGAATCTTCAAAGCAAAAGCTTGAGGCGCTCAAGGCGCGTCTGCCGGCCGCTGCCGCCGCACGTATCATGCCGGTTTATGGCGACATCACAGCCGTGAACATGGGGCTATCGGCGAGCGACCTGTCCGCGCTCAAAGGCAAGGTCGACCATTTCTTTCATTTTGCCGCCATTTATGACATGGCGGCGGATGAAGCCAGCCAGGCTGCCGCGAACATCAACGGCACAGCCAATGCCGTGCAGGCGGCCCAGGCCATGGATGCGACATGCTTTCACCATGTGAGCTCTATCGCCGTGAGCGGACTTTTCAAAGGCACTTTCCGCGAGGACATGTTCGAAGAGGCAGAGAACCTGGATCACGCCTATTTCCGCACCAAGCACGAATCCGAAAAAGTTGTGCGCAATCATTGCAGGATTCCCTTCCGTATCTACCGCCCGGCGGCGGTGCTCGGCCATTCGCGCACCGGGGAAATCGACAAGATCGACGGGCCCTACTACTCCTTCAAGGTCATCCAGAAAATCCGCGATGCCTTCCCAAAGTGGATGCCCCTGGTGGGCATCGAATCCGGCCTCAACAACGTGGTGCCGGTCGACTTCGTGGCCCGGGCCATCGACCATATCGCCCACGTCGAGGGCCAGGACGGCGGTTGCTTCCATATCACCGACCCGGATCACTACTCCACCGGGCAGATGATGAATATCTTTGCCGAGGCAGCCCACGCGCCCAAGTTCACGTTGCGCTTCGATCCCAAGGTGTTCAACTTCATGCCCTCGGTACTCAAGGACCTGCTGGCCAAACTGCCGCCGGTAAAACGCCTGAAAAGCGCGATCTTCGAGCGTTTCGGCCTGCCGGAGTCCGCTGCCATCCTGATGAAGTATGAAACCCGCTACGACAGCCGCCGCACCCAGGCCCTGCTGGCGGGTTCGGGCATCAGCGTGCCCAAATTACCCAGCTACGCCCCACAGGTCTGGGACTACTGGGAGCGCAACCTGGATCCGGACTTGTTCATAGACCGAACCCTGGAAGGCCAGGTCGCCGACCGCCTGGTGCTGATCACCGGCGCCTCCGCCGGGATCGGCAAGGCCACAGCGCTGCGCCTGGCCAAGGCCGGCGCGAAAGTCATCCTGACCGCGCGCAGCATGGATAAGCTGGAAGCCACCAAAGCCGAGATCGAGGCGGCCGGCGGCAAGGCCTATTGCTACGCCGTCGATATCGCTGACCTGGACGCCTGTGACAGGGTGGTCGCGGAGATAGAAAAGGACCTTGGCCACGTCGACATCCTGATCAACAACGCGGGCCGCTCCATCCGTCGTTCCGTGGAATTCGCCTACGACCGGTTCCACGACTTCGAGCGCACAATGCAGCTCAATTACTTCGGTGCACTGCGCATGATCCTGCGGGTACTGCCCGGCATGACGAGTAAAAAGCGGGGACAAATCATCAACATTTCCTCGCTTGGCGTGTTGAACCATCCCCCGCGATTTTCCGCCTATGTCGCGTCCAAGTCGGCGTTGGAGGCCTTTTCGATCTGCGCGGCTTCAGAGTTTTCCGACAAGAATATTCATTTTACCAATATCAATATGCCCCTGGTGCGTACCGACATGATCGCACCCACTAAAATCTACCAGTATGCGCCGGCCCTGGAAGTGGACGAGGCGGTAGACCTGGTAGTCGAGGCGGTGATCAACAAGCCCAAGCGTGTTGCCACGGGAATGGGCAAGTTCCTGTCGGTTATGGGCGCCCTCTTCCCGAAATTCCAGGAAATAGCCAACAATGCGACCTTCCGCATGTTCCCGGATTCAGAGGCGGCCAAAGGCGCACCCGGCAAGGAACTGCCCGAGGCAACCAGCGAGCAGGTAGCGATGGCGGCACTGATGAAAGGGGTGCATTTTTAAGGCACCCTTACAAAGGCGCCCGCTTGTCAAACCAGGGACTCGCCTGTTCCAGTTGCCCGGCCAGCTGGAACAGCAGCTCCTCCTCCCCATAGCGCCCGGCAAACATCACCCCCACCGGCAGGCCTTGGGGCGTCCAGTGCAAGGGAACAGACATGGCTGGCTGGCCGGTCGCATTGTAGAGCATGGTGAAGGCAGAAATATTGACAGCCTCTTTTTCGTAGGCGGCGTTATCCTGGTTAAGGCTGAGTTTTCCGAGTTTTACCGGCGGCGAGGCCAGCGTGGGCGACAGGAGGATATCAAAGTCCTGCTGTAACAACGCCATCTGCCGGGCAGCTTTCTCCACCCCCCGTTCCGCCACCGCCAACTGCTCCGCAGTGTAGTTACGTGAATCCCGGTAGCGTTGCCAGATGATTGGCTCAAGGTCATTCTCGGTCACCGTTCTACCCAGTTGCCGCTCGCGGCCGACCACCCGCATGACCGTGCCCACGCCCATAATGATGCGAGTGCTCGCGAAAAACTCCCGGGGCTCGATGGGCAGTTCCACATGCTGGACATGGTGGCCCAGGTTTTCACAGAGCTTCGCCGCGTCGGCTGCCGCCTTGCTGCACTCGGCATCGACCGGGCTGTGCGTGATCGGGGTGGTAACCAGGCCGATCCTCAATGGTCCCGGCGCCATGCCCACGGCTTCCAGGTAACTGCGCCCCGGGCCGGGAGCGATAGTGGTTTGCCCGGGTTCCGGTCCGCAACTGGCATCCAGCAGCGCCGCACTGTCGCGTACACTGCGGGACAGGCCGTGGATAACGCTCATCACGGAGGATAACTCCCGGGGCCCACCGGGTACCCTACCCCGACTGGGCTTCATACCGAACAGGCCACAGCAGGACGCCGGAATGCGAATGGAGCCGCCACCATCGGTACCATTGGCCAGGGGCAAAACACCGGCGGCAACAGCTGCCGCCGAACCACCGGAGGATCCTCCGGCACTGCGACTCAGGTCCCAGGGGTTACGCGTATCGCCAAACAGGATCGATTCCGTGGTGCCGGTACCTCCGAATTCGGGGCTGGTGGTCTTACCAAAAATCAGCAAACCCGCCTTTTCGTAGCGGGTCACCACCGTGCTGGTATAGTCCATGACAGCATCCCGGTAAAAGCGGGATCCGTTGGAGGTCACCGTTCCCTGCAGCGCCATCCCGAGGTCTTTTAACAAAAAGGGCACGCCGGCAAACGGACCCTGCGGAATACCGGCTTTAATGGCGCCCCTGGCATAGGTATAAAGTTCCTCTGCCATACAATTGATAACCGGCTGTACGGCCTGGGCGCGAGCGATCGCTATTTCCAGCAGTTCCAGGGGAGTAACCAGGCCATTTCTCACCAGCTGGGCCAGTCCGATAGCGTCGTGGTTTCGATACTCCTCAAAACTCAGGGCGCCGCCACTGGACGATCCCATTACCGGCGCCACGCCGGCCGCCGCGGCCACCGTCAAGCCTTGTTTGATCAGCTCTCGACGGGAAGAAAGGTGTGCCATAACTGCTTGCTCCTGTTGGATGGTCCTGCCCTAATCTACCGGTACGTTTTCGAGCCGGGGCAGGAGATAGTCGTTGCCCAGTATCGCTTCGGTTGGCGCGTAAAGACGCATCACCAGCATGAATCGGCCCTCGGGTACCGGCAACCAGTTGGCGCTGTCATCAGCGGGCTTTTCGTGTTGCAGCGTCAACGTGAGGGAACCGTCCGGGTTATAGACCAGCCCCTGTGTTCTATCGCCGATGCTGTAACGTGCAAGTGCGTTTTCTTCCAGTTGCAAATCGTTCAGGCGATAGGCGGAGAGCGACCAGAACCCCTCTACAGGCGGCAACTGCCCAGGTGCAAAATGCAGTCGATAGCGCCGACTACCGTCCATTAATTCACCGTCGGCGTCAAAGACCATGGCCGGATAAAGCGACTCTTCAGGCAGGTTGCCATACCCTCCCCTGGCAACGGAGGCCCGGTGCATATAGGAGAATCCGTACCTGCCAATCTCCCTGGAAATCATCCAGCCGTTATAATCCGGGATCGTTCGCTGGGTAGCCGCCTGCACAATCGCCTCGCCATCGACGATTGCTCGCTCCAGCCCCCGCCTGGCGCCGGCAGACAGGGTTTGGGGGTCAAAGTCATGGTGTCGCCCCACCCCGATCAGGTCAAACTGGCTCATCAGTGCCTCCTCGCCAGCCCGTGGAGGCAAGTCCCGCAGATGCGCATTCAACACATCGAAGAATGCGAGGCCAGCCCTGGGGTCAATGCGCTCACCGCTCATCTCCCCGGGCGCGCCCGGCGGCTTGCCTGGAGTGAACTCACTCAGGCCCGCAAGCCAGATGTTGTTGACCAGTGACATGGCGGTATCAAAATCATCCGGGCCATCTACCAGCATACGCCCCAATAACCAGCCCTGTTCGCTTTCAACCGGGATCACTTTAACGTCCGGCGGCAGTTCGCCGTGCCATTTCGGCCCAACCAGCGCGAAATAGCCTTCGGCAGTGCCAGTGGTCCTGCGCCCGATATGTTCAACCTCGGCATAAAGATTGGTGACCGCGATAGTGAAATAGCGGTCCGCGGTGTCCGGTGTATGTATGATCAGGGGCTGCGAGCTGACGTCAAACCAGCCGCTGAAATAGAGAGTATCATTATTGGGTGCACGAAGATTGCCGGCGGTGTGCGGTCCGACAATGGCTGGATAGCGATACAGTCGATTGACTGCTGCATAGACCTGCTGATCCGGGTCCAGGCGATGCGTCTCGTTGTGCATTTGCGTGTGCATATCGACGATAGGGTAACCGTAAAGGTAAGCCAGCGTGCCCACGTGATAGGCCATCTGTTCGGCGATGAGCTCATCGTTTTTTTTCTGGCGTGAGCTGACCATGGCGCCCATGTCAAAATTCAACGCAAAAACAACTACTGCAAATACGATAAACAGGGCGAGGAAAAATATCCGCTTTTTAACCAGGGAGAAATTCATAACCGCAATCCGGTCGTCCGGGAACCTGTCATACAGTCACATCCATTCGGTATCGATGTCACGACAGACCTGTACAGGGTTTTTCGATGCATGCACCGGAAACAAAAAAAACCGCACCCGAGCAATCGGGTGCGGCACAAAGGGACCTGAAAGAAAGATCAGAAGTTGTAGCCCACCGAGAGGGCCCAGGTACGCGGCATATTGTAAGCGCCGGTGACAATCGGGCCTATCTCGTAGGTGTTGGTCAGCACACGCTTGTCGTCCAGGTTTTTACCTTCCAGGGCGAAGCGCCAGTGCTCGTCACGGGTGCGGAAGGCCGCAACGGCATTCCAGATCACGTGTGACTCCTGTACCTGCAGATCCGCCGAGTAGCTGGTCAGGTCGATAGGTGAATTGGTGTAGGAGTCATCCCGGTACGACACATCGGTACCGATGGTGGCAGTACCCCAATCGGACACGTCGAAATCGTAGCTGACGCGCCCCTGGGAGGTCCACTTGGGCGAGAAACCGATCGCGGTTGTGCTGGCCCTGTCGCCCTCGGCGCTTGCGTATTCCTTGACGTCAGTGTCCAGGTAACCCACGTTTACACCAACAACCAGGCCTTCGACCGGCGGCAGCCAGAGCACTTCCAGCTCCGCGCCTGATGTTTCCAGTTTACCCACGTTGCCGACCGTTTTTTTCAGGTCGGCGCCGTCCAGTACAACCGTCGCCAATTGCTTGTCCTGGTAATCGTTGAAGAACGCCTCGCCATTGATACGCATGGTGCCGTCCAGCCAGGTGGTCTTCATACCCAGGCTGTAGGTATCCACGATCTCCGGATCATAGGGAGTGGCCACGCCACCATCGCGATTGAAGCCGCCGGACTTGAAACCCGATGCATAACTGGCGTAGACCATGGCGTCGTCAGAAGCGAACCAGGTCAGCTTGGCGCTGGGCGTAAACTCGGTCCACTTGTCACTGGCCTGGACGTCCTCGGGATAGGAAATCTGCTGGTAGGTGCTGTTCTTCAACCCGGTGTAGGCGGAAGCCCAGTACGCAAACAGCGGGGCCTGCTCAGCTGCGCTCTCCTGTCCCGGTCGCACGAAGCCAACCGCATCGGGCGGGAAGCCCTTCAGGCCAGCAAACGCGGGAAATCCCCGGGTAACCGTCGCCAGCTGCGATTCGTCCTTCTTGTCCTCGGTGTAACGGCCACCGATGGACGCCTGCCAGCTTTCGGTAAAGTTCCAGTCCACGTTGAAATAGGCTGAAGTGGATTCCACTTCGTTATGTGCCTTGTAGGTGTCCTTGAAATTGTCCTCGGTTACCAGCAAGCGAAAGTACTGCGAGGTCGTCTGGGGCGCATCCTGCTCGCCATCGAGATAGTACAGGCCGGCAACCGCCTGCACCGAATCGCCACTGAAGTTGAGCTGCAGTTCCTGTGAGAAATCGTCCGACTCAATGTCGCGAATCGTGGTGATGAACTGCTGCTCACTGCCGTCAAAATCGAAGGGTTGCGTATTGTCCACACTGCGCTGCGCGGTAACTGATTTCAAGGTCCATTGCTCGTTCAGCGCCCACTCCACGGTCGCGGCAAACGTCGTTGCCTCGATTTCGTACTGGCCAAAACCGTCAACGTACTCGCTGGACACCCGGTCTATGTCCGTGGGTACGGAAGTATCCTGGGGACCATCCACCAGGCCGATACCGGGGCCGAGATAGGTGTTGCCGCCGGTGAGTACAAAATTGGCGCCGGTACCGAACAAGCCCGAGTTGAGGTCAAGGCCAACCCGGTTCGGGATGCTGGGAGCCGACTCATCCTTGTTGTAATCCGCGGAGAGCTTTACCCGTAAATTGTCGGTGACATTGAACAGCAGGGCGCCGCGATATGCCGCCACGTCCTCGTCCCAGTATTCGCCGCCGTCATAGGTGTTGGTCTGGATACCATCGCGGTTCTTGTACATTGCGCCAAAGCTGCCCAGGAGGGTATCGCCGATAATAGGTCCGGAGACATTGGCCTTCACTTTCACCAGGTCAAATTCCCCGGTGGTGGCCTCGACATGGCCGGTGAACTCCTCAGTCGGCTCTTTGGATACAAATTTCACCGCGCCGCCGATGGTGTTGCGGCCGTAGAGGTTACCCTGGGGTCCCTTGAGCACTTCGACCCGCTCCGTATCAAAGACCTCGAGAATGCCGCCGGTTGTACGGTTCACGTACACGTCATCCAGGTAAATGCCGACACCCTGGTCAAAACCGGGGTCGTTACCGATACCGCGCATGAATATGGAAACGGCGCCTGCGATCAGGCCGCCGGTGGTGGTGAGGGTGACGTTGGGG
Organism: Haliea sp.; assembly: GCA_024642245.1. GTDB lineage: Bacteria > Pseudomonadota > Gammaproteobacteria > Pseudomonadales > Halieaceae > JARRPM01. Next base: position 48,065 of record JAHEBM010000010.1, read on the forward strand.
GTCATGCGCTCCAGGTCCAGGATATCATCCACCTGGGCAGCCTGTAGCTGGTCGGCACTGAACGCGCTGATCGCCATCGGCACTTCCTGCATGCTCTCTGAGCGTTTCCGGGCGGTAACCACAACCTCTTCCAGCATTTGTGCCTGGGCGAAATCGGTGACACCCAGTGCGGAGACAACCGCTGCCGCCATCAAAGAAGATTTGTATCTTTTGCTCTGCATAGGACCAGACTCCCTGTTTAGAATTATAACGGTTAGCGCCCTGCCCCCTCACGCCGGAGCACGGCACGCACCATCGATCTTGCCGGAACAAGTATCGCCACCGTGCAGCCCGCGGGACAGAACACCTGCAACCAAATTTATGTACATTTAAGTTCAGCTGCTGGTCGCGAACGCAAATGTCTACTATTTTGGCCCGATGGGCTCTGGCCGGAGCGGCCGCGACCGCTAGAATCCTGTGCAAAGCCTGGCAGCAGCAGTGCCGGGCACAAAAACTGGCGCGGCAGCGGCCGCCCCGGGCCCCCGCCCAAGGGGAAGTCATGGTCGCATGGCCAGCCCGGATAACACCCCCGAGGTAGCCATGGCGGGACCATCGACTATTCCAGACTTTGAGGATCGCCTTGGCCAGTGGCTGGAAGCGAAAATCCCGGGGGCGCGGGGCGTGAGCATCTCGGGCCTTGCGTCCCCGGAAGCGGGCGCTTCCAATGAGACCCTCCTGTTCACGGCGAGCTGGTCTGAGGCTGGCCGGGCCTGCTCCCGCGACCTGGTGGCGCGGCTCAGGCCCGGCGCGGAGGGCATCTTCCCCCGCTACGACCTGGCCCTGCAGTTCCGGGCCATGGCCGCGCTGGCCGACACCGCTGTGCCGGTTCCGGTGGTGCTGGCACTGGAGGAGGACGACAGCGTGCTGGGCCGGCCCTTCTATATCATGGAACAGGTTCACGGCCGCTACCTGGCGGACAACCCCCCTTACCACATGGCCGGCTGGCTCACCGAATGCAGTGCGCAGGAGCGACGGCTGATCTGGTGCAACGCCATACGCGAGGTGGCGCGGATAAACAAGGTCGACTGGGCCGGCTGTGGTTTTGGCGAGATCTGCGATTACGCACCCTACGCCACGCCGCTGCACCAATTGATCGCCCGGTACGAGCAGTTCCTGGAATGGGCCGAGACCCGCAGTCGCCCCTACCCGAAGTTGCGCGCCTGCCTGGCCTGGCTACGTCAGCACCAGCCCGGCGATCAACCGCTGGCCCTGTGCTGGGGCGATGCCAAGGTCTCCAACCTGATGATCCGGGGCACTGACATTTGCGCTACCCTGGACTGGGAAATGGTGCACCTTGGCAATCCGGTACACGATCTCGCCTGGTGGTTTGTGCTCGATGGCAGCCTCAGCGAGGGACTCGGTATAGCACCCCTGGAAGGTGTCCCCGACAGGCAGGAGCTCATCGCCCTGTGGCAGCAGGAGAGCGGCTTCAGCGCCGCCGACCTCGACTACTATGAATTTCTCAGCGTCTTCCAGTTTGCCGTCATCATGGCGCGGGTGGGCACCCTGCTTACCGCCAGCGGACTGTTCCGGCCCGAAGACGAGTTCGACCTGAACAACAACTGCACGCCCCTGGTGGACCACTGGATGGCCAGGCACCGTATTACCGCTTCAACTGGAGAACGATGATGCCCGGATCCACAGGCCCGTTGCTGGCTGCCGACGAGCAATTCAATCACCAGGTCGTCGAGACTTTTGCCAGCGTGGGGCAAAGTGACCTGGCCTGGACCGAGAAAGTCTGCGGCATGGCGGCAGCCAGGGACGGTTCGCTGCAGATCACTTTTGGCTTTGGCAAATACACCAACCGTAATGTGGTGGATTCCTATGCCGGCGTCTGCCGCGGTGTCGAACAGTGGGTGGTGCGTGGGAGTCGCTCACTGAGCAGCGACCCGGACACGGTCAACGTAGGCCCCATCCGCTACGAAATAGTAGAGCCGCTGCAGTGTATCCGGGTCACACTGGCGGCAAATGAGCATCAACCCATAGCCTTCGACATACTGTTCAGGGCGCTTGTCCCGTGCGTGGTGGAGCAGCGCGAGGACCGACGCGACATGCACGGTTATCGCAAGGCCACAGACCAGATCCGCTACCACCAGACAGGGGTTGTCAGCGGCTGGGTCGATATCCAGGGGCAACGCACCGGGATCATCCCGGAGCACTGGGTATCGACGCGGGATAAATCCTGGGGCGTACGGCCGCAGGTCGGCACGCCCATACCGGACCTGGAGCCGGACTTTCATCACCTGATACCCAGGGCCCTGGCCATCTGGAACCCCGTACTGTTCCAGCGCCAGGACGGCAGCCATTACGCTTTTCACCATTACTTCCTGCAGTTCAGCGCCCCCGGTTACGAGCAGACATCAATACAGGGGGGGATCGAGGATGACCAGGGTGTCGAGCTGAAAGTGACAGGAATGACGCCGATGCTGGAATTCGAATCCCCGACAAAACGCCTGCAGCGCGGCGAGTTCCTGTTCCTGATGGCCGATGGCAGCGAACGCCCCATGCGCTTTGAGACCCTGTCGGATACGGGCTTTTACCTTGGCGCCGGGGGCTATCACGGCGGCGACAATCACCATCACGGCAGCTGGCGGGGAGAACTGCATGTTGATGGCGACCACGCCGCCGATGCCAGCCGGCCGGATGTCCTGCAGCGCTACAAGCAATTTCGCGACTGCATGATACGGGTTGAAGACCCGGTGGGTGGCGGTATCGGCTGGGGCAACTGCCAAACCTACATCCATGGCCCCTGGCCTGAATTTGGCCTCAGCGGCAATGAGCCGGCGCTATAGTATGCAGTGTACGGCGCGACTGCTGCCGTGCATTGAATCGCTCGCGGCACAGGCAAGCGCATGCCACTGCAGAGGCTAGCCAAGAGCGAAAATGTCTATGAATTTGAAGTGATGGGTTCTATGACCGTCGCGTGTATCAACTAACATTGGGCGTCATCACCTTCAGCCCCATAGACGGACGCAATGTCACATAACTACCGTCATCTTCTGTCACCCGGTCGTATAGGCGGTCTCGAGTTGCGCAATCGCATCGTGCTCGCCGCCATGGGCACAAATTTTGCGGCGCCCGATGGTCACTGCACCGAGCAACTGATCGCCTACTACGAGGCGCGCGCCAGGGGCGGCGCTGGCCTGCTGGTACTGGAGACGTCCGCCGCCATGTGGCCACACGGCTCCACCATGCCAAATACCATAGCCTTCTCCTCGGATGAGTTCATCCCCGGGCTGTCCGAGCTGGCCGGTCGTGTCCAACGCCACGGTGCCCGCATCCTGGCGCAGCTCAATCACGGCGGCAAGATGGCCCAGGAGGATACCGCTGCAGGGCGCCCCATTCCGGTGCCGTCACAGCCTGCTCCCACCCGCAGTAATATGTTCAAGGTCCTCACACAGGGCGAAATCGGCAACTTTATCAAGGCCGCCGGACCGGACGGCAAGGGCCCTGACTATTACGAGATGAGCGCCGATGATATTGCCGAAACCGTAGCCGGTTTCGCTGCTGCCGCCAGGCGCGCCCAGCAGGCCGGCTTTGACGGTATCGAGCTGCATGCGGGCCACGGCTACCTGTTGGCCAATTTCCTCTCGCCCTACACCAACAAACGCTCGGACCAGTACGGCGGCTCGCGACACAACCGCGCACGCTTCCTGCTGGAGACAATCGCCGCCGTGCGCGAGGCCACGTCTGGCTGCTTTCCCATCATGGTTCGCCTGGACGCCCACGAGTATCGCATCGAGGGCGGAATCACGCTGGCCGATTGTGTCGAAACGGCGCAACTGTGCGAGCGGGCGGGCGCCGATGCTATCGATGTCAGTGCCTACGGCAGCGTTGCCCATGCCATCGCATTCACCGAAGCGCCGCTGGTACACGAGCCGGGTGGTTTCATCCCTTTTGCACAGGCGGTAAAAAAGGCCGTCGGGATCCCGGTTATCGGGGTGGGGAGGATCGACCCGGACGTCGGCGAGCGGCACATCGCGGCAGGTGACTTCGATTTCCTGGCCCTGGGTCGTCGCTTGCTGGCCGACCCCGAACTGCCGAACAAGCTGGCAGCGGGTCGGCCGGAAACGGTACGGCCGTGTATTTACTGCTATATCTGTGTCAGCCAGATCTTTATCAACAAGCCCGTGTGCTGCGCAGTCAATCACAACACCGGGCGCGAATATGAGGGCGATATCATCGCCCGCAGCGACGGCAGCAAGAAGGTTCTTGTCGTCGGCAGCGGCCCCGGCGGGATGGAGGCGGCCCGCCTGCTGGCCAGCAAGGGCCACAAGGTCAGCCTGTGGGAAAAGGACCGGGACCTGGGTGGCACCGCCCGCATCGCAGCCCTCGCCTACGAGCCCAACGAACGGCTGGTGCACTACCTGGCAAAAGCCGTGCGTGCGCTGCCCATCGATATCCAGCTCGGGAAAACCGCGACAGCGGCCAATATCGCCGCGGCAGATGCCGACCACGTGATCCTGGCTACCGGCGCGCAGCGGGCGGCACCGGCCATTGCCGGCAAGGAGCAACGCCACGTGTTCGACGGCGACGAGCTACGCGGCCTGCTGTTCGGCAGTGACCGCACAGCAATAGCAAAACTGTCACTTTTCCGACGCCTGGTACTGGGGGCGGGACGCATCAGCCAGCTGCTGCGCAATATCAGGCTGATGCGCGTGCTCAGCAAGCTGTGGATGCCGATTTCAGGGCAGCTTGTGATTATCGGTGGTGGCCTGGTGGGGCTGGAGCTGGCGGAATTCCTGGTAGAGCGGCGGCGCAAGGTCACCCTGCTGGAACCCGGGCCCGATCTCGGGGCCGAGCTGGCCATCGTGCGACGGGCCAGGGTACTGCACCAGCTGGAAGCGCACGGCGCCGCGGTGTACAAATCAGTGTCGGGGATTGAAATCGGGCGGGACCGGGTCAACTGTGAAGTGGCAGGCGCTGCGCAATCCTTTGCCTGCAGCCAGGTGATCATCGCGATGGGGGCGCAGCCCGATGACAGCCTGCTGGCGCAACTGGCCGGCAGCAGATCCCGGGTTCACCGGATCGGAGACTGCCGTAAAGTGGCTTATATCGACGGCGCCATACTCGATGCGCGCAGGCTGGTGCAGGAAATCGAACAGGTATAGGTGCACGCGACCGGGCGCCGCTGGAAGCGCGGCTCAGCCCAGGGAGAGCGACTGCATCTTGTCCTTGTAGGACTTGGGCGTATGCCCGGTCCATCCCTTGAATGAGCGTACAAACGAACTGGCCTCAGTAAAACCCAGGTATTCGGCCAGGTCTGCCACCCGGGCGTCCTCGTGCAGTAGTTTATCGATAGCCACCTCACAGCGGACCTGGTCCTTGATCGCCTGGTAGCTGGTCTTTTCGCCCTGCAAACGCCGCCTGAGACTCGATTCGGACATGTACAGCATTGCAGCAACGTCGGAAAAAGATGGGGTGCCATTGGGAAGGTCGATGCTGACCAGGGACTTTATAGCCGCGCTGGTACTGGCCGGTTCCGCGTCGAAGGCGATGAGGTGGTAAACGCTGTTCTTCAGGAACTCCACCAGTGACTCCGTGGTATGCACCACGCGCCGCGCCAACAACTGCCGTTCAAAGCTGAATGTATTCTCTCCCGCGTCAAAGTAGACCGGTGCATTGAACACTCTTGCGAGCTGGTCATGGTAGCGCTGGCTTACGGGGGGAGCGTCGATACGCAACTCCCGTGCAGTCAGCGTGTGGCCGGTAAGCCAGCCGCAAAACGCGTGCCACACGAGCAGACCGGAGGCCCGCGCCACCGTTACGCGGTAATCTGCACGGTCCCAGTCCTCGGGAATCAGCGCCCCGCCTCCCTCGGGTATATCAATGCTGTAGCTCAGGCTGACAAACGGTCCCGGCGTTTCCTCGAGCAGGCAAACCCGGTAGCCGTTCAGGGGGTAGAGCAATGCATCGAAGCGCCCGGCCAGGCGTAGGGCATCCCCCAGGGTGCGGCTGCCGACCATGCAATGGCACATCAATTCAAAAGCTTCGCTGCCCAGGCCCGCCGCCCAGGGCAGGGGCTGGTCAAGCGCCTGCATCTGTATGGCCGCGACCTTGTACAGTCGGGAATAATGCAGGGCAGGCAGTTCCTGGTCGGGGTCCAGGGACGCAATCCGGTCGGGGCTGAGGTCCGCCGTCGCGGCGATGGCATCCATGTCTACCCCAACCCGCTGCAGGTAATCAAGGAGACGCAGGAACTTCTTCACTGGAACGGTTATTTCGCTCACGGCCTGTCCGGATTTGTTGCGGTCATACACCAGATCTGGTTTTACTTATAATTGGGACCGAGCTTAACATATATCATTCTCCTTGCCAGACCCCCCGAGCGCACTGCCTGTGGTAGATAATGTCCACCAAACTGGCCGCTCCCGTCCTATGCCTGCCCGGTGCTGTCCATGCCATAATTTCGACCATAAGCAGGCAATAAAAGAGGGAGTGATGTGAATAATATGAATACAGCGCGAGATCACCTCAGGCACGAGATCCTGGTGGGCGGTGTCTCCAACACGATATTCAACGGGCTGATTGCCTGGCTATTGCTGAAAAGCGGGCCTGCGCTTGCCTGGGGCGGCGAACACAGCTTCGCCGTGGACGTATTCGCGACCGGCCTGCTGCTGCCTTTTATCGTCGCCCTGATCGTCATTCCCCTGCAGCGCGGCAAGCTCAACAAGGGCAAATTGCAGGCGATTGACCTGGGAACCGCTTCCCGGATCCAGTCGCTGGCCAACCGGCTGCCGGCGAGCACGTTCAAGAGCGCGCTGGTGTTCGGTCTTTTCGGCCTCTGCGTGATCGCGCCGCTCACCCTGCTGGGATTTTACCTGGTGGGCGTGGTCGAAATCGCCCCGCTTAACTATTCGATTTTCAAGGGAATCTGGGCCGGGCTGATGGCAGCCGTGCTGGTCGTTCCCATGGTGCTGATCGCCCTGCGCGACCCCGGCACTTCCCACTGAACTTCCCACTGACTTTAGCCTGCAAGGAGAAAACCCATGGGCTTGCTTGAGAACAAGGTTGGTATTGTTACCGGCGCGGGCCAGGGCATCGGCCGGGCCATCGCCCAGTCCTATGCGCGCGAGGGCGCTCGCGTGGTGGTGGCGGATTTCAACGAGGAGATGGGCAATGAAACGGTTCGCCTTATCGAGGCCGCCGGCGGTGTCGCGGCTTTCAGCTTCGGGGATGTCAGCAAGGAGGAGTCGGTAAAGGCCATGGTGGATTTCGCCATCGCCACCTATGGCCGCCTCGACATCGCCTGCAACAGTGCCGCGTTGAGTCGTGGCGCGGGGCCGATACACGAGTACGAGCGCAGCGTGTTCGACCAGACTATCGAGATGTGCCTGACCAACACCTGGTTGTGCATGAAATACGAAATCGCCGCCATGCTGAAAAGCGGTGGTGGCGCCATCGTCAATATCTCCTCCAACTCCTCCCTGCGGGGGCAGGCCTACAACACCGCCTACGCCGCTGCCAAGGGCGGCGTCAACATTCTCACCAAGAGTTCCGCCGCGGAGTACGGCGCCCAGGGTATTCGTATCAACGCCGTATCGCCCGGCGTGATTCGCACACCCGGGGTGGAAAAATACTTCGAGGAACAGCCAAAAATCGCGGAGGGACTGAAAAAGGCCGCCGTGATGAATCGCCTGGGGGAGCCGGAGGAAATCGCCGAGGCGGTGACATTCCTGTCGAGTGACCGGGCCTCTTTTATTACGGGTCAGCTGCTGTCTGTAGACGGTGGTGGCGCGGTCAGGTAAAAGCTCCGGCGGGCCCGGGCCCGCCGCTTCGCCTTTTTTTCACCAGCGCATTTACCAGCGGGAAATAATCCCGTCGGCAAACTGCTCTATCTTCGCGAGTTTCTGCGCCCTGTCCAGCGACGGGTCATAGGGATTCCAGGGTGTAACGCAGATATCCGTCACCCCCAGTTCTGCCATGCGCCGGAAATCGTCCAGTTTGCGGGCATGCATATCAAAGGCGTGAATTTCGAAATCGTCCCGCGTATGGGTGCCGGAATCCCGGCGCAGCTCATCCAGCTTGCCGATCATTGCCTTCAGGGAATCGTAGTCACTGTTGGCGGAAATCCAGCCGTCGCCGACCTGCGCGGCACGCCGCAGGGCGGGCACTGCATGACCGCCCACCAGGATCGGAAGCCCCGCCGTCGGCGCAGGCGACAACTTCACCCTGCCTATATCGTAATACTGCGAGTGAAACTCAAAATAATCGCCTGACATGGCGCCACGGATGATCTCGATACACTCATCCATGCGCTTGCCCCGCTCCTCGAAAGGAATCCCGTTAAAGGTAAAATCCTCCTTCCAGGGGCTGAGGCCCGCGCCCAGGGACACCCGGTTGCCACTTATCACCGCCAGCGAGGACAGCGCCTTTGCCAGCACCAGGGGCTGACGCACCGGCACCTTCATCACTGCCGGGTAAAAACGCAAGGTGCGGGTGACGCCCGCCATGGTGGCCATGGCGACAATGGGGTCCAGCACCGGCACACCATCGAGTGCCTCCCGCACTGCCTCGGTGCTGAGGTAGGGGTAATCGGACTCGGTCACCTCGGGATAAAACAGGCTGTCGGGAATGGCCAGGGAGGTCCAGCCGGTGGCTTCCGCCGTGCGGGCCACGTCAGGGTAATCCTCTATACCGCCCAGGCCGGTCATCAGGGTAAATCGCATAGGTCGATCCTCGTTGTCTGGCCCACCAGCTTAAAGATCCTGGGCCGCAAGCCAAGGACCTAAACAAGCATTTCCGTTAGCATTAGCTGCCAGCTGTCGACCAGCGCTCCTGCACTGCTTCGCGAATCACGCGCGCCACCAGCTCCGGGGCCTCCATGGGGATAAAGTGCGACAGGTCGGGCAGGTAGAGTTCCCTGGCCTGTGGCAGTGCCTCCGCCAGGCCGGGCCAGGTGGGCGAGGCGGCGAAATTGAATGGATTTTCCAGGTCCTGCGGCGCACGCAGCAGGGTGATGGGAAGGTCGAGCCGGGGCAGCAGGTCAAATATTTGCTCGTTGCCCTTCTGGCTAAGGTAAATAGATGCCTCGTGCAAGGGGTCACAGGCCAGTTGCAGCGCCGTTTCCCGGGGCACTGCCCGCAGCGCATATTCGCAATAATCCCGCAGCACCTGGTCGTCCCACTTGTCGAAGGGCGCCCGGTGCTTGAAACGCTGGTACATCTGGGCGGAGTCGCGCCACTGGTTCTTGCGCCGGCTCACCGGATTGTCCGCCGGGCTGACCGCTTCTGCGGAAGCAAGGTGCTCGAGGTAGTACTGTTTGCTGAATATCACCGGATCGATCAGCACCAGTTGCTTGAACCGTTCACGCTGCCTCGCCCCGGCATAGGCGGCCAGGTAGCCACCCATGGAATGACCCACCCCGACCACCCGGTGCAGGTCGAGCTCCACCAGCAAAGCCTCTATATCCCTGGCCATCAACAGCCAGTTTACTTCGCCATGGCGATCGCTGCCGCCGTGGAAGCGGGTATCCACGGCGTAGATATGCATACCCTCCAGCAGGCGCGCGATGCTGTCCCAGCAGCGACTGTGGAAGCCGGTGGCATGCAGCAGCAGCACAGGGTCGCCGTCACCGGCCCACTCGGTGACCTGCAGGGTCACGCCGGATAGCTCCACCGGGTAGGTTCTGGGCCGGGTTGTCGAGGTCACTGCATCACTCCCTGGAGGCCAAGGGATTGGCCTGAGTTTTTACCTGGCGGCGATGCTAACAGGACAGTACACCGGCTGTCGCCACCAAGGTAGAATATGCGGCTGTGATACGCCCCCAGATCGATTCCGGGGATTTCCATAACGCGCGAGACTGACCACGGCGCCCGCGCCGCTCGCAGATTGCCCCGACCCTACAGGACACCTATCTTATGACTACCTCCCCCGTTTTTCGCCCGCGCCGAACCTGCCTGTACATGCCCGGCGCCAACCCCCGCGCGCTGGAAAAGGCCAAGTCCCTGCCGGCAGATGTGCTGATACTTGACCTGGAAGACGCTGTGGCGCCCGACGCCAAGGCTGAAGCCAGGCAGGTTATTCTCGACGCGGTCAGCGCCCGGGCCTACGGCGCCCGCGAGGTGATCATTCGTATCAACGGGCTGGACACGCCCTGGGGCCATGACGATATCAAGATGGTGGCTGCCGCGGCGCCGGACGGCATCCTGGTGCCCAAGGTCATGACCGCAGAAGAGGTCCTGGAGCTGGATCGCACACTGTCCCAGGCCGGAGCCGCGCCGGACCTGGGCCTGTGGGTCATGATAGAAATGCCTCTGGCCATCCTGAACATCCAGGACATTGCCGCAGCCTCCCGCGAAACCCGACTCTCGGGTTTTGTCATGGGCACCAATGACCTGGCCAAGGAGTATAACTCCATCGCAACGGCAGATCGCCTTGCCTTCCAGGTTCCCCTGGCCCTGGCCCTGGCAGCCGCGCGCGCTTACGGCCTGCTGGCCATTGATGGCGTATACAACGATTTCAAGAACGAGGAAGGCCTGGTGGCAGAATGCGAACAGGGTCGGATCATGGGGTTCGACGGAAAGACCCTGATCCACCCCGCCCAACTGGAAGCGGCCAACCGGGTTTTCTCCCCCGACCCCGGCGACGTCGCCCAGGCCGAGGCGGTGATCGAGGCCTTCACGCAGCCGGAAAACCAGGGCAAGGGCGTAATCAAGGTGAACGGCAAGATGGTTGAGATACTCCACCTGGAACAGGCAAAACGGCTGGTTGCCATTAACAGCGCCATTGCCGCCATGAGCTGATCTGTGCGCCTCAAGAATATCGCCCACAACCTGATTCTCCCGCGCGTTCACCGGGGCAGGTTTGCCAATCACCAGAAGGTGTCCCAGTTTGAGCTGAACAGGCTGGGGGACAGCCTGTCGCGTCGCTTTGAAAGAAGGCCCGGTGACGCGGCCCCGCGCAAACCCGTGCCGGTGGAGAGGATGACCCGCAAATCCCTGCTCGCGGCCCCCGATAACAGCGTTTATCGCCTGGGCCACTCAAGCATGCTGATGAAACTGGGGGGCGAGTTCTGGCTGACCGACCCGGTCTTTTGCGAACGGGCTTTCCCCGTCCAGTGGGCGGGCCCCAGGCGATTTCACAAGCCGCCCATTGCCCTGGCCAACCTGCCCCCGATCAAGGGCGTGCTGCTGTCCCACGATCACTACGACCATCTGGATAAATCGGCCATCGCGCAGTTGGCGGATAAGACCGAGTATTTCCTGACCCCGCTGGGTGTCGGCGACCTGCTGCAGGAGTGGGGTGTCGACGCCGGGAAAATTCACCAGTTCGACTGGTGGCAGTCCGGAACCGTGGACGGCGTCGAGTGCGTGGCCACCCCGGCCCAACATTTTTCCGGCAGGGGCGCGCGGGACAGCAACAAAAGATTGTGGTGCTCCTGGACAATACTAACCGACGAGTTTCGTATTTTTTTCAGCGGCGACAGCGGCTATTTTGCCGGTTTCAGGGAAATCGGTGAACAGTACGGCCCCTTCGACCTGACCTGCATCGAGACCGGGGCCTACGACAAGAACTGGGTCGACATCCACATGCTGCCGGAGCAATCCCTGCAGGCGCACCTCGATCTCAGGGGCAAGTGCATGATGCCCATTCACAACGGCACCTTCGACCTGTCAATCCATCCCTGGTATGAGCCGTTCGAACGGGTGTACGCCGCGGCAAAAACACACGGTGTTCACCTTGCCACCCCGCGCATGGGCCAGGCCGTGTCCCTGGCGAAACCTCCCGGCGTGAATTTCTGGTGGCGGGACCTGCTGGAAAACAACCTGGTCGGGCACCTGACCTAGACTGGTTTCGAAGGACGGTATGGACCTGTTCATCGCAGCAGAACACACGTCCCGTAACCACTAGAGCTAGCGGATTGACCCGCTGGCAAGGGCTTGTCGACTACTTTTTGTTCAATTATGATTACGCAGTTTTTGTTGGAGCAAGTGTCGATGAACGGCACCACGGCCAACGGAACCGGACGGTTTTGCGAAGGATCCAGTAATAACTCAACCAAGGAGAGACACAATGACGATTTTCAAAAGGGCGGCGCTGGCTGCCGTACTGGTTCCGGCCGTTATGGCAGGTGCAGCACAGGCTGCCCAGCCGGGATTTTTTATCGGCGGCAGCCTCGGACAGACCACAATCGACCAGGACGCCGGCGACCTGGGCTATTCGGGGAACAACACGTTTAAAATAGATGCCGATGATACCGCATGGAAGACCTACCTCGGCTACAACTTTTCTAACTGGCTGGGTATCGAAGGCGGCTACGTCGATTTCGGCAGCTTTTCCAAGACGATCCGCAACGATACGGTTCGTGTGGATCCCACCGGCTGGGATGCGTTCCTGGTTGCCAACCTACCGGTCGGCCCGGTTGACCTGTTCGCCAAGGTCGGCGGGATAAGCCTCAAAACATCGGTTGACACTCAGACATTCGGTTCTGACGACAACAGCGACGGCCAACTTGCCTACGGCGTCGGCGCCGCTTACAACGTCGGTCACTTTGCCTTTCGCGTGGAGGCCGAAGGCTTCGACAATAACGAAGTGGACGACTTTTATGTCCTTTCCGCCGGCGTGACCTATAGCTTCGGCGCCGACAAGCCGGCACCGGCGGTTGTGGCTGCCGCCCCTGCGGTCGTGGCCGAACCGGCCAGCTGCGCCGATGCCGACTCGGACGGCGTTTGCGACACTGACGACCAGTGTCCCAACACCCCACAAGGTACGGCCGTCGGCTCAGAGGGCTGTAGCTGCCATTACACGCTGCAGCTCGAGTTTGCCTTTGACTCTGCGACCCTGAGCGCCAGCGACATGGCTCAGCTCGATGAGCTGGTGCCTGTGCTGAAAAACCCCAAGGTCAACTTCATTGGCGGCGAGATCGATGGCTATACCGACAGTGTCGGTAGTGAAGACTACAACCTGGGGCTGTCCAAGCGCCGCGCGCAATCTGTGGCAGATTACCTCGAGTCCCACGGCGTGAGCCTGACGGGTCGCTTTGCGACCAGTGGGTATGGCGAGGCGGACCCGGTGGCTGACAACAGCACCGCAGAGGGTCGCGCACAGAACCGCCGCGTGGTAGTGCGTCGCACGGATTGCAAGAACGCCCACTAAGAACGGGTACTTCGGAGCAAGCCACGGCCCGCGAGAGGAATCTCGCGGGCTTTTTTGTGCCTCAGCCCAAACCCTGCAAGGCAAGCCAACCGGCTGGCACAGGCGGACTCCCGGCGGGGCTAGTCTGGCTGCACCTTTCGGGCCAACGCGATAGCTGACGGAAAGGTATTCTGGCTGATTTCCTCATGGTGCAGAAGCTCAAAACCGGCGGCGGGTAACGCCGCTTCCAGTTGAACCGGACGACAGTTGGTCAGCAGCCCAGGCGCGAAACGGGCAAGCCAGTACCAGATCCGATTAATCTTTTTTTCGCCGGAAGAAAAGTTCGCAATGGCGAGTTTGCCACCCGGCTTCAGCACCCGGTTGAACTCCTGCAACAGCAGTGGAAAGTCCTCCAGCGGCAGCAGGTCCAGCATGTACGCGTTCACAAGGCAGTCAAAACTCCCGTCCTGGAACGGCAGCTGGTAGGCATCCGCTTCCTGTAGCCTGTAGGGCGTCACGAGACCGCTTTGCTCAATGCGTGCGCGCGCCCGCCGCAACATATCCGGCGACAGGTCGATACCCTCCAGATGCCCGGTGGGAATGAGTGCCGCTATTTTCTCGAACAAGCGTCCAGTACCAACAGCGACTTCAAGGACATGACTGCCGGGGGCGATCGCAAGCAACTCCAGCATTCGATCAGACGCTACCTGCTCTGTCAGTTTTCCCCACCAATCGTAAAACCAGGCTACACGCCGGTATTGCTTCCTTGTCTGCTGCGGTGAATAGTCACGCCGTAAAACCGGGTACTCGCCCATGCCTGTCGCCTCGCGTTACCTGAGAAATCACTGCACGAAATTCATGCTGCCCACTGCTGCATCTGCAGCGCCCCACGCTGACCCAGACCCCCACCCTGCACCGCGCCCCACCAGCTCGGGGCCTGTTACCGGGCAGGCGCAGCTCATGAGGCAAACACGACCGTCTTGTTACCGCGTACGATCACCCTGTCCTCGAGATGATAGCGCAGGCCACGGGACAGGACGGATTGCTCCACGTCTCGCCCCAGCCTGACCATGTCGTCCTTGTCGCAGCTGTGGCTCACCCGGATGACGTCCTGCTCGATGATAGGTCCCTCGTCGAGGTCCTCGGTGACATAGTGGCAGGTGGCACCTATCAGTTTAACGCCACGCTCGTAGGCCCGCAGGTAGGGGTTGGCGCCAATAAACGAGGGCAGGAAGCTGTGGTGAATATTGATCAGCCGACCGGCATATTGCTGGCATAACTGCGGTGGAAGAATCTGCATATAACGCGCCAGTACAATAGTCTCCGCCCGGTGACGTTCGATGATCTCGGCCATGCGGTCAAAGGCCTGGGCCTTGTCATCCTTGCTTACCGGCACGTAATGAAAGGGGATACCGTGCCACTCCACCATGCTGCGAAGGTTCTCATGGTTGGAAATGACGCAGGGAATCTGGCAGGGCATGTCGCCACTCTTCCAGCGGTGCAAGATATCCGCCAGGCAGTGGGAGGCATGGCTGGCCAGCAGCACCACACGTTGCAGCTCGCTGTTATCCCTCAGGCTCCAGGTCATCCCGTACTCTAGTGCCAGCGGGGAAAACTCCTCCCGGAACTGCTCGAGGCTGACAGTAAGCGACTTCGCAATGATGACATTGCGCATGAAAAACCAACCCTGCTCCACGTCTGTGTGGTGGTTTGACTCCACCAGGGAACCACCCCGGTCCGCGACAAAGCGGGACACGCCGGCAACAATACCCACCTTGTCCGGACAGGACACCACCAGGGTATAGCCGGGTAACTTCTGCGCATTATTCATTACTTACGATCCTTGCAGGATGGGAGGTCGAATGCCGGCAATTCTGACCTTCTGTTCAATTTTCTGTATGCGTATATAATGCCAGCTTGCGCCCGCCTTTCCAAGACCAGCGCACCGTGACAGCAGCTTAACAGGTCCCTCTGAATGAGTAAGAAAAAAACTGGTATTGGCAGCTCAATCCAGGCCGAACGCCGGCGATTGCTGATCGACGCCACCATCAGCGCCATCTCGGAACACGGCCTGCCGAAGTTGACACTGACCAAGATCGCCGACATTGCCGGGCTCAGCGCCGGCTCGGTCAACTTCCACTTCGCCAGCAAAGACGCCCTGCTGCTGGCCACGCTCACAGACCTGGCGCAGGAATTCGAGCATCGCATCCTCACAGCGCTGGAAATAGCAGGACCCAATCCGGCCCATCAGCTGCTCGCTATCTTTGAGGCTTCGCTGGACCCGGATATCTGCGAACCGCGCAAGACCGCGGTCTGGTTCGCCTTTACAACTGAAGCGAGGTCGCGAGCTGATTACCAGCGTATCTGCGGGGGCCAGGACGAAAAAATCTTCACCATTACCCTGCAGCTGTGCGATGAAATTATTCACCAGGGAAACAAGCAGGGACTGATGCACCCACGAGCAATGGCCAGTGCAGTAAAGAGGCTGATAGACGAGATAGGGGAAGAGTTACTCTACACTGGCCAGGGTTACGATCGCGATGACGCCCGCTTCATGTATCTGGCCTTTCTCGCAAGCGTCTTTCCCTGGGCCTACGAGCTGCCTGCCACCCCCGGGGCAGGCGCTGCACGCCTGGCAACGGCCGACAAATCCCTGCGCATTGTCAGGGCGGACAAGAACCAACTCGATGCACTGGGGAAGCTGTTCGACCTGTACCGCCAGTTCTACAAGCAGAACGCCGATCCGGTGCTGGCGCGCAAGTTCATGGGCGACAACCTGAAAAAACAACGCTCCGTGCTCTTTATGGCGCTGGATAATACGGGCAAGGCGCTGGGCTTCACCCAGCTGTACCCGGGCTGGTGCTCGGTCAGCACGAGTCCGATCTGGGTGTTGTACGACCTGTTTGTGGATCCCTCGGCGCGCCAGCGTGGCGTCGGTCGTGCGCTCATGGATGCGGCGGAAAAAATGGCGCGCAAGACGAAGGCCTGCCGCATCGACCTGGAGACGGCGGTGGACAATTACAACGCGCAGGCCCTGTACGAATCACTCGGCTACCAGCGTGAAATGGATTTTTACAAGTACTCCCTGGCGCTCAGGCGGGACGGGGTTGGCAAAGCCGGTTAGCCGTTACCGTAGCTACTACCCTTCGATCAATCCGCCGAGATTTCCTCGCTAAAACGATCCGGCAGCGCAAACCCGCCGACCCTATATCGCCCGCAGGTACCACTCATAGTCCAGGTTGGATATGCGCGCATGAAAGGCCTCACATTCCGAGTGGCGCATGCTACTGAAAGCGCTGCAGTAGGCAGCACCGAGGTATTGCGGCAGTACCTGTGAGCGGTCAAACGCCGCCAGCGCCTGCTCCCAGCGCGCGGGCAGGCTGATATCCCGGGTGGACAGCTGAGCCCCCTCGGCAACCATCACCCCCGGCTCGCAGCGTCGGGTGATCCCATGGTGCATTCCGGCCAGCACGGCCGCCGTCACCAGGTAGGGATTGGCATCGGCGCCGGCGACACGGTGCTCGATCCGCCGGTTCTGGTGACCCGAGACGGGAATCCGCAAACTGACATCCCGGTGGTTGTAACCCCAACTGGGCGACAGTGGCACGTAAGTGCCGGGTACAAAACGGCGATAGGAATTGGCATTGGGCGCAAAAATTGCCATGGCATCAGCCATGGTCTCCGCCAGTCCGCCTATAGCGTTGAGCAACAGGGGTGACAGGGCGGGAACCGCATCACTGGCAGGGTCGGCAAATACATTATTGCCCTGTTCATCATAAAGACTGGCATGGATGTGCAGGCCACTACCGGCGCTGCCAGCAAAGGGCTTTGCCATGAAAGTGGCAGACATACCGTGCTGCAGGGCCACCCCCTTGACGATGCGCTTCAACAGCAGTGCATGATCGCAGGCCAGCAGCGGGTCATCCACGTGGCGGGTATTCACCTCCCACTGCCCCGGTGCGAATTCGGACAGCATCGTGGTCATGGGCACCCCCTGCAGGTCGCAAGCACGGCGAATATCGTCGAGGAAGGCATCGTACTGCCACATGTCCTCCGCCATGGCGTACTGGATCCCTTTTTGCTCCATGCCGGTCCCGGGAATCCTGCCCAGCAGCGGCCTCGGCACACTACCGTCCCCGGGACCCACCAGGTAGAACTCCAGCTCAGTGGCGACGACCGGCCGCAATCCCAGCCGGGCGAAATGCTCCAGGACCCCCGCAAGGACATGGCGCGGGTCCACCCAGGCGGGCTTGCCCGACAGTTCATAGAGATTGGCCAGCACCTGCCCGGTGGGAGACGCCAGCCAGGGCACCGGGGCCAGGCTGCCGCACACGGGCAATATCTGCTTGTCAGGCTCCCCGGCCACCAGGCGCGGGTCAACCTCGTTGCTGTACTCCCCCATGGTAGTAACCAGTGGCTGGGTCGCCACCGCTTTGAGTGCACCGTCTACCAGGGCCGTGAATTCGCTGCGATGAATGCGCTTGCAACGGAAAATGCCATTCATATCCGGCATGAGGATTTCAAGCATTTGCACGCCGGGATTCTGCTCAAGGAACCGTTCGAGTTCTGCGTGACTTCCCGTGTTCACAGGCACCTAGAAGTCGCCGGGGGGCGTGGCGCGTCGGCGCGCGGGATTAAACACCGGCGCATCGATAACGCGACAAGGCGCCAGCACGCGGGTCCACTGCAATTCACGCTGGTAATAAATCTCTGCCACCAGTTCCTCCCCCACTTTCCCATGGGGCATCTCGAGCTGGGCAAAGGCAACATTGGTCTTGGCGGTTGGACACCAGGCTGCCGAGGTGACGGTACCCACTTTTTTGCCCTCGCGCAGGATAAAAGAGTGCTGCGCGGGCTTGTTGCCGTCAACGTCCAGCAGGGCAAAGCGGTAGCGGGAGCCTTCTGCCTGCTCCCTGAGCAGAGCCTTGCGACCGTTGAAAACCGGCTTGTCCATATCTACCAACCAGGCCAGTCCCAGCTCGAACGGAGAGCGTGAACGACCGTTACGAACCGCCGACTCCGCCGGCACAAAATCCACGCCCGCCTGCAGGAATCCAGCCTCTATACGCGCCATCTCCAGCGCATCGGAGCCAAAGGGCTTGATGATATGCGGCTTGCCGGCCGCGAACAGGCGGTCCCAGAGCAGCTCGGCCTTGTCGGGACTCACCCACAGTTCGTAGCCCAGGTCGCCGGTGAACCCGGTTCGACTGACCGTGAGAGTCGTGCCTTCAAAAGGAAACGTCATAAGGCCAAAGGGTTTCAACTGCTCCAGCCCATCCAGGCCCATCGCCAGCAGCGCAGCGCAGGAGGTAGGTCCCTGCACTGCAAGCGCCGCTACCTCATCACTTTCATCGACAATCTCGACGTCAAAACCCAGCGCTGACCAGTGCATCCAGTCGATGGCACGCGCAAAGGCACAAACGCGGTAGTCGTTTTCGCCGAGATGGAAAATGGTGCCATCGTCCATCACCTGGCCGGCATCGTTACACCATACCGTATAGCCAACCCTGCCCAGGCGGATCTTGCTGACATCACGGGTCACCATGCGATTCAGGTAGGCTTCGGCGTCAGTGCCGGTGACGCGGTACTTGTTCATCGGCGAGAGGTCAAACACACCCGTGGTACTGCGGATGGCGAAATATTCCAGCTCTACATCGGTGTAGGCTCTGGGGGTGGTGTAGCCCTTCCAGGTCCCCCAGGCATTCAGCTCGCAGGCGGCCGCCACGCGCGAGTGGAAGGGCGTGCACAACATCATCGCCGGATTGCTTTTACTGGTCATGCCGCCGCCCCCCGCTTGATAATTTCCCGGGCTGCATTGCGACCGGCCAGCCCCATAAGCCCACCGCCGGGATGGGCACCGGCGCTGCACAGGTACAGGCCATCAATCCCACTGGCATACTGGGTGGCGCCGGGGAAAGGCCGCATCATCATGACCTGGTCCATGCTGAGTTCGCCATGGTGCCAATGACCGCCGGTCATGCCGTATTCCCGCTCCAGGTCGGCCGGGGTCAGCAACTGGCTTGCCACTACCTGGTCCTGGATACCCGGGGCATAGCGGCCGATGCAATCGATTACCAATCGGGTAAAGCGCTCCCGGTGTTCGTCCCATCCACCGGCGGGCGCATAGGGGGCGAACTGCACGATCACAGACAGAACATGCTTGCCCGCCGGCGCAGTGGCTGGGTCGTGCACGGTCGGTATGCTGATATCCAATGCCGGTGCCGCAGAGTATTCGCCGTATTTCACCGGGTTGAAGGCACGCTCGATATAGTTCATGTCGGGCGCGATGACGAGGCGCTGGCCAAACTGCTCGTCCTCCAGCATGGTAAAGCGAGGCAGTCCGTCCAGTGCCAGGTGCAACTTGGCCACACTGCCCCGGCAGCGAATCTGGCTGACTCGCCGGGCCATACCGGTTTCCATGTTGCGGTAGCCAACCAGCTTTTCCAGGGTGGTCACGGGGTCGGCGCCGGATACGACGACTGCCGCCCGCAGTTGCTCCCCCGAGGCCAGGGTAACGCCCCCTGCCCTGCCGTTGAACAGTTCAATTGCGCTCACCCGCGTACCCAGGCGCAGCTTCACCCCCCGCGCCCGCGCGGCGCCCGCCAGGGCCTCACCAAGGGCTCCCATACCCCCTTTCACCTGCGCTACCCCGGTATAACCGAACGCCTCGCCCACCCGTCGATAGAGGTAACTGAAAACCGTATTGGGTGTGCGCGGCCCCATATGGGAGCCAAGCACACTGTCCAGGCTCAGCAACGCCTTGAGCTGGGGGCTGTCAAAATTTTCCTCCATCAGGTCGTACATATTGTTCAGGATGTTACGCATAAGGTCGCTCATATCATCCCGACCCAGCAGCTTCAGGCCGAGGCCCAATCTGGCCAGGACGAGACGGTCGGCAAAATTGGATTCGACGAGCTTTGGCGGGCGAGCCTCAAATAGCTTTGCCAGCAGTTTCACGTACTTGCCGGTCCTGTCATGAAATGCACGATAAGCGGCGATGTCCTCGCTGGCCAATTGGTCTCCCGCGATGTGCCCCCCCAGCTGCGTGAGATGCCTCCCGCCCTCATCGAGCAGCACCGAGGGAATATTCTTCGCCGCCCACTGCAGGCCGTGGCGCTCCAGTTCGAGCTCCCGGCTCACCCGTGGGTGCAGCTGGTACAACCACTGGGCACAGGCCGATACGAAATACCCCGGTGCAAACTCGCGGGTGGCGGCGGCGCCGCCCGGACTGTCATTTGCCTCCAATACAAGGACTTTCCGACCCGCCTTTGCCAGGTAGCCGGCACACACCAGGCCATTGTGGCCGGCGCCGACAAGGATTACATCGTAGGTATCAGTCATCGGCGTAAGCTCCGGGCACAACATCAGGACGGCGCAGGTCCGCCAGGATTTCCCGCGCCGCGTTGGCGCCGGGCGCGGCCATGACGCCGCCGCCGGGGTGGGTGCCTGAGCCACACATATACATGCCGCGCACCGGTCCGCGATACTGGGCATAACCCGGGAAGGGACGATTGAACAGCAACTGGTCAAAGGTCAGTTCGCCCTGGAAAATATTGCCCTCGGTCAAACCGACCTCCGCCTCGATTTCCCTGGGCGTGCGGGTTTCGCAGTGGAGGATAAGGCTCCTGAAGTCGGGGCTGTGTGCCGCGATCTGGTCGATAACGGACTTCTCAAAGCCGGCCTTGTCCGCATCCGTCCAGTCCTTGCCGTTGATCCTGGGCGGGGCATACTGCACGAACACCGTCATCATGTGTTTGCCCGGCGGCGCCATGGTCGGATCGGTCTGGGTGGGAATCAGCATATCCACGTAGGGATCCTTCGACCAGGTGCCCTCCTTCCAGTCATCATAGGCGCGTTCCAGCCGCTGCAGGGAGTCGGTGAAGTGCATATCGCCGAGCATCAGCGGGCTACCCTGGTCGAGCCCGTTGAAAGTGGGCAGCCCGTCCAGGGCGATATTGAGCTTGCCCGAGGAGCCGCGGATCTTGAAATTCCTCGCCTTGCGCACCACGTCCTCGGGCAGGTCAGCAGGATCCATCACATCGAGAAAGGTGCGCTTCGGGTCGAGATTGGACACCACGATATCCGCGTGGTACTCGGTACCGTCTGCCAGCGCCACGCCGCGGACCCTGCCGTGCCGGACCATGATCTGGTAGACGTCGGCATCGCAGATAATTTCACCCCCAAAGGCCTGGAATGATTTGGCCAGGGCACCGGCCACCGCCCCCATGCCGCCGCGGGCAAAGCCCCAGGACCCGACATTGCCGTCGACATCACCCATGTAGTGGTGCAGCAGAACATAGGCCGTGCCCGGCGAATACACTCCCAGGGCGGTGCCGATGACACCGGTGCCGCCCAGGTGCGCCTTGATCACATCGGTTTCGAAATACTCATCCAGGTAGTCGCCCACGCTCTTGGTCCAGAATTTCAGGGTGTCGGCCAGCCCCTCCTCGCCCATCTCCGTAAAGGAGCGGGCGAAGCCGGCGAGATCGCGCAAGTCACGCCACTTCAGGGAGGTCGGGTCGGGTGGGCGCCGCAGCAGGTAGGGACGTATCAAACGCGTCTGCTTCATTACATCGGTGGCGTAGCGCTCGTAGGCATTGGCGTCGCGCTTTGAATGCCGCGCCATTTCACGGTACTGGCGATTGTGGTCGTAATAATTGCCGTAGTAGTCACCATCGCGCTTGAAGGTCACCCCACCGCCGTAGGGAACCACCTGCAGGCCGTGCCGCGGCAATTCCAGGTCCCTGGCTATTTCCGGTCGCAACAGGCTACAGACATAGGAGCAGTTGGAATAAGTCCAGCCCGGGAACAGTTCCCGGCTCACCGTCGCACCGCCGATATAGGGGTTTCGTTCCAGTACCGCCACGCGCAGGCCGGACTTGGCAAGGTAGGCGGCATTCGTCAGGCCGTTATGGCCCGCCCCGATTACAATCGCATCGTATTTCTTCAAGGCTCTCTCCGCACGCAAGCCCGTGCCGGGCGCCACTCGCAGCTCGGCCGAGCATGCCATGGCCGCCACACCCTGTCCACCCGTGAATGAATGGTCATTCATTTGTTGCGACGATCCAGGTAGTGGTTTAGGGTTGCAGGAAATATTCGCCAATTTGCGGTTCACGCCGTAAAGTGGAGCAAAACCTCACCGAGGCAGGCAGGTGACCAGAACCGGTAACAAGAGTCGTCGCGCCCTTCCCAAGGAAGTACGCAAGGAACAGCTGATTCAGGCAACCATCAAATGCATCGCGAAGCATGGCCTGTCCGGCATCACCCTGGCCCTTGTCACACGCGAGGCCGGCCTCAGCATGGGCATTGCCAACCTCCACTTCGATAGCAAGGAAAAGCTGCTGCTGGAAACACTGCAGCACGTCACCGCGGAATATGCAGCGGGCCAGGCCGCCATACTGGAAAGCGAAGACTTTTCCTCCACCGGCGCCAGGATAACGGCCCTGCTGGATTTTGATTTCAGCCCCCCCGTCATCGAGAAAAATAAACTGGCCGTGTGGTTCGCTTTCCTGGGCGAGGCCAAGTCGCGCCCCACCTACCAGCGCGCCTGTTCCCGCCAGGACTCCATGGCGCAGATGCGGATTACGGAACTCTTCCAGCTGGCGCTGGACGAAGCCGGTGACACCGCGGCAGATGCGGCACTGCTGGCCGCAGGGTATATTTCGCTGGTGGACGGCCTCTGGTTGAATGCACTGGTAGACCCGCGCAGGCTGCCCTGGAAAAAAGCCTATCGCGTCGCCCGACACTACCTTGCCAGCGCCTTCGCACAACACATCGCACTGGACAAGCGCGGACTGGACGGCATGTGATGTCAGTGCGCGCGCCCCTGCTGGCCTGCATCGCATTGTGCTGCTCCGGGTTGGTATTCGGCGCAGAAAAACCCGTGCTCAATATCTATAACTGGTCTGACTATATTGATCCCGAACTGCTCGGGGAGTTTGAGCAGGAATACGGCATCAAGGTCAATTACGATATCTACGACTCCAGCGAGATTGTCGATACCAAACTGCTGACCGGTCACTCCGGCTACGATATCGTTGTCCACTCCGCATCCTTCTCTGCGCGCCTGATTCCGATCGGCGTATACCAGAGCGTGGATTACGCGCGCCTGGAAAACTGGCGCAACATGGACGAAACGCTGGTCGCCCGTATCAGGCATTACTTTGGCGATAATATTGCGGGTGTCCCCTATATGTGGGGCACCACTGGATTTGCCTACAACCGCGACATGATACTCAAGCGCATGCCCGATGCTCCGCTGGACAGCGGGGCGATGTTATTTGACCCGGCCGTGGTATCACGTTTCGCCGACTGTGGTGTTTCCCTGCTCGATGACCCCACCTCGGTGATTCCCATCGCCATGCTGTACCTGGGCTACCCCGCCAACTCGGTGGAGCCGGAACACCTGGCCGCAGTTGAGGAACTGTTGAAAGCGGTCCGGCCCTATATCAAATACTTCAGCTCTACCAAGATGCTGCTGGACCTGCCCAGCAGGGAAGTGTGCCTCGCCATGGCCTGGTCCGGCGACTACGCCGTGGCGATCACCCGGGCGGAAGAAGCGGGGGTAGACATAAACCTGGGGTACACCATCCCGCTGGAAGGCGCCATCGACTGGTACGACGTGATGTACATCCCGGCGGATGCCCCCCACCCCGATAACGCTTACCTGTTCCTGGACTTCATGCTGCGCCCGGATGTCATCGCCCGCGCCAGCAACTATATTGGCTATGCCAACGCCAACCGCAGCGCTACCACGCTCGTCGATCCGGCAATTACCGGCAACCCGGCCATCTATCCCGATGCCGAAACGATGCAGCGACTGGAGCCCACCGTGGTACTGCCCCCCAAGCTGGAGCGCCGACGCTCGCGCACCTGGACAAAAATCAAGACCGGACTATGACATGACCAGGTACCGCATATGACTGAAACCAGTGGCGTTGCGAAAACCGATAACGGTGGCGCCTGTACGGGAGCGCCATGGAAAGACCCGTCACAAAAGCCTTTTATCGAACTGCAATCCCTGAGCAAGCGCTTTGGCAGTTTCGCCGCGGTCGATAACATCAGCCTGAAAATCTACCGGGGGGAATTGTTCACCATACTGGGGGGTTCCGGTTGCGGCAAATCCACCCTGCTGCGCATGCTGGCGGGTTTCGAAAAACCCTCTGCGGGACGTATCCTTATCGACGGCACGGACATTACCGAGACGCCCCCCTACGACCGTCCGGTAAACATGATGTTCCAGTCCTACGCGGTGTTCCCACACATGAGCGTGGAACAGAACGTTGCCTACGGCCTGAAAAAAGAAAAACTGCCAAAGGGCGAAATTGCACAGCGGGTGCACGAAATGCTGGAACTGGTGCAGCTACCGGACCTGGCCAGGCGCAAGCCCAACCAGCTCAGCGGCGGCCAGCGCCAGCGAGTGGCGCTGGCAAGGGCGCTGATCAAGCGGCCCAAGGTATTACTCCTGGACGAGCCACTGGCCGCACTGGACAAGAAACTGCGGGAGCAAACCCAGTTCGAGTTGATGAATCTCCAGGACCAGCTGGGCATCACCTTCGTGGTGGTAACCCACGACCAGGAAGAGGCCATGACCCTGGCCACGAGGATCGCGGTCATGGAAGCGGGCAGGTTTGTGCAGATCGGCACGCCCAGTGAAGTCTATGAGTTTCCGCACAACCGTTTCATCGCCGACTTCTTCGGCAAGATCAATGCCTTCGATGCCACGGTGATAGCCTGCGACGGGGAGACCCTGACTGCCCGCCTGGACAACGACGACACCCAAATCCGCACACGGCATGCACCGCCGCTGGAACCCGGCACACGCTGCGTCATCGGTGTGCGCCCGGAAAAGCTATTGATCAGCACCCAGGCGCCGACGCAGGAGGGCTATACCGTCACCCGCGGTGTGGTGGAAGACCTGGCGTATTACGGCAACCGCTCCCTGTACCGGGTACGCTCTCGCAGCGGGCAGGTGATACAGGTCAGCGCACAAAACTACCAGCGCTCTGCTGAGTTGCTGCTGGAGTGGGATGACGAGGTATTCCTGAGCTGGGATTCCAGTTGCAGCGTGGTGCTCACGCAATGACCATGGTGGTCAACCCGGGCAAGCGCGACCGCCTGTGGCGGAGTTTTGTGATTGCCACACCCTATCTTTGGCTGGTGCTGTTTTTCCTGGTGCCGTTTGCCATCGTGCTGAAAATCAGTTTTGCCGACCCCACAGTGGCGCAGCCCCCCTTCACTCCCTTCTTCGACTGGTCGGCCGGCGCCGGGCACAAGATACTTGCTACCCTGGACAACTACCGTTTCCTGCTGGAAGACCAGCTCTACCTGGTGAGCTATCTCAAATCCATCAAGATCGCACTGATCTCCACCGTTCTTTGCCTGTTACTCGGCTTTCCAATGGCCTACGCCATTGCGCTTACACCCTATCCCTGGCGCAACCTTTTATTGCTGCTTGTGATCCTGCCGTTCTGGACTTCTTTTCTGCTGCGGGTCTATGCGTGGATGGTCATGCTGGGCAAACAGGGCCTTATCAATAACCTGCTTATCTCGATCGGGCTTATAGACCGGCCACTGCAGATGCTCTACACCGACGGCGCGGTCTACCTCGGTATCGTCTACACCTACGTGCCGTTCATGATACTGCCGCTGTACGCCACCCTGGAAAAACTCGACCTGGACCTGCACGAGGCGGCAGCTGACCTCGGTGCCCGGCCACTTCACGTATTCCGGGATGTCACGCTGCCGCTGGCCATGCCGGGTATCATTGCCGGCTGCCTGCTGGTCTTCATTCCCGCTCTGGGCGAGTTTGTGATTCCCGCCCTGCTGGGTGGGCTGGACTCACTGATGATAGGCCGCACTCTCTACGATGAATTTTTTGTTAACAGGGATTGGCCATTGGCATCGGCCGTGGCCGTGGTACTGCTGCTGATTCTGATACTCCCGATCATGCTGTTCCAGCGCCTGCAACGCGAGACAGACACATGAGGCGATCATCAACCTTCCTGTACTCGATGCTGTGTTTCGGTTATGCCTTCCTCTACATACCGATTCTTGTGCTGATGGTGTATTCCTTCAACAACGCCCGCCTGGCGACGGTGTGGGGCGGATTCTCAACCCGCTGGTACAGTGCCCTGCTGGAAAATTCACAAATCCTCGACGCCGCACTGCTCAGCCTGGAAATTGCGCTGGTCAGCGCTACCGTGGCGACCGGCCTGGGTACACTGGCTGCCCTGGGCCTGAACCGCATGGGCCGCTATCGCGGCCGCACGGTGTTTACCGGGATGATTGCCGCTCCCCTGGTTATGCCCGAGGTCATTACCGGACTCTCGCTATTGCTGTTGTTCGTCAGCCTGCAGGAACTGACCGGTTGGCCGGGCTCCCGCGGCGCCAACACGATCACCATTGCCCATATCACGTTTTCGATGGCTTACGTCGCCGTCATTGTGCAGTCGCGCCTGGCGGCCATGGACCAATCCCTGGAGGAAGCCGCCATGGACCTGGGGGGGCGCCCCTACGCGGTAACACTGGATATCACCCTGCCGCTGATCGCCCCGGCGATGGCCGCCGGCTGGTTGCTGTCCTTTACCCTGTCCCTGGACGACCTGGTCATTGCAAGTTTCACCTCCGGTGCCGGTGCCAGCACCCTGCCGATGGTCATCTTTTCCAAGGTGAAACTGGGTGTCACGCCGGAGATCAATGCGCTGGCGACGATTATCATCGGCATCGTGACGGTGGGCGTTGTTATTGCCGGCTGGACCATGCTGCGCCAGCAGCGGCAGCTGGCGAACCAGCAGGCCCGCTGAAATGATGCGAATTCGGCCGCATTACACTAGCGCGACCGGCCGAACACCTGCGTCCAGTAAACATTATACGTACTCGATGAATTACTGAATTTTGCGGCGCCCAGCTCGGCATAGTTAGAGCGCATCAGGTTGGCGCAGTGCCCCGGGCTGTTGACCCAACCCTCCACCACCGCGGCAACGGAACTGAACGGGATACCCGCGGCTATATTTTCCCCGACCGATGACCAGGTATAACCGGCAGCGGTCGCGCGGTACCCGACCGATTGTCCATCGGAGCCGGTGTGGCTGAAGAAATTGTTATTCGCCATATCCATCGAGTGCCCCAGGGCGGCCGTTTCCAGCTTGCAGTTCCAGGCCAGCGCTGGCACCGCCGGGAAAGAACCCATGGAGCCGCAGGTGCGCGCCTGGGCCCTCACGGCATTGACGGTATCGAGCATTGACTGTTCCTCGGCGGTGAGTGAACAGGCTCCCCCGACATCACCGCCACCCCCGGTGACCCGGTCATCCACGGGGTCACAGGCGTCACCCACCCCATCGCCATCGGCATCTGACTGCCCCGGGTTATACGTAGCCGGGCAGTTGTCGCTGACCGCGTTTATACCGTCGTTATCAAGGTCGAGGCCGTTCTGGGAATCGCAGGCATCGCCAATACCATCGCCGTCTGAATCCCGCTGGTTAGCGTTGGAAACGGTCGGGCAATTGTCGACGCTGTCCTGTACCCCGTCACGGTCAGTATCGGTAAAGGGGTCACAGGCATCGCCAATACCGTCTCTGTCGGTGTCCGCCTGCGTCGGGTTCCGAATCGCGACACAATTATCGCCGCCAATGACGACATAGCCTGCGGGGCGGGTGATTTCCAAGACATAATCCGAGCTGTCCCCGAAGCCATCGCCATCGACGTCACGGTAATAATTTCTCTGGGAGAAACCCTCGTCGATGGCGCCGTCACAGTTGTTGTCGACACTATCGAACACCTCCTGCGCACCCGGGAATATGAGACGATTGTTGTCATCGCAATCGCCCTTTACCCGCACGTAGCCAGCCACAGGCTCGAGGGATTCGATGGCGCCGGCAGCTGTGCCAAAACCATCACCGTCAACATCCCGGTAGTATGTGTTGGCGCCCTCATCAATCGCTCCATCACAGTCGTTATCGACCTCATCGGCAATCTCCCGGG
>JAHEBM010000106.1 GCA_024642245.1 Haliea sp.
GATTTGGTGTGATCGGCGTCTGTATCCAACCGGTGTAATACAGCGGGAAGCTGTTGTCGTCCCGCCGGTAATAATTAGCAATCAGGTCGGCGATAAACGTCTCCCGCTCCCAGCGCACGCGGGCGCGAACAGCTTCGCTATCCTGGTTGTCTATGTCCTGCCCAAGGTAGACATTGTCACCGTAACCGTCGCGATCAATCAGCTCCCCCGCCACTCGAACTGCCCATTCATCACTTAAAGGCACATTGATTGCGGCATTGGTCTTGTAGAGGTCGTAATTTCCAATCGCCTCGGTGATGTAGCCGGAGAAGGCCTCGGTTGAGGGCGCTCTGGTAATCACGTTGACCGCTCCGGCGGTTGCGTTTCGACCATAGAGCGTGCCCTGGGGGCCCTGCACAATTTCCATGCGCTCGACATCATAAAGGGAACTCAATTGCGCTGCGCCACGCGCCGTGTAAACACCGTCGGAGTGAAACGCGACCCTGGGATCTGCGCCGAGGGAGAACTCCTGACCACCGATACCCCGGATGGTGGTCTGCAGGACGCCGTTTCGCTGGGTAAAAACGAGCGCGGGGACCCGCTGGCCTAAACTGATGATATCGGTAAATGGCTGGCGGTCGATCGCTTCGGACGTCAAGGCCGTAATCACCAGGGGGGTATCCTGGATGCTGGTTTCGCGCCGCTCCGCCGTGACTATGATTTCTTCCAATGCGCCAGTTGACGCTGCAATTGAGGACAACGGCACCGACGTGAATACCGCCATGGCGAGTGCTTTTTTGCAGAAGACGACATTTCTATAGTTCATATGATTACCTTTTTCACAAAGTCCAGGAGTCCTTAATCGCATTCAGGAACCAACCCACATTAATTATAACTGTAATACTGTTACATTAATTACCCACACTCCGTTAGTCAAGTAATTATTGAGGGGCTGAGATGTCAGATGACCGGGGAGTTGGGCTGCCTCAGTTGATAACGACTACCGCCTTCCCACGCGTCTTTTTGCCGTTCTCGATCTCGGTGATCAACGGGATAGCTCCGGCCAGCGGTACGCTCTCACCGATGTTGATCTGAAGTCCCTTCTCGACGCTGAAATCGATCACTTTCCCCACTGTTGCGGCGGACATATCGGCCATGACGAATTTGTAGCGCCGGTTAAACAGACCGCGCAACATTCTTGCGGGCGTGGGATGGATATCCACAAAGACGCCCTTCGGGCATAGCAAGCGCAGGGCGTCCGGCACTAACAGCGTGTCAGCGGTGTCGATGACGGCATCGAAACGTCCCTGCAGCGACGACCAGTCAACCTCGCCGTAGTCGATTGCCCGGTCCACGCCAATGCTTTTGGCATCGGCTATCGACGCTGCGGAGCAGGTACCGGTAATCGATAGGCCGCGCGCCCGGGCTATCTGCACCACGGCCTGGCCCACCGCCCCGTAGCAGCCGTTGACAAAAAGCTTCTGCCCGGACTGGAGATTGGCTTTTTCCATCACGCCCCACGCAGTGGCTCCCACCGCCGGCAGACAGGCTGCCTGCGGAAAGGACAGGCCGCCGGGTTTTTGCACCACCAGTTTCTCCTCCGTAATCAGTTGCTCGGCAAACGTGCCGGCCCCTTTGATGCTGGTGGTGCCCAGTACTTCATCGCCAGGCTGAAAACGGGTCACACCCGATCCGATGGACTCCACGATGCCCGCAAAATCGACTCCCATGCCGCGGGGGAAGGCTTTACCCGTCATCATTTTCAGCTCGCCGTTGCGAATTTTCCAGTCGGCGGGATTGATCGAGGCCGCTTTGACGCGCACCCGAATCTGATTCGCGCCCGGCGCAGCAAGTGAATGCTCTTCCAGACGCATTACTTCCGGGCCGCCGTAACTTTGGTATTGAATACGTTTCACTGTTGCTCACTCCAAATCAAAATCAATGAGTTTTTTTTACCAGCCATGGTCCGCTTGGCGGGCGGCGTGTCCTCGCGATCACCGTGATCAAGCTATGACTTACCCAGAATACTGACGACGAATACCGCTTCCTCGGTGCCGATCAGGCCGCCACCGTTCTCCTGGATGGCGAAGCGCGCATTTTCCACCTGCCTCGACCCACACTCCCCGCGCAACTGGGAGACCAGCTCGAACACCTGGCCCAGGCCCGTGGCGCCCAGGGGATGCCCCTTGGACTCCAGGCCACCGGAGGGGTTGACCGGTATTCGCCCGCCGATACGGGTGTCACCCCGCTCGGCGCACACGCCCCCCTCCCCGATCGGGCACAATCCCAGGTTTTCCGTTTGCAGGATTTCACCCACTGCCGTCGCGTCGTGTACCTCGGCCACGGAGATGTCCTCCGGCCCCACGCCGGCGGCCTCGTAGACCTTGCGGACGGCGCAGCTGATTGAATTCTCCCCGCGCTGATCGCCCAGGTCGTCCCGACCGGAGGCGAGCTCCGTATGCAGCACCCGAACAGCCCGCTTTCGATCAAAACCATAGCGTGCCAGCGCCGCCTCACTGCACACAATGACCGCGGCGCCTCCATCCGTGACCGGCGCGCACATGGGGACGGTGAGGGGGTAGGTAATGGCCCTGGCGGCGAGGACCTCATCCACCGTAAAGGGGCGGCGGAAATAAGCCCTCTCGTTGTCGACCGAGTGCTGGTGATTCTTGGCGGAGACCGCCGCTATCTGGCGCTGTGTAAGGCCGTAATCCTGCATGTGTTTGCGTGCAAAGGCGGCATAAACGTCCATGAAGACACTGTAGGGTTCACTGCTTGAAGAGCCCTCCGGCACTTCGAGACCCTCGCCACCCCGCCGCAGCGCGGTCAGTGTCTGGTCAACCGTGTGGACATCCCAGCCACCGTCGAACAGGCCAAACGCCCTGGTTTTGTCGAAGCCAGTCATCTTTTCCACGCCAACGGCCAGGGCCACCTCGCCGGCACCCGCGCGAATGAAGTTGACAGCCTGCCACAGGGCCGTGGACCCGGATGCGCAGGCATTCTCCACCGTAAGCATGGGAATGCCGTGAATCCCCATCGCCCGCAGCGCGATCGGTCCGGGGATAAAAGTCTGGCCCTCAAAGTAGCCCTGGGTCGTCTGGGCAAAGAAAGCCCCCTGCAGGTCCTTCGCTGCACAACCGGCATCACCCAGTGCATCGGACACGGCGATGCGGGTGAGATCCTTGACGCTCAGATCGGGCAGTCGCCCGAACGGAGTCATTCCCACGCCCACGATGTATACGTTCACACTCGCCTCCGTACAGGCATTTGCGCCACTCTATTGCGCATAGACACGCTCGAATAAGTTCGTCTTGCCCGCAGTCCTCGGCAGGCTGTGGGGGGGCACCCAGATGATCTGCGGCACGATTTTCAGCCTGGCACCCATCTTGTCCTGGATCTCACTGGCCAGACCCTCCAGTTCGCTTTCATGCACGCCTTCCCCGTATTCCACTTTCAATTTAAGCGGCGGCACCACCCGCGGTGGCTTCTCGGTAAGTACGATTCTGAACTCTCCGGTTACGCGGGGAGCAAAACCGGTGATGAACCCGTCGATGGCCGCCGGGTACACCATGACCCCCTTCACCTTCAGCATATCGTCTACCCGGCCCACTACCTTATAGCGGAACCCGGTCTGGCCGCAGGCGCAGGGGTCGGTATAGACCTCGAAGACATCGCCGAACGCCTCCCGGACCCACAGCATCCCCTCGCCGTCGAGCGTCGTCTGAACCGGCATGCCGCGGGCGCCATGTTCCAGCGCTATGGGCTCCAGGGTGTCGGGGTCGACTAGTTCGAACAGTACCTGATCGTCCGCCACGTGATGCATGCCCTGGTATTCGGCGCAGTCACAGGAGATGCCGTGCGCACCACCGTGGTCGAACAGTCTGGCGCCGTAGGCGTTTTCAATTTTTGCCCGCACCTCCGGAATGCCCGCGCCGGGCTCGCCTGCGCAGATAATCCGTTTGATCCCGAGGCTGCCGACCGGGGCACCGATAATCTCGGGCGCGCGATCAATCAGGTGCTCCAGTAGGGAGGGCGTGCCGAACACCGTATCAGCCCGGAACTGCTTGATGAAGCGCAGCAGCCTTTCAGTGCCGCCCTCGGCGCCCACCGGCAGTACACAGGCACCGATATGCTGCAGGTACTGCACATAGGGGACCCCCGCCAGCCACATGCTCAGGCCGAAGGCGTGGGCGATCCTGTCCCCGGGCCGGATGCCCGCTCGCCAGGCAATGCGCGCGAAGACCTCCTGTTTCTGCTCGATGTCCTTCTTCGTGTGTGGATAGGGCGTCGGCTCCCCCGTGGTGCCAGAGGTAGCCGCCATCAGCACCACCTGCTCCGCCGGCACCGCAATGGTCTGGTCGATTACTTTCCAGATGTCGCCACCGGCCGCCTCGGCGAGTTGGCGACGCAGCGCCTTGTCGACGATGGGCATTTTGCGGCTGTACTCGTCCAGGCTCTTCAGCTTCTGCGGATCGATGCCCGCTTCATCCATGCGCTGTTTCCAGAAGGGTTTGCCCTGGTAGAGCCGGCCCAGCAATGCCTGCAGCTTCGCCAACTGCAGCTCCCGTACCTGCGGCGTATTCAGGGCGGTCTCCGCCGCCATGTTCCAGTACTTTCGCTCGAGATCCTGAGGCATGTTTCTGGTACTCGCTGTTATCGGTGGAGAATATTGATGGCGCAGGAGCAGAACTCTGTGTGCACATAGCCACCTGAATTGTGCTGGAGGCCGACTTTTGCGCCCTCTATCTGCCGCGGCCCGGCCGCACCGCGCAGTTGCTTCACGATCTCGGCGATTTGGGACACGCCCGTCGCCCCCACGACGTGGCCCTTGGAAAGCAGGCCGCCGCTGGTATTGACGACGATTTTGCCGCCCACATCGGAATGGCCCTCGTCGAGAAAACGCCCCCCCTCCCCTCTTTCGCAAAAACCCAGGTCCTCGTAGTGCTTGATCTCGGCGGGCGCGAAGCTGTCGTGGAGTTCGGCGACATCCAGGTCCTCCGGCCCCAACCCGGCCATCTCGTAGGCCTGCCGGGCCGCGCGAACATCCGCATCGAAGGTGACAAAATCGACATCGTCCAGGTAGGCACCCGAGGTGAGCACGTTGGCCGCCACATAGACCGGGTTCGAGGTATATTGCCTGGCCGTTTCCGCATCCATCAGGACGACGGCTGCCGCACCGTCGCCCCGCCCGCAGCACATATAGAGCGTCAGCGGATCACTTATCACACGCTGACTGAGGACCTCCTCTTCGGTGACCGGGTCGGAAAACTGCGCCACGGGATTCATCGATCCGAAGCGCCGGTTTTTCACCACGACCCGGGCCAGTTGTTCCCGCGTCACACCGTGCTGCGCCATCATCCGGTTGGCCATCAGGGCATAGATGCCCGA
>JAHEBM010000057.1 GCA_024642245.1 Haliea sp.
GCCTTCAGCGCCAGCTCGAGACCCAGGTTGGACATCAGGGTGCCAACCACACCGGTGTCACCATGGCCACTGTGCAACCGGTCCATGGCGATCATGTAAATCAGTTCATCACCATCGACCAGCTCGCCCTTACCATCGACAAATAAAACCCGGTCACCGTCACCGTCAAAAGCGATACCCAGGTCCACGCCGCGCTCGCGCACCAGGGCCGCCAGTGCACGGGTATCGGTGGACCCCACCCCCTCGTTGATATTGAAGCCGTCCGGCTGGACGCCGATGCTGATCACCTCTGCACCCAGCTCGCTGAAGACACTCGGAGCGATATGGTAGGTCGCACCGTGGGCACAATCGACCGCGATGCGCAGGCCGCGCAGATTGAAACCCTCCGGCACCGTCGATTTACAGAACTCGATATAGCGCCCCGCGGCGTCCACCACCCTCAGCACCTTGCCGATCTCGCGGGACTGGACTGTAGTCACGCTCTGTTCCAGCTCCTGCTCGATAGCCAGTTCCGTCTCGTCCGGCAATTTCGACCCGCTGGAGGAAAAAAACTTTATGCCGTTGTCGTAAAAGGGATTGTGAGACGCACTGATCACGATGCCCGCCACCGCCGCCTGGGTGCGGGTCATAAGAGCCACGGCAGGCGTCGGCATGGGCCCCAGCAGCTTCACATTAACCCCGGCAGCCACCAGCCCGGCCTCCAGGGCCGATTCGAACATATACCCTGATACCCGGGTGTCCTTGCCGATAATGACAGTACAGCGGCCGTCACCGCCGGCTTCTCGCGCAAATACCCGGCCGCTGGCCCAGCCCAGCTTGAGCATGAAATCCGGCGTGATCGGTGCCTCTCCCACCAGGCCGCGGATGCCGTCAGTACCAAAATAGCGCTTGCTCATTTTTGCCCTACTCCTTTCAAGGCCGTCCACATGGCCACCGCGTCCACCGTGGCGGCCACGTCGTGCGTTCTGATAATGGCGGCACCGCGCTCCACCGCGAGCACCGCCAGCGCCACGCTCGCGTGCAATCGCTCACCTACCGGCCGACCAATCATTTCCCCGATCATCGATTTGCGCGAGAACCCCACCAGCAGCGGCAGCTCCAGTTGCGCCAGCCGCGCAAGACCGTCCAGCAATTGCAGATTGTGCCGCAGCGTCTTGCCGAAACCAAAGCCGGGATCCAGCACCAGGCCCTGCCGGTCGATGCCGGCGGCTTCGCAGGCGGCAACACGGTCGCTGAGAAAACGCCCGACCTCTGCCACCACGTCGTCATAGCCGGGCGCGAGCTGCATGGTACCGGGGTCGCCCTGCATATGCATCAGGCACACCGGCAGACCGGTGGCCGCGGCAGCCGCAAGCGCACCGTCGCGCTGCAGTGCCCGCACATCGTTCAGCAGGCCTGCGCCAGACGACGCTGCCGCGACCATCAGCTCGGGAGAGCTGGTATCTACCGAAATGATCACATCGAGCTCCGCGGCGATGCGCTCCACCAGCGGCAGCACGCGGTCCATTTCCTGCGCCGGCGTAACCGCCGCAGCGCCAGGCCGGGTGGACTCGCCGCCCACGTCCAGCACAACAGCCCCCGCGGCCACCAATTCCCGCGCCCGCGTCATGGCCAGATCGAGGTCAAAGCGGTCGGATCGGTACAGGCTACCGCCATCAGAAAACGAATCCGGCGTGGTATTGATTATTCCCATGACAGCGGGACGGGACAGGTCGAGAGAGCGCCCGGCACATTGCAGTGCGGGCGCGGGCTGGTCAATGAAGGCCGGCAAAGTCGGGACCGTGGTCAGTGCTCGCTGGCAGGTCCACCAATGGGGCTGCCCGGATCCTTGCGGGTGCTGGTCGCGCCGGCGCCGGGGGTACTGTCGCTACCCGAGTCATTGCCCCAGTCAGCGGGTTCGCGGGGTTCACGCCCGTCCATGATATCGTCGATCTGGCCCGCATCGATGGTCTCGTAAAGCATGAGCGCCCTTGCCATTGCATGCAGCTTGTCCACATGCTCTTCCAGCAGGTTCTGCGCGGTGGCGTAACAGCCGTCGATGATCTTGCGCACTTCCTCGTCAATCATCTTGGCGGTTTCGCCGGAAAGTGCCTTGTGGGACTGGCCGGCGCTGCGGCCCAGGAAAACCTGCTCGTCCACCTCGTCGTACATCAGCGGCCCCATTTTTTCCGACAGGCCCCACTGGGTGACCATCTTGCGGGCAATCTCCGTCGCGCGCTGGATGTCATTGGAGGCGCCGGTAGTCACCCCGTCCTTGCCCAGGGTCATCTCCTCGGCAATACGGCCACCAAACAGGCTGCAGATCTGGCTGATAATAAAGCGGCGGCTGTGGCTGTACCTGTCTTCCTCGGGCAGGAACATGGTCACGCCCAGAGCCCGGCCCCGCGGAATGATGCTCACCTTGTAAACCGGGTCGTGTTCCGGCACCAGGCGACCGACGATGGCGTGCCCTGCCTCGTGGTAGGCGGTGTTGCGCTTCTCGTCCTCCGACATCACCATGGACTTGCGCTCGGCGCCCATCATGATCTTGTCCTTGGCCAGCTCAAACTGCGCCATCCCCACCGTGCGCACGTTGGCGCGGGCGGCGAACAGGGCGGCCTCATTGACCAGGTTGGCCAGGTCGGCGCCGGAAAAGCCCGGGGTGCCGCGGGCAATTTTGCTGGCCTCGACATCCTCGGACAGCGGAACCTTGCGCATATGCACCTTGAGAATCTGCTCGCGTCCGCGAATATCCGGCAGGCCGACTACCACCTGCCGGTCAAAACGTCCCGGTCTCAGCAGTGCCGGGTCCAGCACATCCGGGCGGTTGGTCGCGGCAATCACGATCACGCCGTCGTTGACCTCGAATCCGTCCATCTCCACCAGCAGCTGGTTGAGGGTCTGTTCGCGCTCGTCGTGCCCGCCACCAAGGCCGGCACCGCGATGGCGCCCCACCGCGTCGATTTCATCAATAAAGATGATGCAGGGGGCCTGTTTTTTTGCCTGGTCGAACATATCCCGCACCCGGGAAGCGCCCACGCCGACAAACATCTCGACAAAATCGGAGCCGGAGATGGAGAAAAACGGCACTTTCGCCTCGCCGGCGATGGCCTTGGCCAGCAGGGTCTTGCCGGTTCCCGGCTGCCCCACCATCAATACGCCCCGGGGGATTCGCCCACCGAGTTTCTGGAAGCGGCTGGGGTCTCGCAGGAACTCGACCAGCTCCTTCACGTCCTCCTTGGCCTCGTCCACACCCGCCACATCGGCGAAGGTCGTGGTGATCTGGTCTTCACCCAGCAACCGTGCCTTGCTCTTGCCGAAGCTCATGGGGCCGCCGCGACCGCCGGCACCACCCTGCATCTGGCGCATGAAAAACATGAACACGGCAATGATGATCAGGATGGGGAAACTGGCCACCAGCAGCTGGCTCCAGACACTTTGTTGCTCAGGCTTGCGACCCTCCACAACCACCTTGTGCTCGAGCAGGTCGTCAATCAGGCGGGGATCCTCCACCATGGGGCGGATGGTCTCGAAGTTGGTGCCGTCATAGCGCTCGCCGGAGATAGTGAGCCCATCGACCACCACCCGCTTCACCTGCTCGGACTGGATCTCCTGGATAAACTCGGAATAGCCCACCTGTTCGGACTGGCTTTTCATGTTGAAGTTGTTGAATACCGACAGCAGCACCGCAGCGATGACCAGCCATAGCAGTAAGTTTTTAACCATATCGTTCAATACTGTTACCTCACCAAGGATTCCGGACAGGTTTCCCGATCGACCCTGCCCCATCGGGGAGCGGGCCGGGAAAGATGTTACAGCCTCTCGCTCCGTTAATGACAGCCGCAACGCCCGCAGGCGGCGGCAGAAAGGGGCGCCTCACGGGCCACCCACAGTTGATACGCACAAAATCCGCTTTCGGTACCAATTTACTATAGTTGGGGCGATCTCTCCATGTTTCAAGCACCCGGCTGCAACGGCTTACCGGTCCTGAAAATCCCTGGCCACCAGGTAAACCTCGCGCGATCGGGGCCGGGAGGCCTTAGGCTTGCGGGTGAGCACCTTGTCAAAAGAGTCTTTTGCTCCCCGGAAAAGCTCGTCAAACCCCTCTCCCTGGAAGACCTTGCTGACGAAACTGCCGCCCGGTGCCAGTACCCGCCGCGCCATATCCAGCGCCAACTCAACCAGGTATATGGAGCGCGGCTGGTCAACCGCGTTCACCCCACTCATATTGGGTGCCATATCTGAAATGACCAGGTCGACGGGAGTGTCGCCGATTACCGCCAGGATCTGCTCAAACACCTCGTCCGAGGTGAAGTCACCCTCGATAAACTCCACCCCCGCAAGGCTGTCCATGGGCAGGATATCCGAGGCGATCACCCGGCCGGAGTGCCCCACCAGCGCCACCGCCACCTGCGACCAGCCCCCCGGCGCGCTGCCCAGGTCCAGCACAGTCATACCGGGCCGGATCAGACGGTCCCGCTCCTGGATCTCGAGCAGCTTGTAACAGGCCCGGGAACGATAACCCTCGCGCTGCGCCTGCTGCACGTAGGGGTCTTCCCTGTGTTCCTTCAACCAGGCCTTGCTGGAAGATTTCTTCTTCGCCATAAGTCGTCAACGGGTGATGAGTTTCGTAACCAGGGCCAAATGTGTAGAATGCACGCCCCCTCGGGAGCCCGCGCACACATTGTACCGGGCGCAAGGGGGCTTATTGTACCTTGGATTGATTATGAGCAAGAAAGCGAATCAGGACACCAAACAGCTGCGCGCCATCGGCCACAAACTGAAGCCGGTGGTCACGGTTGCCGGCAATGGCCTCTCCGAGGCCGTTTTTGCCGAGCTGGAACGCGCCCTGGCCGACCACGAGCTGATAAAGGTGAAGCTCGCCGTGGGCTCGCGGGAGGCCAAGACTGCAGTTGCGCAGGAAATCTGCGATCGCTCCGGTGCCCAGCTGGTGCAGAGCATCGGCAACGTCCTGCTCATCCTGCGCCGCGCGGCCAGGCCCGACCCCCGCCTTTCCAACCTGATCCGGCCGCTGTAAAAGCACGACATTCCAGTCCCGCTCGCCGTCCGCTACACTGGCGCCAACACATCACGGGGCGCCAGTGGATGGGTGACATTCTCGAATTTCCTTCTCGACAGGCCCAGGGCCTGGCCTTTCTCGACCGCGAGCTTCGTGCCCTGCTGGCCGCCCGCGGCGCCGATGACCGCCTGATCGACTTCGCCGTCGGCCAGCTCACCCGCACCTACGCCCAACTGAGCGAATCGGAACAGTACAGTTTCAGTGTCGAATTGCCGGATTCGGTCGGCGCGGGAGACAGGGAGGCGCTCTACCGGCAAATAAACGAAGGGCTGGAGGGTATCCGCCAGGAGAATCATTCCCTGATGGTCAAGCTGATCGCCCGGCTGGTACTGGCGGAGGTGCGCCTGTTCCAGCACGAGCGCGTTGAGTGAGCCTCAGCCCACCAGGGCAGCCAGGTGATAGACGGCCAGCGCCGCCGAGTAGGCCAGCAGCAGGTAACCCACGAACATTTTGGTTGCCAGTGCGCCTGAGCCGCTCTCCTTCGACAGGATAGCCACCGTCGAAACGCACTGCAGGGCAATGGCGAAAAATACCAGCAGCGCAAGGCCCGAGCCGATAGCCAGGTCGCTCGACTGAATCTGCTGCACCAGGGGCGTCATATTTTCATCTGCGGCTTCGATGCCAAAGATCGTACCGAGGGTGCCGACAAATACCTCCCGTGCCAGGAACGAGGTAAGGATCGCCACGGCATAGCGCCAGTCCAGCCCCAGCGGGGCAAACACCGGCTCCACCACCCGACCCAGGTAGCCCAGCCAGGACGTACCCAGGTCCGTGCCGTAATTGGGAAAATAGCCCAGCACCCAGATGACCATGGTTACCGTGAAGATGATCTTGCCCGCCTTGGTGACGAAATGCTTGGAGCGGTTCCAGGCATTTCGCAGCAGCGGCCAGATGCCCGGAACCCGGTAGGGCGGCAGTTCCAGCACAAACGGCAGGTCCGTGTAGTGGTCCTCACTGGTACGCGAAATAATGCCGGTCACCAGCAGGCCGCATAACATCCCGAAAAAATAGATGCAGAACATCGCCAGTCCCTGCCATCCCACCAGGCCACCCAGTGCGGTGCCCGAGGGGATAAACGCGGCGATCAGCAGCGTATATACCGGCAGGCGCGCCGAGCAGGGCATCAGCGGAATCGCCATGTAAGTCAACAGGCGCTTGCGAGGCGAATCGATGGCACGCGCCGCGTAAATGCCGGGAATCGCACAGGCGACCCCGGACAGCATGGGGATAAAACTCTTGCCGGTCAGCCCGAACAGCCGCAGCGGTTTATGGCAGATCAGCGCCGCCCGCGCCATATAGCCCGAGTCTTCCAGCAGGCCAATCACGAAGGTCAGCACGAAGATCTGGGGCACAAAAACCAGAAAAGCGCCGATGCCGCCGAACAGCGCATCCGAGGTAAAGTCCCGTGCCACATGGCTGCCGATCAAGGGCACTACCAGGTTGGCGATCGCACCGAGCCCTGTCTCCACCGCATCCATCGCCGGCGCCGACCAGGTGAAAATGGACTGGAACAACAGGTACATGATCGCGAAAAAGGCGAATCCGCCGGTCACCGAGTGAAGGAAAAAACTGTCCAGCCGGGTCTGGGTGCGCACCAGCACATCACCCTTGGGACCATAGCGCCGGGCAAGCTGGTGCGCAGTGCCTCGCAGCAAAACGTCCGGGGCGTCCAGTAAATGGGCGCGAGGGGGCTGGGGCCCCAGTTGGCGATTGGCCTGGATATGCCTGGCGATCTCGTCGGCGCCCTTGCCGGTACGAGCAGATATCGGCAACACCGGCGTGTGGATCGCCTCCCCCAGTTCGCCAACGTCCAGGGACAGGCCGTGACTGTCCAGTACATCGACCATATTGGCCAGGACCGTTACCGGCTTGCCATGCCGCTCACAATCACGAATGACCTGCAGGGTGAAGTAAAGGCTTTTCTCCAGTCGGGTGGCGTCGATCAGGCACAGTACCTGCTCTACCTCCGGGTCGTCGAGAGCCCGCTCGAAATGCTCCACTGCCACTTTCTCCTCCGCGGAGATGGCCTGCAGCGAATAGGTTCCCGGGAAATCGACCAGTTCCACGTCCGGCAGTGCACGCATTTTGCCGATGCCGACATCCACGGTAATACCCGGGAAATTGGCGACCTTGTGGTGCAGGCCGGTCAGCCTGTTGAACAGCAGGCTCTTGCCGGAATTGGGACTGCCGATCAGGATGATTTTAGGCATCTGCGGCAAGCACCCGGACCTGGATATGATCCGCCACTTCCTCGTCCAGCGAGAAAATCGTGTTGCTGACCCGGTAGACCTTGGGCGCGCCAAAGGCGACAGACTGCAAGCAGGTAACGGTCTCCCCGGGATGAAAGCCGAATTCCATCATACGGGTCCGGTAGTTGTCCGGCAGCATCTGGTCGTAGCCCAGAATTTCGCAGCGCTCACCGGCTTTCAAGGTCCATAGGGAGATATTCATGTTTGTCCAGATACGTTGCGCACTGCTGACAGGTCCGGGGTGCTGCAATAGTATCCTAAATGAGAATTATTTGCATAGAGATCGAGCCACCCGCGCATCCCTGCGGCCAGGGATCAGATATGCTGGACCTGGTCGATCTCGTACTCGATATCCCCACCGGGCGCCCTGACCACCACGATGTCACCCTCCTCCTTGCCAATCAGCGCACGGGCGATGGGCGAACCCACGGAGATCAGGTTCTTTTTCACATCCGCCTCGTCCTCACCCACGATGCGGTAGGTCACCGTATCACCCGTATCCACGTTGACCAGGTCGATGGTGGTGCCAAAAATGACCTTGCCGGTCTTGGTGATGGCAGTCACGTCTATTACCTGGGCATTGCCCAGTTTACCCTCGATTTCCATAATCCGGCCTTCCATGAAGCTCTGCTGTTCACGGGCGGCGTGGTATTCGGCGTTTTCCTTCAGGTCGCCGTGTGCCCGGGCCTCGGCAATGGCCTGGGTGACCTTGGGGCGCTCCACCCTTTTGAGGCGATCGAGCTCTTCCCGCAGGGCGGCTTCGCCGGATACGGTCATCGGGAATTTGTTCATGCCACGATACTCCTGTGCAGATCCTGCAGGCGGCGCACCTTCTGGTCACCTTCCTGCTTCAGCGCCATACAAACCGCCTCGGCCGCGGCCAGGGTCGTCGTGTAAAACACACGATGTGATTCAGCGGTGGCGCGAATAGCAGCGGAATCGGCGATGGCCCGGCGGCCCTCGGTGGTATTGATGATCAGGTCCGCCTCGTCGTTCTTGATCATGTCAACGATATGGGGCCGTCCCTCCAGCACCTTGTTCACCCGGCGCACGGTCATGCCCGCCTGCTCCAGCGCGTCGGCAGTGCCCGCCGTGGCCGCCAGGGAAAAACCGAGCCCGACCAGTGCACGTGCGACCTCGACCACCCCCGGCTTGTCCACGTCACGCACGCTGATGAGCGCGGTACCGCCGGTAGGCGGCGCCTGGCCCGCGGCCAGCTGGGCCTTGGCAAAAGCGGCGGCAAAGGTATCGCCAGTGCCCATTACCTCGCCGGTAGAGCGCATTTCCGGCCCCAGGATCGGGTCCACCCCGGGGAATTTATTAAAGGGCAGCACCGCCTCCTTCACGCTGAAGTACGGTGGAACCACCTCGCGGGTAAAGCCCTGCGACTCAAGGCTCTGGCCAACCATGCAGCGCGCGGCCACCTTGGCCAGGGATACACCGATACATTTGGAGACGAAAGGCACTGTGCGCGAGGCCCTCGGGTTCACCTCGATCACATAGGTTTCGCCATCCTGCCAGGCCAGCTGCACATTCATCAGGCCGATAACACCCAGCTCAAGGGCCATCTGCCTGACCTGCTCGCGCATTTCGTCCTGCACTTTCGCATCCAGGCTGTACGGCGGCAGCGAGCAGGCGGAGTCGCCGGAGTGCACCCCGGCCTGTTCGATATGCTGCATAATGGCGCCGATCACAACCTGCTTGCCGTCGCTGACCGCATCGATATCCACCTCGACGGCGGCGCTGAGAAAACGGTCCAGCAATACCGGCGAATCCGCCGAAACCTTTACCGCGTCGCGCATATAGCGCAACAGGTCCTCTTCCCGGTAGACGATTTCCATCGCGCGACCACCCAGCACGTAGGACGGGCGCACCACCAGCGGATAGCCAATCTTGCTGGCGGCCTCGACCGCCGCATCGACACTGCGCACCGTGGTGTTGTCGGGTTGCAGCAACTCCAGCTTCTGGATCATGTGCTGGAAACGCTCCCGGTCCTCGGCGCGATCGATGGCATCCGGCGTGGTGCCGATAATAGGCACTCCCTGGGCCTCAAGGGCACGGGCGAGTTTCAGGGGGGTTTGCCCGCCAAACTGCACGATCACACCCTTGGGCTTTTCCAGATCGACGATTTCCAGCACATCCTCCAGGGTGACGGGCTCAAAATACAGGCGGTCGGAAGTATCGTAATCGGTAGAGACCGTTTCCGGGTTGCAGTTGATCATGATGGTTTCGTAACCATCCTCGCGCATGGCCAGCACCGCATGCACGCAGCAGTAATCAAACTCGATACCCTGGCCGATACGGTTCGGTCCACCACCAATCACCAGGATCTTGTCGCGATCGGTGGGAGCCGCTTCGCACTCCTCTTCGTATGTGGAATACATATAGGCGGTGGCGGAGGCAAATTCGGCGGCGCAGGTATCTACCCGCTTGTATACGGGGCGCACGCCAAGACCCTGCCGGTGGCTGCGCACCTTCGCTTCGGGGGCGGCCAGCAACACGGCCAGGCGCTCGTCCGAGAAGCCCTTTCGCTTCAGGGAAAACATGTGGCGGTAGTCGATATCCGCCAGGTCAACCGCCTTCAGGCTGTCCTCTGTCTCGACAATATCCCTGATCTGCACCAGGAACCAGGGATCGATACCCGAGTAACGGTAGACATCCTCCAGGGGCATGCCGGCACGGAAAGCGTCAGCCACGTACCAGATACGTTCAGGCCGGGGGTTGGAGAGTTCGGATACCAGTTGCTCGTGAGCCTCAGGGCTGTCCGTGTCGATCATGTGCTCAAAACCGGCGGAGCCCACTTCGAGCCCTCGCAGCGCCTTTTGCAGCGATTCCTGGAAGGTGCGGCCAATGGCCATCACCTCGCCCACCGATTTCATCTGTGTCGTCAGGCGCGAATCCGCGGTGGCGAATTTCTCGAAGGCAAAACGCGGAATCTTGGTAACCACGTAGTCGATGGACGGCTCAAAAGATGCCGGTGTCGCACCGCCGGTTATATCGTTCTGCAGTTCGTCCAGGGTAAAACCGACCGCGAGCTTGGCAGCGACCTTGGCGATGGGAAAA
Organism: Haliea sp.; assembly: GCA_024642245.1. Classification (GTDB taxonomy): domain Bacteria; phylum Pseudomonadota; class Gammaproteobacteria; order Pseudomonadales; family Halieaceae; genus JARRPM01. Next base: position 10,372 of record JAHEBM010000057.1, read on the forward strand.
CCGGTTGCCTTGGACGCCAGGGCCGAGGAACGGGACACCCGCGGGTTCATCTCGATAATAACCATGCGGCCGGTTTTCGGGTCCTGCCCGAACTGGACATTGGAACCGCCGGTTTCCACGCCGATCTCCCGCAACACCGCCAGGGAGGCGTTGCGCATGATCTGGTATTCCTTGTCGGTCAGGGTCTGGGCCGGCGCCACGGTAATGGAATCGCCGGTGTGCACTCCCATCGCATCGAAATTCTCGATGGAACACACGATGATGCAGTTGTCGTTCTTATCCCGCACGACCTCCATCTCGAACTCTTTCCAGCCGATCAGGGACTCGTCTATCAGCAACTCGTTGGTGGGCGACAGGTCCAGCCCGCGCACGCAGATTTTCTCGAATTCATCGCGGTTGTAGGCGATTCCACCACCGGAGCCGCCCATGGTGAAGGAGGGACGGATGATGCAGGGGAAACCGATCTGGTCGAGCACCTGGAAGGATTCTTCAAGGCTGTGGGCAAAGGCCGCCCGGGGCGTCTCCAGGCCGATGCGCTTCATGGCCTTGTCGAACAGCTGGCGATCCTCCGCCATGTCGATCGCTTCTTTCGTCGCGCCGATCATTTCGACGCCATGGGCGTCCAGCACACCTTCCCTGGCAAGGTCCAGGGCACAGTTGAGCGCGGTCTGCCCGCCCATGGTGGGCAGCAATGCATCCGGCTTTTCCGCTTCGATAATGCGCGCCACCGTGCGCCACTCGATGGGCTCGATGTAGGTGGCATCGGCCATGGCCGGGTCGGTCATGATGGTGGCCGGGTTGGAGTTCACCAGGATTACCCGGTAGCCCTCTTCACGCAGGGCTTTACAGGCCTGGGCGCCAGAGTAATCGAATTCGCAGGCCTGGCCGATAACAATCGGGCCGGCGCCGAGAATCAGGATGCTCTTGATGTCAGTTCTTTTTGGCATAAGCGATCAGCTTTTTCCTGTAGGGCGGTTGCCCGCAAGGGCGGATGGCCGCCTCGCGGCTATCAGCTCTATAAAATGGTCGAACAGTGGCGCTGCATCATGGGGACCGGGGCTGGCTTCCGGGTGGCCCTGAAAGCTGAACGCATTCTTGTCGGTGCGATGAATACCCTGCAGTGAGCCGTCGAACAGGGATTTGTGCGTTACCCGCAGGTTGGCCGGCAGGCTGCCTTCGTCCACGGCGAAGCCGTGGTTCTGGCTGGAGATCAGCACGGTGCCGTTATCCAGGTTCTGCACCGGGTGGTTCGCGCCATGATGGCCGAATTTCATTTTCATGGTGGCGGCGCCGCTGGCCAGGCCCAGCAGCTGGTGGCCCAGGCAGATACCAAACACCGGGATATCCGTCTCCAGGATCTCCCTTATCGCTGCGATGGCGTAGTCACACGGCTCGGGATCGCCGGGCCCATTGGACAGGAACACGCCGTCCGGCTCGAGCGCCAGCACCTCGGCCGCCGGTGTCTGGGCGGGCACCACTGTCAGGCGGCAGCCCCGGTCCACCAGCATGCGCAGAATGTTGCGCTTGACCCCGAAATCGTAGGCCACAACGTGCCATGGCAGCTGCGCGGGATCCCGCTGGCTGTGGCCGACGCCGAACACCCAGCTGCCTTCGTGCCAGGTGTAGGCTTTATCGACCGACACTTCCCTGGCCAGGTCCATACCCTTCAGGCCGGAAAAGCCCCGTGCCTGCTCCAGCGCGCGTTGTTCGTCGAGATCGTCACCCGCCATCAGGCAGCCGTTCTGTGCGCCTTTTTCCCGCAGGATACGGGTGAGGCGACGGGTATCGATATCCGCGATGGCCACGATACCGCGCTGCTCCAGGTATTGCTGCAGGCCCTGCTGGTTACGGTAATTGCTGGCCAGCAGTGGCAGATCCCTGATCACCAGGCCGGCAGCCCAGATCCCGCTGGACTCCTCGTCCTCCGGGTTGGTGCCGGTATTGCCGATATGGGGGTAGGTCAGGGTGACTATCTGGCGCGCGTAGGAGGGATCGGTAAGAATTTCCTGGTATCCGCTCATGGCGGTATTGAAGACCACTTCGCCTACCGATATTCCCGCAGCGCCTATTGCCAGGCCTTTGAAAATACTTCCGTCTTCAAGTGCCAGAATCGCGGGACTGGACAAGCAAACCTCCAACTTTCAGCGGAATAACCTTAGCCGCGCGCGCTCGCAAAAAAAGCGAGATGGGGAACCGCATCTCGCCTTTTCATATGAATTCAGCTCTGGTTATTCACGGGGATACACGGTGCCCGATGCGCTGGTCAGGCCTGTGAAATCTGGCGCCAGATTGTAGGGGATCAACCCCTGACTGTCCAGACCGGACAGCCGGGTTTGTTATCCAGCGCAGCCTCACGCCAGGCCGGGCCGCATACCCCGCGCAATTGCTTTGACGCCAGATATCCCTATGATAATACGCACTTTCCGCCGGAAAGGAGTTAAATCTGGCCAGGCGCGAGCCGGGCCAGCTTCCCACCACGCCCCTACGGCCCCGCGATGGAGATGACCGCATTGCCCGATCGACTGAGCCGCCACCAGACCACGGTGCTGATCGTCGCCCTGATGACGACGGCGATGGGGCAATCCCTGGTGTTCGCCATACTGGCGCCACTCGGGCGTGAGGTGCAACTGGCGGAGGTGCAGATCACCTCTATCATCGCAATCTCCGCCCTCGTGTTCGGCATCGCCGCACCGGCCTGGGGCCGACTGAGCGATCGTGTGGGCCGCAAGGGCATCATCATTACCGGCCTGGTGGGCTACACAGTCGGCACCGCGTGCTTTACCAGCGTATTCTACGCCGGCCTGGCCGGGCTGCTCGGGGGCTGGACACTGTACGGTGTGCTGTTGCTGGCCCGTTGCAGCCAGTCCCTGATCATGTCCGCCACCGGCCCGGCCACTACCGCGTACGCGGCTGACCACACCTCCCGGGAACAGCGCACCGCCGCCATGGCCCGCCTTGGCACCGCCAACAGTATGGGCACCATACTGGGCCCGGCGGTAAGCGGCGCGCTGGCAACCTTCGGCCTGCTGGCCCCGCTGTATTTTGCCGCCGGCATGGCGGCGATGGCCGCTTTGTTGGTCTGGCGACAGCTGCCGGTTACGCCCGAACCCGGTCTCACCAGCCGCAGGGTCACTGCCCGCCTGCGCTTTACCGACCCGCGGATACTGGTTTTCCTGGCAACCGCAGTGGGCCTGTTCGTGGGATTCTCCGGCATTCAGCAGACCCTGGGCTTCCAGTTGCAGGACAAACTGCAGCTGGATGGTATCGGGACAGCCCAGATGACAGGTGCCGCGCTAATGGTATCCGCGGCATTCACCTTCCTTATCCAGATGACGGTAATGCAGCGCATGAGGCTCAGAGGCTCGCTCTTTATCCGCCTGGGACTGTCCTCGCTGTGTGCCGGCGCGGCGGTGATCGCGACGTTCAATACCTTTGGCGTGTTGGCGGTTGGAATGGCCTTTATCGGCACGGGCATGGGCCTGTCCATGCCCGCCATCGCCGCGGGCGCCTCGCTGGCAGTGAGCCCCGAGGAGCAGGGCGCCGCTGCGGGGCTGATCAGCTCCTGCCCGGCGATTGGCTTCGTTGCCGGGCCGATCTGCGCCGGAGCACTCTACCAGGCGCACGGTGCCCTGGCACCGCTGTTCAGCGCCGCGGTCTTCCTCGCGGTCCTGGTCATGCTGGTGGTGAGAGATCGACGCACGGGGGTATGCAATTAGCCCGGGGATTGTAGTACCCTGTGCGCCTATTTGGCCAGTTGACACCATGCGTACATATATAGCCCTGCTCGCGATCATACTGCCCGGCATCACCCGGGCGGCAACCTTCGAAATGCCCCTGCCTGAGTTCGACATGATCGGCGCCATGCACCAGACCGAGGCGAGGCACGAAGATACCCTGCTCGATATTGCCCGCCGCTATGACATCGGCCAGGAACAGATTGTCCGCGCCAATCCGGGCGTGGATCGCTGGCTGCCCGGCGAGGGCGTCACTGTCATCATACCCACCCGCTATATTCTGCCCGCCGCACCACGTGAGGGGTTGGTACTGAACGTGCCGGAAATGCGGCTTTACTACTACCCGAAAGCGAAGCCCGGCGAGACCCCGGTGGTCAAGACCTTCCCGGTAGGCATCGGGCGCCAGGACTGGGGCACCCCGCTGGGGGCCACCCAGGTCGTGGGTAAGCAAAAGGATCCTACCTGGACGCCGCCGGCATCCATCCGCAAGGAACACGAGGAAAATGGCGATCCCCTGCCGGCGGTGGTGCCGGCCGGTCCCAACAATCCCCTGGGACAATATGCCATGCGCCTGGGCATCGGCAAGGGCAGCTACCTGATTCACGGTACCAACAAGGCTTTCGGCGTGGGCATGCGCGCATCCCATGGCTGTATTCGGATGATGCCGGAAGATATTGAATACCTGTTCCCGCAGATTGCCGTGGGCACGCCGGTACGGATTGTCAGCGAGCCTGCCAAGGTGGGCTGGTATGGGGGAAAACTCTGGCTCGAGGTCCACGAACCGCTGGAAGAAGACCGGCTGGGGCACGCCTCCCTGTTTAACAATGCCCTGCGCCTGATTGACGCGGCGCAAGCGGAGCGCATGGTCGAACTGGATGAAGACGCCATCTCCCAGGCACTATCCGATCAAAACGGCATACCGGTAGCCATTTCAAAAGACGTTTAACCGGGCAAAAAAAAACGGGCCGCGTCGCCGCGGCCCGTTGCTGAGGGTTTTACCCCTGGCTCAGCTTACTTCTGCATAGACTTCTTGAACATGCGGTCCAGCTTCTCGTTGGTCGCATTGGCAGCATCACGTGCCTGCTCAGCAGCGGTTTTTGCAGCTGCAGCGTCACGCTTGGCAGCAGAAGCGTCAGCGGCTGCCTGGCTGGCAGTGCTGTTAGCCTTGTCTACTTCAGCTTTCAGAGCGTCCAGGTCGCCAGTGGTGGCACAACCGGTCAAGCCAGCCAGAGCCACTACCATTACACCAGTAGACATTGTCTTGTAGAAATTACGCATTTAACTATCTCCTTTTACCCCAAAAAAGGGCCTTCGCCCGTTAAAGCAGCCAGGGTTGGCTCGTTCTTTCATCCTGAAAAGCGCGAATTCCCCTGTCACTGAATTTGGAAGCGGTCGCCTGAAACAGCGCTAGACCCCCTACCCGGGCATATTCTCTTGGATACAAACCTTGTTCGCAAGCGATTATTTCACCGTCATAGTACGCAAATCAGCTCATTTGGGGTGCTATCGGACGCTTACACGGGTGCCCACACCGACCCAATGCGCCAACTCGTCTATCTGTTCGTTGGTTACGGCGATGCAACCATCGGTCCAATTGACCTTGCTGTGAATCTCTTCGTTGCCCACCCCGAGACCGTGGATACCCAGGTATCCCCCCAGTCGGGTGTTCTGGGGCGGCGGGCGCTCGGACTGCCAGGCGTTGCTTACTGCCCGGTACTCCTCAGGGGCAAGCCGGCCATCCGCCAGGGCACGCTTTGCATGATCCATCGTGGGGTAGTCCAGTGCCATGAACAGGTGGTAGCGACTGCGTGGATTGATGCCGCTGATATGAAAATCCCCCAGCGGGGTAGTCTCGTCACTGACCAGCTTGGCCAGGGTCGGGCCGTTACTGCCGATGGCGATATTTTCGTACTTTTGCACGATGGCCTCGCCTTTCATGACCGCCAGCGTCAGCTGCCGGGTATCGACAAGCACCCAGACCTCGTCAGGGTCTGTCATGGCCATGGCAGCGGGGAGCGATGCGCAGTAAAGCAGAAACAGGAGAACGGAAAGAGCGGTGTGGCGGGAGCCGGGGCGGTTGCGGCGCGAATATCCGGTTGCGTGCACGTGCGGTAATCTCTGGAAGTTCGAACGAGTGTACATAAGTAGCAATGCTAATGTCACTAGTCCCGGGGCCAGGGGACAAAAAATCCGACTTATTCCAGCAACCTTTCCAGGGCGGCCCGCAGCGTGGCAGGGATCGGCACGGACTTGTCGGCTGCCCGATCCACGAAGACATGCACGAAGTGGCCATGGGCTACCGCCTGTTCACCCCCTTCCCTGAAAATCGCCAGGCCATACTGCACGGAGCTGTTGCCCAGGCGGTCAACCCGCAAGCCCGCTTCCACGGGCTCGGGATAGGTAATCGGCGCGTGGTATTCACAGCCCGAATTCACAACATAGCCCACGATATGGCCATCACTGATATCCAGGCCACCCTCCTCGATAAGGTAGCGGTTGGCGGCGGTATCGAAGTAGGAGTAGTAGGTCACATTGTTTACGTGACCGTAGATATCGTTGTCGGACCAACGGGTCGAGATGGGATAAAAAACCCGGTAGTCGGCACGCGTGGGGGGACCCGGCCTACTCATGCCGCACCCCGGTAGGCCGCACGGTAGATCGCCAGGGCATCCTCATAGTCCACGTCCCGGGGGTTGTTGACCAACAGGCGCTGCTGCAGCATGGCGTCCTCGGCCAGCATCTCCAGCTTGTCCTCGTCCACCCCCGCTGCCTGCAGGGTTGCCGGCAGGGAAACGTCGTCGATCAACTCCCGCAGCGCCCGTATCATGGCGGCAGTTTTGGCCTCGGCACTGCCCTCGACCGGCGCACCCACCACAATTTCAGCCAGCTCGGCGTAGAGGCCAAACGCGCTGGGCGTATTGAATTCGAGCACGGTCGGCAGGACCAGGGAGTTACTCAGCCCGTGTGGAATGTGGTAGTGCCCGCCAAGGGGGTAGGCCAGTGCGTGCACTGCCGCGACGGGCGCGTTGGCGAAGGCCTGCCCGGCGAGACAGGCGCCGAGCAACATATTTTCCCGTGCCTCGCGGTTTTTACCGTCCTGCACAGCCGTGCGGATATTGCGCGCCAACAGGTGCAGGGCCTGCCTGGCGAGGTTATCCGAGATCGGGTTTTTCCGGTGGCGCGAGGTATAGGCCTCGATGGCGTGCACCATCGCGTCCACCCCGGTCATGGCGGTAACCGCCGGCGGCAGCCCCAGTGTAAGGTCCGCGTCGAGTACGGCGACATCCGGCAACAGCACCGGCGAGGACACCCCCGCCTTGGTGGTTTCACCGGTGGTGATTACCGCCACCGGCGTAACCTCCGAACCGGTGCCGGCCGTGGTGGGAACCAGCACCAGTGGCAGGCGTCCCCCGGCGACATTGCCGACGCCGTACAGCTGGGCCAGTGCCTGCTGCCCCCCCAACAGGACTGCGACGACCTTTGCCACGTCCATGGAGCTGCCGCCACCCACGGCTATGACACCATCGACCCCCTGGCTGCGCCCCAGGTCGGCAGCGGCGAGCACCGTCGCCTCCGGCGGATCCTCCCGCACCTGGTCAAATACGACCGCCGCCAAACCCTCGCTCTCCAGTGCCGCAAGCACCGGCTGCACCAGGCCAATGGCCATCAGTCCCGGGTCGGTCACAAGCAGCGGTCGGGCTATACCGGCGTGGCGGCACTGCTCGGCAAGCTGCAGGGAACTGCCCGCGCCGCTGATGATGCGTTTGACGGTGTTGAACTCGAAACCCTGCATACCTCTTACCCCTTGCACCTGTTACATGGTAATGATGACCTTGCCCCTGGCCCGCCGCTCGATCAGGCAGTTGAATGCGTCCTCATACTGCTCCAGCGGAAAACTGTCGGTCACCACCGGGTTCAGCTTGCCATTTGAAAACAGCTCCCACAACTCGCTGATATTCTGCAGATGGACCTTGGGTTCCTCGCCGGTAAACCGGCCCCAGAAAACCCCCACGATGGAACAGCCCTTCAGCAGCGTAAGGTTGAGGGGGATTTTCGGTATCGGCCCGCTGGCGAAACCAATCACCAGGTACCGCCCGTTCCATGCCATGCTGCGGATGGCAGGTTCGGCGTAATCGCCCCCGACGGGGTCGTACACCACGTCCACACCCCTGCCACCGGTAAGCTCCTTGACCGCATCCTTGAGTGACGTGGTGCTGTAGTTGATTACCTCGTCAGCGCCCAGCTCTTTACACAGCTGGAGTTTTTCATCGGTGCTGGCCGCTGCAATCACTTTTGCACCCATCAGCTTGCCCAGCTCAATGGCTGTAGTCCCGACCCCCCCGGCTGCACCCAACACCAGCAGGGTCTCACCGGGCTGGATATTGGCGCGCTGCTTGAGCGCGTAGTAGGAGGTAAAATAGGTGACACTGATACCCGCCGCCTGCTCAAAACTGAGGCTCCCGGGCATGGGAAACACCAGGTTCTCGTTCACCGCGATCTGCTCGCAGAATGCGCCGGTGCCGGCCGCCGAAATCACCTTGTCACCGACCTTGTAGCGGGTGACCGCTGCGCCCACCGCAGCCACCTCTCCGGAGCACTCATTGCCCGGGATAAAAGGCATATCCGGCTGGAACTGGTACTTGCCCTGAATGATCAGCACGTCCGGGAAGTTCAGCCCGGCAGCACGCACCTTGATCAAAACATCATGTTCACCTACCGACGGTTCGGCCCAGTCTTTCACCAGTTCAAGCTTGTCCGGCAGGCCGTGCTCTGTACAAACTACTGCTTTCATTCGATGCTCCCCGCAATACGCCAAGTATAAAAGAACACGGCGCCCGCAGGCGCCGTGTTCACTGTTACTTCCTAGGCCACTTCAAACAGGCCGGCAGCACCCATGCCGCCGCCGACGCACATGGTGATAACCACGTACTTCACACCGCGGCGCTTACCCTCGATCAACGCGTGGCCGATCATGCGCGAACCGCTCATACCGTAGGGGTGACCAATGGAGATGGCACCACCGTTGACGTTGAGCTTGTCATTGTCGATGCCCAGCTGGTCGCGACAGTAAATGACCTGCACCGCAAACGCTTCGTTCAACTCCCACAGGCCGATATCATTAACCGTGAGTCCGTGCTGCTTGAGCAGCTTGGGCACAGCGAAGACCGGGCCGATGCCCATCTCGTCCGGAGCCAGGCCGGCCACCGCCATGCCGCGGTAGATGCCCAGCGGCTCCAGGCCCTCCTGCTGCGCGACCTTCGCGTCCATAACCAGCTGCGCGGAAGAACCATCGGACAACTGGGACGCGTTGCCTGCGGTGATAGTGCCGCCTTCAATAACCGTTTTCAGGCCCTGCAGACTTTCCAGTGTCGTCGCACGCACACCCTCGTCCGCAGACACGGTGCCCTCGACCTCGGAGGCCTCACCCGTTTCCTTGTTCCAGACTGTGCGCTTGCAGGTAACCGGCACCAGCTCGTCGGCGAACTTGCCGGCGGCATAAGCCGCGGCGGTGCGCTGCTGTGACTGCAGGCCATATTCGTCCATGGCCTCACGCGAAACATTGTACCGCTTGGCCACGACCTCCGCTGTCTGCAGCATGGGCATGAAATAATTCGGCTCGATCGCCATCAGGCCTTCATCTACCAGGCGATGCTTGTTCATATTCTCGTTCTGGACCAGGGAGATGGAATCCAGGCCGCCGCCGACCACGCAGCTCATGCCATCGTACATCACCTGCTTCGCAGCCGTGGCAACCGCCATCAGGCCGGAAGAGCACTGGCGATCGATAGTCATGCCGGAGGTGGTGATGGGCAGGCCCGCTCGCACGGCGATCTGGCGCGCGACATTGCTGCCGGTTGCGCCCTGCTGCAGGGCGCAACCCATGATCACGTCCTCCACTCGAGACGGGTCTATGCCGGCCCGACGGACCACTTCCGCGACGGAGGCAGCGCCCAGGCTGGCACCACCAAGATTATTGAATCCACCGCGAAAGGCCTTGCCAATGGGGGTCCGTGCTGTCGCTACAATTACTGCTTCTTTCATCTACTTGCTCCTGTTGGGCGATGCCGGCAATGCAGGCGCCGCGTCATCGTGATTAATTCAGCTTGATGCCCAGGCCTTCGGCGGCCTTGGCGGTAAATTTGATGGTCTGCTCAAAACCGGCCTGGGGCACTTTTTCGCCCTCGGACGAGGTGATGGCTGCCCAGTTGGCAGCAATACCTTCCGGCGTCTGTTCCCCGGGCGACAGCCAGGCGCCGTCGGTTTCGACAATCTTCGCCACCGCATACGCACCGGCGCCGGCACACAGGATGGTGCGGTTGGGAGCGTCCTCGCTTACCAGGTACAACACAGCGGGGGTAACGGTCTCCGGCGATAACAGCTCGAATGCGCCCTCGGGAATCAGGCCTTCTGTCATACGGGTGCCGGCGGTGGGCGCCAGTGCATTGACCCGTATATCATGCTTCGCGCCTTCCTGAACCAGCGTATTCATGAAACCGATGACGCCCATCTTGGCAGCGCCATAATTGCACTGCCCGAAGTTACCGTAAAGGCCGCTGGAAGAGGTGGTCACCACCACCCTGCCATAGTTCTGCTCACGCATGATATCCCAGCAGGCCTTGGTGC
>JAHEBM010000107.1 GCA_024642245.1 Haliea sp.
TGATCGGTCCCAGGCGACTTTCCCCTGCCCCGTGCAGATTCCCCGACCGACCGGAATGGGCAGCGGTGCGCAAACCCGGGCGGGGTTCGCGCCTGGGTTCAGCGGACAAAACTCGGGACCCTGCTTTAGTCATCATAGTGCCTGCGGCGGGTGCCACGAAATACTTCCCGGTGAACACCACCCTCCTCGTGGGAGCGTGGCATTTCATTGCCGAAATTGCAAAGTTATTAAAATCCAGCCGGGTTAGAGTCAGGGTTGAAAATTCAGGCGCTACGCCTGTCTGGGAACGGCCCAATGACCACCGAGCTGCACGTCAATACTGGCAACCCCCTTACCTTGTGGTGTACGCCCCACTCGCTGTACAGCGGCAAGGTGCGATCCTACCTGATCAAGAAGGATTTGCCGTTCCGGGAATTACACCCCCCGCACGCGCATTTCCAGGAACGGGTCGTTCCCGCCGTGGGCCTGTTCGTGGTGCCCGTTGTCGAAACGACCGACGGCCGGCTTATCCAGGACAGCTCAATCATTATTGACGAACTGGAACACCGCTTTCCCGAGCGTCCGATGGTGCCGACAACGCCTGTGCAGCGGGTTATTGCGCACCTGCTCAATGGCTTTGGCTCTGAAGGTCTGCTGAGCGTGGCGATGCACTACCGCTGGAGTTACCGGGCACAGCAGGAACATTTCCTGCAGGCAGAGTTTGGCCGGGCCGCTCACCATGGGCCGGACCGAAAGGAACGACTGGCCGCGGGGCTGGCCCTGATGGACTACTTCAACGGTTTCCTGCCTAAGCTGGGGGTACGCGCGGCCACCGCCCCTGCCTTCGAGGCCTCCTTCGAGGAATTGCTGGACGCGCTGGACATCCATTTCCAGCACTATCCCTACCTGCTGGGAGGTTTTCCCAGCATTGCGGACTACGGTTTCATGGGCCCTCTGTATGCCCACCTCAGCCGCGACCCGGTGCCGGCCATGCTGGTAAAAAACCGCGCGCCAAACGTCGCGCGCTGGACCGAGCGCATGAACCTGGCCGCCATCGCCGACGGTGAGTTTCCGGAACAGGCGAGTGAATGGTTTCCCGACGATGCGATCCCCCAGACCCTGGAGCCGATTTTGAAATTGCTATTCCAGGATTGGGGAACGCAATTGCTGGCCGATGCAGCCTTCACCAATAACTGGCTGGAGGCCAATGCCCGTCTCGCACCCGGTACAAGGGCATCCCATGACGGTGAGCGCAGCGTTCACCCGGTACTGGGCACCATCAACTATTCCTGGCGCGAAACAAACGTGGAGCGCGGCAGCGCCCCCCAGGGCCTGTGGCACTTCGAACGCAGCGCCAGCCTGGCGCGAGCCTTGGAAGGAAGCGCCAAAGCCTATTTCGACGGACTGGCAGAGCGCCTGGGCGGTCGCCAGCTGATGCAGATGCAATTGTTGCGCAAGATCAATAGACAAGGCGATACGCTGGTATTTGCGTGAAGACCGGCTATTTTTCTTGAAACAACCGGTTTAAGGTCGTTCTGAATATAGAGGAGAATATTATGGACCTTTCTCGTGCCAGCTTACGGTCCCTGCTGCAAACACAGCTTGCGGCTTCTGTCGTCCTAGCGCTCACCGCTTCTGCGGCGCTGCTGGGCGCGGGTGTGGCGAGCGCCACGCCAGTGGAAGCTACCGGCAAGCCCGGTGCGCCGAACGCCACCACCACGGTCAGCGGCAAGCAGCTGCCGGCGCCGGATCCGAAGTTCGGCGGAGTGATCAAGCAGGACGCGCTGCAATCGACCGCGTGGTGGGCACCGCAGGTAGTGCCACCAAAAGGCGCCCCCAACGTGCTGCTGATTATCACCGATGATTCCGGCTTCGGGGTGCCCAGCACCTTTGGCGGCGTGATCCCGACGCCGACCATGGACAGCATTGCCAACGAGGGCCTGCGCTACAACCGGGTGTTCTCCACCGCCCTGTGTTCACCCACCCGTGCGGCACTGATTACCGGACGTAATCACCACTCCGCCGGCTTCGGGGTGATCTCCGAGCAGGCGACCGGCTTTCCGGGTTACAACAGCATTATCGCGAAGGACAAGGCCACCATCGGCCGCATGCTATTGGACAACGGCTACTCCACCGCCTGGTTCGGCAAGGACCATAACACGCCCGCCTTTGCCGCAAGCCAGGTGGGGCCTTTCGACCTGTGGCCCAACGGCTTGGGTTTCGAGTATTTCTACGGGTTTGTTGGCGGCGACGCGAACCAATGGCAGCCCAACCTGTTCCGCAATACTACGCAGATTTATCCCTTTGAGGGCAAGCCAGGCTGGAACCTCGTGACGGGCATGGCCGACGACGCCATCGACTACATCTCGCGCATCCACCAGATCAGCCCCGACAAACCCATCTTTATCAAGTACGCCCCGGGGGCCACCCATGCGCCGCACCACCCAACCAGGGAATGGGTAGACAAGATCCACGCCCTGCACCTGTTCGATGATGGCTACAACAAGTTGCGCGAGCGCATCTTCGCGAACCAGAAAAAGCTCGGCGTGATCGCCCAGGATGCCCAGTTGACACCATGGCCGGACGACGTCCTGAAGCCCTGGGACAAGCTCAGCGCCGAGGAGCAAAAACTGTTCATTCGCCAGGTGGAAACCTTCGCCGCCTACGCCGCTTACAACGATTACGAGATCGGCCGGGTGATCAAGGCCTTCAAGGACGCGGGCAAGCTGGACAATACGCTGGTCATCTACATCAATGGCGACAATGGCACCAGCGCCGAGGGCGGGCCGATGGGCACACCTAACGAGGTCGCATTCTTCAACGGTATCAACGAACTGCCGGCCGATGTACAGATGAAGTTCTACGATGTCTGGGGCACCGAACAGACCTACAACCACATGTCTGCCGGCTGGTCCTGGGCCTTCGACACCCCCTTCGACTGGTTCAAGCAGAACGCCTCCCGGCTGGGTGGCATCAACCAGAATATGGTCGTGTCCTGGCCAGCGCGTATCAAGGACAAGGGCGCCTTGCGGGAGCAGTTTGTCCACGTGATCGACGTGGTACCCACGATCCTGGAAGCCGCCGGACTCAGCGCGCCCGAGATGATCGACGGTATCAAGCAGGCGCCAATCGAGGGCACCAGCTTCCTCTACACCTTTGATGAGAAAAACGCGACGGTGCCGTCACAACACAAGACCCAGTACTTCGAGATGATGGGCCAGTGGGCACTATACGACCAGGGCTGGCTGCTCAGCACCAAGGTCAACCGCGCGCCATGGGAAGCTTTCGGCGCCGCGAACACCGACCCGCTGAACAACCAGGTGTTCCAGCTTTACGACCTGGGCAAGGACTTCAGCCAGGCTAACGATATCGCCGACAAATACCCGGAAAAAGTCACAGAGATGCGCAAGAAGTTCCTGGCCGAGGCCACCAAGTACCAGGTCCTGCCACTGGACGCCTCGGTGGCGGCGCGCATTGTCGCCCCGCGTCCCAACATCACCGCTGGCCGTACCGAATTCGTGTACACCCGGCCGATGGTGGGCTTGCCCCAGGGTGACTCGCCGTTCCTGCTTGACGCGTCATACACAATCACCGCGGACATCCAGGTTCCGCCCGGCGGCGCCGAGGGCATGATCCTGACCTCGGGTGGTCGCTTTGCCGGCTACGGTTTCTACCTGCTGCAGGGCAAGCCTGTGTTCCTGTGGAACCTGGTGGATCTCCAGCGCATCAAGTGGGAGGGCAAGGAGGCGCTCGCCCCCGGCCAGCACACGCTTGAGTTCGACTTCACGTATGACGGCCTGGGTGTAGGCACCCTCGCCTTCAATAACCTCAGTGGCCTCGGCCGCTCCGGTACCGGCACCCTCAAGGTCGACGGCGTGGCAGTGCAGACTACCAAGATGGAGCGCACCCTGCCCATGATCCTGCAGTGGGATGAGAGCTTTGACATCGGCTCCGACACGCTCACCGGCGTGAACGACGCCGACTACAAGCCGCCGTTCACGCTCACCGCCGGGCTCAACAAGCTGACTATCACGATAGACCGGCCGCAGCTGTCAGCCCAGGACATCAAGACCCTGGAAACAGCGGAGGCGGAAGCGCTTGACGGCAAGCCGCTGCACCGCGTGCAAGCCGGGCCGCAGTAGGCTCCAGCAAAACAGGATGTGCGGGATCATCAGCGGAGATCCCGCACATCAGCTTCGAAAAGTATCCGCGGATTGTTCTAATCGACAGCAAAAGGATTTTATTATGAAAAGATCGACCACTATTCTGGCTGTAGTAGCGCTGCTCGCGGGCTGTTCATCACCTGCACCTGCACCAGAAAAAGAAGTACAGGCCAACCTTGCGAAGGCGATTGACTGCAGCACGGCGTCCGCGGACATCAAGACCCTGACCTCGGAAAAGGCCAGGACTTCACAGGAAATCGAGGCCGGTGCCAGCTCGATCATTCCCGTGGGAGCAGTGGCGCACTTGTTTGGTGGCAGCGAAAAGCAGACCCTCGAGCTTGGTACAGGGGAGTACAACAGGAAGCTCGACGATAAAATCGCGGAGATCAAAAAGCAGTGTAAACTCCCGTAATCTGTTAATCGGGGGCGCCCGCCGCTGTCGATCGAATCGGAGGGCCGCCCTCGGGGTAAAACAGACCCGGGAAATCGGTTCGGCACGATACTTTCTAAGCCATTCTGGCCGCCGTTGCTCTTGTGCTCAAAGTAGTGCATCTTCAACGGCACCAGAAACCCGGCCATCGACTCCATCGCACACCTGCTTCAAAACAGTTACCCCGACCTGATCGCCCGCATTCCCGGTAGATGAACTGGTAAGGCAAGCTCACCAGAATCAGTCCCATTTCAACAGGATGGGAGTAATTTTCAGGTGAGCCCGGGAAACGGCGACGACACAAGCAGCGAAAACCCGCTCACCAACCCTCGTTTAACCGGCTTATACTTGCGTTATTTGTCTCGCCACACGAGTGAAGAGGGGTGTTACACCATGCTGATCGGACACCATTACCAGAATGCGTATATTTGTGACGACATTGAAGCGGCACTGGAGCTGTTTCGCGCGCGTGCCGACATCGGCACGATTCCGATTATCGACGTTGACCAGACAATCTCGACACCGACCGGGCCGCGACGCGTGGCGACACGGCTCGCGTTCATCTGGGTCGGCGACCTGCAATATGAGCTGATACAGGTGATCGCTGACGAGACCGGCATCTATGCCAATTACCAGGATAACGGCGGGGCGCTGCATTTCCACCATGTCTGCGCGCGGGTAGATGACTGGGATGCGTTCCGGGCGCAAGTCGACAAGCAGGATTTTCCGCTGGTGATGGAACG
>JAHEBM010000108.1 GCA_024642245.1 Haliea sp.
ATCCTCAACATCGGCGCCACCTATTCCTGGACCGGGGGCCCCGGCACCGCGCACTCAGCCGCGGCCAAGGCCGGGGTAACCAACCTGACCCAGTCGCTATCGGTGGAATGGGCGCCGGATAACATCCGGGTGAACTGCATCGCCCCGGGCCTGTTCATACACGACGACCACCCGGCGGCCCTGATGCAGGGCGTCAAGGGCGGCGCCGGCCGGGAATACGCCAACGCGGACAATACGGTGCCGGGTGGCAGGACCGGTTTCCTGCACGAACTGGGCTGGGCCGCAACGTACCTGTGCTCGCCCTTCGCCGCCTATATCACCGGCCACACCCTGGTGATCGACGGTGCCAACTGGTTGCGCAGGGGACTGCGCATGCCCGAATTCACCCCCGTGCGCGATACGATCGTGCGCGCCAAGGAGCAATAGACATGACAACAGACATCGGCCTGACTGAACGCATCCGCACCGTAATGGAACTGGATCCCGCCAAAGGCGCCATCGAATTCAGGGAACAGTGGTACAGCTTTGCCGAACTCAAGGCCTGTATGGACAGTATCGACGCAATCCTTGCCGGGGCCGGGCTGGGGGAAGGGGCGCCGGTGGCGACCATACTGCGCAACCGCCCCGCCCATGTCGCGGCGGTGGTCGAGGTGATCGCCTCGCGCCGCTGCCTGGCCTCGGTGAACCCGTTCCAGAGCCCGGACAAGATCACCGCGGATATCCGCGGCCTCGACACCGCCGCCGTGATCGCCGACGAGGAGGACTGGGCCATGGAGCCCCTGCGCTCGCTGGCGGCGGAGCGCGGCGTGGTGGGTATCGCGCTGGAGACCGGCGCTAGCCTGACCGCCCGACGTGTCACCGACAACGCCACGCCCACGGCCCCACCCTACGCCGACGCGTTGCCGGACATCGCTATCCTGATGCTGACCAGCGGCACCACCGGCCCGGCCAAGCGCATCAAGCTGCCCTACTCCGGCCTGGAGAAATCCCTGCTGGCGGCGATTCGGGCCTATGAGACAAAACAGTCCGGCGGCATCACCCTGAAATCAGGGGTTGCCATGCTGAGTGGCCCGCTGGTGCATATCGGCGGCATGTACTTTACCTTCGACGCCCTGGCCAACGGCCGCTCCTTCTGCCTGCTGGAAAAGTTCTCGGTGGCGGAATGGGTGCGCGTGGTCAGCACCTACAAGCCCAGGGTGGCCTCCTTGCCACCGACGGCCCTGCGCATGGTCTACGATGCCAACGTGCCGCCTGAAGCCCTGTCCAGCCTGGTCTGTGTGCGGGCCGGCAGCGCGCCGCTGCCGTTGGACCTGCAGGACCAGTTCGAGGAGCGCTATCACATCCCCATCCTCGATGTGTACGGCGCCACCGAGTTCGCGGGCGCCATCGCCGGCTGGACCCTGCCCGACCACAAGGCCTTCGGCAAGCGCAAGCGGGGCTCGGTGGGCCGGGCCCAGCCCGGGGTCGAACTGCGGGTGGTCAATTCCGACTCCGGCGATGAATTACCCGCGGGAGAGCAGGGTATCCTGGAAGTGCGCACTGCCCAGGCGGGCAAGGCCGACTGGGTGCGGACCACCGACCTCGCAGTACTGGACGAGGACGGTTTCCTGTTCCTTAAAGGACGCGCCGACGACGCCATCGTGCGCGGCGGTTTCAAGGTGCTGCCGCGGGACGTGGAAAAAGTGATCGAGGGTCACCCGTCAGTGAAGACCGCCTGCGTGGTGGGTATTGCCGACGAGCGCCTGGGGGCGGTGCCGCAGGCGGCGGTGGAACTGGTCGAGGGCGCGGAGCCGGTCTCCCCCGCGGAGCTGTCCGACTTCGTGCGCAGCAAGGTGGTGGCATACCAGGTGCCGACGCGCTTTGTTATCGTGCCCGAGTTGCCGCGCACACCGTCGATGAAAGTCAGTTTCCACGAGGTCAAGCAGCTGCTGGAAGCGTCCTGAGCGCCGGCCGTTCCCTTGTGCCGGGTGGTGGCAAGGGCGCTGGCGCTAAGGCTGTCCCGATGGTGGGGTGTACCAGATCGGTGAAGTATAGGCTCGCTCCTGGATTTGTGCCGGGACATTGTCCGGCGGCACAGTTCCGTAGTACACCGCATCGTAGGTGGTCCAGCGGGGGGTAGGGATCTCCAGCACCCGCACGTAGTAGAAGGCCGGCTGCCCAGGGTCGAACGACGGGTCCTCCCATACCGTGCTGAGCTGGGGTGCGCCGATGGTGTTGGTATAGGAGGCCGTCGCCACATCCACGCTAGACCCCACAGGGGGTGCCTTGGCGGTTTTCGGATCCACGGTGCGCCCATTCGACAGGGCGATATCGAAGACTCGCTCTTGCGGGTTACCCTTCGCATCCAGCCAGCCCTTCACAATCTGGACCCGGTCGAGGTTCGCTCCCAGCGGGTCCCTGGCGGCGAATACCAGGAAGCGAGGGTGCCTACCGGCGGGGCCGGCAGGGAGATCCGCACCCATCGGCACGCCCTGCCCGTAGCCCACGGCGGCGATATCGGGATCACTGTCTGCACCCGGGTCGAAGTCCCAGCCCGCGAACAGGCGCACGACCATGCGCGGCCCTGTCGTCGCGTACACCTCGCGGCGCTCCATGGCATCGAACAGGGCTTCACGGGTATTTTCCGTCGCCCAGACGCCGGCGTATCCGGCGGCCACGTAGGTCGACGTCTTCATCGTTTCGAGGTGGCCCGCGGCGCGGTTGGCCCTGGGTTCATCCATGGCGAACTTGCCAAAGAAGTTGTTTTCCTCGACTGCGGGCAACGACGTGTGTGAATCGGAACTGCCGATCAAGCCGAACTTGAATGGGTTGGCGCCCAGGGTATTGCCGTACCGCAACCCCAGTTTCAGGCCGCCCCGGGCATACTCGTGCTCGAGCATCCAGTCTTCCTTGGGTATCCCGCCGAAATTGCCGCCGTCCCAGGTTTCGAAATCGGCGAACTCATCGCCGGGTGAAAGGAAGGGATGGGCCTCGCCGTCGCCCTTGATCTGGGTGGTTTCGTAGATGGGTTCCCAGCGCATGCGTGTCTGTGCGTAGGCTTTCGTCAGTGGATCGCCGGACATGTCGCGCGCCGGGAACATGGTCCCGTTGCTGCCGTTGCCGTTGTGGGGGATCGCCAGTACACGCCCGCCGGTTTTGTCCTCGTAGGCTTGCAGGTAGCGCCACAGGTCCTGCGGGTCGTGCGAGTCCAGCGTGCTGAACGGCACCACCTGGTTGGCCTTGCCCGCATCGTCGCGAAATACCACGTTGCGGTGGAGGTTGTCTCCCCGCGGCATGGAGGTCCACTCGTAGCCGATAAATGCCGTGAAAACACCCGGCTCGTTCGCCCGGTCCGCGGCGGCAGTCACCTGCTGCCACGCAGACGCGAGGAAGGTTGGGTCCTGGGGCAGATCGATCTCCGCGCGCTTGGCCTGCATCACTTCAGCAAAGGCGCTGGTCATTTTACCCTTGGCGAACAGCGGCGCCCAGCGCCTGCCGATGTCGGTATCGAGGATCGCCCGCTGTTTCTTCGCAAGGGCGGGAAACACGCCCAGGTACTCCGCGTGATCGGACAGCAGAATGAAATCCAGGGGGCGGCTCAGCCGCACCGGCTGGCCGCTGCTCGATGTCACTGTCTCCCCCCTGGCGAAGCGATAGGCCATCTCCGGGGTAACGCCGGTGTTGCCCAAGGTGTAGGCGTCGGTGGACAGCATCGTGTGGACGTGGGTATCACCCCAGTAAACGTTCCGGGGGAAGACCTGGTCGGCATAGGGGGAATACGTGGTTCCGGCAACCGGGGCGTTGCTGAAGAGACCGCACAGGCCCGAAATCAGCAGAACCCGGCCGACAATCGTGCTTTTAATTGGGGGCATATCAGGTACTCGCCATTGGTCCGGGGGACCCCGGATGAAGTGGTGCCAGGAGATCCGGCCCTAGTATAGTCAGATCGCCGGGCATGGCCCACTCGCATTCCGCTGCGGCCAGTCCCCCCGCACCTTCCGGCCCCGCGCTTACCCGATGGTACTGGACTGTCGCATTGGCAGCGGCCCGCGCCCCCACCTGGCCGTTATTTGCGGCGAATAATTTATTTACGATATCTCAATAATCGCATTTATCCCATTTATTTGGATTATATACCGCATTAATAGTATATTGTGATAACACAATAAGACTTGAAATGCTCGTAGGCCTGACCATGACCAAAATATCCCAGAAGCCGGACAATCTCCGGGAAGCCGGTCCCGAATCCGTCGCCGCCCGCATCACCGATGAACTGCGCCGGCATCTGCTCAGCCTCCCGCAGGGGGAATTCCTGGGCAGCGAGGAAGACATGCTCGCCCGCTACGGTGTGAGTCGGCCCACATTCAGGCAGACCGCACGCATTCTCGAGCAGGAGCAGCTGTTATCGGTCAGGCGCGGCGTCGGCGGCGGCTACTATGTGCGCAAGCCCGATGTCGAAACCGTTGGTCGCGCCGCGGCGAGCTACCTGCAGTCACGCAACACCACGATCGAGCACCTGTTCCAGGCGGCGGAAGCGGCCACTACCATGATCTGCCGCCTGGCAGCCCTGTCCGACGACGGGGCCGCGCGGACACGCCTGCAGGAAACCGCTGCCAAGCTCGCGCGGCAGGATATTGCCAACCAGGACGTCAATGAATTCCAGCAACAGGACTTCGCATTTCGTGCGTCTCTCGCGCGGCTGGCGGGCAACCCGGCCCTCGAACTCTTCCTCGACACCCTGACCCTGGTTGCGTCCGAGGAGTCCCGTCCGAACATCTTCGTCATCCGGGAGGCCCGCGAGCAATGGCACGCCTTACGCATGCGCCTGAGCGAAGCCATTCTCAACCGGGAGTCGGACGTGGCAGTGGCCCTCGCGGACAGGCTCTACGCATGCGCCCTGCAATGGCGGGAAGTCACCGCCGTTTCTGCTGGAACCGATCGAAACGCACAAACACAACCACTAACACACCCGTCTAAAACCCGGAAAGGGAGCAATTCAGCATGAAAAATAACACCTTTGTACGCAACACGCTGTCAGTCTGCGTGGCCAGCCAGTTCCTGCTCATCGGCGGACCGGCGCTGGCCGCGGAAGCCATGATTCTGGAAGAGGTCGTCGTCCAGGCCCGGCGGGTGGAGGAGAGCATGCAGGCGGTACCCGTCGCCGTCGCCGCCATCAATTCCGAGTCGATCAATAACCTGACGATCACCAGTTTCGAGGACGTGCGCAAAAACCTCCCTGCCCTGCAGATTCGGCCTGACAACACCGGCACCCAGTCCTTCCGGATCCGGGGCTCCTTCGCCGA
>JAHEBM010000058.1 GCA_024642245.1 Haliea sp.
AATCTCATCTCCTCGGCTCTGCAGCCATTGCAGCAGGCGCCCGGCATGGTCGATTATCTCACCCGGGCGCACCACCCCCTGTATGTCCTTCTCATAGGTTGCGTATTCACCGCAGTCGTTCAGTCCAGTTCGGTTACGACCGGGCTTGCCATTGTCCTTACGCAGCAGGGTCTGCTCAGCCTGGAAAATGCGGTGCCTCTTGTCATGGGCGCCAATATCGGCACCACGGCAACCGTTATGATCTCCATCTTCAGGATGGATCTCGCCGCAAAAAAGACCGCGCTCAGTCACCTGCTGTTCAATATCTGCGGTGTATTGCTCTTTTTACCGCTGTTTTTCCTTTACGGTGATCGGCTGAACCAACTCGGGGCTGACCCGGCAATCGCCCTTGCCAATATTCACCTGGTATTCAATCTTGCTACCGCCCTGGTTTTTATAATTTTTCTCAACCCGTTTACCCGCCTGATTGACCTTCTGTTAGGTGAGGGCAAGATGGATTTCAAGCGATTGGATATCCCGGCATTCAGTTCGCAGGCCGGTTTTCCCGAACTGCGGGAGAAGCTGGAGGCTAACCTCCACGAGCTGTTGTTCTTCCTGCAGGAAAATTACAGCCAGGTCACCCTGAGCATAGAATCCAACTATCGCGATGTGTTCGAGGCGAGCGCCCGGCGTCTTGAGTATGTCAGTTTTCTCAAGCAGGAATATGTCGGTTTTTTTTCAAAGGCCGTGTCTCATGTCACCGATGAGCACGAATCCCGGCAGCTCTTACGTTTGATTACCCAGTATGATTACCTGTTCCAGATTCACGACTCCATCACGGATCTGTTCAATGGCAAACGGGCGATGAACAGGCATTATATCGAGCTGGCCAGCGATGTCCTGTTGATCGTGCGCGAGCTGTCGGGATACACCCTGGTTTTGTTCGACGATATCAGCAAGTCACTTGCGGCGGGTCGCCGACCGCAATCCGCAGAGAACGCGCGGGTATTACAGGGCTGTCTCGAGCAATCGAATCGACTGCTGTTATCGCTGTTGTCTGTGCCGGACCGACGGGATGCGGGCGCGCTTTCCAACTTCGTCACCTATTCCCGTCGGTTGATGGACAAACTGGTGAACTTTGCCAATCTCAGTTCCGCCCATCTTGCTGAAGCATCCACCGACACCCGGCTTGAGCCATTGCCCGCGAGTGCGCCGCCGTAGCCCCAGGCAGGCTGTCGCCCTTGTCGCTGGGCTTTAGAGTATGCCGCTTTGCGCGACACCGTCGAAAATAAACTGGACGGCGAGTGCGGACAGCAGCACGCCCATCACGCGGGTGATCACATGCATCCCGATAATACCCAGTATGGCCTGTATGCGACCTGCCAGTAACATACCTGTCAGTGTGAACAGCAGAATCGCCAGCAGAGACCCCAGTACGATGAGCTGGTGCGTCAGGTCGCCCTCGGCATCGGCCATAAGCAGAATCGCCGCGCCCATGGCGCCGGGGCCGGCTATCAGTGGCGTGGCAATGGGGAAGACCGAGATATCCTGTTTCGACAGTGCTTCCTGTTCTTCCTCGTCGGTGGTGGAGGTGCCTCCCGTGGTCCGGGCGAAAACCATTTCGATGGCTATCAGCAGCAACAGTATGCCCCCGGCGGTCCTCAGCGCCGCGAGGGAAATTCCCAGGCCACCCAGCACCAATTC
Source organism: Haliea sp. (assembly GCA_024642245.1). GTDB lineage: Bacteria > Pseudomonadota > Gammaproteobacteria > Pseudomonadales > Halieaceae > JARRPM01. The sequence goes on from JAHEBM010000058.1 coordinate 1,684, forward strand.
ACCGACCAGGGCAAACAGCACCAGGATGAAGGTGGCGATCAGCGTGCCGCGGACCGCCATCGAGCGACGGTGTTGGCGGGTGGAATTGACCGTCAGGGCGGCAAAGATCGCGGCCACATCCAGCGGGCCTATCGTTGCAAAAAAGGTTGCCATGGACAGGGCAGCCGTCTCGAGCACCGGGTGTACCTCGATATCATGATGTGTAGAGAAGTTGCTGCCCATTATCGTTCACCGGGCGCCCCGGCGCCATGGCCCGGCCAATTTTCACTTTGGCTTTATTACGGTATACCTATAATGAGGTCCGGCCTATGGAAGTCCTTCGCAGGGAGACGGTATGACGCAGTTTGGTGATGTGCAGGTGCAACAACTTGGCCATGTCGGGGTGCTTGAGCTGCAGCGGCCGCCCTATAATTTTTTTGACGCTGCGCTCATAGGCTCGGTTGCCGATGCGCTGGAGTACCTCGACGCGGCGGATGACTGTCGTGCCGTGGTGCTTGCAGCGCAGGGCAAGGCTTTCTGCGCAGGAGCCGACTTCCAGGCGGCGTCAGGCAAGGCCCTGTTTGCCGATGACCCGCAACGCAGCGCCGGTGACTTGTATCGCCACGCTGTCAGGTTGTTTCGTACCCGCAAACCCATCGTGGCGGCGGTGCAGGGTCCGGCTGTGGGCGGCGGCCTGGGCCTCGCGCTGGCGGCGGATTTTCGTATCATCTGTGAACACAGCCGGTTTGCAGCGAATTTTGTCCAGTTGGGAGTGCATGCCGGTTTCGGGATCAGCCATGTTCTACCCCGGATAGTGGGCGCGCAGAATGCCAGCCTGATGTTGTATACCGGCAGGCGGGTGGGACCGGAGGCGGCCCTGGCGATGGGTCTGGCCGACAGCCTGACCAGCGCGGGGCGTTTGCGCGAGGAAGCCGTCGCCCTGGCGGCGGAAATTTCACAGGCCGCGCCCCTGGCAGTCGAATCGACGCGCCAGACCTTGCGCCAGGGCCTTGCCGATGCGGTGGAGCGACAGCTGGAGCGCGAGTTTGCCGAACAGCAACGCCTTGCCGCAACCGCTGATCATGCCGAGGGCCTCATTGCCGTCACCGAGCGCCGCCCGGGCAACTTCACCCGTACGTGATCGGGCACGGCTGCAGGGGTTTGATTTGCTATACGCGACCGCCCCGATTGCCCCGGCTTGCTTGTTGCCCGGCCAGCGGTGGTTCATGCTAGTGTAGTGCTGCCCGATAAGGAGTAACCCAGCCGTGCTTTCGAAATTTGATGACTATCCCATTCACCAGACCGCGGAGCCGGTATTCCATACCGCCACCAGCGATCACAATACCTACGACCGTTTCTGGTACAACGGCCATGCCAGGGATGGCAGCTTTTATTTCGGGGTAGGGCTGTGCCGCTATCCCAACCTGGGCATCCTGGATTGCAGCCTGAGCCTGGCAATTGACGGCCGCCAATACGCGTTTCACGGCTCACGGCGAGCCCCGCTGGAGCCCACCGATACATCTGTGGGTCCTTTCGCCCTGCAGATACTGGAGCCCATGGGCCGGCACCGGGTGACCATAGCGCCCAATGATACCGGTATCGAATGCGACCTGGTGTTTACTCCCTGCACGGCCTGCATCGAAGAGGGTCGCCAGACGCTTCGCAACCAGCGTCACATCGTCATGGATGTCACCCGGCTCGATCAGTTTGGTGCCTGGCAGGGCTGGATCCGTTATGACGGCAGGGAGTTGAAGATCGATGGGCGTACGACGTTTGGCCTGAAGGATCGCTCCTGGGGTGTTCGTACCGTGGGCGATCGCTACAACGGGGGTGCACCGTTGGCGGAATTCCAGGCGATCCATTTCAACTGGATGCCAATTCACTGGGAAAACGAATGCAGCCTGGCCGGCTGGTTTGAAGACGGTACCGGCAACCAGTGGCATACCGATCAGTGCTTTCTGCCCCGATATGCATCGATGGAGGAGATCCCCGGGACCAATGATGACGGTAGTTACACCTGGCAGGGTCAGGTTCAGCACCAGCTGACGATGATCCCCGGCACCCGCAGGGCATCCGCGGCGGTGATCACCATGCAGGATCGCTCCGGTGAACAGATGGAAGTCACGCTCGAGCCGGTCCTGGTGCACCGGATGAAGGGGCTGGGTTACCAGCACCCGGAGTGGGGTCACGGCAAGTGGCAGGGGGAACTGGCGATCGCCGGCGAGAGCTGGATCGACAGTGATCTCGACCCGCTTGCATTCGAGAACCTCCATATCCAGCAGATAGTAAAAGCGACCAGTGGTGACCGGGTTGGTCACGGGGTACTGGAACAACTGCACATCGGACCTTCAACCACACTGGGCTTCAAGGACTGGTTTGACGGGGCCAGCTAGTCGGTCGCCATCCTGATATGCTCCGGGGCTGCTCCCAGTCCCGCTTCAGCAGCGCCAGATTCGCCCTGCAGCCATATCCGCCGACTGGCTGTCAAGAGTGTGATTCCGTCTCAACTGGCGTAAATTGACCCCTGAGTATGTTTTTTAATTAACCGGAATATATGGGGCTGCTGTCAATGCCAGTGTTGGGAACCCGCAAGTACACCAGGGCCATGGACGAGGCCGAAAACTACGAACAATGGAAGGAGGCCGCGCTGGCCAGTGACGCAGCCACGGGAGCAGACCGGTGGCGCACGCGTGACCAGTCCACCCAGTTTGACAACGTCTCCATCCGTATTCGCCTTGATCGCCTGCGGTCCATGCGGGCGCGGCACGATTACCGCGGCCTGTTGTTCACGCTTAACGAGGGCATACACGGCAACATGGCGGGTATGGGCAAGTCCTCGCTGTATGAGCGTGCGGTTTTTGGTACCAAGCAGTTGATTGTCGATTATGTCGAGGAGATCGTCGACGCATTGCGGCTGCTGGCCAGCCCGAAAGTGGATGAAATCAGCTTCGATGAAAAGCTGGAGTTTTTTCGGCGCGCCCATCACTGCTTCGGCCGTTCGGCCCTGCTGATGAGCGGTTCCGGAACCCTGCTGTATTTCCACGTCGGCGTGGTAAAAGCACTGTGGCAACAGGGCTTGCTGCCCGAGATACTCTCGGGCTCCAGTGGCGGTTCCATTGTGGGCAGCCTGTTGTGTACCCATAACGATGCTGAACTGGGCGATATTTTCGATCCGGCGTTCCTGCTTAACGAGGTAGAGCAGGAAACCAGCCTTATCAAGTCCCTGGGCGGGTTGCGACCGCGCATGCTGCAGGTCGACGAGGTGCAGGAGATGATCGAGCGGCTGATCCCGGACATGACCTTCCAGGAAGCCTATGAACACAGCGGCCGCAGGCTTAACGTGTCGGTGGCCCCGGCGGAAACCCACCAGACTTCCCGCCTGCTGAATGCAACCACTTCACCCAATGTACTGATTCACAAATCGATCATGGCCTCGGCGGCCGTGCCCGGGGTCTTTCCCCCGGTCACACTGGAGGCTCGCGACAAGTGGGGAGAGCGCCAGCCCTACCTGCCATCCAGGAAGTGGGTGGACGGTTCTGTCAGTGACGACCTGCCTACCAAGCGACTCTCACGGCTTTACGGCGTGAACCACTATATCGTCAGCCAGGCGAATCCCGCGGTACTGCCTTTTGTCACTGACGGTCGGCGCCAGGGGGGCACCTTGTCGATCCTTGCCAATGCGACGCGGCGTACGGCCAGGGAGTGGTTGAATGCCTCGGCCGCGATAATGCACAAGCCCCTGAGCAAGGAGGGTGGTCTTTCCCGGGTGGCCAATGTTGCCCTGTCCATGGTCAACCAGGATTATATCGGTGACGTCAATATCCTGCCGCGCAACCGATTTTACAATCCGCTTAAGTTGCTCGCACATCTGTCGACGTCAGATATCATGAAGTTGATTTCCTCGGGCGAACGCTCAGCCTGGCGGAAAATCGAGATGATCCGTATACAGACGCATATCAGCCGCACCCTCGATGATATTCTCAAGGACTATGAAGCCCAGCAGCTGGGCAGGCACAAGCAGTCCCGGGGACGTCGCAAGGCAGCCTAGATTCGCCCGACCCATTTATCACGTAATCCCGCGCGCAAGGAGTTAGCCCAGCATGCGATTTTTCACCGAAGAACAGCAGATGTTTCGCGATGCCTATCGCAAATTCCTTGAAACGGAAGTTCAGCCGCATATGCCCCGGTTTCGCGAGCAGGGCATCGTGGACAGGGAAATTTTCAAAAAGGCCGGTGACCAGGGCTTCCTGATGATCTGGCCGGATGAAAAATACGGGGGTATGGGCGACAAGGATTTTCGCTACGAGCAGATCATTATGGAAGAGACCTGCCGCGCCGGTTGCGGCGAGTGGTTCAATACACTGCACAGCCGCCTGGTCGGTCCCTACTTTGCAAATTTCGGCAACGAGGAGCAGAGACAGCGCTTTCTCCCCGGGTGTGTAAAGGGCGAAACCATCCTCGCCGTCGCCATGACCGAGCCCGACGCGGGTAGCGACCTGTCGGGTATGCGCTCCACGGCGGTCGACAAGGGCGATCACTTCCTGCTGAACGGCTCCAAGACCTATATTTCCAATGGCATCAACGCCGATATTGTTATTGTCGCTGCCAAGACAGATCCGGAAAACAATCCCTACTCGCTCGCGCTGCTTATCCTGGAGCGGGGGATGGAGGGCTTTGAGCGGGGCCGTAATCTCGACAAGATGGGCATGCATGCCCAGGACACGGCGGAACTGTTTTTCAATAATGTCAAAGTCCCAAAGGAAAACGTGCTGGGTGACCCCACCCAGGGTTTTGTATACCTGATGAACGGCCTTGCGGAAGAGCGCCTTATTTCCGGGGCCGGCGCCATCGCCAGTGCCCGTGCCGCTTTCAACCTGACCCGCGAATTCGTCATGGAGCGAAAGGTCTTCGGCAAGCCCCTGTCAAAAATGCAGAATACCGAGTTCAAGATGGCCGAGATGGATACCGAGATCGACATCATGCAGGTCTATATTGACCACTGCGTGGCCCTGCACAACCAGGGGAAGCTGACACCGAACATGGGCGCCAAGTGCAAATTGCAGGCGACAGAAATCGAATGGCGCATGCTGGACCTGGGTGTACAGCTGCACGGCGGTGCCGGCTACATGATGGAATATCCCATCAGCTATATGTTCACCAGCGCCCGCATCAACCGCATCCTTGCAGGTAGCTCGGAGATCATGAAGTACATCATCGGGCGGGATGTGTTTTCAGACAATTACAGCAGCATCCTCGACTAGGTCGGTGCCCGACTGGCCCGGCTGTACTCGTTACTTGCGAACGTCGCCGGGGCGGTTATCCCGTCAGTGGGGGCGGGGCAGGTAGGGGTCGGGGGTGCCCGGGGGAATCGGGGGTTCCGCTTGCAGCGAGCCCAGGTGGCTGCTGAGAGCCTGGCCAATAGGATACCGAACCCAGAAGGATTTTTCTGCTTCCTGCATGGGAAATTGTTCCTTTGGGTCGGCCAGCAGGTTATAGAAGCGCGGAACGTTGTAGCTTGTAGTCGGACTTCCCGAGCCTGCGCCCACTTCCTTTGACATCATTTTCCAATTACGCCATTTAACCCCCAGTAGTTCATTGCCCACGTAAATGATCACGGAATCGCGATTGGACTGCGCCTGCCTGCCCAGCAGAAAATCACTTTGGTCCACACCATCAATAATGCGGTCCGCTGGAATACTCCCGCCAACAATTCTGGCCAGAGTCGGGAGCAGGTCGATTTCGTGGAGTATCTCATTTGATACAGCATTATCGGGGACTTTTCCCGGCCAGCGAATCAGGAACGGGACTCGTAGAGAGCCTTCAAACCCGGTGAAGTAGTTGCCATGCCAGGGTCCCGAAAACCCCTGGTGGGGAACCATGGCCTCGGGGCCATTATCGGAAGTGAATATGAATATGGTGTTGTCGCGTATGCCGAGTGCGTCAATGGTGTCCAGCAACTCGCCCACGTAGTGGTCTGTTTGTGCCAGCACATCCGCCCAGTGCCCATTCCCGGTTTTACCTTTCCATGCGGGTTCCGGTTCTACCGGCATATGCGTCTGTGTATAGGGGATAAATAGGAAAAATGGCTTTCCGGTAACCGCTTTTTTACGCATATATTCAATCGACTTGTCGGTCAGTTCCCTGTCGATCGTCAATCGTTTTGCACTGTCGTAGACAGCAAGTTCTTCCGGCTCCTGTGCGCGGCGGGATTTGAGCACCGCTTCCGGCCTGACCTGGGGCAGTAAGCCCTCGGGAAAGATATCGCTGTCCGGCCAGTAACTTTCATCGGAGGAGTTGGGGATGCCGTACCATTCGCCAAAACCCTGGTCGGTGGGGTAGCGGCCACTGGAGTTTCCCAGATGCCACTTGCCGTAGATGGCGGTGTCGTAGCCGGCATCCGAGAGCATTTCCGCGAGGGTATATTCCCATTGGGTCAGGCCGTATATGCCCGACCCGAGAGGGACCGAGCCGTTACCGGTCCGTATGGCATACCTGCCGGTCAAAAGTGCCGCACGGCTCGGTGTGCACTGCGCCTCGACATTGAAATTCAACAGCTTCATGCCGTCGGCAGCCAGGGAATCGATTCTGGGCGTGGCAGCGCCACGAAGGATGCCGCCGCCATATGCTCCGGGTTCACCCCATCCCATGTTGTCCATCAAAACCAGCACTATGTTGGGTTGGGAAGGCGCGGCAGCAGCGGGGCCCGCTATAGCAACAAAAATCAGCAGGAAAAGGGCTTTGGTCAGTTTCATGGCGGTGGAACTCCGAAATTTTTCTGCCGTGGTGTTGTTTTGCAATGCTGCTGCCGGTGAGTCGAGGGTGATGCCTGGCGCGTCATGACTGGTCGATCTTGCCGCGCAGGGACTTCAACTGCCCGCGGCGGGTCTTGCTGTCGACCCGCTTTTTCCTGGCGGTCCTGCTGGGTCGGGTTGGCAGGCGCTTCTTTTGCGTGACAGTCACCGTCCTGACCAGCTCCTGCAGCCTCTGCAGCGCATCTTCACGGTTTTTATCCTGGCTGCGAAAGCGCTGTGCCTTGAGGACCAGTACTCCCTCACTTGAGACGCGCCGGTCCCGCAGTCCCAGCAGGCGCTGCTTGTAATCCTCCGGCAGCGAAGAAGCGCGGATATCAAAGCGCAGGTGAATGGCGGAGGAGACCTTGTTGACGTTCTGGCCACCGGCGCCCTGGGCGCGAATGGCCTGCATATCAATCTCGTCCAGCGGTATGCTGAGCCGGCTGTTGATCGGCAGGCCTGTATCTTCGGGCTCCATCTGTTTCAGCGATTGCGACCCAGTCTCTCGTGGGCGTCTACCCATTCGTTCTTGCGGGTGTCCTTATCCACACGAGTGGCAGCGCCAAGTGAAAGCTCGCCGGCCAGTACCAGTCCCGCGGCGATCTCAGCCAGTTTGAGGGCCTTGTCCTTGCCGAAGCAGTCCATGATCTCCAGGCATTCGCGCTGGGTGGGCAGGGCGGTGCCGCCGCCGTAGGTTGCCATGATGATGGCCGGCAGGGTGATGGAGAAGTAGTAATCCCCCTCCCGGGTGACCTTGTTATACGTGGTGCACTGGTTGGACTCGCCGATGTTGGCGATGTCCTGGCCGGTGGCCAGGTACAGGGCAGCCAGCCCGTTGGCCGGGTGTGCGGCGTTATTGGAGGAGTTGGTCAACAGCGCGGCCAGGGTGCTGATACCCTGCCCGTAGTGCATTTGCGGCGGCGAAATACGCAGGTTGTTTATCATCACATCCCTGGGGATGGTGATCTCAGCGGTGACGCGTTTTCCACGACCCTTCAGCAGGTTGACGGAAGAGGTGCGTTTTTCCGTGTCAAAACTCCCTGACAGCAGGTAATGGGACAAGGCGGGATACTGCTTCACGATCCACTCACAGGCGTGGAAGGTCGCACGACTGGTCATATTCTGCCCGGCGGCGTCCCCGGTGCTGTAGTCGAAGCGTGTAAAGACCATGTTGTGGGCATGGTACTGCTCAATTTCATTGAGCTTGCCTACCGAGGTCGTGGTCTCGGCCACCGCCTTGATCTGCAGGTAGTTTTCCTTCAGCCAGATACAGAAATCGCGCGCTTCCCGGGCACTGGGGAAGACAAACGTGGGTGCTCGCTGCATGGCTTCACCCGAAACGGTAGTGGTCACGCCGCCGCTCTCGCGGATCACTTTCATGCCGCGGTTATAGCTGGCCAGCATGGTGCCCTCCACGGTGGCCATGGGTACATAGAACTCCCCCTTTGCGTGCTCCCCGTTAACCAGCAGCGGCCCGGCAAGGCCGATGGGGATCTGTGCCACGCCGAACAGGTTTTCGATGTTCCCTGACATGTCAGCCGGCTCGAAGGAAAACTGGCGGGTATGCTTGAGTCTTGCCGGGGTATTTTCCTCGATAAAAGCCTGGCGTTCGGCAATGATTTTGGCGCTGTAATCGTCCTCGTTGGAACGGGGGATTTTCTTGCTCATGGCATGATTCCTGTCTTCAATTAGGTCCGGCAAAAGTTACGCGCTTAGTCCCGCCCGGTCAACGCGGTCTGTTGACGCCTGTGAATATGCCGGTCAGGCGTCCGTTTCTGTTATACTGCGCGACCAACAAATCCCGAGCCCAATGTGACCGAAACCAGTTTTGCCTCCCTGCCTCTGTCCCCGGCGCAACTGCGCAACCTGGACGATCTGGGCTACAGCCGGATGACGGCTATCCAGGCCGCATCGCTGCCGTTGGCGATGGCGGGAAGGGACCTTATCGGGCAGGCCATGACCGGTAGCGGTAAAACTGCAGCATTTGCCCTGCCCCTGCTCGATCGACTCAATCCTCGCGATTTCGGCACCCAGGCGCTGGTGCTGTGCCCGACGCGGGAGCTGGCCGGCCAGGTGGCGGGCGAGATCCGCCGGCTCGCGCGCTACCAGCAGAACATCAAGGTGGTTGTCCTGTGTGGCGGACAGGCGATCGGCCCCCAGATCGGCTCGCTGGAGCACGGCGCGCACGTGGTAGTGGGCACGCCCGGCCGGATCAAGGATCATTTACGCAAGGAAACCCTGGACCTCGGCCGGGTAAACTGCCTGGTGCTGGACGAGGCGGATCGCATGCTGGAAATGGGCTTCATAGATGACATGGAAAGTATCATCGCGCAGACGCCTTCGTCCCGGCAGACCCTGTTGTTTTCCGCTACCTTTCCCGCTGATATCCAGGCCATGAGTGCGCGTTTCCAGAATGCCCCCGAGCGGGTCTCGGTGGAGTCACTGGTAGAGAGCGAGCAGATCGACCAGCAGTTTTTTATCTGCCAGGACGAGGCAAGGCTGGACGCTCTGGTGGGATTGCTTGGGCACTTCCGGCCGGAGTCCGCCGTGGTATTTTGCAACACCCGGCAAGTGGTAAGGGAGGTGAGCGCCTATCTGCAGCAGCAGGGCATCGGTGCAGCCGAGTTGCATGGCGATATGGAGCAGCGGGACCGGGACCAGGTGCTGGTACGGTTTCGCCAGCAGAGCTGCCGGGTTCTCGTGGCTACCGATGTTGCCGCCAGGGGGCTGGATATCGATGATCTTCCGGCAGTGATCAACTTCGAGTTGCCCCGAAGTGCCGAGGTCTATGTCCACCGCATTGGCCGTACCGGTCGCGGCGGCAAGACCGGGCTGGCCCTGAGCCTGTTTACCGGGAGTGAGCGCTATCGGCTGGAGAGCATCAGCCAGTTCCAGCAGCGCGAGCTCCCCTTTGAAGCCATCCAGGCAATCTCTGGCGACGCCCACAGTTTGCCGCCTCCCGCTTTTGTCACACTGGTGGTCGCTGGCGGGCGCAAGGACAAGGTACGCCCGGGCGACATTCTCGGTGCCCTGACCGGCGAGGCGGGTATCGCCGGAGCGGCCGTGGGCAAGATCGATGTCATGGACCAGGCCACTTACGTGGCTATCGCAGCGGCTACGGCAGACAAAGCGCTGGGGCGCCTGCTCAACGGCCGGATTAAAGGGCGTAAGTTCAAGGTGCGCAAGCTGTGAGGCCCGTGTGAAGATTCCCGAGCGGCTGCAGCCCCTGTACCAGGACGGCCTGATTGACGAGGTCCTGTACCAGCTTATGAGTGGCAAGGAAGCCACGGTTTACGTGGTGCGTAGTGGCGACGATCTACGCTGCGCCAAGGTATACAAGGAGGCTGCCAAGCGCAGTTTCAAACAGGCGGCGAAGTACCAGGAAGGTCGCCGGGAGAAAAACAGCCGGCGCGCGCGAGCCATGGAGAAGGGCTCGAAGTTTGGCCGCAAGCAGCTTGAAGAATCCTGGCAGAATGCCGAAGTGGATGCGCTCTACCGGGTGGCCCGGGCCGGGGTGCGCGTGCCCCAGCCCTATGGCTGTTTCGACGGGGTATTGCTGATGGAGCTGGTCACGGACGGGGAGGGCGAGGTAGCGCCTCGCCTGGGCGACGTCGATATGTCGGCGGAGCAGGCCAGGGAAGACCATGCGCTCATGATGCACTACATCCAGTTGATGCTGTGCGCCGGCCTGGTGCACGGCGACCTGTCGGAATTCAATGTCCTGGTCGATGAGTACGGCCCGGTCATTATCGACCTGCCCCAGGCGGTGGATGCGGCGGCCAACAACAACGCCGAGTCCATGTTTACCCGGGATGTCAACAAGATCACCGCGTACTACGCGCATTTTGCCCCGGAGCTCAACAAGACCCACTATGCAAAGGAAATGTGGTCCTTGTACGAGGACGGGGAATTACAGCCTGAGACCGTTTTGACCGGCCTGTTTGAAGAGGACCTGCAGTCGGCGGATGTCGACGCGGTGCTGCAGGAAATCAAGGCGGTGATGGCCGAGGAGGCCGCCAGGCTGGCGCGGCTGCGCGAGGCCGAGGAACCTTAATACAGCCTTGCGTGTGCGCGGTCAGTCGCTATGATGATGCGCCTTGGGCTAACAACAGAGGACTACACCATGTTCGGTACAGCATTATCAGCCGGCGCCACCAGGGTGCTGTTGTTGGGGGCGGGGGAGCTGGGCAAGGAGGTGGCGATCGAATGCCAGCGCCTGGGTATAGAGGTCATTGCCTGTGATCGTTACGCCAACGCGCCGGCCATGCAGGTAGCCCACCGCAGTCATGTTTTCAACATGCTGGACCCGGCCGCGCTGCGCGAGGTAATTGCCCTGGAGCGACCCGATTACGTGGTGCCGGAAGTCGAGGCTATCGCTACCCAGACACTGGTTGAGCTGGAGGCCGAGGGCGTGCATGTCGTGCCCTGCGCGAAGGCCACGCAGTTGACCATGAACCGCGAGGGCATCCGCCGGCTCGCGGCCGAGACCCTGCAGTTGCGAACCTCTCCCTATGCGTTTGCCGAAGACGAGGACACCTTCGCTGCCGTGGTCGCTCAGATCGGCTATCCCTGTATTGTAAAGCCGGTGATGAGCTCATCGGGCAAGGGCCAGAGCCTGCTGCGCGGTGAGTCAGACCTGGCGAACGCCTGGCGCTACGCCCAGGAGGGTGGACGCGCCGGTGGTGGTAAGGTGATCGTCGAGGGCTTTGTCGATTTTGACTATGAAATTACCTTGTTGACCGTGAGCGCGGTGGACGGTATTCACTTCTGCGCGCCCATCGGCCACCGGCAGGAGGATGGCGATTACCGCGAGTCGTGGCAGCCCCAGGCGATGTCCGCTGCCGCGCTGGCAGCTGCCAGGGAAGTGGCCGGCAAGGTTGTCAGCGCCCTGGGCGGGCGCGGCCTGTTCGGGGTAGAGCTCTTCGTGAAAGGTGATGAGGTCATTTTCAGCGAGGTCTCGCCGCGTCCCCACGACACCGGCATGGTTACCCTGGTGTCCCAGTCACTGTCCGAGTTTGCCCTGCATGTGCGGGCGTTCCTGGGCTTGCCGATTCGCCAGATACCGGTGCTGGGCAGCTCCGCCTCCGCGGTGGTGCTGGCCAGGGGCCAGTCCCGGGATATACGTTATACCGGCATTGCCGCGGCCCTGGATTGTGATGAGGTTCAGTTGCGCCTGTTCGCCAAGCCGGACATCGACGGCCAGCGCCGGCTCGGTGTTGCCCTGGCCCGTGCGGACACGGTAGAGGCCGCCGTATCCAGGGCAAAAGCCGCGGCATCGGCGGTGAAAGTTATTCTTTAGGAAGCCGACATACGCAGGCAGGAGCGCACAGCCATGAGTAAGGACACCGGTAGTTTTTCAATCAATCACCTCGCGCAGACGCACGAGGTGCTCAACCAGTCCCGGCCACTGGTGGACTACAATGCCTATGATTCCGACACCGCCTTGCGCGATGCCGTGCACCGGCACGGCGCCGCCTGGGCCGACGCTTCGCTGTCCGGACACGGTGCGGTGACGGGCAGCGCCCGCGTAATAGAGTGGGGCTTTCTGGCGAACGAGTACAAGCCGCAATTTGAGCCCCATGACCGCCAGGGCTACCGGGTGGACAAGGTGCGATATCACGACGCCTACCACCAGCTGATGGGCCTGGCGCTGGAGCAGGCGGGCCTGCACAGTACGCCCTGGACCGACCCCGGCCCCGGCGCCCACGTGGCACGGGCAGCCCGCTACTATTTGCAGGGGCAGGTGGAGTCCGGCCACGGTTGCCCGGTGACCATGACATTCGCTTCGGTGCCCACATTGAAGCTTACGCCCGAGGTGGCCCGGGAGTGGCTGCCCAAGGTGCTTGCCTCAGGCTATGACCCCCGCAACATTCCCCATACTGAAAAATCGGCATTGACCATCGGTATGGGCATGACCGAGAAGCAGGGCGGATCAGATGTTCGCAGCAATACCACCTTGGCACATGCCCAGGGTGCTACCGGGCCGGGCCAGGCGTACGAACTGGTCGGTCACAAGTGGTTTACCTCCGCGCCCATGTGTGATGCTTTCCTGGTGCTGGGCCAGGCACCTGGGGGGCTGAGCTGTTTCCTGGTGCCGCGCTGGCGCCCCGATGGCAGCAAAAACCCCATCCAGGTCCAGCGCCTGAAAAACAAGATGGGCAACGTGGCCAACGCTTCCTCGGAAATCGAGTTGCGGGGCGCGCTCGGCTGGATGGTAGGCGAGGAGGGCCGGGGAGTGCCTGCCATTATCGAAATGGTCGCCATGACCCGCTTTGACTGCATGATCGGCTCTTCAGCCGGCCAGCGCCAGGCCGTAGCCCAGGCTGTGAATCATGCCATGGAGCGCAGCGCATTTGGCAAGCGCCTGATCGATCAGCCACTGATGCGAAATGTGCTGGCAGACCTGCAACTGGAAGTCGAGGGATCACTGGCTATCACCATGCGTATGGGGGAGGCCCTGGACCGCAGCCTTGCGCCGGGTGGTGACGAACATGAGAAGTTGCTGCTGCGCCTGGGCCTGCCGACTGGCAAGTACTGGATTTGCAAGCGTACGCCGTTTCATGCCTACGAGGCGATGGAATGCCTGGGTGGAAATGGGGTTACCGAGGACTTCATCCTCGCCCGTCTCTACCGGGATGCTCCTATCAATGCGATCTGGGAGGGTTCCGGTAATGTCCAGGCCTTGGACATGCTGCGGGCACTGGGCCGCAGCCCCGAGGTGCTGGATGCCTGGTATGCGGAACTGGCCAGGACACGCGGGCTAAACCCGGTACTCGATGGCGCTGTCCTGGCAGTTCAGCAGGCCCTGGCGGATCCGGACGAGGTGGAATATCGGGCAAGGCGAACGGTAGACCAGCTCGCCCTGACCATGCAGGCAAGCCTGCTGTTGCAGGCGGGAAACCACGCCGTGGCTGACGCTTTCATCGCCTCACGCCTGGGCCAGTCGGGTGAACGCAATTTCGGCACCTTGCCCCGGGGACTCGACCTCGAGACCATCCTGCAGCGGGCGAATCCACACAGGATTGAAGGACTTTATCCATAGTAATCGAGTCAGGCACCTACAGGAGACCAGCAATGAACCCGACCGCCAACAAGATCATCATGAATCCCGAGGCCGCCGAAGAGGGCATGTTGCCCGGCGCCCAGCGCAGCATTCCCGAGGAACGCAAATTGCGCAAGGAGCGACTCGCCGCGAGCCTCCGCTTGTTCGGTAAGTTCGGCTTTGACGAGGGGGTAGCCGGCCATATCACCGTGCGCGACCCGGAACAGCTCGATCACTTCTGGGTTAACCCCATGGGCCGCTCGTTCAAGCAGATGCGCGTGTCCGACCTGCTCAAGGTCAATCACATCGGGGAGGTGGTGGAAGGCAAGGGCCTACTCAACGGCGCCGCCTTTACCATTCATTCGCGGATTCATATGGCTAATCCCGAGGTGACCGCCGCTGCCCACGCCCATTCCATCTACGGCAAAAGCTGGTCCAGCCTGGGGCGTCTGCTGGATCCCATTACCCAGGATGCCTGCGCCTTTTACAAGGACCACGTACTGTTCGATGATTTTACCGGCGTTGTGCTGGATGACAGCGAGGGTATGCGGATAGCGGCTGCACTGGGAGATAAAAAAGCCGCCATCCTGCAGAACCACGGCCTGCTCACCGTTGGCCAGAGTGTGGACGAGGCCGCCTGGTGGTTTATCACCATGGAGCGCAGTTGCCAGGCCCAGTTGATGGCCGAAGCGGTCGGTAAGCCCGTGATAATTGCCGATGAACACGCGGCCCAGACTTACGCCACAGTCGGCTCCCATCTCGCCGGCTGGTTCAGCTTCCAGCCGCTGTACAACGTGATCGTGGCGGAGCAACCCGAGTTGCTCGAATAAGGTACGGCCCGTTCCGTGCGATGACCCGGCGGGCATGCGGGGGTGCCCCCGGCGGGCTGGCTCTACCGGCCAGATTTCAAAATCGTGCTAGAATCCGCCTATTGCCCGCATGGGCATCCACCTACTGTAACAGCCTGCAAAGGGTCGAAAAAATGGCGCGGCAAAACCGAAAATCCACGCTGCTGATGGCGCCCCGTTGTGCCACGCTATTATTTGCAATCGTCCTGCTCGCCGCCTGCGCCGGCACACCGCCGGAACAGGACACAAGCGTGCAGACGGCGGCCAGGTTGCAGGAAGTCATGTCCGAGGAAAAGGTCAGTGATGGCCGCGGCCGCTTTCGGGAGATTTACTGCCAGGTGCTCGAAGCCGGTGGCGCCGGCTTGCCCGACTACCGGCCTTGCGATGAGGCCTTGCGTCGATTGGATCCCGAATCCGGTGGTACCGGCGAGCCGGTGCAGTTAGGCCAGACAAAGGCGAATTACCTGGTGTTGGTTGTGCCCGGTCTTGGGTGGAACTGTTTCGAGAACTGGCTGGACCTGTCGAATTCCGTTCCCGAGCATGCGGCAAAGTTCGGCTACGAGGTGCGCGTGGTACCTGTTGACGGCCTGTCCAGCACCGAAAATAACGCCCGCATGATCCGGGATTACGTTGCCGCGCTGCCCGAGGGGGACGCCGGGCGCCCGTTAATCCTCGCCGGCTATTCGAAAGGTGCGCCGGACATACTGGAAGCCGTTACCCGGTATCCCGAATTGGCCAGACGCGTGTCTGCCGTGGTCAGCTTGTCGGGAGCAGTACAGGGGTCTCCGCTGGCGGAGAATTCCAACCAGGGCCAGGCGAATATGTTGACACTTGTGCCGGGCTCGCAGTGTGAGGAAGAGCATGGGGATAACGCTGCCGTCGCCAGCCTCCAACCTGAAACCCGACATCAATGGTTCGAGGACAATACGCTCCCGGCCCACATCCACTATTATTCCGTCGTTACATTCCCGGAACCGGGGCGAGTCTCCTGGGCCCTGAAAAAAACCTGGCTGCTATTGGGAGAGTTCGACGCCAACAACGATACGCAGGTCATTATTTACGACCAGCTTGTCCCCGGCTCCCGCCTGGTCGCCCTGGTCAATGCCGATCACTGGGCCATGGCCGTTCCGGTGAGCCGAGGTCACCCGCTGGTGGCGGGATCCCTGGTGAATCATAACGATTACCCGAGGGAGGCGTTCCTGGAAGCCCTGCTGCGTTATATCGAGGAGGACCTGGCGCAGCCGGCGGACCGTTAATCCATCCGGGCGCTACCTTAAAACTGGACGGCGACGCCCAGGAAGGGGCCTCGCAGGGCTAAATCCACACGGTAAACGTTACTGTCGTAATCCAGGGCGAGATGGCGCCAACCGCCCTCGATGGATCCCCATGAATAGGCATAGCCCAGGCGGGCCATACCCTGCCAACTCGTATTGGACTCACCGACGCCATAATCCGCCTGGAGGGCGCCGTGCCATTTCCCATCGAAATCATAGCGCCAGATCCCCCCGATGACGCCGTCGGTCCATTTGCGCGTGGCGGAAGATTCTATTTTTCCCGGCAGAATGCCGCCCGTTGCCTTGGCGAGCGCTTCAATATCGTAATAGCGAGCACCACCGTAGGCGGTGAAGGATGATCTGCCCTGGTCCAGCACGCGGTAACCCAGCGCCAGCTCATAGATATTGCCATCGACCTCGGCGGTGGTATCGGAGCTGGGCAGGCCGCGAGCCAATTTCACGTCGGCATCCTGGGATACGTTCGCCCAGACGGAATCGAAAAACGCCATCCAGCGCTCGCGGCGCCACTCGCCATAAAACATAAAACCGACGGCTTCCAGGTCATCGGAAACATCGAAGTCAATACGATTACCGAAGCTCGGGCCTGTGTCCTCCGCGGGAACACCGACGGTGCCATCCAGGCCAGCCAGCCAGCCATAGGGCGCG
Organism: Haliea sp.; assembly: GCA_024642245.1. Taxonomy (GTDB): domain Bacteria; phylum Pseudomonadota; class Gammaproteobacteria; order Pseudomonadales; family Halieaceae; genus JARRPM01. The sequence continues at coordinate 18,284 of JAHEBM010000058.1, forward strand.
ATTGTGAAGACACCCCAGTCGTTGGTGTCGGCTGCTCTCAGCCCCGGCGAACTGAAAGCCGCGATGCCCAACACGAATCTGGCTACAAGAAAAAAACCGGAGAAATCCGGTCTTGGGGTTGTCAAGCTTACATCACGCACTGCATGGTCTCCTGTTAGTGTCACACGGCGATATCACGAGAGGAAAATGCTCCTCAAATCGTTCCATCGCGAGCTCGGGTGAACTGTACCACGGCGGGGTTGAACTGCCGAGATTCGCACAATTGTCCTGTGGTTCCAGCGTCATTTGAAGGGCCTGCCTGCCAGGGTCTCGCCGTTGTACGAAATGTACTGGCGAATCAAGGCCAGTGCGTTGTCGATCTCACTATCCGACATGGCACCCTGCTTGAAGTAGCGCACCACGCCCTGGGGGTCTGTCACGATTATTGCCGAGCTTTCCCGGTCAAGCTGCCATTGCTTGAGGCCCGCGCCATCCGAATCGGCCACCAGTATGGCCCTGGGAAACTCCTGCTTGTTCGATTTCAGTTCGCTTAGCACGAAAGAGGAGGTGCCCCACATGGCTTCATCCAGGTTGAGGATAGTGGTGGAGAGGAATTCGCCACCCTGGGGCAGTTCGGTTTTCATGCGGTCGGTGAAGGGTTCATTGATTTTGCTCGCAGCCCGGGTGGCCGCCAGGTATTGCAGCACATGAACCTTGCCCGGCTGCTGGGGGTAACTCCAGGGGCGGTAGCCGACGTCATCGCCGGACAGTACCAGCTCCCCCTTGTCGGCAATGCTCAGGTCGGCGAGCCGGGTGGTCTGCTGGGGTAAATCGGCGGCAAAAACCAGCGCGGTCGTGAGACCGGCCAGTGCAATCAGGAATCGTGGCAGTATCATTTCATTTCTCCCTGCGATGGCCCGGACCGGACTCTCGCTCTAAAGTGTTGTTCAACTATCGACAGGTATCACTACTTATGCCGGGTTTGTGTGTGAGCTGATGACCTGCAGGAAATGCTCACCGTATTTAACGAGCTTGCGTTCGCCGACTCCGCTGATGCGGCCAAACTGGGCCGGGTTGCTGGGCAGGCTGGCACACATCTCCTGCAGGGTACGGTCGTGAAAAATAACATACGGTGGCACACCCTGTTCCTCGGCCAGTTGCCGTCGGCAGTCCCTGAGGGCCTCCCACAATGCCACATCGATATCGGCGGGCAGTGCGGTGCGGGTCTGCTGGCGGGCCGTTTTTGCCCGTGCCGGGTCCCGCCGCAGCTGTATGCCTTGCGCCCCTTGCAGCAGGGGACGACATTTCTCTTCAAGGCGCAGTGCCCCGAAGCGCTCGAGATCGACACTTAAATAGGCCCTGGCCACCAGTTGGCGAAACACCGAACGCCATTGATTGGCGTCGAGTTGCTTGCCGATGCCGTAGGTGGGCAGCAGGTGGTGATCCAGCTGGAAAATCCTGTCGCCCTCGGCACCGCGCAGGACGTCCACGAGGTGGTTGACACCAAACCGCTGCCCGGTGCGATACACCACACTCAGGGCCATTCTGGCCGCTTCCGTGCCATCCCAGGTGGCGACCGGTTGCAGGCAGGTATCGCAGTTGCCGCAGGGTTCGGGAAAATCCTCGCCAAAATAATTGAGCAGGGCCTGGCGGCGACAACTGGTTATCTCGCAAAGCCCCAGCATGGCGTTGAGGCGGTGCTGCTCCGCCCGCTTGTGCTCTTCGCTGCCCGCCGATGAGGCCATCATCTGTCGTAGCTTGATCACGTCCTGCAGGCCGTAGATCATCCATGCGTTTGCCGCTTCCGAGTCGCGGCCGGCCCGGCCTGTCTCCTGGTAGTAGGATTCCACGGTTTTGGGCATATCCAGGTGCGCGACGAAACGCACGTCCGGCTTGTCGATGCCCATGCCGAAGGCGATGGTGGCAACGATGATCACACCCTCATCCCGCAGGAAACGGGCCTGGTGGGCGGCGCGGGTGGACGGGTCCAGGCCCGCATGGTAGGGCAGGGCATCGAGCCCCTGCTCCCTCAGCCAGCCGGCGATATCCTCGGTTTTTTTGCGGGACATGCAGTAGACGATGCCGGCGTCACCCGCATGTTCCTGCCGCAGGAAGTCCAGCAGTTGCTGCCTGGCGTTCTGCTTCAGGGCGATATGGTAGCGGAT
>JAHEBM010000059.1 GCA_024642245.1 Haliea sp.
GGTTTTCTTCCAAACCCAACAAGACGCCCGTTACCGCCTCCAGGTTCTCGAATTCATGAATACGATTACAGCGCGTGCGAATTTCACCGACTGTCTGCGGGCCACGTAGAAACAGTGTGCTGAGCACGGCCAATTCGGGCACCGAGAAGTTGAATTTATCGGATACGCGATCGCGCAGTTTATGCTGGTACTTGGCCATCCGGTTATGACCGGCTTTCCAGGTGGATGCCAGCGTCTTTTCCATGAGGCTGTCGAGTGCAGGTACCAGGTCGTCGGGCACGAGGTCCATCGCCGGCTCCCGGCTGGATTTCTGGTTGCAAGCCAGGAGCAGGCTGTTCAGGGTCAGCGGGTAGACATCCGGTGTGGTCGCTTCCTTCTCGATCAGGCAGCCCAGAATGCGGACCTCGACGGGGGTAAGGGTGAGGTTCACAGTGCTCTCCAGGTAGTTGGCTGTTGGTTGCGCAGTATACAGTCCCGGAGCACTAACCGGGTGCGCCCGGGCGGGCTTTACTTTGCCGACTTCGGCCGGCCCTCGCTTTTCCAGGTGCTTTTCCCGGTGCTTTGCGGGATCGGCGCTTTTTCGGGGGTGCCTTTGTTCGGTCGATATTCTTCAGACCCTCCGGCAAGACCGCCTGGCTCTGGGCGATCAGCTCGTGCAGTGATGCCAGCAGCGGCTGCATAAACCCGTTGTAACTGCCCTTGCGTTGCCCGATCGCATCGAGCTCGATTTCCCAGCGGGCGGTCATATCCGGTAAAGCGGAACTCTCGGGTAGGCTGTGGATCAGGCCCCTGCCTGCCGGAGTGGACCGGATCTGCTTGCCACTCCGTAGTAGAAAGCCTCGGGTGAACAGCAGCTCGATAATCCCCGCCCGGGTAGCCTCAGTACCCAGCCCATCGGTGTCTTTGAGGACCTTGCGCAGCTCCGGGTCCTGGACATACCGGGCTATGCCGGTCATCGCCGCCAATAAACTGGCATCATCGAAGGGTTTCGGGGGCGTGGTCTCCTTTTCCAGGATCTCCCCGCGCTCACAGTGGCAGGAGTCGCCCTTCTTGAGGCTCGGCAATGCGCTGTTGAGGGCGGATTCGCCTTTATCGTCGGTATTCCGGGCCGGGAACAGGGCCTTCCAGCCGGGTTTTAGCACCGACCGGGCCCTGGCAATAAAGTGCCCGCCGGCGATGTCGAGGTCAATCTGGCTGTCGCTGTACTCGTGGGCGGGGTAAAACTGGGCCAGGTACTGGCGGGCCACGAGCTCATAGACATTGCGCTCCGCCTGGCTCAGGGAGCTGGTATCCATCTTTCTGGCGGTGGGGATGATCGCGTGGTGCGCCTCGACCTTCTTGTCATTCCAGGCAGCGCTTTTCAGGTCTCGATCAGCGTTTCCCGCGGCCTCGGCCAGGGGTGGGCAATTATTGGCCAGGGCATCGATCACGGTGTTGCGGTCAGCAAAATGCTCCTGGGGCAAATACCGGCTATCGGAGCGGGGGTAGGTGATCAGCTTGTGGCGCTCGTAGAGGGCCTGGCAGGTATCGAGTACCTGTTTTGCGCTTAGTGAAAACCGCCGCGCCGCATCGATCTGCAGGGTCGACAGGTTATAGGGCAGGGGAGGCGGCTGCTGCTTGGATTTGCGGCTGCTGGCGGTCACCGTGGCCGGTTGCTGGTGGATGCGAGCCTGCACATTCTCGGCCAGGGCCTTTGACAGCACCCGACCCTCGTCATCCTGATACGGCAAACAGGCCTCGCTGGGCTGCCACCGGGCCTTGAAGTGCTCCCCCTGCGCGGTCACCAGGTGGGCGATCAGCTGGTAAAAGGGTTTGGCGACAAAGGCCTCTATCTCCTCATCCCGCCGCACCACCAGCCCCAGGACCGGCGTCTGTACCCGGCCCACGGATAACACCCCCTGGTAGCCTACCTTGCGCCCCATCAGGGTGTAGGCCCGGGTCATATTGATGCCGTATAACCAGTCGGCCCGGGACCTGGCCAGGGCAGAGGTCGACAGGGGTATGAATTCCTTGTTATTGCGCAGTTGCCCCAGGGCCCGGGTCACCGCCGCCGGGTTCAGGTCGTTGATCAGGCAGCGCTGGGTACTGTCCCGCTTCTTGCCGGGGACCTTGAGGTAATCGATCACCTGGTCGACCAGCAGCTGCCCCTCGCGGTCGGGGTCGCCGGCATGGATCAGCTGATCGGCTTCCTTCACCAGCTTGCGCAACACGGCCAGTTGCTTGCGGCTGTTGGCCTTGGGTTTGAGCTGCCAGGTCTCGGGGATGATCGGCAGGTGTTCCAGGCGCCACTGCTTGAGCTGGGGGTCATAGGCATCCGGTTCCGCCTGTTCCAGCAGGTGCCCCACACACCAGCTGACGCAATCGCCGTTGCCGGCATAGATGCAGCCATCCCCCTTGCGGTGCGGTCTGGGCAGGACCTCGGCAATGGCGCGGCCCAGGCTGGGCTTTTCGGCGATATACAATTTCATGGGGTGTACGGTACCGCAGGTACGGTGATGGGAGCCAGATCCTTGCTGGCCGCATGGACCGGTTCAATTCCAATTGGGATATCCGTCCTGTTGTCATGCCATCTTCTTGTTTGAAAGGGCCAAAAATAGGGCCCGTTGCAGGCCCAGGCGGTTAGCTATTCGGCGCTCGGTTCCAACGCATTTTCCACGCATTTCCCGGTGCTGTGGCATAGAAAAGCCGTTTCAGGAGTCAGCCGGTGGCGCAGCGCTATCTGACTGGAATACCATTCAGTTCCCGGGTGGTGACAACTCAGATAGCGGGGGTTGTAGGTTATGGCCTGGTGCTTTCAAAACTCACCTGGGGAACGAATACCAGGTTCACTCAGTATCCGAAGCCCCTTGATCCTTGAGCTCCTCAAATTTGGCTGCCATCGTGGGGTTGCGCCGGGTCAGTTTCTTTATTGTTACGTCCTGAGCCTTATCGTTTGCAAGCCGAAGGTTCCGGTCCGTTCCAAGCAGGGCGTCCTTTGTCTTCTGCAAATGATCGATTGACTTATCAATCTCATCGATCGCTGTTTGAAAGCGCCTGGAGGCAAGATCATAGTTCTTCGCGAATGCCGTTTTGAACAAATCGAGGTCGTTCTCAAATTCCGTTATGTCAATGTTTTGCGCTTTTACTAGCGCGAGCTCTGTCTTGAATTCAAGCGACTTCATTGCCGCGTTCCGTAGTAAGGTAATAATTGGTAGGAAGAACTGTGGCCGTACAATGTACATCTTCGGGTAGCGATGAAACATGTCAACAATTCCCGTGTTGTAGAGCTCATTGTCTGGCTCGAGTAGGGAGACCAGTACCGCATACTCGCAACCCTTCTCGGTACGATCCTTGTCCAGTTCCTTTAGAAAGTCTTCGTTCTTTTTTTTCGTTGCAGTGCCGTCGCTCTCGTTCTTCATTTCGAACATGATTGAAACGATCTCTGTCCCGGCATCATCCGAGTCGCGGAAGATGTAGTCGCCCTTGCTGCCAGTTCGCGAGTCGTTATCCTTTTCGAAATATGCCATGGGAAACGCCGTCGCGCGAATGCGGTTGAACTCGATCTCGCAGTGCTGCTCGAGGGTCTCGCCTACCATCTTTGTCGACAGACGGGCCTTCATGTCCCTGAGGCGCTCTATTGATTCATCTCGATCCTTTATCTGTGTCTCGTATTTGTCCTTGAGTGACTTCTCGGAAAGTTGCTTTTCAAGCTCTGATCGATCGAGATTGTTCCTCAGTTCGTCGCGTTCCTTCTCCACGGCATTAACCGCGTTGGTTATTGCAAGCGTGTGTGCTACCTCGCTGGCGCTTAGCTTAGCCATCAAGTCCTGGATTTCCGTGTCTTTTTTTGCGCCGATCTCGGTTAGCGCTTTTGAAAGTCGCGTATCAGCCAGTTCAGAAGCAGCTTGTTTATCGCGCTTCGCCTGTTCCAGTTCGCTGGCGAGTTCGTCGCGCTGCTTTTCCACGATGTTCAGGGCCTCGGTCACGGCCAGTTTCTGCGCGACCTCACCCGCATCAAGTTTGGCCTTCAGCTGTTGTATTTCGGTATCCTTGGCTGAGGTGGCCTTCTGCATTTCGCCGCTGACTTGGCTCTTGGCGAGTTCGACGGCGTTTTGCTTATCCTTCTCGGCTAGTTCAAGCCGTTCGTGCAACTGTTGTTCAAACTCGCTGTCTCGAACCTGCTTTAGAATGTCCGCATATCCGGCTTCATCGATCTTGAATGCTTTACCACAATGCGGGCAAATTATCTCATGCACAGGTATTTCTCCGTATATTCAGGCAAAATTGATCTTTTTTTCCCGGGGCCGAACTCGCATTGCATCACCTTCGTCAGGCTGGTCGATCTGGCTCGCTTGATGACCTTGACGGTATCACAGGCCTGGATTCGCTCCTATAAGGGAGCCAGCTAAAGTGGACTTTGTTCATTACGCCTACTACCAAGGCAAACATACATTAGCGCCGGTACTGACAAGTCAGGTCCTCAAAATTGTTGGAATCGATGGATAAATACCTATAAGGGCCACCGATTCCCACCAGATATCATCAGCTATACCGTCTGGCTTTACTACAGATTCAATCTCAGCAACCTGGATATCGAAGATCTGCTGGCAGCGCGAGGTATCATCGTCACTCGGAAATCGATCCGTCTATTGTGCATTAAGTCCGGTGCGCTTTACGCCTGCAGATTGAAGCGAATGCATCGTGGTTACGGTGACACGTTCTACATCGACGAAGCTTTTGATTTGTCGATACCGATTTTCGGCTATGATTGCATTCGACATTCATCTGGAGGTTCCCATGAACGGGGCGCAATCACTCTTCAAGGCACTGACCAACGCAGGAATAGATACCTGTTTCGCCAACCCGGGGACCTCCGAGATGCAGCTGGTCTATGAGATGGGTAAAACCGACACGGTGCGGGCGGTACTGTGTCTGCAGGAAAATGTGGTCACCGGCGCTGCGGACGGTTACGCGCGTATGGCTGGCAAGCCGGCGTTCACCCTGCTGCACGTCGGCTCCGGGTTCGCCAACGGTATCGCCAACTTGCACAATGCCGGCCGGGCCAATACCCCCATCGTCAATATCGTGGGGGCCAACGCCACCTATCACCAGCCCAACTTTCCCGAGCACGAGTTGATAGGCGGCAAGATCACCGAGCTGGCACGAGCGGTATCGCACTGGACACGGGAAGCCAAAAGCGCCGCTGAACTTGGCTTGCTCGGCGCGGAGGCGGCCCGCTACGCCATGACCGGCTCCGGCAAGATATGCACGCTTATCGCCCCCACCAACTGTCATTGGGACCCGGCGCCGGAAGCGCCTGTCACGGCCGGCGCCATACCGACACTCCGGGTGGCGCCGGAAACACTTGAGACCACCGCGGCGCTGCTGAGCAACGGGCGCAAGACGGGACTGCTGCTGGGCGCACACGCCCTGCGCGAAGAGGGCCTCGAACTGGCCGGGAAAATTGCCGCCAAAACCGGTGCGACGCTGCTGGCGGAGACCTTCCCGGCTCGCCTGGCGCGCGGTGAGGGCCGGGTGCAGGTGCAACTGACGCCTTATTTTGCGGAGATGGCCCGGCAGTTTTTTGCCGACTACGAGCAGATGATCCTGGTGGGCGCGTTGCCGCCGGTGTCGACTTTTGCCTATCAGGGCAGCCCCACCCACAAACTGCCACCCGGCTGTAACACCTGCTCGCTTGCCTCGCCCGATCACGATGTACTGTCGGCTCTGAAAGACCTGGCCAAGCTGCTTGGGGCGAGCAGGAAGGCAACGGTGAGGCAGCAACGGGAGAAGCCGAAACGCCCCACTGGCACGCTGAAAGCCAGCACTGTCGGCCAGAGCGTCGGCCTGCTGCTGCCGGAAAACTCTATTCTGGTAGACGAGGGCGCGACAGCAGGCCTGGAGCTGTACACCTACACTGCGGGTGCGGCCCAACACGACTACCTGTACAGCATCCCCGGCGCGGCGATTGGCGGCGGCTTGCCTGTGGCCCTGGGCGCCGCGGTGGCCTGCCCGGATCGCAAGGTGGTGGCTCTGCAGGCAGACGGCAGCGGCATGTATACCAACCAGGCGCTTTGGAGCATCGCCCGCGAAAACTGCAATGTCACCATCGTGGTCCTGAAGAACGATGCCTATGCGATACTCAACGTGGAACTCGCCCGGGTACGCGAGGGCGATGCCACAGCCAAGATGCAGTCCCTGCTGGAACTGGACAGGCCTTCTATAAACTGGGTGAAGCTGGGCGAAAGCATGGGGATATCAGCGGTCGCCGTTAACACCGCTGAGGACTTCCATACCGCCTTCAAAAAAGCCATGGCGCAAACCGGTCCGCGACTGATCGAGGCCAGTATCGAGCAGGACCTGCAGCCGGTTATCGACCTGATCCTGCGGCAGCAAAGCTGAGGGTATCGCCAAGTTAAAGCGCTGATATTGATAGAATCGGAGGATGAATACCTACAAACGACACCAAATCCCTCCCGATATCATTTCCTCTGCGGTATGGCTCTACTGCCGCTTCGATCTCAGTCATCGAGATATTCAAGATCTGCTCGCCCAGTGAGGCATCACTGTATCCAGAGAAGGGATCCATCGCTGGTGTCTCAAGTTCGGTGCCGAATATGCCAGGCGGCTAAAGCGTCGTTATCAGGTATTTGGCGACACATGCTCCATCGATGAAGTGTTGGTCAAAATCAACGGCAGGCAATATAAACTGTGGCGAGCTGTGGAACAGCACGGTGTTGTGGTCGATGCATTCCTTTAGGGCAGGAGAGTTGCTGCTGCAGCCAAGCCCGTAACATGGTCAGGGCCCGGTCGACAGTTGACGGGCTGCGATCAAAGCCGGTAACTTATCGTCTACTAAGCCCTGGCGCGCGGTTGCGCCGGCTCACATCAATCTTGAAGCGCCCCGTGCACAGAATTTGCATATGACCCTAAATACGCCGCTGTATAAAGTATTGCCTGCTGCCCTGATCCTGGCGCTCGTCTGCCAGGCAGCCCCTGCCAATTCGCTGCGGCAGAGCCAGGAAGATTTTCGCAAGATTTACAAACAGCTTGTTGAAATTAACACCACCTTGTCTGAGGGCAGTTGCACCGAGGCGGCCGATGCCATGGCAGTGCACCTTAGGGCAGCCGGCCTGCCCGACACAAACATTCAACTTATCGTTCCACCCGACCACCCCCGACAAGGCAACCTGGTCGCCAAACTGCCGGGCCACGCTGAGGATGCGGGCGCTTTGCTGCTGCTGGCCCATATCGACGTGGTAGAAGCCAACCCCGCAGACTGGGAACGTGACCCTTTCACACTGATTGAAGAGGATGGTTACTTCTTTGGCCGCGGCACAATGGACGATAAGCAAATGGCCGCGATATTCGTCGATATCATGATGCGCATGGTTCAATCGGGCTACCAGCCGGAAAAGACCATAAAGCTGGCGCTGACCTGCGGCGAAGAAACGCCTTTCAACTTCAACGGCGTCAGCTACCTGTTAAAACATCACCGAGATCTGATTGACGCAGACTTCGCCCTGAATGAAGGCGCCTGGGGGATTCTGGACAGCAACCAAACGCCGGTTTTTTATGGCATCCAGGCTGGTGAAAAGACCTATCAGGACTACCAGCTGGAAGTGACCAATCCGGGCGGACATTCCTCTCAACCTCGCAAGGACAACGCCATTTACGAGCTCGCCTCCGCCCTTCTTCGCATAGCAGAATACGAATTTCCGGTTGAGTTTAACGCCACGACCCGAACCTACTTCGAGCGACTGGCTACTTTGAAAACTGGCCAGGAAGCACAGGATCTGAAAGCTATCGCCCAAATACCGCCCGATCCTAACGCGCTGGCCCGCATCAAGGAAAACCCGCTATACAACTCGGTCCTGCACACAACCTGTGTCACGACTAAACTGGATGCTGGTCACGCACCCAACGCACTGCCACAACGCGCTTTGGCCAATGTGAACTGCCGAATTTTTCCCGGTCACACCCAGGAAAAAATCCGCCAGAATCTAGAACAGGTGATTGATAATCCGCAAATTGCGGTGAGCTTTGTTGACCCGCCGGAAAGCACCTCGACGCCACCACTGCTGACCGACGCGGTAATCAGGCCGATTGAAACGCTGAGCGAGGAAATGTGGCCGGGCACACCTGTCATTCCCATTCTGCAGGCAGGAGGCACAGACGGCCGGTTTCTGACGCCAGCGGGGATCCCTACCTATGGCGTCAATGGTCTGATGATTGAGCCCGACAAAATGTTCGCCCACGGCCTCAACGAGCGGGTGCTGGTAAAATCAGTGTACGAGAGTCGTGAATTTCTTGACCGGCTTGTCAGGCTGTATGTGGGCGGCGAGTAGCGCGGGGGTACCAACATAATGGACCATCCCCACCTTGCCGATAGCGCGCCACTCTGGGGCCCCGAGGGTTCATCCCGGGGTTACTGCAGGAAGCTTCTGGCGGGCCCTTTATGAACCCACCCGCAATTCGCGGGCAGATCATTTGGCTATAGTCTAAGCTCAAGCATGATTATCAGGCTGATGTCCTGTCAGTCCGAATCAAGATTTACTGGAGGTGAATATCTTATGGGTGATATTGAATACCCCGGCTGTATCAATGAACTCTATCAGAGTGAAGTGCTCGGCGAACAAGCGTTTCTTGCTTTGGTATCCGTTGCCAGAAACGCCCGCGAGAAATACCACTTTGGCACCTTTTTACAACTGGAATCCGAAACCAAGACGCGCCTACGGCCATTTCTACAGAAGTATGATTTGGAGTTTGACGAGAAGCAGGAATCTGGTGACCAAATCGCCGGGTTTGTTGCACTCTATCAGGGAAATACCTGGCTGGAATTTCTTGCTGCTCTTAAACCCCTGATTGATCAATTTTTGGCGAGGTTCAAAGAAATTGCCGATGCAGGTCCGGCCGAGGATCAGGAAATTCTCCGATCCATGATCACCCATGAGAATTCGTTCGTACAATGGATTGAAAAGGAGATCGCAGGGGAGGAAGGTTCTCTGGGTTCAGCCATTAGCCAGCTTCAGTACCCGCTGCCCGCACCATGACACGCCGACTCCGGTTTATCGGTATGTGCCCAGATGCCTATATAAGTCGGAGGGTTTATTCTATAGAAAATCTATAGAAATCAATAAAACGGTAGGGCTGGAAGGACCTGAACTTTCGCCGAACTGGGCTTCTACCTGTGCCAGGGTCAGGGGGGTTGGACGTTTCGATACACCGGAGAGCAAAGCATGAACAATGAACAAGCCCAAACAGTAAGACATCTCGCAGGAGTCTGGCGACTAGTGTCATCTGAATTCAGGACCTCCTCCGGAAATGTGATTTACCCCTTGGGTGAAGACGCCCTGGGCCTTGCCATTTTCACCGAGTCTGGCTATATGTCGGGGCAACTCATGCGACAGAATCGACCTATGTTTGCATCCGGTGACCAGGCATCCGGGACGCCCGAGGAGATTCAGGCTGCCTTGCAGGGCTATGTGGCTTACTACGGACCATACGAACTGGACGTGGAAAAACAGACGCTCACAACCCATGTGGAAGGCAGTATGTATCCTAATTGGGTGGGCGGCCAGCAGGTGCGTTTTTACGAATTAGCCGACAAGCAACTTATTTTGAAAACAACTCCGATTGCCTTTGGCGACGAGGAACTCTTTGGGGCCTTGAACTGGGAGCGTAAGTAAAAATGGATGAGGCGCGGTATGTGCGTGTGGGTTAGCATGTTGCGTGGATAGAGCCTCATAGCCGACTATTGGTGAATAAAATCAGAGGGAATGCGCAAGCCGGCCTTAGTGGGCGAGACAATACCGATTCTGAATGACCATTAAGCGAGCTACGGGGGAAATACCATGAGCATTGGCTTTATCGGATTGGGAATGATGGGCAGTCCCATGGCGCAAAATCTGCTAAAGGCGGGGCACGAGCTTACCGTTTTTGACCTCAGGCCCGACGCAGTTCAAAAGTGCGCAGACCTGGGAGCGACGGTAGCGGGCTCTATCTCGGAATTGGCTCAATGTGAGATCGTCTTCATTATCGTTAATACTGCCGCCCAGCTAAACCAGGTTCTATTCGGCGACGCCGGTTTAATCGATAGCTTGCAAGAAGGGCATGAGCAGACCATCGCCGTAATGTCGACCGTCTCTCCCAGGTTGATCAAAGAGATTCATACCAGAATCAACAACAGCGCGATCACCCTGATAGACGCTCCGGTCAGCGGCGGACCTATTATCGCCGAGATGGGCCAACTGAGTTTTATGATCGGGGGAGCCGACGCTGAAACCATGAGTATCTTACAGCCTTATCTGGAGGCTATGGGGAAAGATATATTTACCATCGGTGAACTCGGGAGCGGACTGGCCGTTAAATTGATCAACAACATTGTAGCCCTGGGCAACGCCTATGTTTTTACTGAGGCCCTGGCCATCGGAGTGGAGGCAGACCTGGATATCGATAGAATCGTCGAGGTCATGTCCGCCAGCTCGGGTAAAAACTGGTGCACTGACAACTGGGACATGTACAAGGCATTCATGAGCCTGATTTTAACCGAACCTTCGTTCCAACAAACTGCTGAAAAAGACATCGATACGGCCATTGAGTGGTCAAGGGACCTGGGCCTAGATATTCCATCACTGGAGCATGTCCGCTCGATCATACAATCGTCTTTCGGAATTACAGATCAACTCAAAGAAAAACTTCATTCCTGATAATGGTACTGACAAGTTAACTTGGCAGTAGCTGTGGGTGGCAAATTAGTAATTCGCTAATAGTGTCAGAAGGTTACCTATTGCCGCTTTCATCGATGGGCATTACCCTAGGCAAGCAGGAAAGACATCATTTTCCTGCTTTTCGACCTACTCACCACCCTGGCCAAGCTTCTGTGACAAGAAACGTAAATACCGCTTCTTGTACTCACCCCGGGGAGGTAGAAAACCTGGGCCATCCCGGCTCACCACCATCGGCCACGCCAAAGACAGCTTATGGAGCATTGATCTGTTCCGCTGCGAGTCGATCCTTTTGGAGAGTCACTGGGTGATGGTCGTGATGGATCAATTCACCCGCCGAAAAAGTGGGGATTAGCGGCCGTTCAAGCCACCCAAAGTGACCCAGAGTGGCGTCGATTTATGCATTCGTTCCATGTTGCAGCCAGGTTGTGTAGCTCCAGCCCATGACCTCAAGTCCACTTTTCGGTACCTTACTGCGCCTTCAACTCCCAACTCACCATCACTTTCAGGGGCACGCTGACTTTGACCTCAGTAGCTTCGCCCAGTTGGCTGAACTCCAGCGAGCTGTCAATCTGCACCGAACCATTGGCAATCACTTCGGTTCCGGGGGCTGAGCCATCCAGGTTCAGGGGCATTTTGAGTTCGCCTACCGGGAGCACTGAGACACTGGTTGAACTGCGCTGGGTTTCAGCCCGGCCATTAATGGTTTCCGTACACATCTCTTCGCCGAAACCGACGCCAATTCCGGACACCAGGAGTTGGCTGGATTGTGTCTCGGCATCTGTTTCAATCGTGAAGCCCTGGGCCGAGGCGTGTAGCGTTTCCTGGTTGATCTTGTCCCAGTTGACCTGGGCAGTGGCGTCGTTGCGGGTCAGTTCAGGTGACACCCTGGGCGCGGTCAGGACACAATCTTTGATCTCCGGGCCTGAAATGTAGAACAGTGAGTACGACTTGTCTTCATAACTGGCCGACGTCTTTACCTGCGCACTATCCTTCACGGCCCGCCAAACCTGGAAACGCGGTGCATTTTTGGCAACCTGGTCGAATTGTCCAGAATTGGCCATCTGCATGGCCACGCGCATCAAACAATCCTGGTCCTCGGCGCAGGCCTCTGTCTGTTTCATCAGGTCGGCATAGGCGGGCGGCATCGCGGGTGAGTCACCAGTGGCTGAAGCCAGGTAACTGGTCTGCTCGGGTTTCTCAGCCATCATTTCGGCGCTGGATTCGAAACGACGCTTTGTAGACCACTTGATGACCTCATCCCGTTTGCCCTGCGGCGCTACAATGCTGCCTTCAACAGTCACAATGACGGTGAGCAGCGCTCGTTGGCCCGTTTCAGCCAGAACCCCGGCATGCACCGAATCGGAATGGCCTAACACCGGGCCCAGCACCAGGCACACCAACAGCAGGGCATTACGAAAACCAGGCTGGCAGCCTGCTGAGAGGGTATTCATCGACAGAACTCCTTATCCATGTGCGGTAAAACAGCGGGCAGGCATGCAACGGTCCTGAAAATTCTGCGCCGAATGCCGGCATCTGGCAAGCCCAGGGACACTGCACCAGGAGTACCCCGACGGCGCTGCCCAGCCCGTTTCGTTGACGCCCGGACAATATATAATTAACGCCCCCGGCGTCTGGCACAGCGCAGGAGCTTCGGGTAGCTGTTGGGAAACAGGCGTGCCATCCAGAACATCGTAGAGGATTTGTTGCCGGTGAGAATGCGTTTTCGTCCGCTGCGTAGGCCGCGGATAATGTCCGCGGCACAGTCCTTGGGCGGGGTCTGCAATAACTTTTCGGACTCCTTCTCGAAGGCGGTATCCTGTTCGGTTGCCGCGGCGCACACACGCCCATCCCTATCTATGTTGGTCTTGATTCCACCCGGGTGAACGCACACGGCCCGTACCCCCGTACCCTCCAGTTCGCTCCACAGGCATTCGGTCAGGCCACGCACGGCAAATTTCGACATGTTGTACGCGCTCTGGGTTGGAAAGCCCAGCAGGCCGAATACGCTGGAGATGTTGACGATACAGCCCTCCTTCTGCGCCAGCATCAGAGGCAGGAAGGCCTTTGTGCCATACAGGACACCCCACATATTGATGCCAATCTGCCACTCGAACTCCTCGATACTGGTGTGTTCAACAGTACCGAAAATGGTCGCGCCGGCATTGTTGATCACATAGTGCGCAGTGCCGAAGTCCCGCGTTACCTCCTCGGCGTGCGCGTACACCGCATCCTTGCTGGAGGCATCCACGAGGTATCCCCTTACAGTGCCCACCACATTACTGCCCGCTGGCAATCGCGAGGACACCGCCCCAACGGTCTCATCGAGGCCAGCCCTATTGATATCGGACAATGCCAGGCGTGCGCCCGAGTCGGCAAATTGCAGGGCCAGCTCCCGGCCGATGCCCGAGCCGGCACCGGTTATAACGACGACTTTGTTTTTAAACATGACTCACTTGCTCAGGATATGGATAGCAACCGCGGCCTCTTCGACCCCCTGCATGCCGCCGCCGTTTTCCTGGATGGCATTGCGCGCGCCCTGCACCTGGCGCTCGCCCGCTTCACCGCGCAGCTGGGTCACCAGCTCGTACAGCTGGCCGATGCCGGTGGCACCCAGCGGGTGGCCCTTGGATTCCAGGCCGCCGGAGGGGTTGATGGGGATGCGCCCGCCCACGGTGAATTCGCCGCGCTCGGCGGCCGGACCGCCACCACCAAAAGGCACGAAGCCCAGGTTCTCCGCCTGCAGGATCTCGCCCATGGCAGAGGCGTCGTGCACTTCGGCAACGTGCATATCCCCCGGGCCCAGCCCGGCCTGCTCGTAGGCGGCATTGGCGGCCCGGTGGCCAACACTGAGTTCCGGCTGGTCGAGCCCGCGGTGGGTGAAGCTGCGAATCACGCTCGCGGCGACCCGGATACAGCGCTTGCGGTCCGCGCCGATCCGCGTGAGGCCCGCCTCGGTACACAGGATCGCCGCGGCGGCGCCGTCCGACAGGGGCGCGCACATCGGCAGCGTAATCGGGTAGGTAATCGGGGGCGCCGCCAGTATTTCCTCGATGGTGAAGGGCTTGCGGAACTGGGAGAAAGGATTGTGTACCGAGTGTGTGTGGTTCTTGGCGGACACCGCCGCGATCTGGCGCTGGGTGGTGCCATAGGTCTTCATGTGCAGGCGGCACATGGCGGCGTAGATTTCCATGAACTTGCTGAACGGCTTATCGGAGGTGGTGCCCGGCGGCACCTCTACGCCCTCCCCCATCTTGACCAGGGTCTGGTAGTTTTCTTCCGCCCGGGACACGTCCCAGCCACCTTCAAATATACTGAAGGCTTTCGCCTTGTCGGGAATATTCATCTTCTCGGCGCCCAGCGCCAGCGCCACATCCGCAGAGCCGGCCCTGAGAGCCTGAACTGCCAGGTTAAACGCGGAACTGCCTGAGGCACAGGCGTTCTCCACGTTGTAAATCGGAATGCCCTCCACCCCTATCTTGCTGAACACGACCTGCCCGGGAATGGAAATCTGTCCCTGCAGCGGGCCATTGGTCATGCCGGCATAGAACGCAGCGCCCAGGTCGGCGGCGGCACAGCCCGCATCCTTCAAGGCGCCGTTAAGTGCTTCCCCCGCCAGGTCCTCAAGGCTGCGCTCCGTATGTCGACCGAATACGGTCATCGCTATGCCTGCGATATAAATGTCACTCATTGTCGTGCCTCCGTTAGCAAACTTTGATCAGACCTTGCGGCTGCTGTCTTTCCAGTACTGCGCCCGCAGGTCCTTTTTGAGTACCTTGCCGACTGTGCTGCGCGGCAGGGAGGCAACGAAATCGACTGTTTTGGGAGCCATCACGCTGCCGAGTTTTTCCTTGCATAGAGCTATGAGTTCGGCCGCGGTGACACTCTGCCCGGGGTTGAGCTCGACCACGGCCTTGACCGCTTCCCCCCACTTGTCATCCGGCACCCCGATCACCGCGCAGTCCTGTACCGCGGCATGACTCCAGATCACCTGTTCCACTTCACTGGGGTACACGTTGAAACCGCCGGAAATAATCATGTCCTTTTTGCGATCGGTGATATGCAGGTAGCCCTCGGCGTCGATATGCCCGACATCGCCCGTGTGCAACCAGCCGTCGATGATAGTCTCCGCCGTTTTGTCCGGCTGCTTGTAATAACCTTTCATCACCAGGTCGCCGCGTACGCAGATCTCACCGGTTTCGCCCCGGGGCAGGATCTGGTTGGCGTCGTTCATCATCTCAACCCGGACCAGCGGGTTGGGACGGCCCACCGACGACAGGCGCTGGTCCGATGCCAGCTGGCCGTTGACGAAATGGTGATCAGGCGGCAGGTTGGAGATGCCGGCCGGGGCCTCGGTCTGACCATAGCCCCCGGCCATGATGGGGCCCCACAGCTCGATGGCTTTCTTCAGCTTGTCCACCGACATGGGCGCGGCACCGTACATCAGGTACTTTACCGAGGACATATCGATTTTCTCGATACCGGGAATTTCCAGCAATTTGTAAATGACTGTCGGCGGCAGGAAAAATTCCGTGACCCTGTGCTGGGCGATGGCCTGGAAAATCAGTGCCGGATCGGGCTTGCTCACCACGACGACCGTGCCGCCCTGGGCGGTACACGGCACTGCGAGCAGCCCTGCGGTATGGGTCATGGGGGCCGCGGCGAGGTTTACCGGGCGCTCGGCTGCCCCGTAGGGACAGGCCAGCATGAAATGGGCGATAAACGTCTGGGCACTGCGGTGGGTGTTCATCACCCCCTTGGGCATACCGGTGGTGCCGCCGGTGGGTGACAACATCACCACGTCGTCCATTTCCACCGCCATTTCCGGGCGGTCGCTGGAACTACCCCGGGTCCATTTTTCCAGGGATGGGGCATCGGCCGCATCGGCATCCACGCACACCCAGTGCCTGATCTTCGGCAGCGTCGGCCGCAACTGGCCGATGATTTCGGCAAACTGGCCCTGGTAAAACATCACCTCGCAGTCGAAGGCATCCAGGATGTAGTGGTTATCCTCGGCAGAGTTGCGCGCATTCACCGGTATCCAGGTCATATTGGCACGCCACAGCCCCAGGGTGCAGGCCCAGGCGGTCACGTCATTGCCGGCCCACACCGCACCCTTGGTTTCCCTGGTCAAGCCCAGAGACAACAGTTTGTTCGCTATGCGGCAGGACAGCTCGCCGACTTCGCTGAACGTATAGGAACGCTCATCCTGGATATAGGCGACACCGTCGGGATTGATGCCCCAGCCGCGATCGTAAAAATCGATAATGGCCACTTCATTCTCCTTCGCGATGGATCATAGTTTGGTGACGCTGGCCCGCGCCAGGCCGCGCTCCTCGAGGAAGCCCAGCAGGTAGCGATGGCCAAAGGCCTTGGAGCCCGAGGCGAAACCCACCCTGCTGGTATCGCCGTCCAGCAGCTTGATCACGGCGGCGGTCTGCAGCGCACCGGTGGCGATATAGGCAGTGGTGCCGTATACCGTTGCCCGCACCGCGGACAACTGGCCGCGGCCGATAGCCGTGTCGACGGTCCGCACCAGGGTGGTTCGCTCCCGAGGCGGCATGGAGGGTGTGGTGGACTCGGTCAATTGCCTGATCACCTCATCCTGGTGCTCCGCCGGCAGGTCCTTGTACTCCGCCTCCCATTTCTGGCCGACCGCGTGGACCATCTTCATGGCCTCGTTATCGTAAAAACCGACGCAGGATTCACAGCTGCGCACGCGAGGGTCGTTCTCGAAATACACGGGCAGCGAGGTGCCGCCCCAGGGCAGCGCGAACACCGGCTCCATGAAATCCGGGGAGTTGATCTGGTAGGATTTGTTCACCGGGTGCGGAACCAGCTTGTTATCCCACAGGTAGCACTGCTGCGCCCTGTACATCTCGAAAATCGAGGCGGTGGAACCAACGGTGATGCCTGCTGCCCCACCGCGGGGGCCGCGACACAGCGCCGAGGTCTGCAGCGCGTCGATGCCCGGGTGCTCCAGCGCCAGCTCCGCGGCGATCTCCGAATAGCTGTACATGTAGGCGATGGACGGGGACACCAGCAGACCGGCCTGGCGATAAAGCTCGCCAAACTGGTCACGCACATTGCGGATGTACTCCTGCTCCCCGGTGGTGTCGATATGGTGACAACCCGCCTTCAGGGCGGCCTCTACCGCGGTCAGGCCGAACTTGGCGAAGGGCCCGACGGTGTTGCATACCACCCTGGCGCCCTTGAAGGCCTTGACCAGCGATTTCACGGTGTGTTGCGCCTCGATGATCTCGTAGGTCGCCGACTCCAGCCGCACGACGCGCTGGGCCATCATTTCCTTGACCCGCTTGGCATCCCGCGCCACCGCGGTAAACGGGATGTTCTGGTCGATCAGCCAATCCATGGTGAGCATGCCTGTGTAACCGCTGGCGCCGTAAACTACTACCGGGTATTTAGCCATTGTCGTTTTCCTCTTTCAGCTGTGGGGGTCCCGCCTGCGGGCGGGTATCGTGGCCATCGTCCTGGCCGAATGAATTCGGCCCTGCAGTGGGTGCGTCATACCTAATTTTGGGTCCAGCCCTCCGCATAGAGCTGCTGGGCGAGCAGTCCCAGGCGCATGGTGAGCATATAGTTCTCCCCGTCCTCGATCTGCGAGGCCCGCGCATCCCTGAACAGTTTCTCAACGGGGTACTCGCGGGAGGTCCCGGCACCACCAAACAACTGCAGCGATTCCGTGGCGACCTTCATGGCTTCCTCGGTCACCGTGACCTTGCCCGAAGCGGTGGCGTAGGGGTGGCCCGAGGTTGTCAGGCGGGCATAGGCGAGGCTGCGTCGCGCTACGGAGCGGCACAACTCCACCCGGCGGAACATATCTCCCAGGCGATAGCGGGTCAGCTGGTGGTCAATCAGCGCCTGTCCGGCCTGCTTGCGTTCGTGGCAGTAGTGCAGGGCCATCTCAAAGGCCGCTCGGGCCAGGCCGGTCATGATCTGGCTCATATGCGTGCCGGCGTAGGACCAGGCCGAGCCCAGGTTGCCGTAGTACTCCTCGCGCTGGGCGATGGCGTAGCGTATGGGCAGTTTCACGTTGTCAAAATAAATCTCGCCCTGGGGCAGCGCCCGCTGGCCGATCTTGTCCAGAGGCTTGCCCCGGGAAACGCCGGGCAGGTCCAGCGGGATGATGGCGGCGATGCCGTTGGCCAGGCCATCCTTATCGAGGAAACCGTCGCCATAGTCCGCGGTAAGATAGCCCAGCGCCACCTGTGCCACCGCCCCGTTGGAAACCCACGCGGAGCACTGGCCGTTGACGATGATCTCATCCTTGCTGACCTTGGCGAGCATATTGCCCTTGTTGCCGGGCTTGCCCGGCGCCCACTCCCGTTTCATATCGAACAACTGGACATCGCTGCCCTTGTCCGGGTGGGTGATCATCCAGCAACCGATTTTGTTCGTGCACAGGTCCACCAGCTCGCGATTTCCCGCCGCAGTGGCCATCATCAGCGGAAAGCCGGCTACCGCCAGTGAAACACCCAGTCCGGCGTCGCCCCAGCCCAATTCCTCTCCGAGCATGGATTCCAGGCGAATGGCCACTTCCGGGGGAAACTCGGCAATCAGGGCTGGGTCCAGGCCCAGCTTGGCGTACTCCTCGAAGACAGCCCAGTACGGAGAACCCGGGGCGACGACCTCCTCGGCGGACAGTTTGTCCAGTTCCTGCCCCAAAGGTCGCAGAACGTTTTTCGCAAACTGGTGGAGAAGCGCCTGAATTGCGCCTTCCTCCTCGCTCAGCGGTGTCTCAAACCCAGTCAGGCCGACCGCGGGCAGACTGAGCTCCTTTTTTAGCTTGATCATACAGTTCTCCGTTGCCTGGTTTGATTCAGCATGCATATCGACGAGTGAATGGTGCGCTTTATCGACTCTTGGGTCTTACAGGAATTGAGCGTATATTTATCAAAAATCGCTCATCAGGAATATTATGAAGCCGTGGCTACGGGTACGCAGGGAGCTGGGTAGCTCACCGATGGCGGAAGGCATGGTGAGCGGCGGCACAATGGGCAACTCGGCCCTCTACGCTGAACATTACCTGTTCAGGGATATCGAGCGGACCGTGTCGGGCCTGGCGTCCGGGGGCCTGGTGACCCAGTTCGGTGGAGCCCGGGTACACGAGGGCGAGACCGGCGCATGGCGCAGCACCACCATGCCCACCCAGTCCCTGCTGGTCCCACCCAACTGCGTCACCCACTGGCACTACGAGGGTACGGTGGATTTCGCGGTATTCTATTTCCCCGACCGCTCTTCTGGCATCAGCGAACGGCTCCAGTTACTGGCGGTCAAGGAAGCGAGGCCGCTCCAGTTTAGCGATGCGCTGGTCAGCGCGCTGGCCCAGCAACTGGTGAAGGAGTTGCACAAGGGCCGGGGCAGCGACGAGGGCTTCATGGCCGCGCTGGCGCCTCTCATGCTGGACCAGGCGTACCGGGTGCTGACCACAGGGGAGACGGGCGGCTTCAATCCTCGCCACGCCCATTACGCGCGCTTGCAGACCGTGCTGGCTTACATCCGCGATCACCTGGGGGGGGATTTATCGGTGCCGTCGTTGGCGATGAGGGCGGGGGTGAGCGTGGCGCATTTTCGCCGACTGTTCCTGGAGGCGATGGGTAGCCCGCCCCACCGCTACGTACTGGCCACACGGCTGGAGCGGGCACGCAAGCTGCTGGCCATGACCAGGCTGCCTATCGCCCATATTGCAGAGGAGTGTGGGTTCAGCAGCCAGAGCCATTTTACCGCCTGTTTTCGCGAGGCACATGCCAGCACGCCCGCGGAATACCGCAATCACCTGCAGGTACCAATGCCTGCTGTGACCCGAAAAAACGACCAATAACTGCAGCCAGTCCCTGGCGCCCCATTATCGCCCGAGATACTGAAGCGCATCCTGCATCGGCGCGCTGGACAGCGTGATGAGCCCAGTGAAGGGCAAGTGCATTTCCAGAATCAGAAGCACTGCAGCTGAGACCGACATTGAGCACGCCAGCAGCACGCTTACCACCACCGCATTGGGGGGAGCGAATAGCCCAAACGTCACGAAGATCAATGACAACCAGGCCCCCAGCACTAGCAGCAGGATTGTCGGTATTGCATCAAATCTTTGCGCATGTATCAGGTCTGCGGTCGCGTTGATGTCGCCATTGAGCGCCACTGCCCGCGCTTTCAGTCCCTGCTGCACAAGGCTCTCCGGTGCCAGCGCAAAGAGCAGGGCATCAATGTTTTCTTTCGCGGCAATCTCGTGAGGACTGACTGACTTACTCTTGTCGTTAAACAGATGTTCTATCCTGTTCGAATAGCCGACTTTAAGTAATGCACGGATGTCGTCCGTCTCCGGGCCATATTCATCCAGTGCCCGGTCGAGCATGACGATTTTGGCCGCATTCTGGATCAGCTCGTTGTCGAATCGGTCGAAGGAGCCTTTTGCGGAGGATACCAGGAGGCCGAGGACAAGCACCGAAAGTGTCCCGATCAGGGCGGTGGTGAGACGAACGACATCTTTGGTCTCTGGTGACAGGTGGTGTTCCGGCAGTATCTTTTGCAAGCCAAGGCCGAGAAGGGCACCGCCGAATACCACCCCCAATATACTCAAGGCAATATAGAATGAACTCATGATGTCCCTTACGCTGTATTTTCCAGTGTGGTGCCAGGATTGATCT
>JAHEBM010000060.1 GCA_024642245.1 Haliea sp.
GAAGGGGCGGAAAACAAGAGTACAGGGCGCACCGGCTACGGCTGGATACGCAACGCGTTTGCGATAGACAAGGACGGCGGCATCTACATTGCCTCCCAGGCCCATATGCACAAAATCGTATGGACTGGCGACCGACTCAGTCTCGACGAGAAAGACGGTGCTTGGTCCGCGCCCTACCTCAACGACTGGGGCCATGGCACCGGCGCCACCCCCTCGCTCATGGGTTTCGGCGAGGAAGACCAGTTTGTGGTGATCACCGATGGCCAGCCCCGGATGAACATGGTGCTGTTCTGGCGCAACGGGATTCCCGAGGACTGGCAACAGCTGGCCGGCACGCCCACCCGGCGTATAGCCGGCCAGCTGCCGGTCACCATGGATGACCCCGCCCTGACCAGTATCCAGTCAGAACAATCCGTGGTCGTGGCGGGCTACGGCGCGCTCGTGGTGAACAATCACCCGCGCAACATCCCCTGGTACCTGCCCAGGCAGGCCGCCACCCTGCTGGTAAGCTACCTGGGCAGCAACCCGCGGTACCAGCCCTACGGCGTGCAGAAGTTCGAGTGGGACCCCGGGGCACGGGCTTTGAAGACGAGCTGGGTGAATTCAGGCGTGAGCTCGCCGAGTTGCGTGCCCATCGTGGCGGTGGGCTCGAACACAGCTTACCTGATCGGGGCCCGTGACAACCGCTGGACGCTGGAGGCGATCAACTGGAGCAGTGGCGAGTCCCGCTTCCACTACACAGTGGGCGGTCAACGCTACAACGTACTCTTTTCCGGGACCCTGCTGGATGAAAATGGCCGTATTCACTACGGCACACCCTGGGGCCGGGTGAGACTGAACGTGGGTGTCGGGAAAGCCGCAAACACCCCATTGCACTAGGCCAGCACCCCTGCGCCTGACACTCACCGCCCGTGTGGCGACGCGCATGGGCTGCGCAAAAAAAACGGGCCCATATGGGCCCGCTTCGAGTGGGGACTACTCCGCCTAGAAGTTGTAACGGGCGGTCATGCCGATGATGCGCTCCTTGACAGTGTTGGTCTGGGTATAAGAACCGTCACTGACAGCGATATCGTACTGGTCCGGACCCTGCTGGAAGATAACCGCATCCTCATCAAGCAGGTTCTTCGCCCACGCGGACACGTCCCAGCTGTAGTCACTGCTGCGCCAGCCGACAAACAGGTCCAGGATCTGGTAGGACTCGAAGTCGGTAGCGACGTTATAGAAACCGGCTGAGGCCTCGGTGTTGATACGGTCGTCGGTGTATTTGAACAGGCCGCGCACGTAGATCTCGGTGGCATCACCCAGCGGGATATAGTATTCGGAGTTCAGCGAGAAGGACCACTCGGGCTCGCCACCCAGGGGCTCCCCGTCGATATCACAGTTGCCCAGTACTTCGCCGGGGCTGCGGTCGTTACAGGGTGCGCTGGCACCATCCCACTCGCCCTTGCTGTAGCTCAGGGTGCCGCCCGCGTTCCAGGTTTCCGCCAGCAGCACCTGGCCGTCGATCTCCACGCCCCAGACGTTGGCATCGCCGTTATAAACGATACCGCCGGGCAGATCCGCGGGCTTACCCTGATCGTTCAGCACCTGCACCCCGCGCACGAAGCCCAGGTAACCGTCGAATGTCTGGTAGTACAAGGCGGTATTCAAGGAGGCGCGACCGTCCCACAGGCGACTCTTGGAGCCGATTTCAAACGCATCGCTGGTCTCCTCGTCGTACAGCAGATCGTCCACGCCATTGGGGAGGAATACGATGTCGGGGCTGGGTACGATGGAAATACCGCTGGGACGGTAGCCGCGGTTATAGGACGCATACAGGTTTGTCTCATCGCTCACGTCCCAGCGCAGGGCAACGGAGCCGGTAAAGGCATCCTCGGAAGAGGACTGCTGGTCAGGCGGAATTCCCACTATCGGGAAGTTCGCGGCGAAGCCGCTCTCGATCTGGTCCCGGACCGGCTCCAGTGACGGTGGCACCCAGGTCAGGCCGCCGTAATTGATCGTCGCCGTACGGAACCCCTCGTAATCCGTCCAGCGCAGACCCGCCTCCAGTTGCAGCGTGTCGCTCAGGTCAAAGGTATTGAACGTGAAGATCGCGAAATTATTTGAATTCACCGGGAGTGTGCCCGTCGTCTGGAAACCCAGGCCGAGCACATCCACCCGCACGCCGTTTTGCACGAAGGATGTCGAGGTATTCTGGTCCTGGTAATACAGGCCCACCATATAGTTCCAGAAATCGTTGTCCATGGACGCCACGCGCAGCTCATAGGAGATGCTGTCGGTCTTGGTCTCAGGCACCTGGTAACTCGAGGCTTCAGTTGGGGTGTACTGCAGGGAGTAGGCCCGGTCAATCTCGTTCTGGGCGGGCTTGGTCGAGTCCTGGTAAGCGACAATACCGGTCACCTGGTGGTCCATCACTTCCCAGTTGGTGTTCAGGTTGACCAGGTGAAAGTCGATATTGCCGTAGTCATCGCTGTTTCCCAGGGCCTTGCGGTCCTGCGGCTTCAGGGTCGGCCGCAAGCCCGGCACATGCAGGTCGGTACCGCTCATGGCCTTGGGATCATCCGACTCGCGATCAAGGTACTGGTAGGTCAGCTGGGTGTCCAGTGTGTCCGTGGGCTGCCACAGGGTGGTCAAGCGGCCGGAGTAGGCCTTGATCTCCTGGTCATCCATACCCGTGCTGATGTTTTCCACATCGGCACCATTATTGGTGTCGTAAACGCCCGCCACGCGCACCGCAAATTCGCCCGGTATGAGCGCCGCACCATAAGCGAGCTGGGCGTTATAGCCCTCGTTATCGGAGACCGAACCCTGCACATAACCCTCGGACTCCTCGAGGCTGGGCCGCTTGGTAATCAGGTTGATGGCGCCCCCGGGGGAGGTGCGGCCCTGCAGGGTGCCCTGGGGACCCCGCAGTATCTCGATACGCTCCAGGTCGTACATCTGGTTGAAGGCGATATCGGAACGCACGATGGCATCGTTCCAGTACACTTCCACAGCCGAGGAGACCCCGGATTCCGGGTCGACGCTGATGCCGCGCATGGAGATGGTGTTGGTGCGCGCATTGGGCTGGGCCAGGGTCACGCCCGCGGTCTGCTGCTGGATCGAGTTAAAGTCAAAGGCGGCGAACCTGTCGATGTCCTGGCCGCTCACGACGTTCACCGTGGCGGCCACGTCCTGTACGCTCTCCGTGCGTTTCTGGGCTGTCACAATCACTTCTTCCAGCACCAGCTCAGCTGCCAGGGTTGGCGCGGCCAACAGGGCCAGGGCACCGGCGATAGCCGTCTTGCGAACCTGGAGATCGGTTTTACTTTGTTGCGTCATTTGCGGCACCTTGGATGTAATCGCTCGCAGCCCTTGCCATGCAGGCCGAACCGGAGCTCGTTTATGTTTATTTTCCGCCCCGCGCAGTGCGTGGGGGTGGCCCATATCATACCTGTAACTCCGCCAGATTAAATTCCGGCGAGGTTTGCATATACAACCAATCAAGCCAATTTTTACCGACTTTCCGGGCTGCCCGCTAGCGATAGCTGCCCGGTGACAGGCCCGTCCACTTCTTGAACGACCGGTGGAAGGCGCTGGGATCGCTGAACCCCGTCTCCTCGGCCACTTCGCTCACCGTTAAGCCCTCCCGGCTCAGCAGGCTGATGGCGACATCCCGGCGGGCGTTATCCTTGATGCGCTGGTAGGAGGTGCCCTCTTTCTCCAGGCGCCGGCGCAGCGTCCTGGCGGACATATTGAGCAGGTCCGTCAGTTCCTCGAAGCTGGGCATCTCCCGGCGAAAGTCATCTCCCAGGATCTCGCGGATACGGTGGGTAATACTGAGCGTGCTGGCCAGGGGTTCGATGACCAGGTGAAAGGGCGCCAGCTTCAGGAAATCCTCCAGCTGCTGCTCGTTGTGGACTATGGGGGCCTCGAGATGGCGGGCACTGAAGGTCACGGAGTTGGTAAGCTGCCCATACTGCACCGGGCAGGGGAAAAAGTGTCGGACACCCGCCACGAAGTCTGGCCGGGGGCCGGCGCAACCGGCCTCGGTTACATCGATATGCTGGCCTATCAGCCATCCGCAAAGACGCAGCCAGATGGCCAGGGCACACAGCACACTGTGCTGTACCCGGGGGTCGTCATCACTGCTGAAATAGCTGAGCGTGGCCTCCCGGGTGCTCGTATTAACCGTCACGCGATTGGTGACCTGGGCGCCCTGCCGCACCCGGCAGACCGCGTTGAACTCAATTGCACGCTTGAGCGCCGCGGCAAGGTTGGCGCTGTTGATCATGCTCAGGGCAATAAGGCGCATCGTTCCCGGTGGCGTTTGCACATCGGGCATGATGCCCCCGGACTCATCACCTATGGCCCGAAACAGCTCGACGCAGAGCCGGCTGTACTGCTCCCGCGACACAAACGCGGTCTGCTCTCCCTGCCGCAGGGGGTCAAAGGGGAAGCGGGCCGCCTTGAGTATGGCCGCTATATCAACGTCATAGGCTCGCGCCTGCACCAGCAGCGTCCGGGTAAACGCCATAGGCACACAGTCGTTATAGGCTTCCACATTGCCTGGCAGTCCGGGCACAGCCGCGCTCTCTTATTCAGGGTTCACGCGACAGTATACCGTGCGTGGGTAGAAGCGAAACAAGGCCCCGGCCCCATGGGTCGAGCCAGCGAGCAAAGAAATGCCGGACGCAAAATCCATTGGCGCATTTACCTTAAGGACCCCTTGTAGGCTTGCAACGCCGCCGCCGTGGTCGGCGCGCCGGTCTCGTAGTACAGCTTCATCGCGGTGGCCACGTCGCGAACCGTCGCCGCCACGGTCTTTTCCATCTTTTTCTCCAGCCAGGCCCCCAGGGCACCCCAGGGCATCTCGTACTCCAGGCTGGCGGTAAACAGGGTTTTGTCCCTGCCTGTATCCGCCAACTGGTAACGAAACGAAGCGGCGCGAAACGGTGGCGCGGGTTTGTCCCCCTTGTGCAAGCGGATCAGAAAACCGCTGCCCTCGTCCCATTCCACCACCGTTTCCTGAATATAGGTTTTGGCGTTGCGATAGACGTAGCGACTGGCACCGACGCCGCGCGTCCCCTCGGAGACGACCTCGGTCTTAACGATGCCGGGCACATAATTGTGCGCCAGTGAAATGTCGCTGAGTTTTTCCCAGGCTACAGCCCGGGGTACGTCGATTTCTATCTGGGTGGATACTTCCCTGGTCATTTCGCGGTCTCCGCAAGTTGTGATTTCAATGCACCGAGCAACAGTGGCAAACCCAGGTCAATTTGTTCGTACCGCAGTGTCGACTCCAGTACCGGGGCGATACGCAGACGCTCACTGTCGATATTTTCAAGGTAATCCTGTGTCACCGGGGACAGGTCTGCGCCGGCATGTGCGACTTCATCGCGCCGGGCAGCCAGTGATGCGCACAGGCAGACCGCCCCTACCACAATCTGGATGACAGCGAAAAAGGCCTGCAGCGCCTGCTCTGTGGTGAACCCCGCCCTGCACAGTTTCCTGACAAAAGCATCGGCGACGGCAGCCGACTGCGTGCCCAGGCGCAGCGAGCCCAGCAGGGGTACCCAGCTGAGTTCACTGCCCAGGGCTTCGTACATACCCCGCGCCAGTTGATTCACCCAGCGATCCCACTGCAGGTCGTCCTCGGGTATTACATTTGCCCGTGTGATAAATTCCTCCAGCGCGGCCGCCAGCAGATCCTCCTTTGCCGGGAAATGTTTGTACACGGCCATGGGACTGACGTCCAAGCGGACAGCCACATTACGCATGGACAGTTTGTCCACCCCCACCTCGTCGATAACCTCCAGGGCGGCTTCCACGAACGCGTGGCGATTCAGCGGGCTTTTAGCTGCCATCGTTTGATTCCATCCCACTCATACTCATGCCTTGCGGTAGCAGGCAGGATAACTGGCGAGGTTTACATTGTAAACCAATTTGGTGTACATTGGATTTTCATTGGTCAGCCAACCCAGACTGGCGGCGGTCAACCCTCAGCATGACAGGACATACCCGATGGCAAAGATGCATCTACTTCGGACCGGGATTCAGCGCTGGTCTGCACCGGTCAGTCTCGTCGCCCTGTGCTTCTTCGGCCTTCCCCTCCACGCCCAGCCCGCCATGACACAGGCGCCACCGGCTGACACGGTGCTGGAACGCACGGAGACGCGAGAGCCCTGCAGCCATTTTACGGCAACCCGGCAAGCGCTGTTTGGCGATCTGCACGTGCACACCAGCTATTCCTTCGATTCCTACCTCTCCAGCCAGCGCCGCGATCCCTGGGACGCCTACAGCTACGCGAAAGGCGAGCCCATCGTCCTGCCGGACGCCAATGGCAACCAGACAGTACAGGCCCGCATCGGCCGTCCACTGGATTTCACCGCGGTCACGGACCACGCGGAATTCCTTGGCCAGATCAATGTCTGTACCCAGGACGCCAGCAAGGCGGGCTACTGGTGGCCCCACTGCATCATGACACGGGCGCAGAACATCTGGCTGCAGCTGCTGGCCGCCAGCTGGTGGACTGACCTGGGAGGTCAACTGGAAGACCCGCCCGAGCAATCCTTTGCCTGTACGTTGTCCGACTGCGACAGCGCCCACCTGCAGACCTGGCAACGTATCGGGCAGGCCGCAGAAGACAATTACGACCGCAGCGCCGACTGCGCCTTCACCACCTTCGTGGGTTATGAGTACACCGAAGCCTTCGACCAGAACAATATGCACCGCAATGTGATATTCAGGAACTCGGTGGTAACGGCGCTGCCGATCTCTGTATACGATACCGGCCGCGACAGCTTCCCCAGTCTGTGGCGCCAGCTGCGCACCCAATGCACCGACCTGGACAACGGCTGCGACGTCATGAGCATTCCCCACAATTCCAACCTCTCGGGGGGCCGCATGTTTCGCGACCCGCAATCAGGGGAGGAACTGGAGAACCGCCTGTTCTTCGAGCCGGTGGTGGAACTGGTGCAGCACAAGGGTGCCTCCGAATGCCGCTACGACCGTTTGCGGGGCCTGGGCCTGGATACCGTCGATGAGGCCTGTGATTTCGAACAGATTGCAGCGGATAATCTGAATATGCTCGGCTCGGTACATGGGGAGGTGCGCACCGAGCGCGCCAATGCGGTACCGCTGGAGAGCTTTGCCCGCCGCAACATGGTGCGCAACGCGCTCAAGGATGGCCTCGTACTGGAAGACAAACTGGGCATGAACCCTTTTGTCATGGGCTTTATCGGCAGTACGGACACCCACAGTGCCGCACCCGGCAGCGCTGAAGAGGACAACTACGTGGGGCATCTTGGACGTCGCGACTCCCAGTACAACAACGTACAGGACCATCTCGACTCCAACCCCGGTGGGCTGGCCGTGGTATGGGCAGAAGAAAACGCCAGGGACAGTATTTTCCAGGCCATCCGCAGGAAAGAGACCTACGCCACCAGCGGCACCCGGCCTATCCTGCGTTTCTTCGCCGGCGACCTGGATGAAGCACTGTGTGACTCCCCGGATATGATCGAACAGTCCTATGCCCACGGTGTGCCCATGGGTAGTACAGTCAGCGGAGGCGACAAGCCGCTCCGTTTCCTGGTCAGTGTGCAGAAGGACGCCGGCACGCAACGCTCACCTGGCACCGACCTGCAGCGGGTCCAGATCATCAAGGGCTGGGTCGATGCCGCTGGCAAGGCACAGGAGAAGGTTTTCGATATCGCCGGCTCGGCCGATAACGGCGCCACAGTCGACCCGCAAAGCTGCGCCCGCCAGGGCCGGGGTATGCAGCACGCCTGTACCGTCTGGCAGGATCCGCAATTCAGCCCCACTGAAGATGCTTTCTACTATGTACGAGTGCTCGAGAACCCCACTTGCCGCTGGAGCACCCTGCAGTGCCAGCAGGCGGGTGTAAATCCGTTCTCGCATGATTGCGCGGCACAGGCGCACGCGGCCAATACCAGGGCACTGGCAGACGGCGCCACCGGCGATGTTTACGGCAAGTGCTGTACTGACCCTGCACAGGAACCATTTTACTCACCCACCCTACAGGAACGCGCCTGGTCTTCACCGATCTGGTACAAGACGGCGAAGGGGCGCTGATGACAGGCCTTTTCAAAGCTTGCACCTGGTCGAGATGGCTGAAATCTGCCTGCATTGCACGGCAATCCGGCCTGTGAAAAAGCTTGTACCAATGGCTCTATCACTGGCCTGCATCACGGCGTGGGCTTCGGGCGCCGGGACGCCCGACAGGTCCTTTGAGCGAACTGAAACGCGGCAGGACTGCACACAATACACGCCGCTCAAGCGCCCTCTCTTTGGCGACCTGCATGTCCATACCAGCTACTCCCACGACGCGTATGTGTCCCTGCAACGCAACGATCCCTGGGACGCCTATCGCTATGCCAAAGGCGAAACCCTCACCCAGGCAGATGCCGATGGCGAGTTCACGGTTCAGGCACAGATCAGCAAACCGCTGGACTTCGTCGCTGTAACCGATCATGCCGAGTACTTTGGCGAGTTGAGACTGTGTACCCGCGATTCCTCCAAGCCCGCTTACTGGCTGCCACAGTGCATCATCAATCGGGTGGACAATTTCTTTATCCGCCTGCTGGCGGCTCGCTACTGGTCGGGGCTGGGCGCCGCCGGGCGGGAGTCTGACAAGGACCGATCAATTATCTGCAGCATGCCAGGCTCGGACTGCGCTGCTGCCGCACTGGACACCTGGACTGACATCCAGCGCGCCGCAGAGGAAAATTACGATCGCAGCAACGACTGCACGTTCACCACCTTCGTGGCCTACGAGTATACCGACGCACCCGACTTCAAAAACATGCACCGCAATGTCATTTTTCGCAACGACCAGGTCACCCACCAGGCCCTGAGTGTTTACGCCACGGGGACCTACCAGTTTCCAAAACTGTGGCAACTGCTGCGCGCGCAATGCATCGAGGGCCAGGACCGGTGTGACGTGATGGTGATACCCCACAACGCCAACCTGTCCGGGGGTTTGATGTTCCGCGATCCGCCCAACGAAGAGGAAGCCAGGGAGCGATTGTTCTTCGAACCTGTAGTGGAAATCACCCAGCATAAAGGCTCATCCGAGTGCCGGTTTGACCGGCTCGCAGGAAGGGGACTGGACACCACGGATGAGCTGTGCACCTTCGAGCAATACGAATCGGACAACCTGCAGGCCATGGGCGTGCTCTACGGCGAGTTACGTTCGGAAGGCGGGCGGCCGGTAAGCCTGGACGAATTCGCCCCGCGCAATATGCTGCGCAACGCGCTCAAGGATGGCCTGGCCCTGGAACAGAAAACCGGCATAAACCCCTTCCAGATCGGCTTCATCGGCAGCACCGACACCCACAATGCCACCCCGGGTGGAACCGAGGAAGACCGATTCATCGGCCACCTGGGGCAACGCGATGCAGGCTACCGCAATGTCCAGGACCACTTTGCCGACAACCCCGGCGGCCTCGCAGTCGTCTGGGCCGAGGAAAATTCCCGCGACGCCATCTTCACGGGCCTGCGTCGCAAGGAAACCTACGCCACCAGTGGTACGCGGCCTGTAGTGCGTTTTTTTGGCGGCTATGGAATCGACGCCGACCTGTGCGCTGACCCCGATCTTGTCGCCCGGGCCTCTGCCGGCGGGGTACCCATGGGAGGCACCCTCGCAGCTGCAGGGCCGGGCGTAACGCCCGGCTTCGTAGTAACCGCCATGAAGGACCCCGGCACCCCGGACAGGCCGGGGAATGACCTGCAGCGGATCCAGATCATCAAGGGCTGGGTGGACCAAAACGGCAGTACCCGGGAAAAGGTTTTCGACGTGGCAGCAAGCGCTGACAGGGACGCCTGGGTGAACACCGAGAATTGCGAGCCCACCGGCGTCGGGGCGAAGTCACTGTGCGCGGTATGGAAAGATCCGGAGTTCGACCCGGGCATACGTGCCTTTTACTATGCCAGGGTGATGGAGAACCCCAGCTGCCGCTGGAGCACCAGGCACTGCATGGCTGCGGGAGTAAACCCGTTTTCCCCGGATTGCCGCGCCCAGGCGGAGGCACACACTCACACACTGCAAGAAGAACGCGGCGCCAGGGGCGATGTTTACGGTAATTGCTGCAAGCAAACCGAAGACGAGCCGTTCTATTCACCGGTGATCCAGGAACGCGCCTGGACCTCACCCATCTGGTACCGCCCGGATGAATAGCGCGCCCAATAGCCCCTGCCGCCGTTACAGGCCGCGAATCACCTGTTGATCGACTGCCCAACACAATGCAAATGGAGCCTGTCATGACAGTGCAAGCAAAGACCTTCCCGTGGTTTATAGCCCTGCTTTTTATTGCGGCCGCGCCTGACCTGACGCTTGCCGGCGAGCGCCCCAATGTCATCGTGATGGTCGCGGACGACCTGGGCTGGAACGATGTCGGCTTCCACGGCGGGGATATCGACACACCCTCGCTGGACCGGCTGGCCGCCGAGGGCATGGAGCTTAACCGTTTCTACACCACCCCGATCTGCTCGCCAACGCGGGCCGCCCTGATGACGGGCCGCGATCCCATAAGACTGGGGGTAGCCTACGGCGTGATCTTCCCCTGGGACAATACGGGGGTAAACCCGGACGAACACTTTCTGCCCGAGTCTTTCAGGGCGGCAGGTTACCAGACCGCGATGGTAGGCAAGTGGCACCTGGGTCACGCCCAGATGACCTACCACCCGAATAACCGCGGTTTCGAGTATTTTTATGGCCACCTGCACACCGAGGTCGGCTTTTATCCGCCCTTTGCCAACCAGGGCGGAAAAGACTTCCAGCGCAACGGCGTTTCCATCGATATGCCCAGGACAACGGGGCACACTGACGAGGGTTACGAGACGTTTCTGCTGGCCGACGAAGTGTCGCGCTACATTCGTGAACGGGATCGAAGCAAGCCGTTCTTTGTGTACATGCCTTTTATTGCGCCCCATACGCCGCTGGACGCGCCGCAGAACCTGCAGGACAAGTACAAGGATATCAATACCGACCTGGCGCCGGCCCGGGCCAGGCAGACAGACGAAACCCGGCGCATGGCCAAGCTCACCCTGCAAAAGAGTGCCCGGCCCATGTATGCTGCGGTGGTGGATGCCATGGACCAGGCTATCGGTCGGGTGCTCGATACTCTCGACAGGGAGGGTATCGCCGACAACACCATCGTCCTTTTTTTCAGCGATAACGGCGGCGCCGCCTACTCAGTCGGCGGCGCGGACAATGCACCCCTGCGCGGTGGCAAGGGCGAGACTTTTGAAGGCGGGATACGTGTGGTTTCCGTTATGCGCTGGCCGGGGGCCATACCCGCCGGGAAGACGCTGACCCAGATCATGACGGTCATGGACGTGTTCCCCACCCTGGCGGAAGCAGCGGGCGTAAAGCCGCAGAACAGACGCAAGTTCGACGGCCACAGCATGTGGCCGGCCATTGCCAGGGGCGCTGCGATGCCGCGGCAGGACCTGGTCTATTTTGCGTCCGAAACGCCCATATACGGGCATTTCAATCTCACCGCGTTCAACGATAACTGGAAACTGGTGCAGGAAATCGAACAGGACCAGCTGGAAACTAGCCTGACAAATTACCTCTTCCGCATCCAGGACGATCCCAACGAATACAATAACCTGGCCCAGGCCCACCCCGACGTTGTCCAGGAGTTGTCAGGGAAGATTCATGACTGGCGGGCACTGTACCCGATCAACGGAACGCGCAGCCAGCTGGTGCCACCTCCGGGCTGGCGGGCGCCTAAAGACTGGGCGACCTACCCCATACCGGTAGAAGACCTGCAGGAACAGCCTGCACCTGGCATGGCACCGAACAGACTCATTGCTTTCCTGCTGGACAGGCAACACGGGGACCGGGGCCGCCTGATCTACGACTGCGCACCAAAGTGGTGGCTGGCGGGTGTCTGCCTGGAGAATGACCAGGCTGGCCAGAGATTAACGCCTATTCTTCCCTGAGACGTATGGGCCCGACCTTGTCGGGAAACTTTCCCTGCATACCGGCGTAAAAATCGCGAAAGTACTGCATATCGTCCGCGACGCTGCCACTGGTCTCCAGCGCGGGACCAAAACCGCCACACTTGCGTCCGAAATCCAGGAAAGACGGCACTATGGGGACCGCCGCCTGCCGCGCGATGTGATAAAAGCCTGACTTCCAGTACTCGGTTCTCTCCCGCGTACCCTCGGTGGGAACCACCAGTACGAGCCGGGACATGGAATGAAAAGCCGCTACCATGGAATCGACCACCTTGTTGTTCTCGTGCCGGATAATCGGCATGCCACCCAGTGCCCGCATCAACCACCCCAGGGGCGGGAAGAACAGGCTGTGCTTGGCCATCCAGGTCACCTTGATATCGAATGCCGCGGCAAAGGCCAGCATCAGGGGAAAATCCCAGTTGGAGGTGTGCGGTGCGGCTATTAGCACATAGCGATCAAAAGCCGGGCGCGAGCCCTCCAGCTGCCAACCGGCCAGGTGCAGCAACCATCGAGCAATGCGCTGTTTCATGGGTGGGTCTTATCGTGAGTCGAAGCGGCGACAAGCTTACACGTGCGGCGCCGAATGTCCAAACAGGCTATACGGGCCATACGGCAGGACACAAATCGGTACAGGCGTACTGTTAGGGCCTATAATCGCCGCACAGCAAACGCGGTCGAGCCCCAGGTGGCGTAATCACCCGGTGGGGGCAGGGCAAACCGCCCGGGAAAAGGCAGGTAAAACATGAAAACAGCGATAGTCATAGGTGCTACCGGTATCACCGGCAAACACATTACCAAAAAGTTACTGGCCAGCAGTCACTATGCGAAGGTGCTCGCCTTTACCCGCCGCCCCGTGGGCTACAAACACCCGAAGCTGGTCAACCACGTGGTCGATTTCGAGGCAATGGGCGAATGGGCGCAGCTGGTCCGGGGCGACGACCTGTTCGCAGCCATGGGCACCACCCTGGGCCAGGCGGGCAGCAAGGCGGCCCAGTACCGGGTGGACTATACCTACCAGGCCGGTGTTATCGAGGCCGCCGCCAATAATGGCGTGGCGCGCCTGTTCCTCATATCCTCTCCCCAGGCCTCGACCCGGTCGCCGCTCTTCTACAGCCGGATGAAGGCGGAACTGGATAAGTTCGCCGAAAGCCTGCCCTTCTCCACCCGGGTCTATTTCAGGCCTGCGATCATCATGGGCGATCGCCCCGACAACCGTCCGGGCGAAAAAATCGGGGCAATGTTCTCCCGGCATCTGGCCAACTGGGTGCCCGGTATGCAGAAGTACCGGCCGATCAAGGGCAAGACACTGGCCAAGGCTATCGTGAACTGCGCCTGCGGCGACCTGCCCGAGGGAACGCACAACTACGAACTGGATGCGATTTTCAAGCTGCTGTGATCACCTCGCTCTAGCCGGCGACATCCCTCCTGCCATCCCCGCCAGGGCGCCTCGCCGGAACTAGTCGGCCGACAGCAGCTCCACCCTGCCACTGTCCCCATCCAGGCGAAGCCGGTCCCCAGTCTGGAAAAACCGCGTGCCCTGGCGGGTATTGACCACGCAGGGCAGGCCGTACTCCCTGGCGATGACGGCGCCATGGGATACCGCGCTGCCCAGGTCGGTTACCAGGCCGCCGATCAGGCTGAAATAAGGGGTCCAGCCGATATCGGTGATCGGGGTGACAAGTATCTCCCCGGGCTCCAACAGTGCCGCTTCCGCCAGCGTATGGGCTACCCTGGCCACGCCCTCGACAACACCGCGTGAGGCGGGCCGACCCCGCAGAACGCCATCGGCTATGTCGACCTGCTGGAGCTCCAGCGGGCGCGGCATACCCACGGATATCTCGGGAAACTCCAGCTGCTGCTGGTAAGCAAGCGCGTCGCGCCTTGCAATAGCCTGCGCCACCTTTCCCCCGTCGGGCTTGGCCACAAAGGCAGGCAGCTCACTGACGCTGAAAAAATGGACGAGGTCCGCGTCGGGCAACTTGCCCTCGGCATGCAGCAACTCACCAAGGTGGCGAAACCCGTGCTTGAAGCGATGGGCGACGGCCACCAGTTGTGACTTGGTGTGCTCCCTTCGACGAATGGCGTTGTGGGCGCGCGGCAGTATCCAGCGCAGCCCGCGATCCAGCGAGGACCAGTCGATATCCGCTGCGTGCAATTGCCTGTGGCCGCCGGTAACAAGGCGCGCATGCACCGCCGCCTGCATACTCTGGACCAATGGCGCCGGATCATCCCCCCAGGAGGGGTCGCGCATGCACAGCTCGCGATAGCCGCGGTGACCGTGGCGAGACAGGAAGTCCTGGAA
This sequence comes from Haliea sp., assembly GCA_024642245.1. GTDB lineage: Bacteria > Pseudomonadota > Gammaproteobacteria > Pseudomonadales > Halieaceae > JARRPM01. The sequence goes on from JAHEBM010000060.1 coordinate 14,270, forward strand.
GTCCCGCGCCAGCGCGGGCGTTCCCCGCAACCACGACAGGGCGCTGTCCACGGCGGCCTGCTGGAAAGCCTGCCCGGCATCGGGATGCGCGGCTATCCTGTCGAGCAGTTCGTCCAGTTGTTCGAGCATCAGCGCACTTTCGACTCCGGTGGCACCGGCCAGCAGGCGCACTGCCTCGGCCTGGTCCTCGCCACTGCTGTCACTGGCCCGACCCGACACCATATTCTCCACGATGGCGCACAGGAAACCCGACAGGGCCGACGACTGGATGTGTACCGCCATGCAGTGATCGAAGAACCAGGACTTCTCCTCCAGTTGCGCCCACATGCTGGCGCTGTCCGGGGTTTCTTCAATCGCAAACTGCGCAAGCTGCTGGCCGAAGCGCTTGACCACACCGGGCGCCGTCATGGCAAAACGCAGCAGTTTTGCAGTATTGAACACTCTTCGCCACAGTGGCTGCGGTGGGAATTCCACCAGTTCGGGCACGATACGCCCGCACAGCGTCTGTGCGGTCTGGTCTGCACTGGAGCCGAGCACGGCCGCCGACATGACGACATTCCCGGTCAGGTTCAGGAACAGGTGGCCGTATGCCTGCGCCGTGATTTGCCAGCGGTGGTCGATGTGTTGCCTGGCGCCCACCGCCACCTGCATATACTGCAGGCCGTAATCGATGCCCCAGCCGGTAAAGGAGCCGGTGAGGGGACAGACGGCCCCGGGCATCATCTCGCTGATATTACTGATAGTGAGCACATCGTCCGGCCGCGGCAGCCGGGTGTCGAATTCGTTGAGATCAGCCGGCAGGGTGGTTATCGGTCGGGCCTGCAGCCAGAACAGGCTGCCGTCCCGGGCAATTGCCCACTCCAGGTCCAGCGGGCCGCCTTCATGCTCTGCCGCGCCCCTGGCCCGGACCGCGATGGCGAGAATCTCTGCATCGCCCAACAACGCGATATCACCGCTCAACTGCCGACGGACGATACAACCGCTATTGTCCACCGCGTAGTGATCCGGGGTAGCCTCGCCACTGACCAGCGCTTCGCCCAGGCCCGCTACCACATCGATCAGCAGCAGGTCACGACGCCCGCTGACGGGATCGGCGGTAAATACGACCCCGGCCGTCCGCGCATCGACCATCTGCTGCACGACGACGTTCATGGTCGGCGCGCCGGCGGCAGTTTGCCCCCCGACGTATTCCCCCTGGTATCGCCTGGCGCGTTCGCCGTCAGCCGAGGCCACGCAGTGATCAACCGCCTGGCGTAACTCCTCGAGGCCCTCCACGTTAAGCACCGTGTCGTACTGCCCGGCAAAAGACGCATCGCTGCCGTCCTCCCCCAGCGCGGACGAGCGTACCGCGACCTTGCCACCGCCCAGGGCCAGGTAGCGTGACTCCAGGTCCGCAGGGAATTCCCCGCTGCGAGCACCTCGAATCACAAACCCTGGCGGCACGGGCAACCCCATTGCCGACAGGCGGGCCAGGCCATAGGCCTTACCCCCCAGGCTGTTGTCGCTTACCTGCGCAATATCCACAATTGCATTGTTCAAGGGATCGCTCCTTTCACAGTCGGTCAGCTGCCGGCTTTTTCCGGACGACCCGCAAACAGCCAGGCATCGGGAAGCAGGGACACCAGCGCGTCCCTGTCATCGGCTGCCAGTTGCTGCCAGGCCCGGCACAAATCGCGCCACACCCTGACCTGGAAGGTCTTCACCACGGCACGAAAGGGTTGTCCCCTCAATTCGCCGTGGTACAGCGCGAGGTTGCGATCAAAGGCTGCCTCGTTGAATACACTCTGCCCGTCCCCGATGGCACGCTGGTACGCCCGCTCGTTTTGCAGCATCAGGGGCGCAAAGGTCTTCATAACGATGTCGAGCAGGGCTTGCAGGGCGGGTGAGAGGACTGTTTTACCGCTGCTGCCGCGATGCTCGCCATCGCGAATGTGCAGCAGCCACTGGTAGGTGAGCGGTGCACGCCGCTGCAGTTCTGCGGCGGTAGTGGGGTCGATCAGGTTCATGCTCAACTGGCCATAGGCGCTGGCATCGGCCACGGTAAAACGACTACCCAGGAGGTAGGGCTGCACCGCCAGCACGGTTTCCATGGCGGCGAGAAAGTCGCGCCAGCTATCTTCCAACAGGGCGTGTGTAGGGGGAAAACCCGGGCGCGAGGGGGGCACCCGCCGGGGTTCCACGTTTGCCCGGTAACCATCCGGGGCAACACTGAACAGGTAGGGACAACGCCGAACCTGGCGGCGCGGCAGATCAACCCTGACCCGCCCGGGAAACGGTGGCGGCAACAGGCGCCCCATTTCTGCCGCCGTATACTCGCCCATGGCCGTATCGCTGGCAGAGCAGACCCAACGTTGGTGATGAACCATGTAGAGCCCGTACTCATCAAACGCCTCATCGATAAGGCTGGCCACAAAGGCGTGAACCGGGTCAATGGGGTAAAACGGCTCGGCCGATGGATACTGCTTATCCAGCCAGGCGGCTATCGCCGAGGAGTCGTACTGGAAGTGTTTACCATTAACGACCAGGTACGGTACCTCGGGGTACTCATCGAGCGCATCCATCGCCGGGTAGCGTTGCACGGCCCGGTGTTTTCGCGCACGGGACAGGCGCCAGGCCGTAACGATATTCTCCCAGCGACTGCCATCGCGCGGCAGCCTGCAAAACTCGATACCACGGGACGTCAGCAGCGCCTCGACTTTTAACAGGTAAGGGGAGGCTTCGACGCCCCAGACATCAAGCTTCATCAGCTGAAGCGGTCACCTTTTTCCGCCAGCGCCACCAGGTACTGACTGGGCTTCCAGAAGTCGTCGCCAGTGAGCTCGTGGTAATGGCGCAATCGCGCAAGCACCTTATCCAGGCCGAGGCTGTTGGCATAGTGCATGGGGCCGCCGCGATGAACAGGCCAACCATAGCCATAGACGTACACCACATCGATATCACTGGCGCGAATGGCAATGCCTTCATCGAGAATTTTGGCACCTTCATTGATCATCGGCAGCACACAGCGCTCCAGTATCTCCTCGTCGGTAATTTCGCGCCGGCTGATACCGGCCTTGGCGGCAAACTCCGCAAACAGTTCCTCAGCGACAGGCGAGGGTGTCGGGTTGCGATTCTCATCGTAGTCATAGAAACCCGCGCCGGTTTTTTGCCCCCGGCGATCCATCTCGCACAGCCGATCCTTGACGGTAGCCCCCCTGGAGGTCTTGGCATTCCAGCCGATATCGAGGCCCGCCAGGTCGGACATCTGGAAGGCACCCATGGGGAAACCAAAATCGTACAGCACTTTATCCACCTGGTGTGGCGGCGCGCCTTCGAGCGCCAGCTGTTCCGCCTGGCGCTGGCGATAGAACAGGATACGATTACCGACAAAACCGTGGCACACGCCCACCAGTACCGCGGTTTTGCGAATACGCTTGGCCAGTGACATACAGGTCTTTATCACTTCCGGGGAGGTTTTCGCACCGCGCACCACTTCCAGCAGTTTCATGACATTGGCCGGCGAGAAGAAGTGCAGCCCGATCACCGATTCCGGGCGCTTCGTTACCGCGGCAATCTCATTGATATCCAGGGCAGACGTATTGGAGGCGAGGATCGCGCCCGGCCTGGCGATCCCGTCGAGACGGGAGAAAATATCTTTCTTGACGGCCATGTCCTCGAACACCGCCTCAATAACCAGATCGCAATCCGCCAGCTCATTCAGGTCCAGGGATCCGCTGATGAGCGCGCAGCGCTGCTCGACATCAGCCTGGCTGATACGCCCCTTGCGTGCCGTGTTTTCATAATTCTTGCGGATAACAGCCAGGCCCCGCTCCAGCGCCTCGGCCTTCACTTCCACTATTGTTACTGGAATCCCCACGTTGACCATGTTCATGGCAATGCCACCGCCCATGGTGCCGGAACCGATCACGCCCACCCTGGCAATGGGTAATTCCACGGTGTCTTTGGGCAAATCGGGGATTTTACCCGCCTGGCGCTCGGCGAAGAAAAAATACTGCTGTGCGGCGGATTGGGGGCCCGTCATGAGTTCCTTGAACAGTTTTGACTCGGTCTTCATGCCCTCGTCAAAGGGCTGCTTAACCGCCGCCTCGATACAGCGGATATTGTACTCCGGAGCGAGGAAACCACGGGTTTTTCGCGCGATGGCTTTACGCAGCTGGTCAAAAATTTCCGGGTGCTCCCTGGCGCTTTGCAGCTTGTCCTCGCGGTCACGGATTCGCAGCAGGGTTCCGCCCTGGGCGATTTTCTCCCGGGTAAAGGCCAGGGCGCCGGTCCGCAGATCGCCCTCGATGACACGATCGACCAGGCCTGCCTCCAGGGCTTCGGTGGCGCTCACAGGCACGCCGGTAGTCACCATCTGCAGGGCCTTCTCAACGCCAACCACTCGCGGCAGTCGCTGGGTGCCACCGGCGCCCGGCAACAGGCCCAGGTTGACCTCGGGCAGCCCGAGCTTCGCACTGGCAACAGCTACCCGGTAGTGGCAGCACAGCGCGGTCTCAAGACCGCCGCCCAGGGCGGTGCCGTGTATGGCCGCGACAATCGGCTTGCCGGCGTTGTCCAGTGCGACGAGAACGCTGCGCAGGTCGGGCTCGAGTGGCCCGCTGCCAAATTCCGTGATATCCGCGCCGGCAATAAAGGTACCGCCCTTGCAGTGAATCAGCACGCCCTTCACCGTGTCATCAGCTTCAGCCCTGGCAACACCTTCCAACAAGCCCTGCCGCACGCCCTGGCTCAAGGCGTTCACCGGCGGGTTGTCCAGGGTCAGAACGGCCACGCCATCCACGTTTTCGTAGTCGACCATACTTGTCACTTGCACCACTTGAGTTCTCCTTTAAAGTTACGATTGCCTGCAGACTGATTCAAGCCCGGGGGACTTACGATGCATACTGCCGTGCCAGTCCCTGCATGATATCCGCAAATCCCGCCATAGTGTCATCGATCACCTGGCGCGCGCTGATAACCTCGTCGATACGCCCACACACCTGCCCCGACAGGGGAATGGCGGCTTCCATATCCCCACCGAAATACAATTGTGGGATACCGGCCATGTTCTCCATGACGTTGAATTTACCCAGCGGCTCCAGCGCTGCGGTGCGCTGGGTACGCAGTGCACGCAGGGCGGGACGACCCTGCTGGTTCAGGAATACCGTGTCGGTCTCCCGGGCCGCCACGACGGCCTGCTTCCAGTTATCGTGCACGGGCGATTCCAGACAGGACAGCATGCGTGTCCCCATCTGCACGCCCTCCGCACCCATCGCAAACGCCCCCGCCATCGACGCACCGTCACCGATTCCGCCAGCGGCAATAATCGGTACATCAACCCGTGAGCGAATCAGCGGCAGCAGCACCATCGTGGATACCGGGCTCGGGTTCTTGAATCCGCCGCCCTCACCGCCCTCCACCACCAGCCCATCCACGCCGGCATCGATCGCCTTGAGGGCCATCTCCAGTGTGGGGACAACGTGAAACACGGTGATACCGGCTGCCTGGAAATCCCGGGTGCAGGCATTGGGACTGCCCGAGGACGTGGTAACAAACTTGATACCCTGATCAATAACAAAATCAATAATGTTCGTGCCCTTGACGTAGGAGAGTGCCACGTTCATACCGAAGGGCTTGTCGGTCAACTCGCGCATCAACTGCACTTCATGCTTGATATTGTCCAGCTCGCCCGAGGAGGTCTCGAT
>JAHEBM010000061.1 GCA_024642245.1 Haliea sp.
CCGTGCTGAGCCTGGTGGGCATGGTCAATATCCCCATCATCTACAAGTCCGTGGACTGGTGGTACAGCCTCCACCAGCCGGCCTCCATCAAGTTCACCGGCGGTTCCAGCATCGACCCCAGTATGCTCTATCCGCTGCTGCTGATGATCGCGTCATTTTACGCGCTGTTTACCTGCTGCCTGTTGATGAATATGCGCGCCGAGCTCCTCGAGCGCGAGGCCAGGACCAACTGGGTGAAGAAACTGGCCACGGAGTCCCGCGCCTGATGTATTTCGATAGCCTGGCAGCGGCCCTGTCCATGGATGGCCACGGCGGATACGTGTGGACCGCGTACGGTATTTGCCTCGTCGTGCTGGCAGTGATCCTCCTGGCGCCCCGCCGTCGGCAAAAAAGGTTCCTGCGCCAGCTGGCAGGGGAACAAAAACGCGGGCAAGGCAGTCCTACAACGATGAAAGAGGGCAGTTGATGCACCCCGTGCGCAAGCAAAGGCTTTACCTCGTGTTGTTCGTGGTGCTGTTTTCAAGCGCTGCGATCGGCCTTGTGATGTATGCCCTGAGTGGCAATATCAACCTGTTCTTCCCGCCTGCGGAAGTCGCCCAGGGCAAGGCGCCCGTGGGCCAGCCTATCCGGGTCGGGGGCATGGTGGTGGATGGCAGCGTGCAGCGCAGCACCGACAGTCTGGTGGTCCGTTTCGAGCTCACCGATTACCAGGCCACTGTCCCGGTGAGTTACGAAGGGATCCTGCCGGACCTGTTCGGGGAGGGGCAGGGCGCCGTGGCGTCCGGTGTGCTTGACGAACAGGGCGTGCTGAGGGCGTCGGAAGTGCTGGCCAAGCACGATGAGAACTATATGCCGCCCGAAGTGGCGGATGCCCTGGAGCAGTCCGGGTATGACCACAAGGGCAACGCCAAGTGATCCCGGAGCTGGGTCATTTCGCCCTGATTCTCGGCTTCTGCCTTGCCTGTATCCTGGCGGTGGTGCCGGCCTGGGGAGCCTGGCGGCGCAACAGCCGGGCCATGGCGCTCGCCCCCGGCCTGGCAGTGGGCCTGCTGGTATTCGTGGGTATCAGTTTCGCCTGCCTGTGCACGGCGTTTCTGCAGGACGATTTTTCCGTCAAGGTCGTGGCCAGTAATTCCAACAGCCTGCTGCCGCCCATGTATAAGTTTTCCGCGGTTTGGGGCAATCACGAGGGTTCGCTGCTGTTGTGGGCGTTGATCCTCAGCCTGTGGACCTGCGCGGTCGCCGTGTTCAGCGGCCAGTTGCCCCTGCTGGTATTGGCGCGTGTATTGTCCGTGATGGGGGCGGTGGGGGTGGGCTTTTTGTCCTTCCTGCTGCTGACATCCAATCCGTTTGCGCGCCTTCTGCCAGGTACACCCGCCGACGGCAACGACCTTAACCCGCTGCTGCAGGATCCCGGCCTGATCATTCACCCACCCCTTCTGTACATGGGCTATGTGGGTTTTTCCGTGGCTTTTGCCTTTGCCATTGCGGCGTTGCTGGGTGGCCGCCTCGACGCTTCCTGGGCCCGCTGGTCGCGGCCCTGGACGAATGTGGCCTGGGCGTTTCTCAGCCTGGGGATCATGCTGGGCAGCTGGTGGGCCTACTACGAACTGGGCTGGGGCGGCTGGTGGTTCTGGGACCCGGTGGAAAACGCATCCTTCATGCCCTGGCTGGCGGGTACCGCGCTGCTGCATTCCCTGGCGGCGACGGAAAAGCGCGGCTTGTTCAAGAGCTGGACCGTACTGTTGGCGATCTTCGCGTTTTCCCTGAGCCTGCTGGGCACCTTCATGGTGCGCTCGGGTGTGTTGACCTCGGTCCACGCTTTCGCCACCGACCCGGCGCGTGGTTTGTTCATCCTGGTTTTTCTGGCGCTTGTCGTGGGTGGTTCACTCACGCTCTATGCCCTGCGCGCACCGGCCGTCACCAGTCGGGTAAGCTTTGAGTGGATTTCTCGCGAATCGCTGATCCTGTGCAATAACGTGGTCTTTCTGGTGGCCACCATCACCGTGCTGTTTGGCACCCTGTTTCCCCTGATTATGGATGCCCTGGGCCTGGGCAAATACTCTGTGGGGCCGCCTTACTTCAACGCGGTATTCGTGCCCTTGATGGCCTTGCTTGCGCCCTTTATGGGCCTGGGGCCCACCGCGCGCTGGAAGAAGGATTCCACCCGCCGCTGGCAGTCGGAACTTGCTGTTCCCGCTCTCGTCGCTGTGGTCTGCGGACTCACCCTGCCGTTGCTGAACGCGGACTATAACCTGTGGGTCGCGCTGGCAGTGACGCTGTCGGCCTGGCTGGTGCTCGGGCTGTTGCGCGACCTGTGGCACCGTGTGCGCGGTGCCGCCTCCCTTGGCACTGGCTTGCGCCGCATTACGCCGAGCTACTGGGGAATGTTCCTGGCCCACCTGGGCTTCGCCGCCTGTGTGACGGGTATCGTGGCCACCAGCCAATACAACATCGAGCACGACCTCAAAATGAGCCCGGGCGATACCGAGATCCTGGCCGGTTATGAATTTCATTTCGTGGAGCTGGCGCCGGTGCGCGGCCCCAATTTTGTCGCGGACGAGGCGCGTTTTGAAATCAGCCGGGACGGTGAACTGATTGCCAGGCTGGCACCCCAGAAGCGGCGGTATCTCGCCACGGGCCAGGTCATGACCGAGGCCGATATCGATGGCCGCCTGTTCCGTGATTTGTACGTGGCGATGGGCGAGCCCATCGGCCAGGACGGGGCGTGGGCCATGCGCCTGCACTACAAGCCGATGGTACGTTGGATGTGGCTGGGCGCGATCCTGATGGCCATCGGCGGTTTCACCACCGTTGCCGACAAGCGCTACCGGCGCGCACGGGCACCAGTGGCCGTGCCCGGGGCAGAGGGGGCAGCACGTGGCGCCTAGGCTGAAACTGTTTCTGCCGCTGCTGATTTTCGCGATCATGGCGGTATTCCTGTTTCGCGGCCTGTCGCTGGATCCGCAGGCGATGCCCTCGGCACTGATCGACAGGCCCCTGCCCGAGTTTGAGTTGCCGGTGCTGGGCCAGGAGCGCCTGTTGGCGCGCAAGGATGTTATCGGCGAGGTGGCCCTGTTGAACGTGTGGGCCACCTGGTGTGTGTCCTGCCGGGTGGAGCATCCCTACCTGGTGCAGATAGCTGCCGGTGGTGTGCCCATTTACGGCGTCAATTACAAGGACGAGGACGCGGCGGCCAGCCGCTGGCTGGCTGAGCTGGGTGATCCCTACCGTCTCAATATCGCCGATCGCGCGGGCAGCCTCGGCCTGGACATGGGTGTCTACGGCGCACCGGAAACCTACCTGCTGGATGCTGCTGGCGTGATTCGCTACCGCCATGTGGGTGTCGTGGATGAGCGGGTATGGCAGACCATCCTGCAGCCCTTGTACCGGGAGCTGGTCGCAAAAGGTGAAGCCCGGTGATCGCTGCCGTGCGCGTCGCCTTGCTGTCCCTGCTGCTGATGTCGGCGGGTGCCCTGGCAGTTATCGAGACCTATGAATTCAGCGACCCGGCGCTGGAGCAGCGCTACCAGCTCCTCAGCACGGAGTTGCGCTGCCCGAAATGCCAGAACCAGAACATCGCGGACTCCAATGCGCCGATAGCACAGGACCTGCGCAAGCTGCTGTACCAACAATTGGAGGCCGGTGCCAGCGATGAGCAGATACTGGACCATATGGTGGCCCGTTATGGCGAATTCGTGCGCTATCGTCCGCGTTTTGCCGGCGCCACGGCGGTGCTCTGGCTGGCGCCGTTTCTATTGCTGGCGGCGGGCATTACCATCGCTGTCCTCACCCTGCGCAGCCGCAAGGTGCGCACCGGGGAGGCCGCGTCCCTGAGCGTGGATGACGAACAGCGCCTGCGCAAGCTGCTGGGCGAGACGGAGAAGAATTCTTGACCTTATTTATCCTGGCCTGCGCTGGCCTGGTATTGCTCAGCGGCCTCTTTTACCTGGTGCCCAGGGTGCGTCCCGGTGGCGCCGATGCCGACCTCGAGCGCGCCAACGTGGAATGGTATCGCCTGCGCCAGGCCGAACTGGCCCGGGAGGAAGCCGGGGAGCTTGCGGACGACGCCCGCCTGCGCCTGCTCGAGGATGAGCAGCAGATGCCCGTGTCGCCGGCAGGCGTGAACAGCCAGGACTTTCCCGTGTGGGTGCTGCTGCCGCTGGTGGCAGTGTTGTCCTCGGGACTTTACTACTTCCTGGGGGCAGCCCCCGATGTGCTGATCAGCCGGCAGCTGGAGGCCCTGGACGACAACAGCACTCCACAGCAGATGGACCAGCTGATGAACGCGGTGGAAGTGCGCAGCGCCCAGCGACCGGACAACCTCGATTATGTGAACCTGCTGGGCCGATTTTATATGGGACGGGATGACTACGCCCGCGCGGCCAGTGCCTATGCCGATCTCGCCCGGGAGCTTCCCGAAGATGCCTATGCCCTTGCCTCGGCGGCGCAGGCGGATTACCTGGCGTCCGGCAGGCAACTCAGCACCCGGGCCAGTCTATGGGCCGAGCAGGCCCTTGCCATCGATCCTCACCAGCGCACGGCACTGGGCCTGCTGGGCATGGCTTCCTTTGAACAGCAGCAGTACCGGGCAGCCATGGCTTACTGGCAGCGCCTGCTGGCCATTGAGACACCCGGCTCCGACAGCGCCAGGATGGTCGCAAGTGTCATCGAAACCGCCCGCCAGCACCTGGTGGAGGCCGGAGAATTGCCCGACGAGGCACCGCAGCCGGCGGCGGGCGAGCTGACAGCAGGCGTGACCGTGCGGGTTTCCCTGCCCGAAGGGGCGGCGGTGGCGCCCACGGATACCGTTTTTGTCCTGGCGCGCAATGCCACATCCGACAGTCGCATGCCCATCGCGGTGCAGCGACTGCAGGCGAGTCAGCTGCCTCTCACCCTGCGGCTGGACGACAGTAATTCCATGGCCGGGCAGAAGTTGTCCGCCACCGGGTCCATCGTGGTGGTGGTCCAGGTGTCGCCCGAGGGAACGCCCGGGGAGGCCAGTGCCACCTGGATCGGGAAGGCCGGACCGCTGGCGCCTTCCCTTGATCCTGAACCCCTTGAAATCCTCCTGCAAGCCCGGGACCAGGGCGCTCGCGACGGGCCCTGATCTTAATTTTTTGCATTTGTCGGCGTCAGGCATAGTGTTGCCAATGCAAAGCCTATACACTACATCTTGTGTTCCGGGATCGGCCAAAATACCGTGAAATCCGGTAAAAATGTATAAAAAACAGCAAGATAAATTGAACAGTTAATGTAATATGCGACTAAAGTCTATCAAGCTGGCGGGTTTCAAGTCATTCGTCGATCCCACGACCGTCAATCTCCCGGGTAATATGTGCGCTGTCGTCGGCCCCAATGGCTGCGGCAAATCCAACGTGATTGACGCCGTGCGCTGGGTCATGGGCGAGAGTTCCGCGAAGAACCTGCGCGGCGAATCGATGACCGATGTGATTTTCAACGGCTCGGTGAACCGCCAGCCAGTCAACCAGGCCTCGATCGAGTTGGTATTCGATAACAGCGATGGCGGCGTTGGCGGCGAGTGGGCCAGCTATGCCGAGATTTCCATCAGGCGCCTGGTGACCCGCGAGGCCCAGTCCGAATATTTCCTCAACGGCACCCGCTGCCGCCGCCGTGACATTACCGATATCTTCCTTGGCACCGGCCTCGGCCCGCGCAGTTACGCGATTATCGAGCAGGGCATGATTTCACGCCTGATCGAGTCCAAACCGGAAGACCTGCGAGTGTTCATCGAGGAGGCCGCAGGCATCTCCAAGTACAAGGAGCGGCGCAAGGAAACAGAGAGCCGGATGCGCCGCACCCTGGAGAACCTGGAGCGCCTGACCGACCTGCGCGACGAGTTGCAGCGCCAGCTGCAGCACCTGCAGCGGCAGGCCCAGGCGGCAGAGAAATACACCGAGTTCAAGGCCGAGGAGCGGGAGTTGCAGGCCCAGCTGCAGGCACTGCAATGGCAGGAGCTGGATGCGCAGGTCAAGGAGGCCAGCCAGGCCATAGGGGAGCTGGAGGTGAGGCTGGAGGCCGTGCACGCGGAACACCAGCAGGTCGACACGGCCATAGAGCAGCACCGGGTAGAGCACAGCGATCGCACAGATGCTTTTAACCAGGTGCAGGCTACCTACTATTCACTGGGTTCGGAAGTCGCCCGCCTGGAGCAGACCTTGAAGCACCAGCAGGAGCGTGGCCGCCAGCTGCGCGAGGACCTGGGACAGACCAGGACCGGCCTGGACGAGGCGGAATCCCACCTGGGCGATGACAGCCAGAAGCTCGGCGGATGGGAGGCTGAGCTGCTCGCCATCGAACCGGAACTGGGTCTGTTGCAGGAGCTCGAGGAAACCTCTTCCGAGGCCCTGCTGCAGGCGGAAGAGGCCATGCACAACTGGCAGCATCGCTGGGACGAGTTCAACCAGCACGCGGCGGAACCCCGGCAGCAGGCGGAAGTGCAGCAGTCCCGGATACGCCACGTGGAGCAGGTATTACAGCGGGCACAGGCCCGTACCCGTCAGCTGGAAGAGGAAAAGCAGAGTCTCGCCCCGGGGCCGGAAGACGGCGAAATCGAGGCGCTGGGTGAGCAGCTGGCTGAGCTGGAACTGGTCATGGCGGAATATGAGGGTCGTGGCGAGTCCCTGGTTGACCAATTGTCCTCGAGCCGCGAGCGCAACAGCAGCCTCTCGGCGGAATTGAACCAGGTGCGCTCGGGCCTGCAACAGATGCGCGGCCGACAGGCCTCTCTGGAAGCGCTGCAACAGGCGGCCATGGAGGACGGTAACCAGGCCGTGGGCAACTGGCTGGCAGCACGGCAGCTTGCCGACAAGCCGCGCTTGCTGGAACAGATGCAGGTGGACGAGGGTTGGCAGCTGGCGGTGGAAACCGTGCTGGGCGATTACCTGCAGGCGGTGTGTGTCGACGATATAGGTCACCTTGGCGATACTCTCGGCCAACTGGAGCAGGGCCGGCTCGCGCTGCTGGAACCCGGGGCAGAGCCGGTCGCGGCAGCGGATTTCCTGGCGTCAAAAGTGCACTGTGGCGGGCGTGCCACCGCGTTACTGGCGGGCGTGCGTGTGGCGAACGATCTGGCTGGCGCATTTTCCCGGCGCGCTGCCCTGGCTGCACATGAATCCATTATTACCAGGGACGGGCTCTGGTTGGGGCCGAACTGGCTGCGGGTTACCCGCCTGCAGGACGAAAGCGGCGGTGTGATCAAGCGTCAGCAGGAACTGGAAGCGCTGGTGGAAACGGTGCGTATCCAGCAGGAACGCGAGGACGAAGTGGAACAGGCCCTGCGCGCCTGCCAGGACGAACTGCAGCAAAAGGAAGAGCAGCGCCAGGCTGTGCAACGCGAACTCCAGGCCAGTACTCGCCAGCACGCCGAGCTCAGTGCACGCATGTCTGCCCACCAGGCAAAAGTTGAACAGATCACCGCGCGCCGCAACCGCGTAAATGCGGAAATCGATGAGTCCCGCGAGCAGTTTCGCTCCGAACAGACGGCGATCAGCGAGGCCCGGCAATTACTGGCCGAGGCCATCGAGCGAATGGAAACGGATTCTCACAAGCGTGAGGAACTGCTGTCGGAGCGCGACCGGACCCGCAGTACCCTGGATGCCGCGCGGCAGAAAGCCCGCCATGACAAGGATGGATCACACCAGTTGGCGATGCGCCATCAGTCCCTGCAAACCCAGTTGGGTGCCATGCGCGAGGCCATCGACCGCACCAACAACCAGGTTGCCCAGCTGCGCAGCCGGCGTGACAGCCTCGCCGCCAGCCTTGCTGAAAACGACCAGCCCCTGGATGGCCTCAAGCTGGAATTGGAAGCGCAGCTCGAATTGCGTCTCGGCGCCGAGGCGGAACTCAGCAAGGCGCGCCAGCAGGTCGCCGAAATCGACCACCTGATGCGAGAAAAGGAACAGCAGCGGGCGGCAATCGAGCATCGCGCCGAGAGTGTGCGCAGTGAGCTGGAGCGCCACAGGATCTCCAGCCAGTCGCTGCAGGTACAACGCCAGACCCTGCACAAGCAGCTCACGAGCGCAGGGCATGATATCGACCAGGTGCTGGCAAACATGCCCGAAGGGGCAGATGAGGCCGAGTGGCAGCGTTCCCTCGAGCGGGTCGCAGCGCGGATAGCGCGGCTGGGCCCGATCAACCTGGCGGCGATAGACGAGTACACCCTCCAGTCAGAGCGCAAGAATTACCTGGACCTGCAAAACGAGGATCTCGAGACGGCTTTGGAAACACTGCAGTCGGCGATTCGCAAGATTGACAAGGAAACCCGCAACCGTTTCCGCGACACATTCGAGCGTGTGAACAATGGCCTGCAGGAATTGTTCCCCAAGGTATTCGGGGGCGGAAGTGCTTACCTTGAAATGACCGGTGACGACCTGCTCGACACGGGGATTTCTATCATGGCGCGCCCTCCGGGCAAGAAAAACAGCACCATTCACCTGCTGTCCGGTGGTGAGAAGGCGCTCACGGCGATCGCGCTGGTATTCTCCATTTTCCAGCTGAATCCGGCGCCTTTCTGTATGCTTGACGAGGTGGACGCGCCGCTGGACGATGCCAACGTGGGTCGCTATGCACGCATGGTCAAGGAGATGTCGGAGAAACTGCAGTTTATCTACATCACCCATAACAAGATTTCCATGGAGCTCGCCGATCAGTTGATGGGCGTAACCATGCACGAGCCGGGCGTCTCGCGCCTGGTGTCGGTGGATGTGGAAGAGGCGGCAGAGCTGGCCGCGAGCTGACGGGCGGCGCAAGGCTAACAGGGTTTTAACGGGAAGAGAGTACGGCGCAGGGGCAATGGATCTTACTATACGTGACTGGATGGTCGTGATCGGTGTCGTACTGATCGTGGCGGTGGGACTGGATGCCTGGCGCAGGGTGCGCCGCGAGCGCTACCCCAAGGTAAAGGTAAAACTGGCCGATCCCCCCGGTGAAACCACTCCCCGGGAAGATGACCTGAGCTGGCTCAAGGAGCTTCCCAATGGCGGTGGCAGGGTCGTTGACCGGCGCGACCTGATAAACGCCACCAACAGATCGGATGCAGCGAAGCGGGAAAAGGCCGCTGCCATCGCTGCTGAACAGGCTGCGGCCAAGCCTGCGGCCCCCGCAAAATTAAAAGCCCGGACGAAACCCGAGCCCCTGGCGGAGGATGACGTTGAACTGCTCAGCGGCATGAGCAGCTCCGAGGAGCCCGCAGAGCCCGCTACCCTGGACTGGCTGGAGAGTATGGAGGGTAGCGAAGAGACCGCAGAGGACGATCGCGCGCCTCCCTCGCGCAAGGCGCCGGTGGACCCGGGTAAGCTGCCGCGGGAAGTGGATCCCGAGGTGTTCATGATCAACGTGGTCGCCCGGGACCGGGAGGGCTTTCGGGGCGAGGACATCCTCCATATCCTGCTGGCCTGCGACCTGCGCTTTGGGGACATGAACTTTTTCCACCGCCACGAGTTCGAGGCCGGGCGCGGCGCGATCCAGTTCAGCGTGGCCAATATGATGCAGCCCGGTGTGTTCGACATAGACAATATGTCCGACTTCAACACCCCCGGACTGGTGTTTTTCCTGACACTGCCGGGGCCGGAAGACATGATGAAGGCCTTCGATTACATGTTGGAAACAGCCCAGGCGGTCGCGCGCAATCTCGGCGGTGATGTGCTGGACGAGTCCCGCAGCGTCCTGAGCAAGCAGTCCCTGGAGCACTGTCGGCAGCAGATTCGAGACCTGGAGCGGCGTCTGCTGGCGAAGGCGCGCTAGACTCCCACATGACATCCCCAGAGGTAGTGCAGGAAGCCGGCTCCCTGCGGGAGCGTCTGGACAGTTGGAACTACCAGTACTATGTACTGGACCAGCCCACGGTGCCGGACGCAGAGTACGACCGTTGCATGCGGCGGCTGGCCGAACTCGAGTCAGCCCACCCGGCGCTGGTGCGGCCGGATTCGCCCACCCAGCGGGTGGGTGGTGTGCCGCTGGATCGCTTTCGGCAGGTCACCCACGAAGTGCCGATGCTATCCCTGGACAATGCCTTTAACGAGCAGGATATGCTCGATTTCAACCGGCGCCTGCAGGATAGGATTGGGAACAGTAAAGAACCACTGGAATTCGCCTGTGAGCCCAAGCTTGACGGGATCGCCGTCAGCCTGCTCTACCGGGGCGGTCTGCTGGAGCGAGCAGCCACGCGCGGCGACGGCAGCACCGGCGAGGATATCACCCAGAACGTTCGCACCATCCCCTCCATTCCCCTGCGCCTGCGCGGCGTCGGCTACCCCGACGTGCTTGAGGTGCGGGGGGAGATCTATATGCCACGTGCCGGTTTCGAGCAACTCAATGCGCGGGCCCGCGAGCAGGGCGAGAAGACCTTTGTCAATCCCCGCAATGCGGCCGCCGGCAGCCTGCGTCAGCTGGATGCGCGCATCACCGCCCAGCGTCCGCTCGAAATGTGTTGTTACAGCGTGGGCCAGGTGACCGGCGGCGCTTTGCCCTCGAGGCACGCGACAGTGCTTGAGTGCCTGCAGCAATGGGGCTTGCGTATTAACGGCGAGTCGCGAGTGGTGCAGGGTATCGAGGCCTGTGACGATTACTACCGGGAGCTGGCACAGCGCCGCGACGCGTTGCCCTACGATATTGACGGCATTGTTTTCAAGGTCAATGACCTGGCCTTGCAGCAGCAACTCGGGTTTGTTTCCCGCGCCCCGCGCTGGGCGATAGCGCGTAAGTTCCCGGCCCAGGAGGAGATGACCCGCTTGCTGGACGTGGAGTTCCAGGTGGGGCGTACCGGTGCAATCACCCCCGTGGCCAGGCTTGAACCGGTGTTCGTCGGTGGCGTTACCGTGAGCAACGCCACCTTGCATAACAGCGACGAGATCGAACGCCTCGGTGTGTTGCTGGGCGATACCGTGATCGTGCGCCGGGCAGGGGACGTCATCCCGCAGGTGGTATCGGTCGTGCTGGAACAGCGCCCGGTCGACGCGCGTGTCATCACATTTCCGCAAAGCTGTCCGGTCTGTGGCTCTCCGCTGGAGCGGGCCGAGGAAGAGGCGGTTGTCCGGTGCATGGGCGGACTGGTGTGCGCGGCGCAGCAGAAGGCCGCCATCAGGCACTTTGCCTCGCGCCGGGCGATGGATATCGACGGCCTGGGCGACAAGCTCGTGGAACAACTGGTCGACGAGGGCCTGGTGGAGAATGTTGCCGGCCTCTATCGCGTGCAACGCGAGCAGTTGCTGGCCCTGGAGCGGATGGGAGAAAAATCCGCGGATAATCTGCTGGCGGCGCTGGAAGCCAGCAAGCAGACCACCTTGCCACGTTTCATCTTCGCCCTGGGCATCCGGGAGGTTGGTGAGGCGACAGCGTTGTCCCTGGCGCGCCATTTTGGCAGCTGGGAACGCCTGGCCGAGGCCAGCGAGGAGCGCCTGCTGGAGGTCAACGACGTGGGCCCCGTGGTGGCAGATCACCTGCGGCAGTTTTTTGACTCGGCATCCAGTATGGCCGTTGTGGTGGCGCTGCGCGCGGCGGGAGTCAGCTGGCCGGACATGGCGGAGGCGGAAGGGGACCTGCCGCTGCGTGGACAGACCTGGGTGGTGACCGGGAAGCTGGAGCAACTGGGGCGTGACGACGCCAGGGCTCACCTGCAGGCACTGGGTGCGAAAGTGGCCGGTAGCGTCTCCGCCAAAACCACCTGCGTGGTCGCCGGTCCGGGGGCGGGATCAAAGCTGGGCAAGGCCCAGGAACTGGGTGTCGAGGTGGTCGATGAGGCCGCTTTTATCGCACTGCTCACGGCCCACGGGATTGCGCCTTGAACGTGCTGGGCAAACTGGCGCCCGTGCTGCTCGCAGCTTCGCTGGCCGGTTGCACCGCGTCACAGCCGGCCAATACCGAGAACCTCTGCGCCATCTTTGCTGAGAAGGATGACTGGTACGACGAGGCCGCGGATGCCCGCGACGAATGGGGCAGCCCGATCCCGGTGATGATGGCCATCATGCACCAGGAATCGCGCTTCAATGCCGTGGCTAAGCCACCCCGCAGGAAATACCTCGGTTTCATACCGGGTCCGCGCATGTCGGATGCCTACGGTTACAGCCAGGCACTGGAGTCCACCTGGGAAAGCTATGAGCGCAGCGCCGGCCGTTTCGGCGCCGACCGGGATGACTTTGGTGACGCTATCGACTTTATCGGCTGGTACAACGAGCAGTCCCATCGTCGCAATGGCATCGGGCGGCAGGACACCTACGGTCTTTACCTTGCGTACCACGAGGGCCATGGCGGGTTCAGTCGCGGAACCTATCGCGAAAAACAGTGGCTTATGGATGTGGCGCGCAAGGTGCAGCGCCGGGCCAATACCTACCAGGGCCAGTTGCAGGGCTGCGAGGAAAAGCTGAAAGACCGCGGCTGGTTTTCCGACTGGTTTTAAGATGAAATTGTGCTTTGTTTGGATGTAATGCGATACGAGCTGTGACACAATTTCGACGCTTCTGCGAGAGTAAATGAAATACTGATAACCCCAACAGGCGGCTATAGTGAAAGCAACGAACATCAAGAACCCCGAGTATTTTCACAAGGTAGTGGACTGCCAGTACGCCTGTCCCGCCCACACGCCAGTGCCGGAGTACATTCGCCTGATCGCTGCCCAGCGTTACAGCGATGCCTACATGATCAACTGGTATTCCAATGTCTTTCCCGGTGTGCTCGGGCGCACCTGCGACCGGCCCTGCGAACCCGCGTGCCGGCGGGTGAGGGTGGAGGAACAACCAGTAGCCATCTGTCGCCTCAAGCGGGTCGCCGCGGACAACAAGGATGATATCCGTGATCGCCTGCCCACTGTGCCCAGGAAAAAGAATGGCAAGCGCATTGCGCTCATCGGCGCAGGCCCCGCGTCATTGACCGTCGCCAGGGATCTTGCGCCGCTGGGTTACAGTATCGACGTCTTCGACAACCAGTTTGCGGGCGGCGGCATGATGCGCAGCCAGATCCCGTCCTTCCGCCTGCCGATCAGTGTGCTGGACGAGGAGGTCAATTACATCCTCGATATGGATATCAACGCCACTTTCGACGTGCAGGTAGACAGCCTGAAAGATGTCCTGGAGAAGGATTATGACGCCGTTTTTGTCGGCACCGGCGCGCCCCGCGGCAAGGGACTGAACCTGCCCGGACTGGAGGACGCGAGGGATCATGTGCACCTGGGTATCGACTGGCTCGCCAGCGTCGCGTTTGAGCACACGGACAAGATCGGCAAGCGCGTGCTGGTGCTCGGCGGCGGCAACACGGCGATGGACTGCTGTCGGACTTCCATGCGCCTTGGCGGCAAGGATGTGCGGGTGGTCGTGCGCAGTCCTTTCGAGGACATGAAGGCCTCGCCCTGGGAGAAGGAAGATGCGATGGCCGAGGGCATCCCTTTCTACAATAACCATGTGCCCAAGGAATTCGTGGTCGAGGGCGGCAAGCTGAAGGGCATGACATTTGAAAAGGTCGAGGCGCATTACGACGCGGACGGCAAGCGCAGCCTCATTCCTACCGGGGAGGACCTGGTGTTCATGGAGGCCGACGATGTGCTCATGGCCATCGGTCAGGAAAACGCCTTTCCCTGGATTGAGCGTGACCTTGGCATAGAGTTCGACAAGTGGGATATGCCGGTGGTCGACAAGACCACGTTCCAGTCGACCAACCCAAAAGTATTTTTCGGCGGTGATGCCGCCTTCGGACCCGAAAATGTCATCACCGCGGTGGCGCACGGCCACCAGGCAGCCATCAGCATAGACCTGCTGTGCCAGGGCAAGGCGGTGTCCAAGCGACCGCCGCCGATGACCAATCTCGCCAGCCAGAAAATGGGCGTTCACGAGTGGAGCTACGATAACGCGGTGGCGCCGGACCAGCGCTATGCGGTGCCCCACGCGCCACTGGACAAGCTGCTCAAGGATCGCAGGCTGGAAGTGGAACTGGGATTTGACCCGTCTACCGGCTACAAGGAGGCGGAGCGCTGCCTGAACTGCGATGTGCAGACGGTTTTCGAGGAAGTGCGCTGTATAGAGTGCGATGCCTGTGTCGACATCTGCCCCACCGATTGCATCACCTTTACCGCCAATGGCCCCGAGGAGGAACTGCGCACGCGCCTGTCGGCCCCGGCGAAGGAACTCAGCCAGGACCTGTACGTATCGGAAGCGCTGCCGACGACCCGCGTCATGGTGAAAGACGAAAATGTCTGCCTGCACTGCGGCCTCTGCGCGGAGCGCTGTCCGACCGGCGCCTGGGACATGCAAAAATTTCTCTACAACGTGAGCGGGACACTGGCATGAAGCCTCTGCAATCGGTCAACGACTTTGTTATCAAGTTCGCCAACGTCAATGGCACGGGTTCGGCCAGTGCCAATAACCTGTTCGCCAAGGCGCTGTTCCGTATGGGCCTGCCGGTCAGTCCCAAGAACATTTTTCCGTCCAATATCCAGGGTTTGCCCACCTGGTACGAGGTGCGCGTAAGCGAGAAAGGCTACCTGGGTCGCCGCGGCGGGGTGGATATCATCCTGTCGGTAAACCCCCAGAGTATGGCCCAGGATATTCGCGAGATAGAACCCGGCGGCTATTTCATTTACGACAACACCAAGCCCCTGGACCTGCGCCTGGTGCGCACCGATATCACCATTATCGGCCTGCCATTGACCCGCATCTGCAATGAGAAGTACAAGGACCCGCGGCAGCGCCAGCTGTTCAAGAACGTGATTTACGTGGGTGCCCTGGCGGCGCTGCTGGACATGGATTTCAAGGTGTTGACGGACCTGGTCGCCGACCAGTTCAAGGGTAAGGAAAAGCTGATCCTGCCCAACATCACCGCGCTGGAGTTGGGCCACCAGTACGCCAAGGATAATTTCGAATGCCCCCTGGGTATCCGGGTGCAGGCGGCAAACCAGGTGGGCGACAAGATCCTCCTGGACGGCAATACCGCCCTGGGCCTCGGGGCGATCTACGGCGGAGCCACGGTGGCGGCATGGTATCCCATCACGCCCTCTACCTCGGTGGTGGACGCGTTCGAGAAATACGCCCGCCGGGTGCGTATCGACCCGGGCACCGGGCGGCGCAATTACGCGATTGTTCAGGCCGAGGACGAGTTGGCGGCCATCGGGATGGTCATAGGGGCCAGCTGGAACGGTGCCCGGGCCTTTACCGCCACCAGCGGACCGGGCTTGTCCCTTATGAGCGAATTCCTGGGGCTGGCCTACTTCGCCGAGATACCCACCGTGCTGTTTGATGTGCAGCGGGCCGGACCCTCCACCGGTATGCCCACACGCACCCAGCAGTCCGATGTCCTGGCGGCGGCCTACGCCAGCCACGGCGATACCAAGCACGTACTGCTGTTTCCCTCCACGCCGAAAGAGTGCTTCGACCTGGGTGCCCTGTCCTTCGACCTGGCGGAGAGACTGCAGACGCCTATTATCATGCTCACCGACCTGGACCTGGGCATGAATGACAATATGTCGGATCCGCTGGTGTGGGACGATAGTCGGGAATACGACCGGGGCAAAGTCCTCAGCGCTGCCGATCTCGACAACCTGGAGCGCTTTGGGCGTTACCAGGACTCGGACGGCGACGCGATCTGTTATCGCACCTATCCGGGCACCCACCCCGGCAAGGGGGCCTACTTTACCCGTGGCAGCTCCCGCGATGAGCAGGCGGTATACACCGAGAAAGGTGAGGAGTACGAGCGCAATATGCTGCGTCTGCTGCAGAAGTGGGACACTATCAAGGAGTATGTGCCCCGACCTGAAACTACCTTGTGCGGCAAGCCCACGGATATGGCGGTGCTGTACTTCGGCACCAGTGAGGAGTCCTCGCGCGAGGCGGTCGATTACCTGTCCCAGGAGGGCATCGACCTGGATGCCATGCGCGTTCGCGCCTTCCCCTTCAACCAGGAAGTGGAAGATTTCATCGACCAGCACGAACGCGTGTTCGTTATCGAGCAAAACCGCGACGCACAGCTGCGCACACTGCTGATGGCTGAGTTCGAACTGGGTCCGGACAAGCTCAAATCGGTACTGTGTTTTGACGGCACCCCGATCAGCGCCCGCAATATTCGCAAGCAGATCCTGGAGCACTTACCGGGTAACAACGTGACACCGCTGCACCGGAAAATCCGTGCCGGCGGCGTGGGAGAAAAAGCATGAGCTACCAGATACCGAAATTCCGCCATCCCGACCTGCCGGTCAACGACCTGGGCTATACCAAGGCGGCCTACGAGGGATCCATATCCACTCTCTGCGCGGGCTGCGGCCACGATTCCATCAGTGGTGCAATCGTGCGCGCCTGCCACGAGCTGTCACTGGAGCCCCACAAGATCGCCAAGCTGTCCGGGATCGGCTGCTCCTCCAAGACACCGACGTATTTCCTGGGTAAATCCCACGGCTTCAATTCGGTGCACGGCCGCATGCCCTCGGTGGTGACTGGCGCGGCCATGGCCAACCGCGACCTGTTGTACCTTGGGGTATCGGGCGATGGCGACACCGCCTCGATTGGCATGGGACAGTTTGCCCACGTGGTCAGGCGCAACCTGAACATGGTGTATATCGTTATGAACAATGGCTGCTATGGCCTGACCAAGGGCCAGGATTCCGCAACCGCCGACGAGGGCTCTGCCAGCAAGAAAGGTGACGCCAATCCTTTCAGTGCGATCGACCTTTGCGCGACAGCCCTGCAGATGGGAGCGACCTTTGTCGCCCGCAGTTTTTCCGGTGACAAGGAACAGTTGGTACCGCTGATCAAGGCGGCTATGAGTCATCGCGGCTTCGCCCTGATCGACGTGATTTCTCCCTGCGTTACTTTTAATAACACGGCTGCATCCACCAAGAGCTACGAGTTTGTGCGCGACCACGCAGAGGCGACGGGTACTGTGGACTTCGTGCCCATGCGGCAGGAGATTACCACCAGCTCCCGGCCCGGCGCCGCCCACGAGGTGACCATGCACGACGGTTCGGTGCTGCGCCTGTACGAGGACGCCGACACCCTGAATCCTTTCGACCGGCGCTCGGCCATGATGGCGCTGATGGATCACCAGCACGAGGGCACCATTCTCACCGGGCTGATCTACCTGGACAAGAACTCCCGGGACCTGCACGACGTATTGCAGACCTCGCACCGACCACTCAATCAGCTGGAAGAGTCGGAACTCTGCCCGGGTAACAAAATGTTGCTCAATATCAATGCGAGCCTGCGTTAGCGCGGGCCCTGTCATTTAATTGTCATAATTTCATCATCTAATAGCGGCACGGCATAAGCAGACGGAAAATTGACCGATGCACGAAGCAACCGTACTGGTGGTGGATGACGAGACCGCAATCCGTGACATGTTGCGCATGGCGCTGGAAATAGCCGATTTTCGTTGCATCGAGGCAGGCAACATCCACGACGCCTATACGCTGATTGTCGATGAACGCCCCGATATCATCCTGCTGGACTGGATGCTTCCCGGGGGCAGTGGCCTGGAAATCCTGCGCCGGCTGAAGCGGGGCGATACCACCAGTGAGATCCCCGTTATCATGCTGACCGCCAAAACGGCGGAAGACAACGTGATCCAGGGACTGGATGCGGGCGCCGACGACTACATCACCAAGCCGTTCGCGCCGCGGGAACTGATTGCCCGGGTCAAGGCACTGCTGCGACGCTCCAGCAGTGGCCAGGCCAATGAGCGCTTACAGGTGGGCGAGTTGGTGCTGGACGGTGAGAGCCAGCGCGTACTGGTGAGCGAGGAGCCTGTGGAGATGGGTCCCACAGAATTCAAGCTGCTGCAGTTTTTTATGACCCACCCCGAGCGCGCCTATACCCGTGGCCAGTTGCTGGACCAGGTGTGGGGAGCCAATGTTTATGTCGAGGAGCGTACCATCGACGTGCACATTCGGCGTTTGCGCAAGGCCCTGCAGTCCCCGGGCGGAGATTTCAGCAATCTCATCCAGACGGTGCGCGGCACCGGGTACCGGTTTTCCTCCCGGGGAGTGACCTAGTGCAAACAGGTGCCCACCCGTGAACTGGACTTCCGCCGCCACCCGTGTCGCCTCGCTGATACTGTTTGCGGCAGCGCTGGGTGGACTCTACGGGCACCCGCTGTGGGCCGTTGCAGGGGCTCTTCTGGGCCTGGTGGTATTCTGGCTATACCAGATGCACATGGTGCAGAAATGGCTGGCCAACCCCACGCAACCGCCGCCGGAGACCTACGGTATCTGGGGAGACCTGCTAAGCCAGATGTACCAGTTGCAGAAAAAGGGCAGGGAAGCCCGG
The DNA here is from genome assembly GCA_024642245.1 of Haliea sp. Lineage (GTDB taxonomy): Bacteria > Pseudomonadota > Gammaproteobacteria > Pseudomonadales > Halieaceae > JARRPM01. The sequence goes on from JAHEBM010000061.1 coordinate 18,258, forward strand.
GCACACCTGCAGTCCACCATTGATTACCTGCAGAATTCGTTTGCCTCCATGCGTGACGGGGTCGCGATCGTCGATGATCACGGGATACTGAAATGGTACAACGAGCCGGCGCAGGAGTTGCTTGGACTGCGTCCGGAGGATTCCGGGCAGAGCCTGATGAACCTGGTGCGGGCACCTGAATTCCTGCGTTATTTCAAGCGGGGCGAGTTCGGCGAGCCGCTGGAGTACCGTACTGCCGGGGATTCCGGCACGTGGTTGCGGCTGGAGATTACCCGCTTTGGTGATGGCGATCGCCTGCTGTTCATTCGCGATGTCACCGCCAGTGTGCACATGGAAAGAGTGCGCAAGGATTTTGTGGCCAACGTCTCACACGAGCTGCGCACACCCCTGACGGTTATCAGCGGTTACCTCGCCACCTTCCTTGGTGATACCGAGCGTCTCGATCCGCGCTATATCAAGCCCCTGGAACAGATGTTGCAGCAGTCCGAGCGGATGGAAAACCTGCTCAAGGACCTGCTCTGGCTGTCGCGGATCGAAAGCGAACAGGGTACGCAAAGACATGTCCCGGTCGATATTTGCAGCCTGCTTACCGAATTGCAGGATGAGCTGCGTTTAACGCAGCCCGCGCGTCGTGTTGAGCTGGATCTCGCCACGGATCAATTGATTGCCGGCGATTACCGCGAGTTGTACAGCGCTGTGTCCAACCTGGTACTGAACGCGATCAAGTACAGCAAGGATGACAGCCTGGTCAATATCAGGTGGAGCAGGCAGAACGGCAATTACACCCTGACAGTGAGCGACCAGGGTATCGGTATTGATGCGCGCCATATTCCGCGACTGACCGAGCGCTTCTACCGGGTCGAGGACAGCAGGTCATCCGCTACCGGCGGCACCGGGTTGGGCCTGGCTATCGTCAAGCATGTCGCCGCCACGCACGGCGCGCGCCTGCAGATCGAAAGCAAGCTCGGCAAGGGCAGTGCATTCAGTCTGATTTTTCCAGCCATGGCGCAGGGTGACGCTGCAGTACGCCATGCGAAGGCCTCCGTCGCCTGAGTTCCCACACGCGAGTTTGTAATAGGTAATCCCCATGCTGAAACAAGAAGACTATACGCACCATATTTCCGGGCAATTCAACGCCGAACTCGAGGCCCTGCGCAATCAAATGCTGGCAATGGGTGGCAAGGTCGAGCAACAACTGGTCAGTGCAATCGAGGCGCTGGTCAACATGGACAGTGGTCAGGCCGAGTTGATCATTGATCGTGACCACGAGGTAAACCAGATGGAAATGTCCATCGACGA
>JAHEBM010000109.1 GCA_024642245.1 Haliea sp.
AGCAGCTCGCTGCTGGGTGCGGCCGCCGGCCGCCTTCTGGACAGTGTGACCAGTAACCTTGTGGATGCCGTGGGGCGTCGCGCAAGACAGATCTATGGGTGAGCCGATGAGCAACACGACGGATACTATCAGGGTGGAGGTCGCCTACGCCCTGCCGCACAAACAGGCCATATTGGCGCTGGATGTCGCCGCCGGCACCACGGCCCTCGCCGCGGCGCAACAGTCGGGCATCACCGACAAATTTGAGGGTATTGACCTGGAAAACGCCAGGTTCGGTATCTTCGGTTCGGTCGTGGGCCCGGGACAGGTACTGCAGGAGGGAGACCGGGTGGAAATTTACCGGCCCCTGGTGGCGGACCCCAAGGAAGTCCGCAAGGCAAGGGCTGCCCGGGTCAAGGAACGCCGGGCCGGCGAACAAGCCGATTAACTGTCCTGTTCGGGTTCCGGCTCGGGTTCTTCGTCAGGTAGCTCGGGCGTGGTTGGCTTCTCCTCGACATCCCCTTCATAGCTGACCAGCGAGTCACCGTCGAAATACACCAGCAGCCGGGATTCGCTCAACACCTTCAGGCCGTTGCGCTTGACGTAGGGGTAATCCCAGCGATCCTGGTTGAAGGGATCTTCCACCAGGGGGGTGCCCAGGATAAACCTGACCTGGCGTCGACTCATGCCCGGCTTGAGCTGGTCGACCATGTCCTGGGTGACGATATTGCCCTGTTCGACATCGATCTTGTAGACACCGGGAAAGCCTACAAAGCCACAGGCGCTGAGGCACAGGACTGCGAGCAGGGTGATAGGGAGACGCATGGCTTAAAACTTCCACTTGTGGAACCGGGGTGGCATGATACCGCTACTGGACCGCACAGAGAACCCTTCGCAGCTCGCTGAATGTCACAACATGCGTGACGAGGTATCCAAATACAATGACCGACGAAAACCAGGAGCTGCGTAACGCCGGCCTGAAAGTAACCTTGCCGCGGCTGAAAATCCTGCAGATTCTCGAGTCTTCCGCAGACGGGCCGCAGCACATGAGCGCCGAGGATGTCTACCTCGCCCTGCGCGCGGCCGGCGAGGAAGTGGGCCTGGCCACGGTGTATCGCGTGCTCACCCAGTTTGAAGGTGCCGGCCTGGTGGACCGACACAACTTCGAGGCGGGTCATTCGGTATTCGAGTTATCCAAGGGCGAGCACCACGACCACATGGTGTGCATGTCGTCGGGAGAGGTCATCGAGTTTACCGATACGCTGATCGAAAAGCGCCAGCGTGAGATCGCCGCGGAGCACGGCTACGAACTGGTGGATCACTCGCTGGTGCTCTACGTGCGCAAGAAAACCCGGGACAGCTGATACCCCCTAGCCGGAAACCTGGCTTTCGAGCATCTCCCGCGCGTGGGCGAGGGTCTGGGCGGTAATTTTGACGCCGCCGAGCATGCGCGCAATTTCCTGGATCTTGTCTTCCCCGCGCAGCTCCTCCATGCGGGTTTCCACCGATTTCGCTGCAGTGGTCTTGCTTACCCGCAGGTGCTGGTGGCCCTGGGCCGCAACCTGCGGCAGGTGGGTTACGCACAGCACCTGCGCCCGCTCGGCGAGGGTGCGCAGCAACTTGCCCACCACCTCCGCCACCGCGCCGCCAATACCCACATCCACCTCGTCGAACACCATGCTGGGCACGGTCCCGCTGCTGGCGGTGACCACCTGGATGGCAAGGCTGATGCGCGACAGCTCACCGCCGGAGGCAATTTTGCCCAGTGGCTGGGTCGGGGCGCCGGGGTTGGTGCTGATCAGGAATTCCACATCCTCGCTGCCGTGTGGGTGCGGGTCCTTGCCGGGTCTTGGCGCCAACGCTATTTCCAGTTGGCACTGGCCCATCGCCAGTGAGTCCAGCACGGTGGTGGCCTGCTTGACCAGCCGGCTAGCGGCGCTGCGCCGCTGCTTGCCCAGTTTCGTCGCACAGTCACCGTAGCGCGTGGCCAGTGCGTCCAGCTCACTGCCCAGGTGCTCGATGCGGTCGCCGCCATCCGCCAGCTCCTGCAATTCCTGGCGCAGGCGCAGGTGCAGCTCGCCCACTGCTTCGGGCAGTACCCGGTGCTTGCGGGCCACGTCGTAGATATCCGCCAGGCGCTGTTCCACTTCCTCCAGCCGCTGGGGATCTATTTCCACGCTGTCGATGTGGTGCTGTATCTCGCTGCTGGCCTCGTTGAGCTGTATGGCCGCGGAATCCAGCAGCTCCCGCGCATTGGCCGCCGCCCTGGTGACCTGGGCGTCTGTGCTGAGCAGTTGCAGCGCCTTGCGCACGCCGCTTTCGTGTTCTTCACACAACTCCAGGGCCTGGTGGGAGGCCTTCAGTATGTGCTCGGCGTTGGCCAGCAGCTTGAGTTCCTGCTCCAGCGTCGCCAGCTCGCCCTCCCGCAGGCCCAGGTCGTCCAGTTCATTCACCTGGTAGGCCAGCAGCTGTGCCCGTGCGGTCTGCTCGTCCCGGCTGCTGGTGAGCAGGTCCAGCTCGCGGCGCCCGCGCAGCCAGTCGGAGGCAATCTGCTCTACCTCGCCGGTCAGGGGCAGGTGCCCGGCGAAGGCGTCCAGCAATTCCCGCTGTACCGGTTTGCGCAGTAGCGACTGGTGCTCATGCTGGCTGTGTATATCGATCAGCAGGGCGCCCAGCTCGGCGCAGTCCTGCAGTGTGGAGGCCGTACCGTTGATGTAGGCGCGGCTGCGGCCCTCGGCGGTGACGATGCGCCGCAGCAGGCATTCCTCGCCGGTGTGCAGGTCTCTTTCGAGCAGCCAGGCCCGGGCCGGGGGAATGCCGCTGATATCAAAGCCGGCGATAATTTCCGCGCGCTCGCAGTCGTGGCGCACGGCCCTGGTGTCGGCCCGGTCGCCCAGGCACAAGCCCAGGGCGTCGAGCATGATGGACTTGCCGGCGCCGGTCTCTCCCGTGATGACCGTCATGCCGCGGGCGAAATCGATCTCCAGCGCGGTGACGATGGTGTAATTGCTGATACTGATATGGGTGAGCATGGAAGCGGCCTGCGAGTTTCGCCATTTATACCGCAGATAAGTGAGCGCATAAACAGCTTCTTCGGGCAGGCCTTGAACGCGCCCGTTTTGTAATTGGCCGGGGCTGTGATAAAAACACGTGGGAACATGCGACTCAGGTGGGAGCGGCGAGGCAGTGGTGGATATTTCAGAGCGGGCCCGGGTGCTGTTGAAAACTCTGGTGGAGTGCCATATCCGTGACGGGCAACCGGTGGGGTCGAAAACCCTGCTGGAAGAGGCCGGCCTGCCGGTCAGCGCCGCCACCATCCGCAATGTCATGTCGGACCTGGAGGACAAGGGCTACCTGCACTCCCCCCATACGTCGGCCGGCCGGGTGCCCACCGCGCTGGGCTATCGCCTGTTCGTGGACAGCCTGCTGCAGGTCAAGCCGCTGGACAGCGAGGCCATCCAGCGGATGCGTGCCGAACTCAACCCGGACAAGTCCGCCACCGAGCTGGTGCAGTCCGCTTCAGCGCTGCTGTCGAGTATCACGGCCCAGGCGGGCCTGGTGACCGTGCCCCGGCAGGAAGCTCACCAGCTGCGCCAGGTGGAATTCCTGCCGCTTTCCGGCGACCGGGTGCTGGTGATCCTGGTGATCAACGAGCGGGAGGTGCAGAACCGCATCATCCACACCCAGCGACCCTTCACCGAGGCGCAGCTGCGCGAGGCGGCGGCGATGGTCAACCAGCGCTTTGCCGGGCGGCCGCTGCACCTGGTCAAGGAGACGATACTCAAGGAGATGCAGGAGGCTCGCAGCCGCATCGACAACTACCTGCAGGCGGCGCTGGACCTGGCAAACCAGGCGCTGGACCAGGAACCCGACCCGGGCGACTGCATGGTCGTGGGGGAGTCGCGCCTGCTGGGCAACGCCACGGCAGAGGAACTGTTGCAGCTGCGGGGGCTGTTCGACGCGTTTGAAAAGAAAAAAGACCTGCTTCACCTGCTCGAGCGCTGCGGCCGCGCCCAGGGCATCCAGATATTTATCGGCGAGGAGGCGGGGTACAAGGTTTTCGGCAACTACAGCGTCATCACCGCTCCTTACAACGACGGTGACCGGATTCTGGGGGTGCTGGGGGTGATTGGCCCCACCCGCATGGCCTACGAGCGGGTCATTCCCATCGTCGATGTCACTGCCAGGATGCTGAGCTCGGCACTTACCGGCTGATTCGGACCCTTGACCGCCCCGGCACCGGCGCACCCGCCCGGGCCCGCTGCCGCTGTGTGAATTTTCGCTAGCTTCCTGCCTTTTCTGCCTTGAATTTGGGGCATCCGCCCCCATGTATCGCCAGTGACCCATAGCGCGGGCCCGGTCGATCCGGGATGTGCGCATCCTGGTGACCCGAAACAGCCATAAAACGGAGGGTAGGCGTGGCCGAGCAAGAGCAGGAACAACCGGTAGCAGAGGAAGAATTGAGCCAACAGGAGGCGGCCGGCGAGCCGGTGTCCGACGCCCAGGGTGGCGGCGATGCGCCGGCGCAAGAGTTATCGCCTGAGCAGGTCGTGGCGCGGCTTGAGGAAGAGGTAGCGGCTGCCCGCGATGGCGCCCTGCGGGCCCAGGCCGACGCCCAGAATGTGAAGCGTCGCGCGGAGCAGGACGTGGAGAAAGCCCGCAAGTTTGCCCTGGAGAGTTTCGCCAGGGAATTGCTGCCGGTGGTGGACAACATGGAACGCGCGCTGGAAGCCACCGCCGGGCACGACGAGGCGGTAAAACCGATCACCGAGGGCGTTGAGCTGACCCTGAAGAGCCTGCTGGATGCCCTGAAGAAGTTCCATATCGAGGCGGTTGACCCCCAGGGGGAACCCTTTGATCCCAACCTGCACCAGGCCATGAGCATGGTGGAAAACGACGCCGTCGAGCCCAATTCCGTGATCGCGGTCATGCAGAAGGGTTACACCCTGAACGGCCGCCTGCTGCGCCCGGCCATGGTGATGGTCAGCAAGGCGGCCGGCTGAGCCCCTGCCTGCGGGCGCGCGGCGAAGAATAATGCCCCTGCGCCCTTGAATTTCCCCGAGT
>JAHEBM010000011.1 GCA_024642245.1 Haliea sp.
TCAGAAGGACCGCGGCAGGTCCAGCTCCTGGTTGGCGATGAACGACAGGATCAGGTTGGTGGAAACCGGTGCCACCTGGTACAGGCGGGTTTCGCGAAACTTGCGCTCCACGTCGTACTCGGCGGCAAATCCGTAGCCGCCATGGGTCTGCACGCAGGTGTCCGCAGCGGCCCAGGCAGCCTCTGAGGCAAGCAGCTTCGCCATATTCGCCTGGGCCCCCGCCGGCCGGCCTGCATCGTAGAGGTTCGCAGCCTCTTGCACCATCAAGGCCGCCGCCTCGGTCTGTATATGGGCCCGGGCAATGGGAAACTGCACACCCTGGTTCTGGCCGATAGGGCGACCGAACACCTCCCGCTCCCGCGCGTAGCCGGCAGACTTTGCGGTAAACCAGCGAGCGTCCCCGATGCACTCGGCGGCGATCAGGATGCGCTCGGCGTTCATGCCGTCCAGGATACACCTGAAACCCTGGCCCTCGGCCCCGATCAGGTTGGCTACCGGCACCCGCAGTTCGTCGAAAAACAGTTCCGTGGTGGCGTGGTTCATCATCGTGTCTATGGGTTTGATACTGAGTCCGTTGCCGATGGCATCACGCAAGTCCACCAGCAGCACCGACATGCCGTCGGTGTGCTTGCCGGACTCGTCCCGGGGTGAGGTGCGCACCAGCAGCACCATCAGGTCGGAGTGCTCGGTGCGGGAAATAAACACCTTCTGGCCGTTCACCACGTAGTCGTCGCCATCGCGTACCGCGGTGGTGCGAATACGCGAGGTGTCGGTACCGCTGCCCGGTTCAGTGACACCGAAGGCCTGCAGTCGCAGGGAACCCTCGGCGATGGCCGGCAGGTAGCGTCGCTTCTGCTGCTCACTGCCATGGCGCAGCAAGGTACCCATGACGTACATCTGGGCGTGACAGGCACCCCCGTTGCCACCGCTGCGGTGGATCTCCTCGAGCACGGCGCAGGCCGCACCCAGGGGCAGCCCACTGCCGCCATAGGCTTCGGGGATCAGGATCGACAGGTACCCCGCCCCGGTCAGGGCGCGGACAAACTCGGTAGGGTACTGGCGATTACCGTCGAGCCGGCGCCAGTAGTCGCCACCAAAGCCGGCGCACAACTTTGCGACCGCGGCGCGAATATCCGGGAAACTTTGCTCTAGCGCCATGCCGGCGAGCCACCAGGGGATATCGATTGCCGCACTACAGGAACCACGAGCCCCCATCCACCATATGAGTCTGGCCGGTGACGAAGGCACTGTTGTCCGAGGCGAGGTAGATGATCGTGCCGGTGAGATCGGCGGTTTCCAGGTTGCGCGGGATCACCTGGCCGGCCGCTATCACCTTCTTGGCCTTCTCCAGCTTTTCCCCGAAAAAATCCGCAGTGCCCTCAGTCATGACCGCAGAGGGCGCCACCGCGTTTACCCGGATGCCGTCCGCGCCCAGTTCGCGGGCCATGCCCCGCGTCATGCCGATCACCGCGGCCTTGGAGGCCACGTAATCCAGGCCGTAGGGCAGGCCATAAACAGCCGCCAGGGACGAGATATTGATAATGGAACCGCCTCCACCGTCACGCATCGGCTGTACCACGGCTTTACAGCTCTGCCATAGCCCCTTGACGTTGATGTTCATCACCGCGTCCCACTGGGCCTCGTCGAGCTTTTCAAAGCGGGCGCCCTTGAGGCCGGCGTAAAGAGCCGCGTTGTTTACCAGCACGTCGATACGGCCGAAGACCTGCACGGCCTGCCGGGCCATCGCGGTGCAGCTGTCCATGCTGGAAATATCCGTCACCGCCCCTGCGGCCCGACCGCCCGCGGCGGTGATTGCCGCGACCGTGTCGTCACAGGAGTTGATATCACACGCCAGGATGGCGGCACCTTCCAATGCCATGGCCTGTGCATAGGCACGGCCCAACCCGCGCGCGGCGCCGGTGACAATAGCGACCTTCCCTTCAAGCTGTGGCATGTTGGTTTATCCCCGGTTTTTTTCAGCCGCTAAGTTAGCATAAGCGGCGCGGGGCTGAAACGCCGCACGCCGCGGTGCACGGCTAGCTTTCAAAGCCGGGCGAGCGCAGCAGGACCTTGCCGAAATTTTTCCGGTCCTGCAGGTAGTGGTGGGCCGCCGCGGCCTCTGCAAAGGGAAATATCTGGTCCACCACCGGCGCCAGTGTTCCCTCTCCCAGCAGGCGCACAATTTCAACCATGTCCGGCGCAAGGCGACCGAACTCGTCGAACAAACGCCCCATGTTTGTACCGAACACACCGCGGTTATTGTTCAGCAGGGACAGGGGATGAAACCAGGGCGTGGTCGCCAACTCCCGCAGCAGCGCCAGCGGGTTCATGCGCTCACCCTGCACGCTGCCCGCCATGCCAAACATAAACAGCCTGCCCAGCGGCGCGAGGCTGCGATAACTGCGGCGGAAGGAGCTACCGCCCTGCGGGTCCAGTATCACGTCAACGCCACGTCCGCCCGTGTAGCGTTTAACCTCCCGTGCAAAATCCTGCTTGCGATAGTCAATGCAATGGGCATAACCGAGTTCTTTCAGGCGCGCATGTTTACCGGCACTGGCAGTTCCGATGGCAATCGCACCGCGCCACCGGCAAATCTGCAGGGCAGCTATTCCCACACCGCCACCGGCGGAGTGCACCAGCACCGTCTCCCCCTCGCGTAAAGCGCCCAGACGCACCAGCATGGTCCATGCGGTGGCATAATTCACCGGCACGGCGGCGGCGGCTTCCAGCGAGACAGACTCGGGCACCTTGTGTGCCCATGCGCTATCCACCACCACCGTATCGCTGTAACCGCCAAAGCGTGTAAAGGACAATACCCGGTCCCCCTGGCTGAACCCCGAGACACCGCTGCCCACCTGGTCCACGACCCCCGACACCTCATAGCCCACCACGCAGGGGATCGGCGGTGCATCCGGGTACTGGCCCATCCTGGCCTGGATATCGGCAAAGTTGATTCCCGCGAAGGCGACCCGAATACGCAGTTGACCGGCACCGGCAGTGGGATCAGCTCCCTCGCGCAGCTGCAGGGTCTGGGGCCCGCCCTTGCCCGTTATCCAGACTTGTTTCATGCTTTACCCCCGGCCCACCGGTGCAGGCGCAGCCGCGGTGTCAGCGGGTGGTAATGTGGGGCAAAGGGGAAATCGGGCAGCTTGTCGAAGCAAGCATCAGGGGTGCGCATGACTTTCATTGGGACTACTCCATAGTAACTGGGCGACGCCTGGACCAGCTTATCATCTTCACCATACTGCCCGCAGCCAGCCGAAAACTACATCGGGTGGTATTGTCCCGAAAGCCCAAGCTGGTACCATGCCTGCCAACGGAGAGAACAGCTTATGTATTACGCCATTTTATGCGATGACGTCGAAAACAGCCTGCAGAAACGCCAGGGCGCCCGCCCGGCCCACCTGGCCCGCTTGCAGGACCTCGCCGACCAGGGCCGCCTGCTGGCGGCAGGTCCGCACCCTGCGCTGGATACCGCTGACCCGGGCGAGGCGGGGTTTACCGGCAGCCTGATCATCGCGGAATTCGACAGCCTGGAAGCCGCTACCGCCTGGGCGGACTCGGACCCCTACGTGGATGCCGGCGTATTCAAACGCGTCACCGTCAAACCCTACAAACTGGTGCTGCCCTGAACTTAAATTCAGCAGGAAATGAGGTTACACTGGCCCCCCTTGATCAACCCTGTCACCGTTAAGGATTCCGTTTTGCGTACTGCCAAGCCGCTTCTTCTGGTTCTACTGTTTTTTGTCGCCTCCAGCCAGGCCCAGGACGTTCGCTATGTCAGCGACAAGCAATATGTCCCGCTGCGCGAGGGAGCCGGTAACGAGTTCCGCATTACCCACCGGGGGCTCCCCAGCGGCAGTCGCCTGACGGTCGCACGCCTGTCAGACGACGGCGGTTGGGCCGAAGTCGCCACCGACACCGGTGCCAGTGGCTGGATTGCTGTCCAGTACCTGATGCCCGACATGCCGGCACAGCTGCGACTGGATGCCGTAATGAAAAAAGCCCAGGAGTCTGGCGGACTGACCGAGGCCATGCAAGAGGAACTGGCCACCCTGCAGTCCGAACGCGATGGCATGCTGGCGAAACTGGAGGAAAAGGACTTGCAGCTGGGCTCGCTCACCGACGAACTGACCCAGCTCAAGCAGGTCTCCGGCAACGCCCTGCAACTCGACGAGGACAACCGCCGCCTGGTAGTGAATGGCGAACAGCTGCGCTCCGAACTGGATATGCTCGAAGCCGAGAACCAGCGCCTGCACGACAAGGTCGACAGCGAGGATTTCATCAACGGGGCACTGGCAGTCCTGCTGGGCGTAATCATTACCCTGGTGGTACCCCGCCTGTGGCCAAAGCGCCGCAAGAGTTCCAGCTGGGCATAGGAGAAACAAACCGTGTTAAAAAACCTGCTTTTCTGCCTTACGATCCTGGTAGCACCCCTGGCGCTGGCCGATGACACCGCCCTGCCCAACCCACAGGTGGTTATCAAGACCAGCGAGGGGGACATTACGCTGCGCCTGTTTCGTGACAAGGCCCCGCTCACGGTGGATAACTTCCTGGCCTACGTCGACGCGGGCTTCTACAACGGTACCGTGTTTCACCGCGTGATACCCAATTTCATGATACAGGGCGGCGGCTTCCTTGCGGATATGACGGAGAAGGCCACGGGAGACGCGGTGGCCAATGAATCGAAAAACAAGCTGCACAATACCCGCGGCACCATCGCCATGGCCCGCCTCAACGACCCGGATTCCGCCACCGCCCAGTTCTTTATCAACCAGCGCAATAACCTGCAGCTGGACTGGGCTCCCGGGAAGGAGGGCTATACCGTGTTCGGCGAGGTGATACTGGGCATGAATATCGTGGACTTCATCGCCACTGCACCCACCGGCAAGGTAGCCAGTTTCAGCGACGTCCCCTTGCAGCCGATCATCATCAAGGAGGTCGTGCGCGCCAAGCCCCTATGATCGCGCTTAGCGTCAACCTCAATAAAATCGCCCTGATACGCAATTCCCGGGACACCACCAATCCCAGTGTCACGGAACACGCCCGCATGTGCATCGCGGCGGGCGCCGACGGCATCACCGTGCATCCACGTCCTGACCAGCGCCATATCCGCGCCGCCGACTGCTTTGACCTCGCGGCCATGCTGCAAGTGGAATTCAATATCGAGGGCAACCCGATGGCGGGCCCGCGCCGCAGCGAGCGAGCAGGCGTCGGTGACTATCCCGGATTTATGTCGCTGGTACGGGAGATTCGACCGGCCCAGTGCACCCTGGTACCGGACGGCGACGGCCAACTGACCTCCGACCACGGCTTCGACCTGAAACGCGATGCCGATACGGTAGCGCCGCTGGTGGCCGAATTGCGGGCGCTGGGCATCCGCACCAGCCTGTTTATGGACCCGGAGCCGGAACAGATTCGCCTCGCGGCGCAGGTCGGTGCTGATCGTATCGAGCTGTATACCGAGTCCTACGCCCGGGCCTTCGCCAGCGGCGAGAATCTCGAAGCGGTATTGGGGCAGTTTATAGCGGCAGCTGAAACCGCCGCAGAAGAAGGCCTGGGGCTGAACGCGGGCCATGACCTGGACCTGCACAACCTGCCCCGCTTTGCCACGATACCCGGCTTACTCGAGGTGTCTATCGGCCACGCCCTGACGGTGGATGCGATTCGCATGGGCCTGGCCAACGCGGTTATTGCTTACCAGCAGGCCCTGGGGAAATAAGCGCCGCGTCCATTCCTTGCCTTGTTCAGTCAGCAACAAGTCGCTCGCGCAAACCATCCGGTATACGCGACGGTGATTTCGAGTCGGGATCCATGTGAACCAGCACCGCGGTGCCGCGCACGGTGAGCTTGCCGCCCTGTGACATCTCGCAGGTGATCGTCAGGGAACTGTTGCCAGCGGTCGCGCCGGTGACGGTGGCGATGACATCGCTGCCGTAAAATGTCTCGGCGATAAAATCAATTTTCAGCGACGCCAGTATCCAGCTGTTTGCCGAGGCCGAACCGGCCTCGCTGAGTGACTCGACAAAGGTGATGCGCGCAACTTCAAACCAGGCGGCAATGGAGGCGTTATTGATATGCCCCAGCGCGTCGGTCTCGTAAAAACGGGGCGTGATGGTAACGGAATGCTGGGGCAAAACTCGCTCCTTCAATGTGAGGTGAATGCCAGGCGGGCCTTGGCCCGCCCATTGCCTGCAGGCGTCAACCCTGCGGGGAGCCGGCCGCGGCCGGAACTGTCCTCGACAATACCAGCTGGCCATCGCGCACGGGTATCATCGCACCGGGATCGTACTCCATGCGCACCTGGCCAGTTTCCTTGCCGAGGCGGTATTGCACGTCATAGGCAATCGTGCGCTGGCTGATGTCGTTCACAGTCTTGCAGCGACGCTCGGTCGCCTGGTAGGTATCGCTCTCCTGCATCTTGCCCTGGATCTGGTTGCCGGCGACGCCGCCCACGACAGCTCCGGCGATTTTCGCACCGGTGTTCTTGCCATGACCACCGATCGCATCACCGGCCAGGCCGCCCGCAACCGCGCCGATCGCGGTGCCGGCAATTTTGTGTTCGTCCTTGACCGGCTGCTTGCGGGTCACCACCACGTCCTTGCATTCCTCCCGCGGCGTTTTGATACTTTCAGTGACCGGTGTTACCGACAGCACCTCGGCAAACTCCGGCCCCGATAACATCTTGTAGCCGGCGAAACCGCCCGCAGCGGTCGCTACCGCAACGCCCAGCACAACACCGGTAAGCATGGATTTATTCATAACATGTCTCCCTGGAAGAAATTACATCACCTGCGGGGTATATGCAGGCACCCTTTCTGACACTGCCCACAGGGCAAAGTTTCTTAGCCAGATTATCGCCGGGCCAGCCCAACTCAACCACCGTATGGGGGAAAAATTACCGCTATCGGGAGGGAATAAAGTCCGGCAACTACGGTCAGGGTGACCCCACGAGGCTGATCATTACACCCGCAGCCACCGCCGAGCCTATGACACCCGCGACATTGGGGCCCATGGCGTGCATCAGCAGGAAATTATGCGGGTCCGCCTCCAGGCCCAACTTGTTGCTCACCCGCGCCGCCATGGGCACCGCGGAAACGCCGGCGGAGCCAATCAGCGGATTGAGGGGCGCACCACCCAGCCGGTTCATCAGTTTGGCGATAAGCACACCCGAAGCGGTGCCGATAGCAAAAGCGATAATACCCAGGCCGAGGATGCCCAGGGTATTGATATCGAGAAACTTGTCCGCCACCAGCTTGGAGCCGACCGACAGCCCCAGGAAGATGGTGGTGATATTGATCAGGGCGTTCTGGGCGGTAAAACTCAGGCGCTCTACTACACCGCACTCCCTCATCAGGTTACCGAAGCAGAACATGCCCAGCAGGGGCGCCGCCGCGGGCAACAAAAGCGCCACCAGGATCAGCAACACCAGGGGAAAGGCAATTTTTTCCCGGCGGGATACCTGTCGCAGCTGCACCATCACAATGCGCCGCTCGGCTTCCGTGGTAAGGGCGCGCATGATGGGCGGCTGGATGAGCGGCACCAGTGCCATGTAGGAGTAAGCCGCCACAGCGATGGCGCCCAGCAGGTCCGGGGCCAGCATACTGGCTACATAGATCGCGGTAGGCCCGTCGGCACCCCCGATAATGCCGATGGCCGCGGCGTCGCTGATGCTGAAATCCATGAGGCCGATACTGCTCAGGCCAACGGCGCCGAGCACGGTGGCGAAGATGCCGAACTGGGCCGCTGCACCCAGGAACAGGGTTTTGGGATTGGCCAGCAGGGGGCCGAAATCGGTCATGGCACCGACTCCCATAAAAATGACCAACGGTGCCGCGCCGCTGGCAATGGCCACCGAGTAAAAATTGTAGAGCATGCCATTGCTGAAGCTGGCATGCTCCGCCAGCTGCTGCACCGCCATCTGCACCGGCACGCTGGCACTGTAATAGGCCGCCAGCAGTTCCTTCGGGTTATCGGCCAGGGCAAGCCCGAGCACGCGGGCAAACTCACCCAAAAGCTGAGGATCACCGGCATACAGCGCGTTTTCCAGCGCGGAGTGCGCCATACCCGCACCGGGGATATTGGCCAGTATCCCACCGAAGCCTATCGGCACCAGCAGCAGCGGTTCAAACCCCTTGCGAATGGCCAGGAACAGCAACAACAGCCCGATCAGGATCATGAACGCCTGACCGGCCTGGATCTGGGCCAGTCCCGAGGAGCCCCACAGCAGCAGGAGATTCTGCATATCCGCTCAGGCCACGCTGATCAAAGGGGCGCCGACTGCGACCTTGTCGCCCACTTTCACCATGACCTCGGCCACGGTGCCTGCCCGCTGGGCCCGCACCTCGGTCTCCATCTTCATGGCTTCGAGCACCACGATGACATCACCCGCCTCCACCTCGTCCCCCACAATCACATTGACGTGGAAGATATTGCCCGCCAGCGGCGCCGCCAGTGAATGCGCCGCGGCGGCGGGTGCAACCGGCGCGGCCGGGGCGGAAGCCACAGGGCTGATACCGGATACATCCCCGCCTGCGGCCACCTCCACCAGGTAACTCTGGCCGTTGACCTTTACGGTATACACTCCGGGCTGTCCGGCGGGCGGTGGGGCGGCGGCTGCCGGTGCCGGCACGGCGCTCGCGGTCGGCACCGGCTCAAAGGCCGAGGCATCGCCACGGTTTTCCAGGAACTTCAGGCCAATCTGCGGAAACAGGGCATAGGTCAGGACATCATCGATCTCGCCGTCACCGGAGGTGAGGACAATGGATTTTTCCAGCGCCAGGGCGCGCAACTCTTCCGTGAGCGTATCCAGCTCGGGCACCAGCAGGTCAGCCGGGCGGCAGGTAATTGCCGGCTTGCCCTCCAGCACCTTCAACTGCAACTCGGCATTGACCGGTGCCGGGGTAGCGCCGTACTCACCCTTGAGTACGCCGGCGGTCTCGCGGGAAATCGATTTGTAACGCTCCCCGGTCAGTACATTGATCACGGCCTGGGTACCCACGATCTGGGAGGTGGGCGTCACCAGGGGGATAAACCCGAGGTCTTCTCGCACCCGCGGAATTTCCGCCAGCACCTCGTCCATCCGGTCGGCCGCGCCCTGCTCTTTCAGCTGGCTTTCCATGTTGGTGAGCATGCCGCCTGGCACCTGGGCTACCAGGATGCGGGCATCCACGCCGCGCAGTGAGCCCTCGAATGCCGCGTATTTCTTGCGCACTTCACGGAAGTAGGCGGCGATCTCAGCCAGCTTCACGATGTCCAGGCCGGTCTGTCGCCCGGTGCCCTCGAGCATCGCCACCACCGCCTCGGTGGGCGAGTGACCGTACGTCATGGACATGGAGGAGATAGAGGTATCCACGTTGTCGATACCCGCCTCAACGCATTTGAGGATGGTGGCCGTCGACAGGCCGGTGGTCGCGTGGCACTGCATGTGGATCGGAATCGCGCAGGCCGCCTTCAGGCGGGTGACGAGTTCATAGCCGACATAGGGGTGCAGCAATCCCGCCATGTCCTTGATGGCGATGGAATCGGCGCCGGTGTCCTCGATGCGCTTGCCCATTTCCACCCAGGTCTCGATGGTGTGGACCGGGCTCAGGGTATAGGAAATGGTGCCCTGGGCGTGCCTGCCCACCGCCTTCACCGCCCTGAGGGCAACATCGAGGTTGCGCATATCATTCATGGCGTCGAACACCCGGAACACATCCACGCCGTTATGGGCGGCGCGCTCCACGAACTTTGCCACCACGTCATCGGCATAGTGGCGGTAGCCCAGGATATTCTGTCCCCTGAACAGCATCTGCTGGGGCGTGTTGGGCATGGCTTTTTTCAATTCGCGGATACGCTCCCAGGGATCCTCACCGAGGTAGCGGATACAGGCATCAAAGGTCGCCCCGCCCCAGGTTTCCAATGACCAGAATCCGACCTCGTCCAGCTTGGCGGCGATGGGCAGCATGTCGTCCAGGCGCATACGGGTTGCCAGCAGGGACTGGTGGGCGTCGCGCAAAACCACATCGGTGATACCCAGCGGGCGATTGTTCTGGTCCATGTCGGTAGCGTCTCTTGTGTTCATTGAAACCGCGAGTGCAGCGGCCTATTTATTGGTGTCGCGGTGCTGGTGAATGGCGGCGGTGATCACGGCGACAATCCCGGGATCGAGCTCCCCGGAGGCGGCCCTGGCGGGGTTTTTGACTCGCGCCGTCACCGGCGGCGGCTCCGGCTGTGGAAAATACCGGGTGATAAGCCCGGACATACCCGTGGTGGCGACGACCAGCAGGCCCAGGAACACGCACACGGTGCCCATGCCGTACAGCATGAGTTCCACTCCCTGCGCAACAATATCACCCTGCATGTCGTCACCTGCTGATTTTCCCGCACAGCCGCGGGCATAACGGCGTCCATGATAAAACACTAGCCCATGAGGCGCCATGCCGGGACTTGGCTCGCCGTGGTGATAGCGCCCGGGGCTGTATATAATCGGCCGCCATTTCGAAACTTCTACCTTATCCCATGCGACTGATGCTCGCCCCGATGGAGGGCGTAATCGACCACACCATGCGCGAGCTGCTCACTTCCCTGGGCGGTGTGGACCGCTGCGTCACCGAGTTCGTGCGGGTCACCGACAGGCTGCTGCCGCCAAAGGTATTCCATCGACTGTGCCCCGAACTGGCCAGCGGGGGCAGGACATCCTCCGGCGTTCCCGTATACCTGCAATTGCTCGGGGGCCAGGCCAGTGTACTGGCTGAAAACGCCGCCCGCGCAGCGGAACTGGGCGCCCCGGGTATCGACCTCAATTTCGGCTGCCCGGCGAAAACCGTGAACCGCTCCGACGGCGGTTCCGTCATCCTGCGCGAGCCTGGGCGGGTGCACGCCATCACCGCCGCCGTGCGCGCCGCTGTACCGGCACACATACCCGTGACAGTGAAGACGCGACTCGGCTACGAAGACCAGAGCCTGTTCCTGGATATCGTCCGGGGCATCGACGCCGCGGGGGTGGACGAGCTCACCGTGCACGCACGCACCAAGCGACACGGCTACCGGCCACCGGCCTACTGGGAGGAGATTGCCCGGGCCAGGGAAGTCACCCGCCTGCCGCTTATCGCCAACGGCGAGATCTGGAACCCGGCCGACGCCATGCGCTGCCGCGAGATCACCGGCTGCAATGACCTGATGCTGGGTCGCGGCGCCCTGTGCCGGCCCGACCTGCCGCGACTGGTAGCGGGCGCCGCCACCGGCGACCACCCCGCGCCGCTGCGCTGGGAGCAGGTTCTGCCGCTGTTATCGCATTTTTTTGAACTGAACCTGGCGCACTACGACGCGTGCTTCGCACCCAACCCCCTGAAGCAGTGGCTCGTCTACCTGCGGGCCCACTATTTCCCCGCTGCGCTTTTGTTCGAGCAGGTGAAACGCCTGCGGCAGCCGCGCGAGATACAACTGGCGCTACGGGCTGCTATTGCTGACGCGCGGCGCCCGGCACACTCCCCCGCGACAGCCTGACACCCGCTAGAAAATGGGTGGGACAATCGCGTCTATCAGGCGTGGGCCCTTGCCATTGATGGCAGCCGCGAACTGCTCGTTGAACTCCTGCGCCGTGGTTGCGCGCGATGCCTGCACACCCATGCCCGTGGCCAGTGCCACGAAATCAATCCCGGGGCTGCCGATGTCGAGGACGCTGGCGGCGTTGGGCCCGGGCTTGCCGCCGCGAGCACCGGTGCGGGCAAACTCCATCTCCAGCACGCTGTACTTCTGGTTATTGAAAATGACGACTGTTATGTCCAGGTGCTCGCGGGCCATGGTCCACAACGACTGGATGGTGTACATGGCGCTGCCATCGCCTTCCACACAGACAACCTTGCGGTCCGGGCAGGCTATCGCCGCCCCAACCGATGCGGGCAGGCCCCAGCCGATGCTGCCGCCGGTGAGGTTGAGCCAGTCGTGGGGCTGGGCGGTGGCGGTTGCCGGGTACAGCGCAAAACTGGAGGTGATGGACTCGTCCACGACGATGGCGTTTTCGGGCAGGTAGTGCGCAACCGCCGTTGCCGCCTTGCTGACATCGAGCGGCCCCGAGGCCAGGTCGGGGATTGCCAAGGGCTGCACTTGCGGTTCCACGTCCACCGCGTTGAGCGATTCCAGCAGGTCTTCCAGCGCCTGGTCGATATCATCGTTGGGGCCGGCCAATACGAACTGCTGGCAGCCGGGTGGCGCGATGGCACTGGGCACATTCGGGTAGGCAAAAAACGAAACCGGAGCCGGCGCTCCCACCAGAATCAGGTGCTCGACCTCCTTGATATGGTCGATAGCCATTTCCGCCAGGTAGGGCAGGCGATCGATCACCGCGCTGCCGGCACCGCGGGCAACACGTCCGGGAAAGGTCTCGGTGCATACCCGCACGCCGGCTGCATTGCCGATACGGCTCAACATCAGGCCACGCTGACTATCCACTTCCCGGCCGCCGATCATGATCATGCAGTTGCCACCGGACTTGAGCAGTTCAAGCGCCTCGTTAACCCGTTCCGCAGGCACGGCGGCGGGCGGCGCTATCGTGACGGCAGCTTCCGGCCCATTGGGGTTGTCGCCCCAGGACACGTCGGCAGGCAGCATCAAGGTGGCGACCTGGCCAATGCCGGCCTGGCGCACGGCTTCGGCCGCATCGCGTGCAATATCCGCAGGCGCTTTGGAGGTGTGTACCCAGTGGGAGACAGGACCGGCGATCCCCTCGATATCGGCCGTCAGGGGCGCATCGTACTGAAGGTGGTAGGTGGCGTGGTCACCGACAATATTCACCATGGGCACATGGCCCTTTTTGGCATTGTGAACATTGGCCAGGGCGTTGCCCAGGCCCGGCCCAAGGTGCAGCAGGGTGGATGCCGGCCTGCGCGCCATCGCGGCATAACCGCCGGCCGCACCGCTGAGCACCCCCTCGAACAGGCACAACACACAGCGCATGCCCTCTACCTCATCCAGTGCCGCGACAAAATGCATCTCGGAGGTACCGGGATTGGTAAAACAAACCTCGATCCCGTTGTTGACCAGGGTAGTGAGCAGGCTTTCAGCGCCGTTCATGGGCATTACTCCAGTTGGTGGACGGGGTCAGTCCCGACCTGATGGAAAGGGTATTGTGTATCCAGCTTGCAAGCATAGAACAAATCGGTGCAAATGGCGGCCCACCTGTGCAACTCGCCCTGGCCCGCGTGCAGATGCACCCTATACCGGGTCGACCCGGGGTACCGAATTGAGCAGTGCCCGGGTATAGGGATGCTGGGGGTCCGTGAGAATCTGCTGCGCGCTGCCCTGCTCCACCAGCTTGCCCGCCTGCATCACACCGACGTGGTGGGCCAGGCTCGGCACGATCGACAGATCGTGCGTAATGAACAGGTAGGACACCCCGAATTCCCGCTGCAATTCCTGCAGCAGTCCCAGCACCTCCGCCCGAATGGAGACATCCAGCGCACTGGTGGGTTCATCGCAGATAATCAGTTCCGGTTCTACCGCAAGCGCCCGGGCGATCGCGATACGCTGCAATTGGCCCCCGGAAAATTCGTGGGGATAGCGCTGGCTGTAGTCCCGGCGCAGCTGTACCCGGTCGAGCAGCTGGCCGATACGCTCCTCCCGCTCCCGTGCCGACAGGCCCATACCAAGACTGACCATACCCTCGGCGATAATCTCGCCCACCGTGAGGCGCGGGTTCATGGACGAAAACGGATTCTGGAAGATCACCTGGATCAATTTACGGTAGGGCAACATGGCGCTGCGCGGCAGCGAGCCAATGGACTCGCCCCTGAAACGCACCTGGCCGCCACTGATCTCTTCCAGGTTGAGAATGGCGCGACCGAGCGTTGACTTGCCACTGCCGGACTCGCCCACCAGGGCATAGGTTTCACCCCGGCCAATCGCCAGGGAAACACCGTCCACGGCGCGGGTGTAATCCACCACCCGCTGCAGCACACCCTTGCGGATAGGGAAATAGACCTTGACGTCATCCAGTTGCAGCAGGGGCTCTTCCACGGCCACGCTCTGGAACCGGGTGAGGTCGGGCAGCGCGTCGATGAGACGCCGGCTGTACTCCTGCTTCGGGTCGTGGAAAAACTCGTCCACACCCTCGCGCTCGATGATCTCGCCGCGGTACATCACACCGACCTCGTCAGCGGTATTGCGCACCACGCCCATGTCGTGAGTAATCAGCAGCACGGCCAGCTGCCGGGTGTGCGTCAGCTCGCGGATCAGCTTCAGCACCTGCTCCTGTATGGTGACATCCAGGGCAGTGGTGGGCTCGTCGGCAATCAGGATATCGGGCTCGCAGGCCAGCGCCATGGCGATCATGATGCGCTGCTGCTGCCCCCCGGACAGCTGGTGAGGGTAGAAACTGAAACGGTCGTCGGGGTCCGGGATGCCCACCTCTGAAAATAATTGCACTACCCGCTGGCGCAGGCTGTCACCGCGCAAGGGCGTGTGCAGGCGCAGGGTTTCCGCCACCTGCTGGCCCACCGTCTGCACGGGGTTAAGCGCGCTCATGGCGTTCTGGAAAATCATTGCCACCCGCCGCCCGCGCACCTCCTGCATCTTGGCCTCGGGCAGGTCGAACAGGTCCTGCTCGCCCACCAGTACCGAGCCCTCGGTAATATGCAGTGCATCGGGCAACAGGCGCATGGCCGCCAGAGACGTGACCGACTTGCCACTGCCCGACTCTCCCACCAGGGCGAATATCTTGCCCGCGCGCAATTCCAGGCTGACGCCCTTGAGGATCTCCTCACCTGTTTCGGCCAGTCTTACCTTCAGGTTGCGCACATGCATACGGATGTCGTTTGCCTGGCTCATGCCCCCGACCTCCCGGTGCTGCTGCGGGGGTCGAAGGCGTCCCGCACCAGGTCTGAAAACAGGTTGGCTGCCAGTACCAGTATGAACATGAAGAAAAACGCCCCGGTCAGGGTCCACCAGACCGCCGGCTCACGCGACAGCTCCTCGCGGGCACCGTTGATCATATTGCCCCAGCTGCCCATCGAGGGGTCGATACCCACGCCGATGTAGGACAGCACCGCCTCTGCCAGCACCAGGGAGCTGAAATCCAGCACAAAGGTGATCAGGATGATGTGGACCACGTTGGGCAGGATATGCCGGCCCAGAATCCGGCTGTGGCTGACACCGAACGCGTGCGCCGCCTGCACATAGCCGAGTTGGCTGATCTTGAGCGTCTCAGCCCTGATAAGGCGGCACAGGCTGGACCAACTGGTGAGTCCCAGGATAAAACACAGGGCAATAAAACGGGCGTCCGCTTTTTCCAGTCCCACCGAGAAGTAGTCGGGATTGAGATCGATATACACCTGGAACAACAGCACCGAGGCCGCGATCAGCAGGATGCCGGGGATCGAGCTGAGGGTGGTGTACAGGTACTGCACCACGTCATCTACCCAGCCCTTGAAGTAACCCGCCATGACACCGAGGGTAACAGCGATAGGCAGCATCACCAGCGTGGACAGGGTACCGAGCAATACGCCGGTACGAATGCCCTTGAGACTCTGGAAGGCCACGTCAGTACCACCCTGGTCGGTGCCCAGCACGTGGTAGTAGTGACTGATGTACACCAGCCAGACCATGAAGCAGATGACCGCCGTCTGCACCGCCCACGACGCGTACCAGGGATAGGCGCTGCCGCGCAGCAAAAACCACTGTACGCCCACCAGCAGGGAGGCGCCCGCCAGGCCCCAGGCCAGGGCGATCGCCGTGCGCCACAGCAGGTCGGACCACTTGTGGTCAGGGCTCGCCAGATGCCGCCCGGCGTGCTCGAGGTACTCGAAATCGCGCACCACGTTGCCCTGCGCGTCAGTCATATTGCTCTTTTCAAAAGATTTCAGGGCAAAGGGTGCGGAGTAGGTACGTTCAAAGCGATCGCCCATGCCGTCGAGCATTACATCAAGGACACTGGTGACCTTGTTATCGTAAAACACCTCGGTGGTGTCAACGCCGTCCGGGCTGGGAAGCGCCTTGCGAAAATGCAGGGAGTCCAGCAGGGCCATACCCACATACACCATGATGACGGTGCAGGTGATCATACCCAGGCGCGAGGAGAACACCTCGCCCCAGCGTTCCCGGGTCTGCGGGTCATTGCGCAAGCGGTAAAAGAACAGGGTGAGCGCGATGAACAGCATGAATATCAGCGCATCGGACCACAGCAGTACCGGCTTCAAACCGAAGTCACCCATCAGCTGAGCCGCACCCTGGGATCAGCCCAGGTATAGGAAATGTCCGTGAGGATAAGGCCTAGGATGTAAAGAATCGAACCGATGAAAACCATGCTGCGCACAATCGCGAAATCCTGCGAGCGTATGGCGTCCAGCATATAACTACCCAGCCCGGGAATACCGAAAAAGGACTCGATCAGCAGGCTGCCCATAAACAGCGAGGGAATCAGTACCACGATACCGGTGAGAATGGGAATGAGCGCATTGGGAAGGATATGCCGGAACAAAATACTGATTTCGCTCGCACCCTTTGCCCGGGCGGTGCGCACGTAATCCTGGCCCGCTTCCTCCAGGAACAGCGTACGGTACCAGCGGGCCCCGGAACCGATTCCCGATACCACGCTCACCAGCACCGGCAGAATCAGGAACTTCCACGGCTGGAAATCCGGGTCGAATCCGGAGATCGGCACCAGCATCCACTGCTTGGCCACCAGGTACTGGCCGCCGATGATATAGAACAGGTAGGAAATGGACATCAGGGACACGAAGACGAAGACGGCCCAGCGATCCAGCGCGGTGGCGCGAAACATGACCACCATCAGTGCCACGCAGATATTGACGCATATACCCACGGCGAAACTGGGAAGCGCCACCGCCAGGCTGGGCCACATACGGGTGGATACGTCCGTGGTGATATCGCGACCACTCTCGGAGCGACCGAAATCAAATGCAAACAGCTTGAGTGACTTGGCAAAGAAAATGGTGTCAGTCAGTGCACCCAGGCCGCTGCTGCCGTCATTGAGGAACAGGGGTTTGTCGTAACCGTTTTTCTGTTTCCAGTTCGCAATGGCCGCCGGCGTCACGTACTTTTCACCCAGCTGGGACCTGGCCATGTCATCCGGGGAGTTCACCACGAAAAACAGGGTGAAGGTGAGCAGGTTCACCCCGATGAGAATGGGAATGGCGTACAGCAGCCTGCGGATAATATAGGCAAACATTATAAGTCCCCTGCCTTGCGGGCCGTCGCTTTCTGGCGACGCCGGTAAGCGATAATCCCCGGCGCCAGCAAGCCGATCACCACCAGGGCACCGGCATACAGTGGCCAGGTCACGGGTTGGTTCCAGGCTTTTTGTTTCAGTTCCCGTTCTTCGGCGTCGATCCCGGTGTACATCAGGGTGGCCTTGGAGACGCCGTGGCGTTTGTTGTTATACACCCAGCTGTTGTTCAGGTAGATATCCTTGGGATAGTAGGCGAAAAGCCACACGGCATCCTTGCGGTACTCCTCCACAGCCAGCGCCACCAGCTTGTCCCGTTCGGGCCCAGGGGCCAGCACGCGGATCTTGCGAAACGCGTCATCATACACATCGCTGGCGTAGTTGCTGTTGTTGGCGCCGTCGCATTTGCAGTCCAGCGGGCTCTCCGGGCCGTACAACAGAAACAGGAAATTTTCCGGATCGGGATAGTCCGCGAGCCAGCCGTGGGAGAATACCTGGGTATTACCGGTCAGCAGTTTTTCCCGGGTGCGATTCCAGTCCGCCGGGCGGTATTCCACCTGGACCCCGATTTCGCCGAACACCCGGTCCATCCAGTTCATCATAGTGTTGCTGATGGCCTGGGACTGCACGTCGATGAAGATTTTCAGCGGTTCACCGGTGCGCGCATCCCGGCCACCGGGATAGCCGGCCTCCGCCAGCAACTGGCGGGCATAATCCAGGGACTTGCGCTTCGGCTCCCCGTCCACCCAGTCGTACACATAGGGGTTGATGCCCGCCTCGCCCTCGAGGAAGCCGGGGATGCCCGGTGGAATCGGCGTGTGCGACGCGATGCCGTTACCCTTGTAAAAAATATTCAGGTATTCCTCGGTATTGAAGGCAATCTGCAGGGCCTGGCGCAGCTTGCGCCTGTCCTCGGTATAGCCACCAATAACGGGGTCGCGCATATTGAAGCCGTAGTAGTAGATGGCGGGCTTCACATCCGGTGACATGCTGATGTTATGGTCTTCCAGTTCCGTCGACATCTCCACCCCGTCGGGGCCGACCACGAAGGCCTGGTCGTATACACCATTGGTATTTCCGTGCACCTCGCCGGAGCGATCGTAATAGCCCTGCAGGAACTTGGTCCACAGCGGCAGCACTTCTTTCTCCAGACGGAACACGGCGCGATCAATAAAGGGAATCCTCTTGCCCGCATCATCCAACAGCCCCGCTTCCCGGTCGCCGGGCTCGCCCTCCGAGGGATAGAACTCCTCACGGAAGTTGGGATTACGCTCCAGCACGATTTCGCTGTTGGGGTCATTTTTCACCATCATGAACGGGCCGGAACCGACCGGCCACCAGTCGAGGGTGAGGTTGCGCTGCGCAAAACCGGGATTGTGGTAGAAGCGGTCGACCTCCGGGGCGATGGGCGAGAAGAAATGCATGGCCAGCCAGTAGAGGAACTGGGGGTAGCGACCCTTGATGGTAATGGTGAAGGTGCGCTCATCCAGCACCGCAAGCCCGGCCATCGGGTAGTCATCCAGGTTCAGCCAGTCGGTGCGTGGCAGCGTGCCCAACTGCTCGGAAAACTCCGTCATCCCGACGATGTAGTGGGACATGAAGCCCAGCATGGGTGAGCCGATTGCCGGGTTGGCCAGGCGTTTGATGGCGTAGACAAAATCGTTGGCACGTACTGGCCTGCTGCCGGTTTCCGGAAAGTCCGGTATCTGCTGGTACCGACTTCCCTCGTCGGCGGTGGCAAACAGGTAGCGGGGTTTGCCGGCCGCGTCCAGGGCAAAGGCGGGGTGGGGCTGGTAGCGCTCATTGGGCCGCACGTGCAGGGTGTAACGGCTGAATGCCAGGGCCTCATCGTCCTCGGCCACCTCGTTACCCTGCTCATCCAGGAAAACCAGTTCGGGAAAAGCCGCTATGGACAGCGGTATCAGCTCGTAGGGGCGCTTGAGAAAGTGGTAGCCCATCGGGGGCTCATAAATCTGGTCGATGAACAGGCTTTCATCCGAGGCATAGGAGGTTGCCGGGTCCAGGTGCTTGGGCGGCAATGGGCTCATCACCGACTGGTAGGTCAGCAAATTATCATCGTACTGTGGGTTGGGATCGTTCCAGGGCGGCCCACCGCAGCCCGCCAACAGGCTGCCCAGCAAGACCAGTACCCCGGAGAGGGCGGCAGCAGACATTCTTATTTTTATAAAATCTATTTTCCCTTTTGGCACAGTGCCAGAGCTCCTGTTGCGAGCGCGCAAGGATACATTGCACTCCCTGCCAGAACCAGTACCACATTGGTGTTATCTGCGCAGCCGGAGGTAAATTGCGGCAACACGTGCCCCGAGGCCGGGTATATCCCTATAATAGGCCGCTGGCACTCCCTCAGGCGGTACGACACTACTATGGCGACAGTCAGCATCAACTCCCCCGACCCGGGCAGCGATACGGGCTTTTTCGGCCATCCACGCGGCCTGCTGGTCTGCTTCACCACCGAGATGTGGGAGCGTTTTTCCTTTTACGGCATGAAATACCTGCTGTTGCTGTACCTCACCAAATACCACCTGTTCAGCGATAGCGCCGGTCTCGAGGTCCTGGGCAGTTACGCCGCGCTGGTTTACGCCATGCCGGTGATCGGTGGGCTGCTGGCGGACCGCTACCTGGGTATGCGCAAGGCGGTGGTTTTTGGCGGCATCCTGCTGGTGCTGGGGCATCTGGGCATGGCCCTGGAGGGCGAACAGGCCCGCAGCGAGGGCGGGGGGATCCTGCGGGACGAGGGCGCACTGCAGGTCTTTTACCTGTCACTGGCACTGATTGTCATCGGGGTGGGCTTCCTCAAACCGAATATCTCCACCATTGTCGGCCGGCTCTACAGCCAGGATGACCCGCGCCGGGACGCCGGGTTCACCCTCTTCTACATGGGCATCAACCTCGGCGCGTTCACCGCCACCCTGCTGTGCGGCTACCTGGGAGAGACCTTCGGCTGGCGCTACGGTTTCGGGCTTGCCGGTATCGGGATGCT
Organism: Haliea sp.; assembly: GCA_024642245.1. Classification (GTDB taxonomy): domain Bacteria; phylum Pseudomonadota; class Gammaproteobacteria; order Pseudomonadales; family Halieaceae; genus JARRPM01. The sequence continues at coordinate 20,166 of JAHEBM010000011.1, forward strand.
GGTGGGCCTGGCCACATTCCTGTATGGACAGCGCCACCTGCAGGGCCAGGCAGAACCCCACGACCCCGCTTTACTGCAGGAAAAGTCGCTACTGGGGATCAGCAAGGAATTTACCATTTACCTGTGCGGCCTGCTGGCGGTGGGCGCCGCCTGGCAGATGCTGCAATTCCACGGGGCGGTAGGCAGCCTGCTCCACATAATGTCGGTAGTGGTGCTGCTGGGCCTGGGCTGGTTTATCGCGGCGCGGTGCACCCCGGTGGAGCGCAGCCGCATGATCGTGCTGGTGATCCTCACCATGTCCACGGTGGTATTCTGGGCCCTGTTCGAGCAAAGCGCCGCGTCCATGACCCTGTTCGCGGACCGGGTGATGGACCGCAATATTCTCGGTTTCGAACTTACGGCCTCCCAGTTCGGCGCCATGAACGCGTTTTTCATCTTCCTGTTTGCCCCGGTTTTTGCCTGGCTCTGGACCTACCTGGGGCGTCGCGGACTGGAGCCGTCCACCCCCGTCAAGTTCGCCCTGGGCATCGCCCAGGCCGGACTGGGTTTCGGCGCACTGGTCATCGGCGCCGCGAGCCCGCTCGAGACGGGCCTGGTGGCCGCTTACTGGATGGTGCTGGCCTATTTGCTGCACACCACTGGCGAACTTTGCCTCTCGCCCGTAGGGCTCTCGGCCGTCACCAAGCTGGCTGTGCCCAGCGTGGTAGGTGTAATGATGGGCTCCTGGTTCCTGGCCACGGCCTACTCGGAGTTCGTCGCAGTCCAGCTCGCGAAGCTGGCGGCGATCGATACGGTTGACGGCGCTGTGGCCGATATCGCCTCCGCGCTGTCGGGATACACCCAGCTGTTCACTGACCTGTGCTACACCGGTATGGGCGTCGCCGCCCTGCTCATGTTGCTCTCCCCGGTCCTGAAAAAAATGATGCACGGTATTCACTGAGGAAAAAGATGATGAAAAAGCGCGAATTCGACCTGGTTGTCTGGGGCGCGAGCGGCTTCACCGGCCACCTGGTCACCGAATACCTGGCCCGGACCTACGGCACCGGTGGGGACTTGCGCTGGGCAATTGCCGGGCGCAATCGGGAAAAACTCGAGCAGGTGCGGGAGGAGTGCCTGCCCCGCAGCAGGAGAAAGGAACTGGCGGTACTGATCGCAGACAGCACCGACCCGAAGAGTATCGCGAAACTCGCAGCACAGACCCGGGTGGTGTGCAGCACCGTGGGCCCCTATGCCAAATACGGCACCCCCCTGGTGGCCGCCTGCGCCGCTGAGGGTGTGGATTACTGCGACCTGACCGGGGAAGTGCAATGGATGGCCAGGGTCATTCCCGACTACCAGGGCACGGCCGAGGCCTCGGGAGCCCGTATTGTGCACACCTGCGGATTCGACTCCATTCCTTTCGACATCGGCACCTGGTACCTGCAACAGGCGATGATGAAACGACACGGTGTTTACGCCAGCCATGTAAAGACGCGCGTTGGGCACACACGCGGCGGTGCCAGCGGCGGCACGATTGCCAGCATGCTCAACATGCTCGACGAAATGAAACACGACCCGTCGATACGCGAGGTGGTGGAGGACCCCTACGCCCTCAACCCCCTCGGCGCGGCCGCAGGGCCGGATGGCCCCGATCAGGGCAACGCCCGTTTCGACCCGGATTTCGGCCAGTGGACCTCGCCCTTCGTCATGGCCGCGATAAATACCCGGGTGGTGCGCCGCAGCCACGCCCTGCTGGGCTTCCCCTGGGGCAAAGGCTTTCGCTACGACGAGGCGGTACTGAATCGCTCCCGCGCAATGGCTACCGTCAACGCTGTCGGCACGGGCGCCGGCATGATGGCCCTGGCCCTGGGACCCGCGCGCAAGCTGGCCGCACAGGTACTGCCCGCTCCGGGAGATGGACCCTCGCGTCGCCAGCGGGAAAACGGCAGCTGGGAAGTCTTTTTCCATGGCGTGCACCCCACTGACAGGACCCTGGACCTGCGCCTGAAAGTGACCGGTGACATGGACCCCGGCTACGGCTCCACCTCGAAAATGCTGGGCGAGGCGGCAGTCTGCCTGGCCCTGGATGAACCGGCGACCGGGGGCGGGTTCTGGACACCGGCCACAGCCCTGGGGGGCCAGCTGCAGCAGCGTCTTGCAAACAACGCGGGGCTTGAGTTCGAGTTCGTCGATCCAGCCTAGGTACAATGGAAAATGACCGCGGAAACCCGTACATTCACGTAGAACAATAATCGTCAGCAGGGGCAGCAAAAGCTGGAGTGAACAGGTTTAACCTCACGTTCAGGGGCGAAATTCTTGAGGGCCACGATCCGGCGCAGGTGCAAACCCGCCTGGCACAACTCCTGTCGATCGATGACCCGGCCCTGCTGAAACGGTGTTTTTCCGGTGACCCTGTGGTGCTGCGACGAAACCTGGAGCGCAAGGAAGCGGCAGCATTGTATGCCCGGCTCAGGCAGCTGGGCATTCTTGCGGAACTGGTGAAAATAGGCGAACGGGGCGATCTGCACGCGGGTGAAGCCGTTGCGCCCCCGGGGACCACCACCGGGGCAGGTACAACAGCACCGCCCGACAGCACTGCGCAGGCACCAGCACCAGTAGAGCCTGTCATCGCCGAAGCTCCGGGGGAACCAGCCGCAAACCCGGCTGAAACCGGGCAGAGCTGGGCGGCGGGTTCGCGCGCGAAGAACAGCGGGATCGACAAAGGCCCGGCGCAGGTAAGCAGCGAACAGGCACAGGAGGCGATACGGCGTGCGGACCTGGCAGCGGAGAAAGATCTGCTGGCGCAAAATGCGGCCGGGCTGAAAGCGCGGGAAAAAGCGCTGAAAAAAGCGCTTCGGTCCAAGCGCAAGGAAGAGGCAAAACGCAACAGGGCCAGCGAACGCGCGCGGGAAAAGACCCTCGCCCGGGAGGCGAATCACAAGGCCAGGCTGGAGGCGGCCAGGCTCAAGGCCGAAGTGGCGGAAGCGAAACGCGAGGCCGAGGCCCAGGCCCTGGAGAGCAAGGCACAACAGGAACGCGAGCAGGCAGAAGAGGCTGCCAGGCGAGAGGCCAAACTGGCGCTGGCTCGCGCGGAGGAAGCGGCCAGGGTAGCCGCGGCCCAGGCTGAACGCGAGCACCGGGAGGCACTGGAGCGGGAGCGCAGGGAAGCCGAGCGGGAGGAGCGGGACCGGCGTGAACAGGCTCGCCTGGCAGAACAGCAGCGCGTGGCCGCCGAGAAGGCGGCACAGCGGGAACGGGAAAAGCGCAGTGCCGAAGAAGCAACCGCCAGGCGGCAGGCAGCGGCAGCCCGGCGCAAACGCGAGCAGGCCGAGGCCAGCGTCCGCCGCAAGGCGGAGGAGGCCCGCAAGAAAGCCCGGGAGCTGGCCCGCCAGAAGGCGCAGGAAGAGGAGCAAGTGGCCCAGCGCCGGGCCATGGAAGAGCAGGCAATCCAGCGCGCCGCCATCGAACTGGCGCACAGTCCGACGCGCAAACCGCTGGGCGCCAGGGTCAGGACCCGGATGGAAATGCCGTCGAAGAAGCGCAGTTCCAGCGAGGAACCGGGACAGCCGCGGCGCAAACGCCAGCCCGGTGCGCCCAATCTCTATAGCTTGCGCCCCTTCCGCAATACCCCGGAAATCCGCTCGCGGGCCGGGCAATCACGGCGCAGCGCACGGCGGGCTTTCAACGCGGCGGCAATTGCGACCCTCGCCGCCATTGCGCTGGCCGCACGCGTGGCGACCCTGCCCACTACCGCTCCCATCAGTGGCGCTACCGCGCTTGCGGTCGCCCCCCAGGAGCGTCTCCTGCTGCTCGCGGGCGATCAACTGCTGCTCCACGACCGGGCTGGCGTCAGCGTCTCCAGCCAAAGCCTGGCAAGCTTCGGCGTGCTCAGCCTGCAATCGCCACTGGCTTTCGATGGCGACGGCAAACTCCTGGCTCCGGGCCAGCTTGCCACGACGCAATCCGGTGCCGCCCAACTGCTGCGCTGTGACCTCGTGGAATCCGCCTGCGAGACCGTCTCCGAGACCCTTGCCGGTACCACGATCTCCGCGCTCGCGGTTCACCCCCTGGACGGCACCGTGTTTATCGCCGACAGCAGCACCGGCGAATTGCTCAAGGTGACCGCCGACGGCGTCCTCGTAGCCAGGGCCGCAGTCGACGTGCCCGAGCGTCCCGTACTTCGACTGGATTCCGGTCTACTGTTGATGAACAGCGCCCAGGGACCGGGCATCAGCGTATTCCGTTACGAGGACACGGCCTTCGGACAGCACCTGGACGAGATACTGTTACTGCCTGGTACGGCTGATGCCGCCGAATTCACGGGCGTACGGGATTTCATCTACAGCGGACAACACTGGTGGGTCGCACTGGACAGGACCGGGGATGGTGGTACCGGGCTGTATCGATTTGACGGGCAATGGCAGTTCGTCGACAGCCCGATCCTTGCAGCGCAAACCCGGCCGTTACAACTGGTCGCCTGGGGATCCCGTATCCTGGTGGCAGACCCCGCGCAGATACCCATCGGGCGCTTCAACAGCGCAGGCGAGGCGGAAGCGCCCCTGGTCTCGAGCGCCCTGGTCGAGCTCGCCGGCGAACGCGCGCACTGGGCCAACCTGGCGCTGCTGGCCTGGCGCCTGGCCCTGGCGCTGTGTGTGCTGGCCGCGTTCACCGGTGTCGGCCTGGGCGCACTGCACCGGCTGCGCAGCCTGGTTTATACCTCATGCCATGAGCGCGGCGCCGCACCGGTGGACGAAGTGGCCGATGATATCGCATGGATCGACCTGGCCCCCGACCGCCTCGCCAGCCTCGGCAGGACTGCCGTCGCCTATGCGGTACTGGCAACAGGTCTGGTACTGGGCGCGATTGGGCTGGGTGCCTCCAGCCTGCAACTGTCAGCGCTGCTGCTGTTTCTGCTGGGTCCGGCCGCAGCCCTGCTTGTGCTGCAGCGCAGCGACCCGGGCCACATTGGTATCTGCGCGGACCAGTTGCTGCTGGTTGACCACGACGGTATATACCACCTCGGGGCCGGCAGCCGGATTCACCACCGGGGCCCTTTCCTGATGATCGATGACGTGACGGTCTTTACCGGGACAAAGTTGTTGCCCGCTTTTTCCCCGGGCCAGGTCGGGGAGCAGCTGGCACCGATGGCCGCCGGAGGTGTACGGGTGGATCGCAGGATAGTCACGGTCAAGCTCCTGCAAGGTCGTCACCCCCTCGCGCTGGGCGCGCTCGCCATCCTCGCCGCCTGTGCCGGGACTGTCGCACTGCTTTCGCTGCAGGGTATTTTCTAGGGTCGTTGCGGGACGGGGCGACAGGCCTTCCCTGTATTCGATATACTGTCGCGCATAACAGCAGCGATCACACTAACCCCGGACGACGGTTTCAATGACCAGCACCCCAACAGACCAGTCGAGCCCGCCCCCGGCATTGAAGGTCGCGCTGTTTATCACCTGCCTGGCCGACCTGTTTCGCCCCTCTGTAGCCTTCGCCAGCATCAAACTGCTGGAACAGGCCGGTTGCGAGGTGACCATCCCGCTGAAGCAGACCTGCTGCGGCCAGCCGGCCTACAACACGGGCGACTTTGAATCCTCCGCCCCGCTGGCGCGACAGCTGATACAACAGTTTGAGTACGCCGATTACGTGGTAGTGCCATCAGGTTCCTGCGCCGGCATGATCTGTCACCATTACCCCCGGCTGCTCGCCGGCGAGTGGCGCGAGCGCGCCCTGCAACTGGCGGCGAAAACCTTCGAGCTCACCACCTTCCTGAACGATATCGCCCGCATCAGGCGCGGCGACCGGCCCGCGGTGGCGCTGCCCACCGTGACCTACCACGACAGCTGCGCCGGCCTGCGTGAGCTGGGCGTAAAAGCCCAGCCACGCGCCCTGCTCAAAGAACTGTGCGACAGGGAGGTCAGCGAACTCCAGCAGTCCGAGGTCTGCTGCGGGTTCGGCGGTACCTTCTGCGCCAAGATGCCGGAAATATCCGGCAAGATGGTCGGCGACAAACTGGCCAACGCGGTAGCCACCAAGGCCCGGATCCTCGCCGGGGGCGACCTGGGATGCCTGCTCAATATCGCCGGTCGGGCAAAACGCAGCGGCGAGGACATAGAGGTCCGCCACATCGCCGAACTGCTGGTCGGTGACCTCGACAGCCCCGCCATCGGGCAGGGCAAGTAGATTGAAACAGACCAGCCACACTTTCCTGGACAATGCCCACACGGCACTGCAGGACCGCGACAAGGCCGCGCGCCGCGACTTCATGGCGCTGTTCACGCCGCTGATACGCAACGCGGCCATGGACGATTTCGGGCACTTCGAGGAACTGCGCCAGCATGTGAAGGAAGTGAGGCAACACACCCTCGATAACCTGGATCACTATCTCACCCGCTTCGAGCGGGAAGCACTGCACAACGGCAACCATGTGCATTTCGCCACCGACGCCGACCAGCTCAACAGCATCGTGCTGGACATCTGCCAACAGCACAGCGCCCGGCGCATCGCCAAGGGTAAATCGATGGTGACCGAAGAGACCGGTCTCAACGACTACCTCAAAAGGGCCGGCCTGCGGGTGATGGAGACCGACCTGGGTGAGTACATCATTCAACAGGCCGGCGAGACCCCCAGCCACATCGTCGGGCCGGCACTGCATAAATCCGCCGCCGAGATCCGGGAGTTGTTCCTGGCGAAGCACGATCTGGGTGAACGCGAGCTTGCCGAAACCTCCGACATGGTGGGCGAGGCGCGCAAGGTCCTGCGTGAGCATTTCCTCAAGGCGGAAGTCGGTGTAATCGGGGCCAATGCGCTGATTGCCGAGAACGGCTACAGCATGTTGGTCACCAACGAGGGCAACGGCGACCTGTGCGCCAACCTGCCGAATGTGCTGATTGTCTGCACCACGATTGACCGGGTGGTGCCCCGGGCCCGGGACGCCACCGCCATGCTGCGGTTGCTGGTGCGCTCTGCCACCGGGCAGCCCCAGACCTGCTACACCAGTTTTTATTCCGGTCCCCGGCGGGAACAGGACAGCGATGGCCCCCTGGAGACCCACTTCGTGTTGCTGGACAACCGGCGCACCGAGATACTGGCCAGTGATTACCGCGAGATGCTGCAGTGCATCCGCTGCGGAGCCTGTCTCAACCACTGCCCGATCTATGCCGCGACCGGGGGTCATGCCTACGGCTGGGTGTACCCCGGCCCGATGGGCTCGATCCTGACCCCGTTGCTGACATCACTGGAGCAAAGCAATGCCCTGCCCAACGCCTGTACCAGTTGCGGGCGCTGCGCTGAAGTCTGCCCTGCCGACATCCCCCTGCCCGACCTGCTGCGGGACCTGCGTCACGACGAGAACCGGCAGAAGTTGTCGTCCTCCCGCTGGCGCCTGGGCATGCGGCTGCACGCATGGCTGGCCCGACACCCGGGTCTGTACCACGCCTGCACCGGAATAGGCATCGCGGCCCTGCACCTGCTGGGACAGCGCAAGGGCAGCTTTACCCAGCTGCCGATGGCGTCGGGCTGGACCAGTGAGCGCGACTTTCCGGCGCCCCAGGGTAAAACCTTCATGCACCAGTACGCGGCATTGCAGCGCGCCGACAAGGCCCGTGAAGACAAGAGCGCAGCGGTGGCGAAACCGCCCAGGCGACGGGCACGTCCCGGGTCGGGCAAGGCCAGCGGGGAACGCCAGGAGCCGGGCCTGCGGGCCGACTGGCCGCTGAAGCCGGACCCGCGCAGGCCGGGCAAAACCCGGCCCGGTACCGCCGGCGGCAAAGGGACCGGCAAGGGTAAACCCGGGGCGCATCCCGGCGGCCCCCGCGGCAAAAAACCCCGGTCGAGGCAAAGCGATGACCGATAGTTCACGCTCCCGGGTTTTTGCCAATGTCCGCCAGGCCTGTCGTGGTGCCGGCGAGGATACCATCGCTCAGGAGTTGGAGGCGCTGGGCACTGCACCCACGGCAGACCTGCCGGCAGCGGATATCCACACCGCCTTCCTGGCCAATGTCCTTAAAAACCAGGGCAGCGTGGACTGTGTCGCTAATCGCTCCGGCGCCGTTAAGGCACTGGCTGACTACCTGTACCGGCACTTTCGCAGCCACCGCCTGGTGGCCGGTAACGATCCGCACCTGGCGGCCATGCCCTGGCGCGAGGCCGGCGTGTTGCCGCGTTTCGGCAGCGTGGAGCCGGGTGAACCGGTCGCACTGAGCTACGCCCTGCTGGGCGTGGCGGAAATCGGCGGCATCGTCACCCTGACGGGCAAGGCGAACCCGGCGGCGAACAACCTCCTGAGTGAACACCATATCGTACTGGTCGAGAGCACCCGGCTGGTGCGTGACATGGAGGCAGCATGGGAATGCATCGAGCGGGAATCAGCAAAAACGGGGCGAAGCAGGGGCGTCAACTTTATCGCCGGCCCGTCGAGCACGGCGGACATCGAGGGCAAGCTGGTATACGGTGCCCACGGACCGCGTAACTGGCACGTCATCCTGATGGGCGACGTGCCAGCCAATGCACTGGAAGAGGCCCACGCGCTCGCGGGCCGGTGAAGTACAGGCGCTGCGCTACTGGCCGATGGCGCCCAGCGGAGTGTATTTGAATTTCTGGCCGCCCAGCACCGCCTCAAACATCAGCCCTCCCTTGGCAATGGTGAATACCGCCAGGCCGCGCCGGTAACCGCCGTGCGCCGTGGTTGCATCGTTGCGGCCGCCGCTGGCTCCCGCAGACAGGCCACCGGTCGTGCTTGCATCCGCCGAAACACCCGCGGTAATCGCCACGGCAGTGGCCTGGGCGCTGAACTCAAAATTGCCTGAGGTGAATTCCTGGTAAGCGGTCTGGTTCTGGAAGAAGATGATCTGGCTGAACGCCTGGCCACCCAGCTGCCAGCCCGCCGTGAGCTGGGTCATCGACGCATTGCCCACGTATTGCCCGGCGGCATAGACCCGTCCCTCACCATAGGCTCCACCGACGATAAAACCCGCCTTGCCTATGGTGGGGAAAACGGCATAGCCGTAAGCGCTGTCGAAATACCTGCCGCTCTCCCCGGCGTTCCTGAACGAATTGACCGTGGCACTGTAGTCATCGGCCTGGGCCGGGACACCGGCCAGCAACAGCAGGGACAGGAGGGGCAGGATAAAACCGGCCTTGAGTAGTCTTTGCATAACAAAACACCTTGCTTGTGGGAGTGGGTGGTTATTCGTGATCGCGGCCGGCTGTACCGGTACAGGTATTCTGAGTTGGGTGGCGGTGAGGGTCAAGCCATTGTCAGCCGGTGTTGCGCATTCCTGCGGCCACCCCGGCGATAGTCACCATGATCGCCCGCTCCAGCACCGGGTCCGCCGCTTCCCGGTTGCGCTGCAACAGCTCCGCCTGCAGCATATTCAGGGGCTCGGTATAGATATTGCGCAGGCGCAGGGATTCGCGAATCCACGGTTCACCCGCCAGCAATTGCGCCGTGCCGCCAATTTCCAGCACGGTGGCCGTATCGCTGCGCAGCTGCACCCGCAGCGCCTGACCAATACGCCGCAACCCGGCTGGTACCAGGCGCTCGTCATAATAGGCGGAGATATCCGCGTCGGTCTTGGCAAACACCATTTCCAGCATGGCCAGGCGCGTGGCAAAGAAGGGCCAGACTGCCGACATCTCGCGCAGCATCTGCCCCTGTCCCCGATCCAGGGCGCGCTGCAGCGCGGCACCCGCGCCCAGCCAGGCGGGCAGGATGAGGCGGTTCTGGGACCAGGCGAAAATCCAGGGAATTGCGCGCAGGCTCTCGATGCCCCCACTGCCCGCCCGCCGCGCGGGCCTGGAGCCCAGCGGCAACTTGCCCAGTTCCTGCTCCGGGGTAGCGTGGCGGAAATAGGCCACGAAATCCGGTTCCTCGCGCACCACGGCCCGATAAGCATCGCAGGACTCGCTGGCGAGCGTGGACATGAGTTCCCGCCAGGCCTGCCGCGGTGCCGGCGGCGTGAGCAGGTTGGCCCGGCAGATAGCGCCGGTATAGAGCGCCAGCGTCTTGACGGCCATGGAGGTCCAGCCCAGCTTGGCGCGAATCATCTCGCCCTGCTCCGTTACCCGCAGGCCATTTTGCAGGGATCCCGGGGGCTGGGACAGCAGGGCTTCGCGCGCGGGTGCCCCACCGCGGCCGATCGTGCCGCCGCGGCCGTGAAACAGGGTCAGGCGGGTATCGAAATCACTGCACACCTGCAGTAATTCTTCCTGGGCCCGGTACTGGGCCCAGGCGGCGGCCAGCACACCGGCATCCTTGGCGGAATCCGAGTAGCCTATCATCACCATCATGCGGCCCTGAATATGGGTCCGGTACCAACTCTCCTGCAACAGGGCGTCGACCACCTCCCGCGCCCGGGACAGGTCATCCAGGGTTTCGAACAGTGGCGCCACCGGCAGGTTGTGACTGCAGCCCGCTTCTTTCAGCAGCAGGTGGACCGCCAGCACATCGGACGCCTGCCGCGCCATGGAGATCACGTAGGCACCCAGGGCCTCGGCGGGCTGGCTGGCGACCACTGCACAGGTATCCAGCACCTCGCGCACGGGATCTGACGGTTGCCAGCGGGGCGGCACCAGGGGGCGCCGACTGGCCAGCTCCCGCAACAGGAAGCCACGCCGGGTCGGTTCGTCCCAGAGGGCATAATCGCCCAGGCCCAGGTAAGTGGTCAGCTCCGACAGCGCCTGGGTGTGGCGGGCGCTGTCCTGGCGCACGTCATGGCGCACCAGGTGCACGCCAAAGCAACGCACCCGGCGCAACAGGTCCAGCAGGGCCCCGTCAGCGATGATCTGCATACCGCAATCGGCCAGCGACTGGTAGCAGGTGTACAAGGGCTGCCATAACTGCCGGGTGCTGTGCAGTACCTCACCTTCCGGAACCGGCTCTCCCTCCAGCTCAGCCTCGATCGCGGCCCGGGTATGGCGTAGCAGGTCGCGCAGCTGGCGTAACACCACCCGGTAAGGCTCGTGGGCACCGCCTGCCAGGCGGCCCAGCTCCTCACTGCAGCGGGTCATGGACAACTCTTCCACCAGGTGAACGACGTCGGCAAGGTATAAATCGGCAGCCTGCCAGCGACTCAGCAGCATGACCCGGGCGGTGACGGGGGCCGTGACATTGGGATTGCCATCCCGGTCACCCCCCATCCAGGACACGAAGGACACCGGCGAAACGTCAAGGGGCAAGTGCTCACCGCAGCTGTCGTGCAGGGCACGGTCCAGCCGCCGCAGGAACTCAGGCACTGCCCGCCACAGGGAATCCTCCACCACGGCGAAGCCCCACTTGGCCTCGTCCACCGGCGTGGGGCGTTCCAGGCGAAAATCGTCACCGAACCAGATTTGCGCGATCAGTTCCCTGAGCCGGATATGCAGCCGCTCGCGCTCGCGCCCGGTCAGGCCCTGCAACTCGAGCTGGGCCAGGCAGCGTCCGATCTCGCCGTGCTTGTGGATCAGGGTGCGGCGGGTGATCTCGGTGGGATGGGCCGTGAGCACCAGCTCGATGCGCAACTCGCGCACGGCCGCGATCACCGCCTCCCTGGCAACCCCCTCCTGCAGCAGCTCGTCCAGCCCGGTGGCCAGGCTGCGCGAGGCGGAGAGCAGCGGGTCAGCTTCACGCGACACGTTGTGGTGCTGGTCAGCTATGTTGGCGAGGTTGAGAAACTGGCTGAAAGCCCGGGCCACCGGCACCAGCTGCTCCTTGTCCAGCTGGTGCAACAGGGCCTGCAGCTCGGCGCGCGCCCCCGCCGACCCCTCGCGAGCGCTCTTGGACAGACCCCGGATCTGCTCAATCAGGTCGAGGAAAGGCTGTCCCTGTGCCGCGGCGATCGTCTCTCCCAGCAGCCGGCCGAGAGAGCTGACATTGCCGCGCAGGGAAGCGTAAGCCGGTTCGTCCAAACCCCCGCCTCAGGCCTGGCCCAGCCGGGCCAGCAGATCGCACACGCGGCAGGAATAGCCCCACTCGTTGTCGTACCAGTTGAGCACTCGCAGGTAGCGCCCGGCGGTCACCCCGGTGAACCCCGCATCGTAAATGGACGAGTGGGAATTGCCGATAATGTCCGAAGATACAATGGGCCGGTCGCTGAACTGCAGGATACCCCGCAGGTGATCCGATTCTGACGCCGCGCGCACCGCCGCATGCACGTCGGCCACGCTCACTTTTTTCCCCAGCTTGCAGAACAGGTCCACCACCGAACCGTCCGGGACCGGCACCCGGGCGGCGATGCCGTGCAGCCTGCCCTGCAATTGCGGCAGTACTTCCCCCACGGCCTTGGCCGCACCGGTAGAGGTGGGAATGATATTTTCCGCAGCGGCCCGGCTGCGACGCCAGTCCGAGTGCGGTACGTCCGCCAGGCGCTGGTCGTTGGTATAGGCGTGCACCGTGTTGATGATGCCCTCCTCTATGCCAAACGCCTTGTCCAGCACACTGGCCATGGGAGCCAGGCAGTTAGTGGTACAGCTGGCATTGGAGATGATCCTGTGCTCCGGCTTCAGGCCCTCGTCGTTTACGCCCAGCACCACGGTGTAATCCACCGGGTCCTTGGACGGCACCGTCAGCACCACGTGCCTGGCCCCGGCGGCCAGGTGCTGCTCGAGTTGCTCGCGCTTGCGGAAAACGCCAGTGGCCTCCACCACCACGTCAACACCCAGCCCAGCCCAGGGTATATCTGCCGGGCTGCGTTCACTGAGCAATTTTACCCGGCTCTTGGCCGTCACAAGGTGACCGTCCTCCAGCTTGAGTGCCTTGCCAAAGGGGCCCATCACCGTATCGTAATCCAGCAGGTAGCGCAGGGCGTCGTAATCGAACAGGTCATTGACGGCGACAACATCGATACCCTCGACATTCTCCAGGATGCGAAACACCGAGCGGCCGATGCGGCCAAAACCATTGATTCCAATTTTCATTACGCTGCCTCCTGCTGCAGGTCCAGCTGCCGGTAAATCCGCACCACATCCAGCAGACGAGCCGCATGACCAAGGTTCTCGTACCAGCTCAGGGTCTTGATAATGTTATCGCCCGCCTTGATCGTGCCCTTGGTATCGAACAGCAGCGATAGCGGATTGCCAATAACGTCCGATGACACAATGGGATCCTCGACAACCCCGACGATACCCGCAAGGCCCGCCGCGCCTGCGCGCATGGCCTGGTTGATGTCCTCGATCCCCACCTTGGGATCAGCCAGGACCAGGTTCACATCCAGCAGGCAGCCCTCGTGGATGGGTACGTTGAGCGCAGACGTGAGGAATTTGCCCTCGAACGCGGGCAGGATCTGGCCCAGCCAATCCCCGGCCTCATGACTGTTGGGAATAATATTTTCTGCGGCAGAGCGGCTGCGCCGTATATCGCTGCCAGCATAGTCCTGCAAGGCCTGGTCGGAGGTATAGGAGTGGATGCTGCTCATGCTGCCGCACTCTATCTCAAAGGTCTGGGACAACACGTGTAACAGCAGGCACAGGGCGGTCGTGGTCGCCGAACCGGCGGATATCATGCAGTCGGTAGCCTCGGCCTGGGCGCTGTTGATACCCGGGATGACGATGCGGTCAATGCCATCGGCCGGCAGCGTACGCAGCAATACCCTGGGGGCGCCATTGCCCAGGTGATCCTGCATGTGGCGAGTCTCCCGGAACTTGCCGGTGGAGTCGATCACCATGTCCACGCCAAAGATATCCCAGGGCATCTCGGCCGGTTGGTCGATCTGCATCAGGCGCGAGCGGAATCGGGGATTCACCAGGAAATTGCCCTGCAACTCGTGCCGCTGGGGCTCCTTTACCTCCGCACACAGCAGATAGTGCAATATCTCCGGCTTGCCGATATCGGCCACCGCCACCACCTCGACATCGTCACTGCGGGACGCAAGTTCATAAATCTGGCGGCCGGTCTGGCCGAAGCCCATGATACCCACCCGGATGGGCTTGCCTTTTGACATAAAAAATCTCCTTGCCTGGTAAAGTGCTTGTGCATTGCCTACATTTCAGGCGGCATGGCCACGACAACCCACAACCGGAAGCCCAACCCCCTGACACCGGCATTGTCGCCCCGATCGGTCGCTGGCAGCCATGATCCACCGCAACAAATTCTGCCTAACAGTATAGTCCCCGATCCGGCCCATTGGTTTCATGTGCAGCGCCGGGCGCGACAAGGATCACGCCGCCAGGCTCCGGTAGAGCATACGGACCGCCACGATCATCAGGAATACCCCGAATGCCAGGCTCAGCTGGCGCCTGCCCAGGCGGTGGGCGATCCGCACGCCCAGCGGTGCCGTTAACACGGTCACCGGCGCAATCAATGCCAGGCCGATGACGTTGACGTAGCCGAGACTGCCCGGCGGCAGCCGCGTATCACCCCAGCCTGCGACGATGTAACCCAGTGCGCCGGGCAGGCTGATAAGGAACCCGAACAGGGCCGCCGTCCCCACCGCCCGGTGGATAGGCTGGCTCATCAGGGTCAGCACCGGCACGCTGAGGGTACCGCCGCCAATGCCCATCATGCTGGAAAGGCCGCCAATGCCCAGGGGCGCTATGGGGGTAGCCAGGCCCCGGGGAATATCCCGTGACAGCTGCAGGTTTTCCAGCGGCAGTATCATCTTGAGCGCCACCAACAGCGCCACGACACCGAACACGGTGGAGAGCACAGCGCCATCCGCCCCGGCCGCCAGCAGCGTACCGATTACCGAGCCGGCAAATATCCAGGGAGCCCATAAGCGCGCGAGCTCACGATCGACAGCGCCCCGGGCATGGTGGGCGCGGGTGGAGGATACGGACGTGGGGATAATGGTCGCCAGCGAAGTGGCCACCGCGACATGCATGCGGACAGCGGGATCGACGCCGTAGATACCCAGCGTGGTATCCAGCACCGGGACTATGACTATGCCACCACCAACACCCAGCAAGCCGGCCAGCACACCCCCGACAGCGCCCGTCAACAGCATGGCGATGGCCAGGGGCAGCAGCTCGTGGATAAATTCCATCTATCGTGTCTCCTGCCCGGTAACGGGGCCTGGGGGGATGGGGGACTGGCTTGCCAGCCAATGAAATGACCTGGCCGGCCGCTTGTCCACTACTTTCCACCTCCGGTCGCATTGATCTGCCGCTGGCTACCCAGGCGGGCCTGTAAGGTGGCGCAAACGGGTACCCAGAAAGGGTAAATCCAGGCCCCGCGGGCCGCTGGTTAAAGCCCGGGCATACTGGTACGATATCCGGCCCATTCCATGTCAGGGCAGTGATGGCTATGTTTGATCGTCACAAGAACAAAGCGGCGCCGCCAAAAGCTCCCGAGCCCGTTATTGCCGAGCCGGCCGCCGCCCCACCCCCTCCCCCAGTTTCCACCAGAACCGCCAGGAGTGTCGCTATGATTGGACCGAGCATTAGAATCAAGGGTGAAGTGTCGGGCGATGAAGACCTGTTGATACAGGGTCGGGTCGAGGGCACGATCGTACTGAGGAACCACGAGGTGGTTGTTGGCGAGTCCGGCCAGGTCTCCGCCGACATACTGGCCAAGACCATCAGGATCGACGGCAAGGTCACCGGCGACATCACCGGCACCGAGAACGTGGTGATATCCAAGCTGGGCAACGTGCGGGGCAATATTATTTCGCCGCGGGTACTGCTCGAGGATGGCGCCATGTTCAAAGGCAGCATCGATATGGACCCGGGCGATAGCGCGGCCAAATCCGCGCCCCAGGCGGCCCGGGAGCCAACCGCCTTTCCCTCCCAGGAAAACAAGGCGCCCAGGCTCGACCTGAAAAGCGGTTAAGTCCATTTCCCTGCCGCTGCGGGCGGGGCCTGTCAGCCCCGCCATTACCTCGTGCCAGCCGTCCGCGCTGCTGCCCTTCCTGTTCCAACACATCGACGAGGGCAGGCGGCTCACGGTACTGAATATCGGTTCCGCCCTGCCCGAGACTGTCGAATTCTTCTCGCGCTACCGCTGTAAACTCCACTTCATCGACCTGTTTGCCGAGTTGCCGGCGCTCACCGCCAGCGAAGATTCAATGGCCTCACTGCAACAGGCCTTTGCCGAGCTGGCCCAGATTCCCGCGGACACCCGCTTTGATCTCTGCCTGTTCTGGGACCTGTTCAACTTCCTTGACCCGGAGGCCGTATCAGCCCTGTTGAAAGCACTGCGCCCCCACCTTTTCACTGGCACCCGCGGCCATGGATTTGCAGTGCACAACCTCAGGACACCCCAGTGCGGGAAAGTGTACGGCATCAGTGAAATGGACAGGATCAGCAGCCGGCCGAGGGCGGCAAACCTGCCCGGCTACAAGCCCTACAACCAGGGCCAGCTGGAAAAAGCGCTGGACTGTTTCAGTGTAAGCAGGGCCGTGCTGCTGGCCGACAGCCGCCTGGAGCTGCTGTTAAGCGCGAACCTGCCCGAATAGCGAAGCCCCGCCGGGGCCCGACCTCAATAGCGGAAGTTCGCCTCTATCCTGATACCGCAGGGATCCTTGCAAAACACCTGCGACAGATTGAACTGGGACAGGTGGTTAACCGAGTAGGGAACACCCATTTTATCGAGGCGCTGCGTGTAGGCCTCCAGGCCGGTGACCTCGAAAGCCACGTGATCCAGGTAGTAGGGCTCTGCCGCCGGATAATGGCTGTCGCTTTCTATCAGGTGAACTATGGCGCGACCCTCACCGTACAACCAGAATCCCGGAATGCCGAAATCGGGACGCGGCCCTACCTCAAGCTGCAGCGCGTTACAGTAGAAGTCCCGGACGTCCTCCAGCAGTGCCATCGGTGCGGCGATATTGATATGGTCAATTTTCATAACATCCTTGCCGGACGGATACTCGCCCGCGGGGAAATACAGACAGCAGGATAGCACCCACCCAGCGGTGTCGCTAAAAAAAATCCGCCCGCCATCAATCCACTCCACCGCCGACGGCGTAACTACTACCAACAATCGAGTGGAGACGATCATGGACGCTTGTATCGCTGAAAAGATGCTGACCTTCCCAACCAACTGGTCACCGGAAGCGCTGTTGGTGCGAGACGCGCTGGTCACGCGCGGGCTGGAAACACCCATGCTGCCCAACGGCCTCAGCCGCGACGAAAAATACCGCAGGATCACCGCGGCATTCACCGACATCACCCGCACACTGGGCCTGGACCTGACGGACGACAGTTTATGCGAGACGCCCCATCGCATTGCCAAGATGTACGTCGATGAAATTTTTTCGGGCCTGGATTACGGCAAGTTCCCGAAAATCACGGCAATCGAAAACAAGATGCAGGTTGAAGAAATGGTGCAGGTCGACAGCATCGATCTGGTAAGCACCTGTGAGCACCACTTCGTGACCATCGATGGCAGCGCCAGGGTGGCCTATATCCCGGGCAACAAGATCATCGGCCTGTCCAAGATCAACAGAATTGTCCGGTTCTTCGCCCAGCGCCCACAGGTACAGGAGCGCCTGACCCAGCAGATCCTGGTGGCGCTGCAGACCCTGCTGGATACCGACGACGTGGCGGTGACCATCAACGCAGTACACTACTGCGTAAAATCCCGTGGCGTCATGGATACCAATTCCACCACCCGTACCACGGCCCTGGGCGGTGTTTTCAAAACCAACCCGAGTACCCGGGCGGAATTTATCCGCTAACGACCTTCCAGGACCTGGCAGCGAGTGCCAGGCATTTTTACACCCGGCTCGTCCGGGTGTTTTTTTGTCGCCGTTTATTGATCAACCTCAATCCCCACCCCCCCCTGCTCCGCTACGATGGCGGCACTCGTTCGGGTGACAAAAACGCAGCAGGGGGATGCCGTGATGGCGGGGCAGGAGGAACAGGCTTTTCCGCGTGGGGTAAAACTGCTGCACGACCCCGTGCGCAACAAGGGCACCGCATTCACCGACGCCGAGCGCGACCTGATGGGTTTGCGCGGCCTGCTGCCGCCGAGGATCTGTTCGCCCGCCGAGCAGGAAGAGCGGGTGATGGGCAACCTGCGCGCCAAGGAGTCCGACCTGGAACGGTATATTGCGCTGATTTCCCTGCAGGACCGCAATGAGACCCTTTTCTACCGGGTGGTTATCAACCACATCGAAGAAATCATGCCCCTGATATACACCCCCACTGTCGGCAAAGCCTGCCAGCAGTTCAGCCACATCTACCGGCGCCCCCGCGGCCTTTACATTACCCTGCAGGATCGCGGCCGGGTGAGGGAGATCCTGGAACACTGGCCGCACCGGGACCCGCGTGTCATCGTGGTAACCGATGGTGAGCGTATCCTGGGCCTGGGGGACCTGGGTGCCGCCGGCATGGGCATCCCTATCGGTAAACTGTCCCTGTACACGGCCTGCGCCGGCATCCAGCCCACCCAGTGCCTGCCGATCACGCTCGATGTGGGCACCAATAATGAATCCTTCCTGAACGACCCGCTGTATCTCGGCCTGGAGCGCCGGCGCGAACGCGGGCCGGCTTATGACGAACTGGTGGATGAATTTATCGGCGCGGTTCAGGACAGTTTTCCCAACGCCCTGGTGCAGCTTGAAGACTTCGGCAACCAGAACGCCTTCCGGCTGCTGGCGCAGTACCGTGACCAGGTGTGCCTGTTTGATGACGACATCCAGGGTACCGGCGCGGTTGGGCTCGCCGGCCTGCTGGGGGCGCTGCGTATCAGCGGCGGCGAACTGGCAGACCAACGGGTGTTATTCTACGGCGCCGGCCAGGCAGCCATCGGAATCGGCAACACCATTGTCGCCGCGCTGCTGGAACAGGGTGTTTCACCGGAGCAGGCCCACGCCAGCTGCTGGTTTTTCGACAGCCAGGGACTGCTGGTGGACGGGCGGGAGCAGATCCCGGGGCAGAAACAGCCATTTGCCCATCAGCACGACCCGATCGAGGATTTTGCCGAGGCGGTGCGGGTACTCAAGCCCACGGCAATCATGGGCTGTGCCGGCCGCCCGGGGGTTTTTAGCGAGGAAGTGGTCAGGACCCTGTCCGGGCTGCACGAACGCCCAATTATTTTCGCCCTGTCCAATCCCACCGCCAATGCGGAATGTTCCGCCGTGCAGGCCTACCAGTGGAGTGATGGCAGGGCGATCTTCGCCAGTGGCAGCCCCTTTGCGCCGGTACCCGTGGGCAACAAGACCCTGGTCCCGGGCCAGGGCAACAACGCCTATATCTTCCCCGGCGTGGGTCTGGGCGCCGTTGCCAGCCGCACTACACGGGTAAGCGACGAGATGTTCCTCGCTGCGGCCCGGGTGCTGGCAGCGCAGGTGAGCGACGAGGACCTCGCCATCGGCCGGGTGTATCCCAGCCTGTCCCGCATCCGCGAGGTGTCCGCACTCATCGCTGCAGAGGTCGCCGGCATCGCGTACCGCCGGGGTCTCGCCCGGGAACCGGAACCCGATGACATCCTCGCTCATGTACAATCCCAGATGTTCCAAGCCATCTACCCCCACTACGCGTGAGCGACTGAATCAATGGACAAGACAGCCTGGTACAACCAGTCGGGGAAGGAACTGCTCCAGTCCTTGCAAAGCAGCAACTCCGGGCTCACCGATGCAGTGGCAAGCGCACGGCTGGAACAGTACGGGCCCAACGAGATCGCGTTCAGGAAAACACCGGCGTGGGTGCGCTTCCTGCGCCAGTTCAATGATCCCATGGTCATTATCCTGTTGGTCACCGCCGTGGTTACCGGCACTCTCACGGCGCTGGGCAGCCATATGCTGCCCGATACCATCGTGATTGCCAGCGTGGTGATACTCAATTCAGTGCTCGGCTTCGTACAGGAGGGGAAAGCAGAAGGAGCCCTGGAGGCACTGCGCAACATGATGGTGCAGGAGTGCCTGGTGCTGCGGGACCGGGACGAGCGGCGCATCCCGGCCAGGGAACTGGTGCCCGGCGACATCGTGGTGCTGGAGGGCGGCGACAAGATTCCCGCGGATGTCCGTTTCATAGAAGTCAGCAACAGCCATGTGGACGAATCTTCCCTGACCGGCGAGTCGGTACCCGTGCAAAAACTCACCGCCCCTATCGAGGGCAGCAACCTGGTGCCGGGCGACCAGAGAAATATGGGCTTCTCCGGGACTTACCTGACCCAGGGCACAGCCCGGGCAATCGTGGTGGAAACCGGTCGCAACACGGTTTTCGGCCAGATTGCCGACATGGTCAAGGCGGCCGACGCCACCCTCACACCGCTGCAACGCAAGATGAAGGAGTTCGTCCAGACCCTGATTATCGCGATCCTGGCCGTCGGTGCATTCAACTTCGGCTACGGCGTCTACCTCGGCTACGACACGGCGTACAGCTTCCTGGGGGCCGTATCCCTGGTGGTCGCTGCCATTCCGGAAATGCTGCCGGCACTGGTCACCTCCATCCTGGCGCTGTCCGGGGTAGTGATGGCAAGCCGCAAGGCGCTGATACGCAAGCTGCCCGCAGCGGAAACGCTGGGGGCGACATCGGTCATCTGCTCGGATAAAACCGGCACGCTCACCGAAAACCGCATGACGGTCACCCGGTCCTACGCCGGCGGGAGAGTGTATGAGATAAGCGGTACCGGCTACGATATCGACGGACAGTTCGTCTACGATGGCCGGCCGGTTCCCCCTGGCAACCAGCCCGCCTTGCTGCAATTGCTCAATTGCGGATTTTACTGCAACAACGCCCATCTCAGTGGTCATGGCGGCACGGGTGACCCCACGGAACTGGCACTGAGAATTTCCGGGGCCAAAGCCGAACTGGTGGTTGACGGGGTGCAGAGGCTGGTGGAAATCCCCTTTGACTCCTCCACCAAATACATGGCGGTACTGGTGGAAACCGAAGGCAAGCGACTGATTCTCGCCAAGGGTGCGCCGGAAGTTATTGTACAGATGTGCACCAGCGAACCGGACGCCGCCGGCAGCGGCGGGGAATTCGACGCGCAGGGCGCGCTGCACACAGCGAAGCTCTTCGCCCGGGATGCCCTGCGCACCCTGGGATTCGCCGTGAAAGAGCTGCCCTCGAATCACAGCGGGCTCTGTCATGAAGACCTGCAAGGTATGTGCTTCGCCGGGCTGCAGGGCATGATCGACCCACCCAAGCACTCTGCCATAGAAGCGATTGCCCAGTGCAAGGAAGCCGGGATACGCACAGTCATGATCACCGGCGATCACCCTGACACCGCACAGGCGGTGGCACGTCAACTCGGTATCGATGCAGCGCGGGTGCTCACAGGTGCCGAACTCAGCGAGCTCGACGACGACGCGCTGCGTGAAATTTCCGAACAGGTTTCCGTGTTTGCCCGGGTGGCACCGGAACACAAGCGGTCGATTGCCCAGGCCCTGCAGGCCAACGGCCACGTGGTAGCGATGACCGGCGACGGGGTGAACGATGCCCCCGCCCTGAAAATCGCCGACATTGGCATCGCCATGGGTATCAGTGGCACCGAGGTGGCCAAGGAAGCGTCCGACATGGTGCTGGCGGACGACAACTTCGCCACTATCGTTGCCGCGGTCGAAGAGGGCCGCCACGCCTGGAACAACCTGCAAAAGGCCATCCTCTACACGCTGCCAACCAACGCCGCCCAGGCGCTGCTCATTATGGGGGCCATACTGCTGGCCGCCTCGATACCGGTATTTTCCGCCCGGTTTGTGCTGGAACCCGTACAGATCCTGTGGATCAACCTGCTCGACTCGGTGCTGTTGACCATGCCGCTGATGATGGAGCCCAAGGAACAAGGGCTGCTGCGCGCACCGCCGCGGGAGCCCGATGCGCATATCATCAACGCCCTGTTCATGCAGCGTGTCGTGGTGATGGGCTTCGCCATCGCGACTCCGGGATTCCTGCTGTACTACTACTTCGGCGCGGCGGCGGTGTCCAACGGTGTTATCGTCGATGAGCTGTTGCTGACCCAGGCCCAGACCGCAGCGTTCTGGGGTATCCTGCTGGCCCACTTCGGCTATGTGATCTCCGCCCGGTCGATCCAGGGCTCGGTATTTTCACTCAACCCGTTTTCGAATCTCTGGCTGCTGGGCGGGATTGGCCTGAGCATTCTCATCCGCTTCATTCCCACCCTTGTTCCCGAGGCTTCGAGCCTGTTTCGCACGGCGCCCTTTCCGTTGGACTGGTGGCCGCTGATCCTGCTGTGTTTCCTGCCGAGTTTCCTCGCAATCGAGGGTGACAAGGCGCTGCGTAAACTGTTGCGGCGCCGCGCCTGATCAGGCGCCTGCTGCCTATGTTATAGTCACCCGCTCCTGGACAGCTGCCAACCTGTCTGCCATTCACGCGGAGGAAAGACGCTTGCGCAAACTATTGATCGGGGTCGCTGCCGTGGTGGGCCTGCTCGCCTGCATCCCACTGGCCTTGCTGGCCACCGGTACCATTGACAGCAGCAGTCTGCGCATGATCCTGAACGTCATGGCCGGCCTCGACGGTCCGCCTCCTAACGCAGCGGCTATTGAGCAGCGTTTCAAGCTGCCACAGGGATTCAGCCTGCAACTTTACGCCAGCGATCTGCCGAAGGCCCGTTTCATGCGTTTTACCGCCGGCGGCGACCTGCTGCTCAGCCGCCCCCATTCGGGCGATATCATGCTGTTGCGCCGGGACGCGGACGGTGACGGACACCCGGATGCGGTTGAAACGGTGATCGACGGCCTGAAACGCCCGCTCGGTATAGACCTCTTCGGGGGATACCTGTACATCGCCGAGTCCAACCGGATCGGGCGGGCCACCTTTGACAGCGCCACAGGCAAACTCACCGGTGACTACGTGCCGCTGGTAGAGGGCTTTACCGACAACGGCACTCACTGGAGCAAGACCCTGCGTTTCGGCCCGGACGGCCAGCTGTACCTGGCCCAGGGCACTACCTGCAATGTCTGTGTCGAGGAGGACGCAAGGCGCAATACCCTGATGCGCTTCCGGCCCGATGGCAGCGCAGGCAAAATTATCGCCACCGGTTTGCGCAACAGCGTCGGCTTCGACTGGGCTCCCTGGAGCGGCGAACTGTATGCCACCGACAATGGCCGGGACCTGCTCGGGGATGACTTCCCGCCCTGTGAACTGAACCGTATCGAGGAGGGCCGCTTCTACGGCTGGCCTTATTATAACGGTGACAATGTCCCCGACCCCGATATGGGCCCCGACCCACTGGCCGCCGAGCGCGAGCCGACCGCGCCTGCCCACGGATTTCGCGCACACAACGCGCCGCTGGGCATGACGTTCGTCGACACAAGCGGCTGGCCTCCCGGCTATGAACACGCGGCCCTGGTTGCCCTGCACGGCTCCTGGAACCGGAGCACACCGGACGGCTACAAGGTGGTGTCGCTCCATTGGACCGACAAGGGCATCGAGGAGCGGGACTTTCTCACCGGCTTCAACCAGGATGGCGATATCCGCGGGCGACCGGTGGACGTCGCGCAGGGACCGGATGGTGCCATCTACATCTCCGATGACTACGCCGGCGCGATCTACCGGGTCACTTACGGCGCCAGGGACACGGCGTGGTCGCCACCGGCCTCGACCCCGGCGGCGAGTCGCCTGGATCCCACCCCGCCGGACTGGCTGGCGGGGGCAGACCTCCCCGCCATGGCCGAACGCGGCGCAGCGCTCTATGGCTTCCACGGCTGTCGCAGCTGCCATGAAGAGGGCGAGAACCCCAAACTGCTGACCAGGCTGCAGGATCGCCTCGGTTACAATGCGGTCATTGATGTCCTCAAGGCACCCCAGTCCCCCATGCCTGTTTTTCCCCTGGACGAGGCGCAGCAGCGGGAGCTGGCCGTGTTCCTGCTCAACCGGCCGGACTGATCGCCAATGCTGCAGCAGCTGCCCAATGCCCTGACCATCTCGCGCCTGTTACTGGCCGGGCCCCTGGGCTTTTTTATCCTGCAACACCACTACGAGTGGGCCCTGTTGACAGGCCTGGTGGCGGGGATAAGCGATGCGCTGGATGGATTCGCGGCCCGTCGCCTGAATGCACAGTCCCGGCTGGGTGCGGCGCTGGACCCCATCGCCGACAAGGTGCTCATTACCGTCTCCTTCGTCACCTTTGCCCATACCGGACTGATCCCCTGGTACCTGGCCTATGCCGTCATCGCCAGGGATGTAGTGATCGTCCTGGGAGCCGCGTGCTACCAGTGGCGGTTCGGCGATTTCGAATTTTCCGCGACCCGGCTGAGCAAGGCGAACATGTTTGTGCAGATCTGTTTCTGCGTGCTGGTGCTGGCGGCACAGGTCAGCAACGGCATCCCGCAGCTGGCGATCATCCTGGGCTCCGCCGCGGTATTGTTTATCGCCGGTGCAAGCGGCTTTGACTACGTCATGAAGTGGTCTGCCAGGGCCGTGCAGCAAAGCCGTGCAAACGCCCGTAGCGACCGCGACAAGTAATCCGACAAGAGAGACCCGTGAGCAGTAAAATCCACGTCCTGACTTACAACATCCACAAGGGATATTGCACCGGCAATCGTCGCTTCGTGCTGGATTCCATGCGCGACCGCATTGCCGAGTCCGGCGCGGACGTGGTTTTCCTGCAGGAAATTCACGGCAATGCCATCAAGAGCGACGCCAAGCGCCGCCGCTTCTCCTACCCGGACCAGCCACACTTCGAGTACCTGGCGGACCAGAGCTGGCCGCATTATGCCTATGGCCGCAATTCCATCTACCGCAAGGGCGACCATGGCAACGCCATTCTCAGCATGTATCCGTTTGCCAGCTGGGAAAATATCGATGTCTCTATATTCAAGCGCTCAAGCCGCAGTATCCTGCACGGCATCATCGAGATACCCGGCCGCTCCATCCGGCTGCACACGCTGTGTGTACACCTGGGCCTGCTCGAACAGGAACGTCGCGGGCAATTCCGGGCTCTCACCGAACGCATCGACCAGCATGTACCCCACGACGAGCCGATGATCATCGCAGGGGATTTCAATGACTGGCGCCAGCGTGCGGAACGGCACCTGCACCAGGATCTCGGCCTTGAGGAACTGTTCGTGCAGATGCAGGGTCGCCATGCCCGCACCTTCCCCGTATGGGCGCCCATGCTTTCGATGGATCGCATATACTACCGGGGTTTGCGACCGCACTCCTGCCAGCGCCTGAGCAGCGGCCCCTGGCGGGACCTGTCCGATCACGCCGCACTGTTTGGAGTGTTCAGTTTATGATGACGGGTAATGGCGCCGGGGAAATGTTCCAGGATCCCGCTTTTCTCGAGGAGTTGCGCAAGGCCGCACAGGCCAGCGGCAAAACCCCGGAAAAGGCGCAGGAATATGCCCGTAAATGCCTGCATGAAATAGAGGCCACGCCAAAGGATTCCTGGTTTCGACCGGCGGTGAAACTCGCCCGTTTCATCTACACCCGCAGCTACGAGCGCGAACTGGACATCAATCGGGAAGCGCTGGAAGAGTTGCGTGAACTGTCGAAGGACCACCTGCTGTTATTCCTGTGGTCACATAAATCCCATATGGACAGTTTTGTTTTCCTGCTTTCGCTTTACGAAAATAATTTCCGCCCGCTGCCGCTTATCTTCGCCGGGATCAATATGAACTTTCTCGGCTTCGGCAGCCTGGCGCGCCGCGTGGGTGCGATATTCCTGCGACGCACCTTCCATGAGGACCCTATCTACAAACTTGTGTTTCGCACGTATATCGATTACCTGATTCGCAATAAGCTGCCCCTGTCCTGGTCCATCGAAGGCACCCGTTCCCGCACCGGAAAGCTGTCACCACCCAAGCTCGGTATCCTGAACTGGGTGGTGGAGTCCTGCGAGAAGGAACAGGTCGAAAAGGTGCTGCTGGTCCCGGTGTCCATCGCCTTCGACAGGATTGCCGAAATCGACGACTACGTCTCGATCCAGCGCGGGGAGCCCAAGCGCAAGGAATCCCTTGGCTGGTTTTTCAATTATATATTCGGCATGCAACAACCTTACGGCAAGGTGTACGTGCGCTTCGCCAAGCCGCTTGCGCTGGGCGAGGCTACCACCCTTTCCCAGGACATGAGTAGCGGCGAGGCGCAGGATCGCAGCATCGTGACCCGGATGGGCTTCGAGGTCTGCTCTCGCATAGAGCAGATCACACCGATCAAATCGGCAGATGTGCTGGCCATGGTCCTGCTGGGTGCCAACGGGCGTGCACTGACTGCAGCGGAAATCCATGCCCAGGCGGGGGATATCGCAGCCCTGGTAAAGGCACGGGGATTGCCGGCCGCATCGGGATTCAGCCTGGCGGACGAGGAACAGGTGAGCGGGGCCGTGCTGGCATTGCAGGGCTCCGGCCTGGTCAGGTGCTTTGACAAGGCCAATACCCCGGTCTACTACATTCCCCGCGGCAAGCGGCTGGCAGCTGCCTATTACCGCAACACCATCACCCATTACTTCCTCAGTGCCGCCCTGGCGGAGATCGGGCTGGCAAGCTGCGCCCTGGGCATCGATGCACCCGGCGCCCAGCTGCTGGAGCGCAATGTGCTGAGCCTGCGGGACCTGTACAAATTCGAGTTCTTCTACAAACCGACCGGGGAGTTCCTGCGGGAAGTACAGCTGGAAGCAGAGGAGCGTTACCCGAACTGGACCAGCGGCGATAACTCCCTGCAGAAATTACTGCGTGAACAGCCACCGCGCTTCGGCCATGCCATACTGCGCTCCATCACCGAGTCATACCTCATCATGGCTGTGGCCCTGCTGGAGTTGGGCGAGCAGCCCGTGCATGACCAAAAGAAGTTTATCGCCCGCCTGATGGCACAGGGCCAACAGATGTTGCTGCGTCGCACGATCAGCTGCGAGTCATCCGTTTCCCAGGACCTGTTTGCCACCGGCCTGCGGCTGGCCCAGCACCTGCACCTGCTGGGCCCGAATGCCACGCTGCTGCCAGCCAGGGAAGCTTTTGCCGAGCGGGTGGTGACAGCGCTGTCGTCCATCAACCTGTTGCAGCGCTCCTACGATGCAGCCTGGTTCTCCCAGCTGTCCGCCGGCAAGGTGTCAAACCTGCTGGGGCCCTGAAGGCGCGATGACATCACATACCGCAATACCCGGCTTGCCGCCCGCCGGCATAGTCGATATCGTGCATCACTGAACCTGATCAGGCCGGAACCCCAATAATGCAGCTAACCGAAGTCGCCAGCGCCCTGTCGGAAGTTCCCTCGATACTGGGACTGGCCCGCGAAATAAAACCGCGTCCCATGAGTACCCGCGACTGCTTCGCAGCCCGGGTCGAGGCAACGGCCAGTAAATACCCGGAAAATACCGCGGTTATTTTCGAGGGCCAACAGCTCAGCTGGCGCGAGCTGAACGAGCACGCCAATCGCTACGTCGGCGCGCTGCGGGGATTGGGCCTGAAGCACGGCGATACCGTCAGCGTCATGATGGAAAACCGCATCGAGTACCTGGCCACGATCATCGCCCTGAACAAGCTCGGCGCTACCGGCGCGCTGATCAATACCAACCTTACTGGCGGACCGCTCGTACACTGCATGAGCATCACCGATTCCCGCATGTGCATTTTTGGCGAGGAGTTGCTGGATACGATTGCCGGTATACGCAGTGACCCCGCCCTGGCAGGGGTAACTAACTACCTTTTCGTACCGGACACCCTCGCGCTGGACTGTCCCCTCTGGGCGATAGACCTCGCTGAGGAGGCCGCGGATGAAGACCACAAAAACCCACCGGAAACTGGTCGGGTGACACTGGGCGACATCGCCCTGTACATATTCACCTCCGGCACCACCGGCCTGCCCAAAGCGGCGGTGTTGTCGAATCGGCGGTACCTGCTATCGGCCAGCGCGTCACACAAGGCCGGGCTCAAGTGCGATGTCGATGACTGCATCTATCTCTGCCTGCCCCTGTACCATGGAACGGGACTGTTCCTCGGGGTGGGCGCCTCGTTCTGCAGCGGCGCGTCGATGTTTATCCGTCGCCGGTTTTCTGCGAGCAATTTTTTGAGTGAGGTGCGCGAGCACGGTGCTACCTGCTTTATCTATATCGGCGAGTTGTGCCGCTACCTGCTCAACACGCCAGCCCAGGCGGACGATTACAAGAACCCGCTGTACACCATGATGGGTAACGGCCTGCGACCGGATATCTGGCACGAATTCAAGGAACGCTTCGGCATCACCCGGGTCTCCGAGTTTTACGGCTCCAGCGAAGGCAACGTGGCATTTTTCAACCTGTTCAACAAGGACTGTACCGTAGGCGCCACCACGCTGCCGGTTGCATTGGTAAAATACGATATCGACTCCGACGAAATCGTGCGGGACAGGAAGGGGCACTGCACCAGGGTCGCCGACGGCGAACCGGGCCTGCTGCTGGGCAAGATCACGCCGATGACCGCGTTTGAGGGCTATACCAGCAAGGAGGCCACGCAGCAGAAAATCCTGCGTAATGTATTTCGCCGGGGGGACTCCTGGTTCAACACCGGGGACCTGATGAAAACCGTGGACGTGGGCTTCGCCCTGGGCCTGGCCCATTACCAGTTCGTCGATCGGGTAGGCGACACCTTCCGCTGGAAATCCGAGAATGTGTCCACCAACGAAGTGGGCGAAATTATCAACGGCCATGCGCAAATAGCCTTTTGCAATGTCTACGGTGTGGAAATACCGAAGGCGGACGGTCGCGCCGGTATGGCCGCGCTGGCACTGGCGGACGGGGTAAGGCAACTCGACCTGGCCAGTTTTTCAGCACACGTTTGCAGCCAGCTGCCCGGCTACGCCCGCCCCGTGTTCCTGCGAATACAGCGGGAGCTCGATACGACCGGCACATTCAAGCTGGTCAAGGGTGAGCTGCGCAGCCAGGCCTACGACCTGAAACAGGTGAAAGACGCGCTTTATGTGATGAAGCCCGGTTCCAGCGTATACGAAAAGCTGGAACCGGCTTTTGCGGCAAAGATTCGCGCCGGCAAGGCGGGTTACTAGTGTAGTGCTGGCTAAACCTGGCAATAATCGGGCAGGAATCCCCTAGCGGGTATTCCCGCCCAGGGCCGGGCGCGAACGTCCGGCCGGTCGCCTCCGCCGCTGCTCGGGCCGCTTGTGTCCATCGCTGCCACTGCCGCGCGACGTGTTGCGGCCGTCGCCCCCCGTCCTGGAAGACTGTTTCGCCTGGCCATGAATCTGCGGCTTGCGCAGTGGCGCGCTGGGCGGCACCTCATGACCCGGCTCGAATCCATCGACGTATTCCCGGGGCAGGTGTCGCTGGATGACCTGCTCGATGGCGTTCAACTGTTTTATTTCATCCGCACTGACCAGTGAGTAGGCCCTGCCCGCCGCTCCGGCACGCCCGGTGCGGCCTATCCGGTGGACATAGTCCTCGGGTACGTTGGGCAGGTCGAAGTTCACGACCTGCGGCAACTGGGCAATATCCAGGCCCCTGGCCGCGATATCGGTGGCTACCAGGACCCGGATTTTTCCTGCCTTGAACCCGGCCAGGGCCCTGGTGCGGGCCGCCTGGCTCTTATTGCCGTGTATGGCTGCCGCATTGATCCCGGCATTCTCCAGTTGCTGGGCCAGTTTATTGGCGCCGTGCTTGGTCCGGCTGAACACCAGTACCTGCTGCCAGTCATTTTCCCTGACCAGCTGCTGCAACACGGCTGACTTGTCTTTTTTATCCACCGGATAGACCCACTGTTCCACCCGCTCCGCGGTTGTGTTGCGAGGCGATACTTCCACCGCAACCGGGTCGTGCAGGATACTCCTGGTGAGTTGCCTGATTTCGCTGGCGAAGGTGGCGGAAAAAAGCAGGTTCTGGCGCCTGGCGGGCAGCAGCTTCAGGATACGACGTATATCGTGGATGAAGCCCATATCCAGCATGCGATCGGCCTCGTCCAGCACCAGGATTTCCAGTGCATTAAAATTCACCTCGCCCTGCTGGTGCAGGTCAAGCAGGCGTCCCGGCGTGGCGACAAGTATATCCAGTCCCCTGCGCAGGGCGGTGATCTGTGGATTGATCTTGACGCCACCAAATACCACCGCGGATTTCAGCGGCAGGTGCTTGCCGTACGTCATCACGCTGTCGCCTACCTGTGCGGCCAGTTCACGCGTGGGAGTAATGATCAGCGCGCGCAGGCGGTGCGGATGCGCCGCGGCTGAAACACCCAGCAACTGCAGAATGGGTAGCACGAATCCCGCGGTCTTGCCCGTGCCGGTCTGGGCGGCGGCCATAATATCCCGTCCGGAAAGTACTGCAGGAATAGCCTCAACCTGGATTGGGGTAGGCACCGTATAGCCTTTTTCGCTTACTGCACGCAGCAGGGGCGCGGCCAGGCCGAGCTCATCAAATGTCATGGTCAGTGCCTGTTATTGTCGGGGTCAAAGCTTGCTTCTGCTGGCATTTACGCAGAGGCGCCAAAGCGCGAAATGATAACAGGCTCGTAGCGCGAACACGACGCCATGCCATGCGCTCGAACATACACACCCGACGGGAACCCTTGCGAAACGCCGCTGGCACAGGGCCACCGGCGTTCCGGTGAAGGCGCTACAGGTGTGTGCCCCGCAGGAGGTAGGCCAGCGCCATAGTCTCGCCGCTGGGCGCCTCGTCGCTCTGCTTGCCTCGCGCCTTGGCGGATGAGGGAAACAGCTGGAAGCCGCGGGCCAGCAGGCTGTCATTGAGCTTGGGCGCAACCGCGTAGCTCATCTCCATGGTCTGCCCAAGGAAGGTCTTGATGCGCTTTGTTTTGTGCATTGCAGCGTCAATGACCAGGCTGGAGGCCTTGTCCACTGACCAGGTGGGCGCGTAGTTGTAGATCTTGGTAGGCGCGATCATCGGCGTACGTACCAGCGGCATATAGATCGTCGATATCTCGACGTTGTCCTGCTTCACTTCCGAGGAGAGGCTGCGTGAAAATGCGTCGAGCGCGGACTTGCTGGCAACATAGGCGGCAAAGCGCGGTGCGTTGACCAGGCAGCCGATGCTGGAAATGTTGATGATCTGGCCGCTCTTGTTGGCCACCATGGACGGCAGCACTCCGTTGATCAGGCGCACGCAGCCGAAGTAATTGAGCTGCATGGTTCGCTCGTAATCGTGGAAACGGTCCAGCGACTCCATCACCGCGCGGCGGATCGAGCGGCCGGCGTTGTTGACCAGAATGTCTAGCCGACCAAAATCCTGCACCACCTTTTTGGCAAGCCGGTCGATATCCTCCAGTTCGCTGAGATCGCAGGAATAGGCATAGGCCTCACCACCCTGTTTGCGAATAATCTCAACCTGCTCCTCCAGCTTGGACAGGGTGCGGGCGACCAGGATCACCACGGCGCCATTGGCTGCGAACTTCCGCGCTGACTCGAGGCCGATACCGCTGGACGCCCCGGTGACCATGACCACCTTGCCCGCAAGCTTTGCCTTGCCGCCGCGAACCGCTTCCGGAAAGTCCAGGTGTGACTCCCAGTATGACCACAGCGCCGGCGCATAATCCTTGAGCTTGGGACAACTGATCCCCGTACCCTTGAGGGCATCGCGTGCCTGCTTGTCGTCGAAGGAGACCTTGCTGGTAAGGTAGCCAAGGGCGGCCGGCGGGATTCCCGTGGCCTTTGCCATTTCCCTGGCCGCAACCTTCAAGGGCAGCATTTTTGCAGTTTGCCTGAGGCCCTGGTTAACCAGTTTCGGCATCCTGGGCAGCTCGAATTGCTTGGCGAAACCCGGACCGTGCGCCGCATCGAAGAAAATTTCCATGATCTTCCCGGTGGTGTCCTGAGGCGCTTGCAACAACTGGAAGGCCTTGCCGTCCAGCCCGGGTTTGTGGGCGATCGCCACGGTGGCGTCGGCAACGTAGTCCACCGGCACGATCGGAATCTTGCCGCCCTCGATTCCCAGCAATGGCAACCACTTCGGTACCGTGTCGACGATCGCCTTGATGGCGGGAAACAGGTAATAAGGGCCATCGATCTTGTCCATCTCACCGGTCACACTGGAACCCACCACGGCCCCGGGGCGATAGACCCGCCAGGGCACCTTGCACTCCTCACGGACAATGCGCTCTGACTCCAACTTGGTGCGGTAATAGGGATGCGAGGTGTCCTGGCCCTCGTCGAACATGGACTCCTTGAAGATGCCCTTGAAGTGCCCACCGGCGATAGCGATGGAACTCATATGCTGTAAAGCCACCTTGCCACCCAGGACGTTGGCGAAGTTCACCACGTTGCGGGTGCCCTCGTTATTGACCCGGTCGCCGGTCTCGTCATCCATATTCAGGTCATAGACCGCAGCGAGGTGGTATACGTGGTCGATCTTACCCTTGAGCTTGGCCAAATTGGCCTTGGAGACCAGTCCCGGCGTCGTGATATCGCCCCACATGGGCAGCAGCCTGGCGGGGTCTGCTCCCAGGGAATCGCGCAGGCTCTCGAATTTGGCTTTTGATTCCTTGCGCACCAGGACATAGACCCTGGACCTGGGGCGTTTCAACAGCCGCTCCACCACGAATCGGCCGATAAACCCGGTACCGCCAGTCACAAAATAATTCATTGGATCACCTCACCTGTGTATTTGTTTGAGCCTTCAGTGTAGCCCAATTTGACAGGCACAAAGTGTACGGCAATTTGCGCCGGGTTAAAGGGCGGATGGGGCCAATTAATTGGCATATTCCCCCAGCAGCTTACCGGCCCCATGCGCGCGTAAAACCCGGCTAATTCGTCCTGGACTTCGTGAACATGCGCCACTGCCTGCTATAACGCACCTGGCTCACCACGACTGACGATCGGCTCGATAAGAGGTATGCTTAAGCCCCGCGCCCGGACCCCCAGAACCCGGGCTGAACGGAACTGACACCGCCACCGATGGAGGAGCGCACAATGTCCACTCACCCTTTACGCTATGCCGCGATAGCCGTTGTACTCACCGGCTGCGCCAATATGAGCACCGACCCGGGGACCGGCTCTGTCCGAAACTCCCTGATCTCGGTGACCTACGGCACCGTGCAGAGTGTGCAGCAGGTGCAGATGAAGCCCAACTATGCCGCGGGTTCCCTCATCGGTGGCGCGCTGGGTCTGCTCGCTACCAGCCGCCATTCCTCCAGCAGCCAGGTTCTGGGGACTGCCGCCGGCGCCGGGCTGGGCGCCCTGATTTCGAAAGACACCGCAGGCACCGCCAACCAGTACACGGTAAACCTGGTGAACGGCAACATCATCTCGGTGATCACCGACCAGAACCAGATCCACGTCGGCGACTGCGTCTCGATAGAGCAGGGCGAGCACACCAATATCCGCAGGGTCTCGGCTTCTTTTTGCAACACCCCATCGTCGAGCCCGGCTTATCCCGAGATGAATTCGTCCGTGCAAAAGATTTCAGCCGAATGCGCCGAGGCGAAGCAGCAGCTCCTGCAAGCGAAAACCGAGGAGGAAACCAACATCGCCTACAAAAAAATGCAGGCCCTGTGTGATTGATAGCAAGCCAAGGCGCCAGGACAGGATCGCGCCGGCGGCTACCGGGACTCGTCGACAGCCGGGGGCTGCTGCCCCTGCGCGGCGCGGATGGCGGACCCCCTGAACACCCTGTCTGCCGCCTGCAGGATTTTCATGCGCAGCTGGGGGTTATAGTCCGGCCGGGCGGCCAGAAAATCACGCACGGTTTGCGCGACGACAGTACTGGTGTGGTTGCCCAGCGTGGCGCGCAGCCAGCTGCTGGGAAAGAATATATCGCCTGTCACCTGGATTTCCTGCAACAGCGACAGGCTGGGCAGGACGTACTTCGCGGACTGCCCCAGGCGGGATGGGTGGTGCAGATTGCCCACGGCCTCGACCACCCACCTTTCGGTGTTGCGCTTGTCCACATTCTTCAGCGATTCAAAAAAGCGGTCGCGCACCGCCTCGTCAGGCGAGAGGGACGGCGCGATAAATTCGAGCCTGCGACGACTGTCAGGATTGGTCGTATTCGCCAGTTGGCTTGCGAGAATCCCGTCACTTTTTCCCGGCAGGCGAATGGCCAGGGTTTGCGCCAGCACGATCCGGTCATCCTCCTCCAGCTGCAGCTTGTCCAAGGCCAGGGTACCGGCCCAGATGTCGTAGACCTGGCCCAGCCGGGCCGGCGAGTCTGCCAGGTTGGCGAAATACCTGAAAACCAGCTTGGTGCTGCTGCTGTCAGGCTGTGCCAGGGTTGCGGCCCAAAGCGAATCCTCCACTACCGTGGCCAGCGCCATTCGCATGGGATCGGCCAGCAGGCCCCGGTAGATGTACTGCAGCTGTCCCAGCGCCAGCTCCAGCAACAGGGGATCCTGCTCGCGTTCTGTAATGTCCAGCAGCAGGCCGAGATAAGCCACGACATCGGCAGCGGGATTGGCCAGCAGCTGCTCGTAGTTGGCCACGAGGGCAGACCCCTTTTCCACCGGCTGCAGGCGATCCCAGGCCTGCAGGATAGCCATGTTTGCGGGAAACAGGCCGTAGCCCCGGCCGTCGGCGTTGAACAGGCGCAGTGCCAGCGGGCCATCTGTTGCCGGGGCAGGAATCGGGGTGGCGGCGCCAGCGGTGGTCATTGTCACGCGCGTATCACGCTCGCTGCCCAGCTCGAGCATGTCGAACTGCTGGGGCCAGATTCGCCCCAGGCCGGCGGGATCGCCCTGCACCAACGCCTCGCCACCAACAGCGGCGGCACCAGGCGGCGAAGCCAGGCGAAACTCCGGCCTCCCGGGCGTATTTACCCAGACCTCACTCCAGGTGGCCAGGTCCACTGCAGTCAGCGCATCCAGTATGCCGATCAGGTCGGGCCAGGTGGCATTGCCGTGGGAAAAGCGCCGTAAATATTCCGCCAGTCCCTCGCGCAGTTTGTCCGGACCGACGATCAGTTCCAGCTGGCGCATCATGATAGGCGCCTTGTCATAGATGATATCGCCGTACAACTGTCCCGCCTGGTCGAGATTGGCCAGGGGCTGGCGAATCGGGTTGGCTCCCTCCGAGCGATCGACCGAATAGGCGCCGGGATAGTGATTCACCAGGAAGTTGAGCGCGTGATCCACCTGGGGAAACCCCGGGTTCACGATCTTGTCCGCCATGAAATTGGCGAATACTTCCTTGGTCCATACATCATCGAACCAGCGCATGGTGACCAGGTCGCCAAACCACATATGGGCGGTTTCATGGGCGATCAAATGCGCCCGCTCCAGGCGGTCGGTGAGCGTCGGTTCCTCGTCCAGCAGGAGTGCGGACGCGACATACTGGATGGCCCCGACGTGTTCCATGCCACCGTAGGGGTGGCCGGGGATCAGCACAAAATCAAATTTCTGGAAGGGGTAGTCGATACCGGTGTAATCCTCGAGCCAGGCCAGTGCATCACCGTGTAACTTGAATATGGCGTCGACATTGCGTGCCACTTTCGCCGTGTCAGTCTCCCGGTGCAGCATGGTCATGGGGCGCCCGTTCACCTCACGGGTGATCGCCTGGAACTCACCCGCGACAAACGAGAACAGGTAGGAACTGATCGGGTCGGTGGTCGCAAACCGGTACTCGGTGCGTCCCTCCAGCGTGACCGCGGAATCAAGCGGTGCATTGGCGAGGGCCCGCCAGGCAGCGGGGACCACAAGGGTGAGCTCGAACCTCGCCTTCAGGTCCGGCTGGTCAAACAGGGGAAACACCGTGCGCGCCCGATCCGGAACCAGCAATGTATAGAGAAACTCGGGATTGCGGTTAAGCGCGCCGTCGCCCGCGATAAAATCGACGGCGACCTCATTGCGCCCCGGGTGCAGCGCGGCGGCGGGCAGCACAATATGCTCGTTCACGCAGTCACAGGCGGTGACCACGCCGTTGATCCGCAGGGACCTGACCGCGCTTTCACCCTGCCGGAAATCCAGTTGCAGGGGCGACTTGTCATCGGCGAGGTCAAAGGCGATTACCGCGCCCCCCACAACCGGCTCCTGCTCCGGGCGGGGAATCTCAAAACGCAGCCGGTAATGGATATTGCTGAGCGCGGCAGAACGCTGCATGGCAAGCGCCAGGGCTACCCCGGGTTCCGGTTCAACAGGCGGCTTACTGCAGGCCGCCGCCATCAAAGCCATCGCCGCCGTTCCCACCCACTTCGCCAAGCTGGCCATCCAGACCTCCCCGCTCACCTGCGCTGCGCCACTATAGCGCAAAATCTCCGGCAACCGCGGGACGGACCGGCGCGGCTTTAAACTGGCTACTTCTCTGCTTACTGCATCACCGGTACTAGCCGTTTATCAGGAAGTGCACATAGATACTGGCGAAATAGCCAAGAGCTATCGCCGGCGTCCACTTCAGGTGGCCAAAAAACGTGTAATGTCCCCGGGCCTGGCCCATCAGGGCGACACCGGCCGCTGAACCGATGGACAACAGGCTGCCGCCCACCCCGGCTGTGAGCGTCACCAACAGCCATTGCAGTTCAGGCATTTCCGGGTTCATGGTCAGCACGGCGAACATCACCGGGATGTTGTCCACTACCGAGGACATCAGCCCAACCAGCACGTTCGCGGTAGTGGCCCCGAGCTCACCGTAAATATAGGCCGAGGCCATACTGAGATAGCCGATAAAACCCAGCCCCCCAACCGCCATGATCACGCCATAAAAAAAGAACAGCGTATCCCACTCGGCCTTGGCGATATTATCGAACACATCGAAGCTCGGCGCATGCCCGCTTCCCGGGGGCATGTCCATACTGCTGACCGTCGCCGTGGAATGTGTCTTCCTGCGCAGGTAAAAACCGTAGAACTTCAGGTACGCCAGGCCCAGCATCATGCCGAATACCGGCGGTAAATGCAGGAAGTTGTGAAAACTCACCGCAGTGACGATGGTCAGGAAAAACAGGCCAACTATCGTCATACCCCCATGCTTGATAACCCTGCCACCGGCGCTCTCCCCGGCGCCGGGCTTACCCGCAGGCAAGGCCAGGTGCATGAGCAGGGCGGGCACGACAAAGTTGACCAGCGACGGCAGGAACAACTTGAAGAAGGTCCAGAACTGCAGCATGCCCTTCTGCCAGACCATCAGTGTGGTGATATCGCCGAAGGGACTGAAAGCGCCGCCCGCGTTGGCGCCCACCACGATATTGATGCAGCCCAGCGCGATAAACTGTGGCTTCTCTCTCCCCACCGCAAGAATCACGGCACACATGATAAGCGCCGTCGTGAGGTTATCCGCCACCGGCGAGATAATGAATGCCAGGCCTCCCGTTATCCAGAACAGGGAACGATAGCTGTAACCCCGGGCCACCAGCCAGTTGCGCAATTCGTCGAACACACCCCGTTCTATCATCGCGTTGATATAGGTCATCGCCACCAGCAGGAAGAAAAATAGCTCGGTGTACTCCAGAAAGTCGTGGCGGATCGACTGCTCTGCAACGTGGGTGAGGCCATGGGAATTGTAGGCAAGCGCGATGAGAATCCAGATGATGCCGGCGGCCAACAGCACCGGCTTTGATTTCCTCAGGTGGATCTTCTCCTCCAGGATGACCAGGAAATAGGCCAGGGAAAAAATCACGATGGCGGCATAGCCAACCCAACTTGCTGTCAGGTCCAGGGTCTTGGCGGCGGGATCAGAGGCCAGGGCTGCTGTGGAGGCCAGCAGGCCGGTCATCAGGGCAAGAAATCGAAACATCCGGACTTTCCTCCTAGGGACTATTTTGGCGAAGGCGCCGATTGTACCCGTATTGCGCAGGATTATATTGTATTAGATCAAGCAATTTCCCCGCGGCAAACTTGCCGGCGTGCAATGTGCTATTTGCCGTACAATGGACACCTGCCCGTACTTCAAATCGGAACCCCTATGATCGACCCAGGCCGCGTCAACTCCCTGCTGGTGATGGAAACCAGGGCCAACGGGCTCTTGCTCGATGCCGGCCAGGGCAAAACCCTGCTGCTGCCGATCGAACAGGTGCATCGCGACTACCGTGCCGGCGAGTGTATCGACGTT
The DNA here is from genome assembly GCA_024642245.1 of Haliea sp. Lineage (GTDB taxonomy): Bacteria > Pseudomonadota > Gammaproteobacteria > Pseudomonadales > Halieaceae > JARRPM01. The sequence continues at coordinate 57,861 of JAHEBM010000011.1, forward strand.
TTTGTCTACCCCGACGCCAATGGCCGCTCCACAGCCACCATCACCCTCCCCCTGGCCCAGGTCGGCGAGGTGGCCTGGCTGGAGATCGCCCAGGTCAACCAGCTTGGCGCGTTTGCCCACTGGGGCCTGCCCAAGGACCTCTTCATACCCTTCGCCGAACAGCACCACCCCCTGCGCAAGGGTATGCACGCGCTGGTGCGGGTATACCTCGACAACCAGGGCAGGCTGGCCGGTTCCACCCGAATCGATCGCTGGGTGAAAGACAATGCCACGGGCCTGAAAGTCGGGCAGGAAGTTACGCTGTTGATCGCGGAGCAGACCGAGCTCGGCTTCAAGGCCATCATCAATCATCGCAGCTGGGGGCTTCTTTACGGCAACGAGTTGTTCCGCAGCCTGCACAGGGGACAGCGGATCGCCGGGTATATCAAGCACATTCGCCAGGACGACAAAATTGACCTCTCCCTGGAAAAACCAGGATTCAGCAAGGACAGGATTGAGACCCTGGCCCAGCAGATCATCGACAAACTCGAAGCCGGTGGCGGCGAACTTGCCCTGACCGATAAAAGCCCGCCGGAGGCAATTTATGCTACCTTTGGCGTCAGCAAGAAAGTATTCAAGCAGAGCCTTGGGGCCCTGTACAAGCAACGGCGTATCACACTGCACGCCGACGGCATCAAGCTGGTCCGAAACTGACAAGCGAAACAGCGAGGTCATCTATTGTGTTAACCGTACACCACCTGAACAACTCCCGCTCCCAGCGGATACTGTGGCTGCTGGAAGAACTGGGACTGGATTACAAGATAAAGCGCTACCAGCGGGACGCAGTGACAAACCTGGCACCACCGGAACTGGAAGCCATTCACCCCCTGGGAAAATCCCCGGTAATCACCGATGGTGACAACACCGTTATAGAGTCAGGCGCCATAATCGATTACGTCCTGCGCCGTCATGGCAACGGACGGCTCATGCCGGCGCCCGGCAGTGTTGAACACGAGCAATACCTGCAGTGGCTGCACTACGCCGAAGGCAGTGCCATGCTACCCCTGATGCTGCGGATGTATACCGGACGGCTTCCCGATGGCGGGGCCGCCCTGCAGCCGCGCATAAACGACGAGTTGAACCGGCACCTGGGTTACCTGGACCGTTCACTGGCAGCTGTCGATTGGTTCGTGGGCAATACGTTTTCAGGTGCCGACATACAGCTGTCCTTCGTGGCGGAACTGGCGCCCCTGCTGCACCCGGCCGGCAGCTTTGCCAACCTGGCGGCGTTTCGCGAGCGCCTGCAGTCCCGACCCGCCTACAGAAAGGCAGTGGAAAAAGGCGGCAAATACGATTTCGGGCCCGCGGCCCGATAAAGAGGTACCCAGGGTCAAAACAAGGAGGCTACCGTGTTTCGTCGCTTACTCCCCATCGCCATTATGATCGCTGCCGGCTACTGGTACTGGTCCGGTCCCTACCAGGAGCAACGCCACCCGGCGGACGAGAAGAAGCTGGAAAACGCTATCGAGGATATGCGCCAGTGTATCCGCGGCATGAACTACAAGTCGGGGGCCACGGGCGAAAACGTGGGTGACCCTGAAGCGATCTGCGCCGAGCGCCATCACCTGTACCTGTATGAGGGAGAATGGCGCAGCACCGGCGAGTAAAACCGGCACCATCGCGCTATTTCTTTGGTATTAACACCGCGAGAGCCCATCCCGGTGGGGCGTATTGCGCAAATGCATCGGTCAGTTTGCCAAGCACTGGCGGCAGGGATTTGGGCCGACGATATTGTTTCCCGGGCGCCACCACGAATGCGCGCGCCTCATGCCTCCTGCCACCGCGAAAAAAATGTGTCCGCGGGTGCTTCTGCAGGTTTTTCACCCAGAAAGAGCGCTCACCCCGAACAGTGCTGACAAAAACATAGTTTCCCAGGCGCATGGCCAGCAGGGGCGTCCTTCGTAACTGGCCAGTCTTGAAGCCAACACTTTCCAGCACAATCAAACCCGCTGGCGCAATGCGGGGCGAACCCACTCCCTTGCGCACCGCCGGCTCCACCACTGCGTTGAGCTTGCGAAAAAACTCCCGCTCCAACTTGCCTGAATTCACTCCGCCTGCTCCCCCTGCTATTGGTAGAAAACCTGGATAAAAATACTGCGCTTTTCGTAGGTCACATCCTGTATGCCGTCCTTGAAAGGCAGTATAAAGGGATGCGGCGGAACGTCTGCCCGGATGGGATCGCTTACCTGTGCCTTCCATGCTGCGAGCAGCTCGCTCTGCAATCGCCTGGTCACATCGCTGTCGCCATTGAAATCCAGCTTGTCTATCCTGGGCTGGAACAGCAGGATCTGCTTGGTCCCGCGGTCATACCCGACCTCCCCCGAGACCAGGGCTTGCCCCTCCTCACTGATGGCTATGCCCTTTTCCGGACGGTGTTCGTAGGCCTGGAAATGCACCTGCAGACCAATCCGCCTGTCGTCCAGGAAAACGACCACCGGGTCGGTCATGAACAGGTTTCCCGTACCCACCACCACTGATACAGGGAACAGGCTGCGGGCGATATTTGTCGATGTCTCGGCTGATACAGGCACCGTGGTGCCAAAACCGGCACTGGCGCGGGCTGTGACGAACAGTACTACTACCAGGGCCAGCCAAAGGCGGGGAACAGTCATACGCAAGGTTTTCAATTGTCACCTCTAGGCATTAATACGCCGGAGCGCGCACCCAATGAACAAATATCCAACGGCTCCGACAAGCTTGTGGCTTTTTTCCAATTCACCTGCACTCACTATAAGGCATAATGACGCATTTCCGAGCGCCACAGTCAAACAAGTGTGAAAAAGACTGAAACAAATCGCCGCAACAGCTGGCTGAGAGACACGCTTACGGTCTCCCGCAGGGAGGCCGTCGCCAGTTCCGCCATGACCGGTATCTGCGATAATTACCTGGGCGCCTTTGCCATTTTTCTCAAGGCCAGCCTGCCTCAGATGGGTATGCTGGCAGCACTACCCCAGCTTGCCGGCGCCGCCTTCCAACTGCTCTCGGTCTGGTTGTGCTCCCATTTCCACCGCCGCCACGCCATCGTCACCGGTGTAGCCCTGCAGGCGCTCGCCGTACTGGGTATGGCTCTTGTCGCACTGGTAAGACCCGCAAACAGTGTCGGTTGGCTGATTGGCTGCGCCGTGGTCTACCATTCCTGCTCCAACTTCGTGCAGCCGCAGTGGCGCAGCTGGATGGGCAGCCTGGTTCCGGCGCGCCGACGCGGCGCCTTCTTTGCCGGGCGCACCCGGCTGACCATGATCACCAGCTTCGGGGTGTTCGCCTGCGGCGGCGCGCTGCTGGGGTGGTTCGACCAGTACGAACTGGCCTGGCTGGGATTTTTCCTGCTCCTGCTGCTGGCCGCTGCGGGTCGCGGGATCTCGGCCCTACACCTCCATCGCATGCACGACCCAGACCAGCACCACGTGCCCGGGGGAGCGTCTTTCGTGGACACATTGGGGCGGGTCCGCGAATCTTTTCACCACCGGGCGTTCCGGGAGTACAGCCTGTTCTTCGCCGCGATGCAGGGCGCCGTGGCGATTTCCGGGCCGTTTTTCAGCGTGTATATGCTCAACAACCTCGGTTACAGCTACTGGCAATATACCGGCAACGTCGGGGTCTCCATTCTCACCCAGTTTTTCACCCTCTCCACCTGGGGCTACATCTGCGATCGCTGGGGTAACCGCCTGGTCATGGTGACCAGTTGCTGCATGCTGCCCGTACTCCCGGCGCTGTGGTTATTCTCGGAAAATTATTACTATTTGCTCGGCGTGCAGGTGATGTCAGGGCTGGCGTGGGGTGGTTTCACCCTGAGCACCTCAAATTACCTGTATGACCTCAGGCCGGCCCGTGCCGACTTTGCCAGCTATGCCGCCGTGCAATCCTCGGTGAGTGCCGTTGGCGTGTTCTGCGGCGCGCTGCTGGGCGGTTACCTCGCGAGCGCCCTGCCCCACCTGGTCGCGCTTCTGCCCGAAAGCTGGCAGCTGGAGCATTCCGTTGTGCTGATCTTTGCCACGTCCTCCTTGCTGCGGGTAGGCATTGCCGCCTGGTTTATACCGCGCTCGGTGGAGTTGCGCGTGCGTCACCGCCCGGACCTGCTGCAGGTGGTTTACCGGGTGGCGCGCTTTACCCCTGGCGCGGGCATTGTGCTCGACTGGTTGACCGTGACCAGGAAAAACAGCCGCCCCTGACACGCTGCAACGGCACGCAACGCGTGCCGGTCCGCGCTACCACAGCGCAACGGGGTTGATGATCATCTGTACAGCGCCCCGGATCCTCGCCTGCCCCAGTACAAACATGAACTCGTGTACACCCTCAGCGGCGAGACGCCCGGTATTCATGGTCTCGAGAAGGTAGATGCCGTTGTTCTTGAGAAACTCTATGTGGCCGTAGAATGTCTTGTCACCGGCCACCGCAGGAATGGCATCCAGGCCCCAGGTGTCCGCACCCACCGCCATGGGGTTGAGGGATGCCAGGTACTGTGCCGCCTCATTGGTCAGGCCGGGCTCTCCGGCTGCCCAGGCCGCCGGCTGGGATTCCAGCATGCGGTCTGTCCAGCCCGTGTGAAACAGAACGACATCGCCCTGGCGAATTTCCAGCCCCTGGGCCTTTGCCGCTGACCTGATATCCGCCGGGGTGATACCCTTGCCGGCGGGCAGCGGATCAAGGCCAAAATACTTCACCATATCGAGCAATACGCCTCGCCCCACCAGCGGTGGCACATTGTGGGTACCCAGCTTTTTCAGGCCACCGATATCGATGAAATCCGTTGCCTGGTTGCAATTGTAATAGGTACCCGCCTCGCCCATGTGGCCCAGGCCATCCAACTGCGGCCCTATCCCGAACCACAGCTGGGCTATATCGTCGTTGTAAACGATGTCCCAGCCGAAATCCGGGCGCAGCGAGCGGCCATTGTGCTGTCCCGGTTGCACCACCTGCAGTTGGAGGTAACGTGGCGGGAAAGCAGGCGTGTTCTTGTCGATTACTATGCCAAGGGGATGGCTCTGGCCCTTCTTCACCAGTTTTACTGCCATCAGCACCTGCTCGGGCGATACGTAGTTGGCTGCCCCTATCTGGTCGTCCGGCCCCCATCTGGAGGTCTTGCACTGCTCGGCGGCTGCAGCCGGTGCGATAGCGAACAGGCCGATGGCCAGCGCTGTGCCGGCGACGGTGCGTAATAGTTCTCTCATGGTCTTTCCCCGTTTTTTGAAATCGTGTCGCGCGAGTACAAAGCCGCAGCCTCTACAATTGGTGTAGTGCAATTTTGCGTGATACGCAAGATTCGGCGCCCGCTACCCGACAGCACCTTTGGCAAGTACATGCCCATCGTGTTGAAATAGCTCGTGCCAGCAATATCACCCGGAGGTCATATGAAGCTCTACTCCTACTACCGCTCCTCCGCCGCATACCGCGTGCGGATTGCGTTGAATCTCAAGGGCCTGCCCTATGACTACGCGGCTGTGAACCTGTTGCACAGTGAGCAGAAATCCGAGGCGTATACGAGCCGTAACCCCCAGGGCCTGGTGCCCGCGCTCGAACTGGACAACGGTGAGCTGCTCGCGCAGTCCATGGCTATCCTGGAATGGCTGGAGGAGACCTGCCCCCCACCCTCCTTGTTGCCGGCTGATCCCCTGCAACGCGCCAGGGTGCGCTCCATGGTCAACAACATCACCTGTGATATCCACCCGCTGAACAACCTTTCGGTCATGAATTACCTGCGATCGGAACTGGGTGCCGGCGACGACGATATCCACCGCTGGTACTGCAACTGGGTGGATCGCGGTTTCAAGGCGATCGAGCAGACCCTGGCCGGCTCCATGGGCGACTGCTGTTTCGGCGACCAGCCCACACTGGCGGATGTCTGCCTGGTACCGCAGGTGTACAACGCCTATCGTTTCAAGGTTCCCATGGAGCCCTACCCCAATATCCGCCAGGTGGTGCAGCACTGTAACTCATTGCCGGCGTTCGCCAGCGCCGCACCGGAAGTCCAGCCGGATGCATGAAAGCAGACCCGGCCCACCGGGCCGGTTCACTGGTTTTACCGCGCCGCTTTACGCTATCATCGCCGGCCGCACTCGATGGTGACAAGACAACGATGAGCAAGAAAATGCTGGCCGAGTGGTATCCCCAGGATGCCATCCAGATTGCCTGGCCCCATGCCGGTACCGACTGGGTTCGCCTGCTGGCGGAGATCGAGGCTTTCTATTACGAGCTGGTGGAAACACTGAGCCACCAGCAGCAGGTGGTCATTGCCGCCGATCCCAGCCTTGACAGCCAGCGGATACAGCGTGAGCTGGCACAGCGTGGCGCCAACCTGGGGAACGTGCGCTGGTTCGAGGTCGCCACGGACAACACCTGGGCCAGGGATCACGGCCCCATTGCCATCGGTGACGGCAGCGGTATCGAATTGCTGGACTTCCAGTTCAACGCCTGGGGCGACAAGTACGGCTCCAGTCACGACAACGCCATCAACAGCAACATCAACCGGCAGCAGGGCTATGGCGCCCCGTTGCGCACGGTTGATTTCGTACTGGAGGGCGGCTCGATCGAAACCGATGGCCTGGGCACCCTCCTGAGCACCACCACCTGCCTGCTCAACCCCAACCGCAACAAGGGCATGTCGCTGTCGGAAGTCGAGCAACAGCTGCGGCAACACCTGGGCGTCGATCGTTTCCTGTGGCTCGAGCATGGCCACCTGGCCGGTGACGATACCGACGCCCATATCGACACGCTGGCCCGCTTTGTCGATGCCGGGACCATTGCCTATGTGCAGTGCACCGATGACTCCGACGAGCATTACCCGTCACTTTCGCAAATGGAGGCGGAGCTGACGACTTTTCGCCAGGCCAACGGCGAGCCCTACCGCCTGGTTCCCCTGCCCCTCCCGCAGGCGATTACCAGCGCCACCGGGGAGCGCCTTCCTGCCACCTATGCAAATTTCCTCATGACCAATCGCAGCATCCTGATGCCCGTGTACGACGATCCCGCCGACCAGGCTGCACTTGCCGCTATCGCCGCGGTCTCCGGCGAGCGCAGCGTGGTTCCCGTCAATTGCCGTGTACCCATCGAGGAATTTGGCAGCCTGCACTGCCTGACCATGCAACTCCCCAAAGGAGCGTTAACCCATGCTTAAAGTCGCACTCATCCAACAAAGCTGCAGCGCGGATATCGCCGCCAACCAGGCAGAATCCGAGAAACAGGTGCGCCTGGCGGCAGATCAGGGTGCACAGCTCGTGGTACTGCAGGAGTTACATGCGGGCCTGTACTTCTGCCAGACGGAGGAGACCGGGCAATTCGACCTGGCGGAACCACTGGACGGACCGACTCGCCAGCGTTTCGAGGCACTGGCAAAAGAGCTTGATCTCGTGCTGGTCATTTCGATCTTCGAAAAACGCGCCACAGGCCTGTACCACAATACCGCGATGGTGATGGATGCGGGCAACGGTTGTGCCGGCTTTTACCGCAAGATGCACATACCCGACGATCCCGGCTTCTACGAGAAATTCTACTTTACGCCGGGCGACGCCAGCGGCGACTTACACGGCTTCCACCCGATCCAGACCCGGGTGGGCAAGCTCGGACTGCTGGTGTGCTGGGACCAGTGGTACCCGGAGGCGGCCCGACTGATGGCGCTGGCCGGCGCAGACCTGCTGATTTACCCGACCGCCATAGGCTGGAACCCGGAAGATGACGAGGCGGAGAAACAGCGGCAACTGGGTGCCTGGCAAATCGTCCAGCGCGGCCACGCCGTGGCCAATGGCCTGCCGGTGATCGTGCCCAATCGTACCGGCACCGAGTTGTCACCCAACGGCGAGAAAATCGATTTCTGGGGCCACAGCTTCGTCGCCGGCCCCCAGGGTGAGATGCTGGCGGAAGCGCCTGCGGATAAGCCCGCCACGCTGCTGGTGGATGTCGACCTGCGGCGTAGCGAGGAAGTGCGGCGCATCTGGCCGTTTCTGCGGGATCGCCGGGTAGACGCTTACCAGAATATTGTACGGCGATTTATTGACTGACAGGGCCGGGGGCCGGGTTGCAGCGCGCCCCCGCGGACGTTGGCCGCAGCACTAGCTGACAGCGCGCAACTCCACGGTATTACCCGCTATGTCCTTGATATAGATTGAGCGCCCCATGCCCTGTGCGCCGTATCGGTCCTCGAAATCACCGGCCTCCACACCGCGGTCGCGCAGCCAGGCGCGCAGTTCGCTCTCGTCAAACGGCTCTATCTGCAGGCAGAAATGATCGACGTTATTGCCACTTGCTGTCGGCGCAGGTCCGCCGGACTTACCCAACTGCCCGCCTGTATCAACAATATCGATCAGGGCATTTCCCGCCCGTAGCTGGGTGAGACCGAACTCTGCCGGGGTGGCCCGCTCCAGGGAACAGCCCAGCACATCGCAGTAAAACGCTATCAGCTCCTGGTAACGATCGGTACGCAACACAATGTGATCAATAGCCCTGGGTTTTATCATGTTCCTCCCCCATGTCAGCTGGCGTCCCCTCTGCCTGCGCCCGGATACCCTCGGCACCCCCGGTGGCCAGAACCACAGCCCCAAGCAGCAACCCCAGCGCCAGAGACGATGAAAAAACGACCGTCAGCAGGTTTATCAGGAAGCCACTGTATTTCATTTCCTTCCCATCCTTACAGGCCTGGCCAAAACAACGCATAAACCACTGTCAGGCGTTTATATTTTCGGGGCGAACCGGTTGCAACTGGCGAGCAGCGCCATCCCTGTGCCGTTCACCGTACCCAACCGTACCACAGCGCGGGCTGTACCTGCACCGCCCTGTTACGGCATAGTAAGGTCACTGGATTACGAGCGCTAAAAATCGCAGGAGTCACTCGATGGATATTATCAAATCACTGCGTTCCCTGATTGGCGAGACTGCCGTACTGGATGCTGTGGATACCGCCAGCCGCTCCGCCGGCGTGTGGCGCCCCGATAACCTCAGGGCTGCCGCCCTGGCCCGCCCGGCAAGTACCGACGAGGTGGCACAGGTGGTGCAGTGGTGCCATAAGAACCAGGTAAAGCTCGTCACCGCCGGTGGCCTCACGGGACTGGTACACGGCGCTGACGCGGAGCCCGACCAGGTGATCCTTTCCCTGGAGCGCATGCGCACAATCGAGGAAATCAACCCGCAGCAACGCACCGCCACGGTACAGGCCGGGGTCACCCTGCAGGCGCTGCAGGAAGCGGTGGAGGAGTACCACCTCATGTTTCCTCTGGACCTGGGCGCCCGGGGTACGGCCACGCTTGGCGGCAATGCCGCCACCAATGCCGGCGGCAACCGTGTTATCCGCTACGGCATGATGCGCGACATGGTGCTGGGGCTGGAAGTGGTAATGGCGGACGGCACGATTGTGTCCAGCCTCAACCACCTGATCAAGAACAATGCGGGTTACGACCTGAAACAGGCATTTATTGGCTCCGAAGGCACGCTGGGTATCATTACCCGCCTGGTGCTGCGCCTGCGGGAGCAACCGGTCACCCGCAATATGGCTTTCGTGGGGCTGGACAACTTTGAGCACGTCGCCGACTTCCTCAGGCATATGGATCGCTCACTGGGCGGCACGCTGTCGGCGTTTGAAGCGATGTGGGGAGAATTCTATGGCCTGGTGACAACGCCGCCGGCAAAGGGCTCCCCGCCAATAGCCCAGGACTACCCTTTCTACGTCCTGGTAGAAAGCCAGGGTGCCGACCGGGAACTGGACACCCAGCGTTTCAACAACGCCATGGAGACCGCCTACGAATCCGGCCTGATCGTGGACGCGGCAATCTCCCAGTCAGAAAGCGACTGCCACCACTTCTGGGAGCTGCGCGACGACGTCGAACAGACCATGCACGGCGGCATTCCGGTCATATTCGATATCTCGTTGCCCATCGCCGCAATGGACGAATACACCGCCACTTTGCGCCAGACCCTGGGCCAGGTGATAGGCGACCACAAGCTCTGGATATTCGGTCATCTCGGGGATGGCAACCTGCACGTCATTGTGCAGGTGCAAGCGGATGACTACCTGCGCCTGCGCCCGCTGATAGAACAGCAGGTGTATGCGCCCCTGGCTGCCTTCCAGGGCTCGGTTTCCGCCGAGCACGGCATCGGGCTGGAGAAAAAACCCTACCTGCACATCAGCCGCTCGGAAACGGAGCTGGCGCTGATGCGCACCCTCAAGCACGCCCTGGATCCGACCGGCATTCTCAACCCCGGCAAGATATTTTGAGAAGGCCGACCGGCCAGGGGGGCGATGCCGGGCAATGTGACCCCGGGTGGTTACCGTGACTGACGATGAAGTGGTCGCCGCAATGGGGCATTACTTCAGCGATACGCACAACATCGCCGAGGGCGCTGGCGCCGCGCCCCTGGCGGCACTGCTGCAGGAACGGGCCACCAACGCGGGGCAGAAAGTCGGCCTGGTTCTGAGCGGCGGCAACGTTGACCGTACCTTATACCGGCGAGTGCTGGCAGCATGAGCCTGCAGGTTTGCGCAATGCGCGTATCATCGCCATGTGCGGCTAGCCGGGTTTGATGGCCCTCCCCATGCGTGCGGGATCCGGCACCAGCGGCTGGTCCAGCACCTGGAGAATCACCGCGTCCCTGCCGTAGGGGTCGCGCTTGAACTGCACCTCGCCGTCGGCTTGCGCCTGCACCGTCCAGTACACCAGGTAAATCGGCATCGGCTCGCGCAGCGACACCCGTTTGGTCTGGCGCTTGTCGATGGTCGCCTCGATCCCGGCCGGGCTCCAGTGCTCTTCGTCGTTCAGCAGCAGTTCGGCAAGGCGCTTGCTTTGCTCCACGCGGATGCAACCCGAACTGAAGGTGCGCTCGCTGCGGTTAAAAAGTGCCTGGCTTGGGGTGTCATGCAGGTACACCATATGTTCGTTCGGAAACATGATCTTGAGCCGGCCCAGCGCGTTATCAGGCCCCGGCAACTGGCGGATCATGTACGGGAAGCCCTGTCGTGGGTAGCGCTGCCAGTCCACGCTGGCCGGGTCTACTTCCACACCCTCCATGGTAAGCACCTGCATATTCCTCTGCTTCAGGTAGCCCGGATCAAGTTTAATAGCCGGCAGCACATCCTTCCTGAATATGGTAGGCGGCACGGTCCAGGTCGGGTTGAACTCGATGTAGGTGATGGTGTCGTGGAATACAGGCGTGCTTCGATAGGGTCGCCCGACCTGCGCGCGGCTGCGCAGCAAACGCTGGCCGTCGCGAAAAAAAGACACCTCGAATCCCGCGATATCGACCACCACGGCGGTCGGGGGAATATCGCGCAGCACGCGAGCACGCTCCAGGTTGACCCGGATCTGGCCGACTCTTTGTGTCACAGGCACATTCATCGCCGCGAGTGTCTGGCGACCGGCTATACCGTCGGCTTCGAGGCGGTAACGGCGTTGGAAACGAATGACCGCCTCCTCCAGTGGCGCATCAAACAGATTGGGATCGTTGCCGGCTCCGGCCGCAACATCCCCCTCAGCCTGCAGGCGCAGTCGCATTTGTGCCACCCGGGAACCCCGCTCCCCCGGTCGCAGGGTCGGGCCCTCGGTGACACTGTCCCAGCCACCTTCGGTTTCTATCAGGCGATACCGTGCAAGCGCCTGGGTGAGGTATTGATACATCGGGTTGGCGGGTTTCAGGCGGTCGAGTCCGGCACCAATTCCCCCGTTTGC
>JAHEBM010000110.1 GCA_024642245.1 Haliea sp.
CTCATCGCCAATGCTGCCGTCACAGGCATCAACATGCATATTTGCCACATCAACAGCATGGCTCAAAAAGACATCAATAATTCCCTGGAGTTATTTGAAAATGCTCAGGCAAATGGCACAACGGTAACGGCAGGGACTTACCCCTGGGGTGCCGCCAGTACGGTAGTGAAGGCGGCGGTATTTACCGGCCCTACCTGGAAAGAAGATTTGCAAACCGACTATGGAGCGTTCCAGTTAGGAAAAAAACGCCTTACACAAGAAGAGTTTGACGATTTACAGGCGAATGCACCAGGAACCTTCATTATTTGGCATTTTCTGGATGCAGACAAGCCGGAAGAGTTGGCGCTTATCGACGCTTCGGTTCTTCATCCTCGAACCAGCATCGAGTCCGATGCAATGCCCAGTTACGTGGTAACAGAAAGTGGTGCCGAACCCTATGACGGGGATGCATGGCCACTGTCCGATGATCTTATCAATCACCCAAGATCTTCCGCATCCTTCGCCAAAATACTTCAAGACTATGTCAGGGATCGCCAGTTGATGGATTTACAAACCGCCATCAAGAAAATGAGCCTTATGCCCGCACAAACCATAGAGGGCTTTGTACCGCAGATGAAAAAGAAAGGCAGGCTCCAGGAAGGTATGGATGCTGACATTCTGGTTTTTGATCTGAACGACATCAAAGTGAATGCTGATTATGTGAATTCCGTTCGCCCTTCTGAGGGGATGTCTTATGTATTGGTGATGGGTACCCCAGTGATAGCCAACGGAGAACTACTGCTGGATGCGGCACCAGGCCAGCCTATTCGTAGAGACGTACAGAACTAGTTTGTTGACCCTTGAATGAGGCGCCCGGGTGGACGGTAAGATTTACAAGAACACACTGGACGGCAAGATCTTCAAGAATACGCTTGACTGAACTCATTTAATTTTAAGTTGGAATACATTCGGCGCGATTGCCGTGTTTTTTTGGAAGCAAGATTGATCAATGGAGAGCAAGTATGGTGGGTTTTGCAATTAACCGTGTGAAATTCTCGGTGACACCCCTGGTGTTTTTGGCGTTCCTAATCCCGTCGTTGGCAAGCGCTGCTGAGCCCAAGGACCATGACGGCTGGAATTACCGCTTCACGCCCTATCTCTGGGGCGCCAACCTCACGGCCAACCTGCCCGGGCAGGATAGCTCCCCGGTGCCTTTTTACAAACTGCTCGACGACCTGGCAATGGGTTTCATGGGCGAGTTTGAAGCCCGCAAGGACGTGTGGACGTTTAATGTCGACACGATCTATATGGATGTGAAGGACACGGTGACCGAGTCAGTGAATCTCCCGGAGCTGGGCCCGGTCGACCTGGGCGTGACCGGTGACCTCAAGGGGCTGGTGGTTACCCCGACGGTTGGCTATGTCATTGCCGAGTCGGACCAGGCCCGGGTGGAATTACTCGGTGGGGTGCGCTACCTGGACCTGTCCCTTAAAGCCAACCTGAGTGCCGATGGCATGGTCCTGCTGAATGGAAAAGAGTCGCGCAGCGACTGGGACGGCGTCATCGGCGCCCGCGCCACGGTGTTCCTGAACGACAAGTGGTACATGCCGCTGTATGGCGACGTCGGCACCGGCGACAGTGACCTGACCTGGCAGCTGGGGGCCGGAATCGGTTATCGGTTCAACAAGGTGAACGTGACCCTCGCCTATCGCTACCTGAAATACGAATTCGACAGTGGCAGTGACGCGATCCTGGACAACCTGACCATGAAGGGGCCGGCGCTTGGCGTCAGTTTCTATTTCTAGGCAGCCGCTTATCCCGGGTGGGTTCAGAAGTGCCACGGGCTATCCCATTTAACGCAGGCTGTCGACCACCGTGGCGCTGAACGAGGCCGGAAACGCAACGAGCACCATGCGTTTGAGTGCCACCGCGGTATCGGAAAACAGCGGGAATTTTCCCAATAGGGCCAGGATGCCCGCACAGACCAGGAGTGTGATGGCGTAGGTGGCCAGCAGGCGCAGGCCATCGACTCGGAACTTCCTGGGCGCATCAGCAGCGCTTTTAACATTGTGGATGTAATGAATGAAAAAGCTAAGAAACACACAGGAAAGCCCGGCAAAGGCCAATATTGGCAGCAGGCCCAAAGTTTCGCTCAGGTTCCATATCTCCTCGGTGGCGGCGATTGGAAAGGCCAGCACGTTGGCGCCGACAACCAGCTCTGAAACATCCGTGCGGTCGAACTTTTTCATGGATCCTGTGACCTCGGTATCAACCCGAAACAACCAGCAACTTTCGAGAAACTACAACCCAATGCGCATGCCGGTCAAAAAATGTATGCCCCGTAATCAAGCCTGGAGCACCTGTGTCAGCATAGCACGTGGCGTCCATGCAGCAGCGAACCTGGAGGCTGTGCAGTGAATACTGAAAATAGCGCTAAATTTGGATTGAGTGCCATCATTTCCGGTCTTCTGGCTCTCGGGCCAGCCATGGCCCTGGCCCAGGAAGACAGTTCCGACCAGATCGAGGCCCTGGAGCGCCAGTTGCAGGCCGTCGAGGAAAGCATTCGTTCCGGGCAGGACATGTTGCTGGACATCAGGAAGCAACTCACAGAGCTCAAGGGGGGCACCGCTAGTGGCCCTGCGGAGCAGCAGGGCACGACCGCGCAAACGGCAGCTGCGAGCACAACACAGGGCTCCGGCAGCGCCGACTCCGGTAGCGCCCAGGCCGCTGCTGAAATCCCCAGGGGCATGCAGGGTTCGGTCAACCCGCTCCAGGAAAACAGGAACTTCCTGACCGGCGCCGATCTCCTGGACGAGTCGTTTCCCGGTTCCTGGGCCATTCCGGGCACGGGTGTTCGCATGGCGATCAGGGGTTACGCCAAGCTCGATCTGATCCAGGATTTCGACTACGTGGGCGACCGCTTCGAATTCTACGTACCCAGCATTGCCGTTGACGGAACCCCGGAAGCGAGTCTCGACGGACGGAACACGATGCACGCCAAGGAGTCACGGATCGGATTCGATTTCCGCAAGACGGTCACGCGGCCCAACGGCGATCAATACCCGCTCCAGGCTTTCCTGGAATTTGATTTCTTCGATGATCGCGAGACCTTCAGGTTGCAACCGCGCCTGAGGCACGCGTACGGCGTTGTCGGCCGGTTGCTCGCGGGGCAGACCTGGAACACGTCCGGCGACCTGTCGGTGCTGGCCGGGACTATTGATTTCGACAACGCGGATGCCTTGTATGGCGCTCGTGTCGCCCAGGTGCGCTGGGCGGACCGGTTGAACAAGACCACGACCTGGGCGATTGCCCTGGAAGAGAACGATTCCGAGATCGCCAACCCGTTCGGGCTGGATGGTCAAAACAGGGCCGAGACGCCTAACCTGGCCGGCTACCTGCGATGGACCGAAGGCCGGGCACACCTGGGCCTTGGCTACGACGTTTTCGGGCTTAAATGGCAGGGCGGCGAAAACGGCCCCAGTGATTCTGCCATCGGTTGGGGCGTGGCACTGACGGGTAGTTACCGGCTCGGTGACAAGTCACGCAACGTCCTGTCTACCCAGCTGACCTATGGCGAGGGCTCGGCGTTCAGGGTTATTTCACTCGCTGGCACGGGTTCGGGTGCAGTGCTTACCGACGACGGGTCAATCAAGACTCTACCCCACTGGAGTGCGTACGGCGCCTACAGCCATTACTGGACCGATGCGCTGAACTCCTCATTTGCAGTGGCGCACGCCGAGGCCGATGCGACCAACCTATTGCCTGGCAGCACCATGAGGAAATCGACCACAGCGCACGTCAACCTGATCTGGTTTCCCTACAAGGCGGTGTCCACGGGCGTGGAGTTGATGTGGGGTGAACGCGAAAACCAGGACGGCACAACCGGTGATGCAACGCGCTTCCAGGCCATGATCAAGTACAAGTTCAACTAGGGCCTGTTAACAGGCCCTGGCGAAGAACCATGGCTTGCTCCCCGGATTCCGAGCCGCGCCGGGCTTGGGACCCGGGGCCAGGGGCGTGATCGAAGCCCCTTACCGCACGGTGCAGGCGCCGAATATGATGAATCCCACTTCCTCACCGGCCGCCGCCAGGGTCGCGCTACCGGTATCTTCTGCAATGAGCATGCTCCAGGAGTAGACGCCGTCATCGCCGTGTAGGCTCAAGCGCCCATCGGGTAAATGGTCCATGGATTCGATCCGGGTTTGCCGCTCGTTCTTGTAGGCGTCGACTGTGGAGATCAACTTGGCCTTGAAATCAATTTCCGAGAATACCGGGAAATTGATCTTCCAGGGCGCGCCCGATACGCATTCCTGGGTCTCGGCATGGCACTCGGTAGAAAAAATGGCTGCGCAAATCAGTGGCTTCGAACCGTCGAAATCTCCGGCGAACAGAGTGGCAGGCGCCAGGGCGGACAAACAGGAAAGCAACAGGGAAAAATACGGTAACTTGCTCATATCACACCTCGGAATCAATTAACGGTGTAACCACGGCCGCGCAGGCAGGTGGCATAGGCTTGATTGTATTCATGCTGCGATTGCGCGTAGTGATCGGCCTGTTGCTGCGCCCAGGCATCCTGCTGCGCATGCGAAGCAGCGACCTGGTGGCTGCTTCGCACGCCGCCAATCAACAGTCCGCTGCCCGCACCAATCGCGGCGCCCTTGCCTGCATCACCGGAAATCGCCCCGATGGCGGTGCCCAGCAAGGCGCCGCGCAACAGTCCTTTTCCGGCGCTGGTCGTTGGCGCCTGGGTTTGCGGTGGCGGTGAAGAGGCTTGCAGGGGCGCAGTGGGATCGAAGCCCGTCTGGTCGGACGCCCATTTCAGGCAGGCACCCTCATCCTCTCGTTGTTTATCCGCCGTCTGACCCTGCGCGGGATAAACGTAAACACCGGCGTCTGCATCCAGGGCCGGCACGACCAGGGCAACAGTGAGCCCCGCCGCAATAAGTGACTTTTTCAACATGTTGAATCTCCACTACAGAATCGGTTTCGGCGACACCT
>JAHEBM010000111.1 GCA_024642245.1 Haliea sp.
CTGGGCGGCACGATCACCACGGTGGAGCCGTTCATGATGTGGTCGCCGGCAAACAGCATCTGCTCCTCCTCCAGGAAGAAACAGAAATGGTTGCTGACATGGCCCGGGGTGTGCACCGCGCGCAGGGTAAATTCCGGTGTGTTCAGCACATCGTCGTGCCGCAACTCACCATCGGGTGTAAAGGTATTGTCCTGGAACATATCGTCGGCTGGCCGGGCGCCGATGACCTCGGCCCCCGTCGCCCGCGCCACCGCCTGCCAGGCAGGTGAATGATCGGGATGGGTATGTGTACAGACAATCCAGCGGATGCGATCGCCCGCGGTGTCGAGGATGGCGTCGATATGCGCGGGGATCGCCGGGCCCGGGTCCAGCACCGCGACCTGCTGATCGCCCAGCAGATAGGTATTGGTACCAGGCCCTGTCATCACGCCGGGATTGGGCGCCACCAGGCGCCGCACCCGCGCGTTCAGGCGAAAGGGTACACCGTGCTCCAGCATTGCCTCAGGCCAGGTTGGCGATAGGGACGTCAGGGTTCACTTCGGCCTCGTAGTCCACGCCGTCCACCTCGAAGCCGAACAGCTGCAGGAATTCCCGCTTGTAGCCGTCAAAGTCAGAGAGCTGGCGCAGCGTCTCCGTGTTGATCTGTTCCCACAGGGCGCCGACCGCGGCCTGGATTGCCGGGTCCAGTTCCTTGCGGTCTGCGCGCAGGCGGCCCTCCTCGTCCAGGTAAGGCGCTTCGCCGTAGAGCGAATCGCGAAACAGGCCGTCGACCTGCTCGATGCAGCCCTCGTGAATGCCCTTTTCTTTCATCACCTTGAACAGCAGGGCGAGGTAGATCGGCATGGCGGGAATCGCTGCGCTGGCCTGGGTCACCACGGCCTTGAGCACCGACACCCGCGCGTCGCCACCTTTTGCGGCCAGGCGCTTGCGAATGTCGATCACCCGCTTGTCGAGGTCCTTCTTGGCGGCGCCAATGGTGCCATGCCAGTAGATATCCCAGGTGAGCTTCTCGCCGATATAAGTGTAGGCCGTGGTTTTGGCGCCATCGGCCAGCACGCCGGCTTCATCCAGCGCGTCGATCCACATCTGCCAGTCTTCACCCCCCATGACCGCGACGGTATTGTCGATTTCTTCCTGGTTTGCCGCTTCCAGGTGAAAGTCCTGTACTTCTTCCTTGTCTGTATTCACCCCCTTCTGGGTAGCGGGCCCGCCGATGGGCTTGAGGGTCGAGTTGTGCACCACGCCCGTGACCGGGTGCTGGCGGCGCGGCGCGGCCAGGCTGTATACCACCAGGTCGACCTGGCCGAGATCCGCCTTGATGGTGGCGATGGTCTTTTGCTTGATCTCGTCACTGAACGCATCGCCATTGATGCTCTTGGCATAGAGGCCCTCTGCCCCGGCGAGCTTGTGAAAGGCAGCGCTGTTATACCAGCCGGCGGTGCCGGGTTTGGCCTCGGTGCCTTCTTTTTCGAAGAAAATACCCAGGGTTGACGCGCCTGCGCCAAAAGCAGCGGTGATGCGCGAGGCCAGGCCATAGCCTGTGGATGCCCCGATAACCAGCACCCGCCTGGGTCCATTGGCTATGGGGCCGCGGGATTTGACGTAGTCGATCTGGCGCTTCACATTGGCCTCGCAGCCAACCGGGTGAGTGGTAATGCAGAGAAAACCGCGAACGCGTGGCTTGATAATCATGGGCTTGTTATTCCTGGGTATCAATCGAATGGCGGCCTGCACCCGCCCTCTACAGGGAAACTCCTCGTTTCCGCACGCGCACTGGACCGGCAGGACCCAAACGCGATGGGCAAGTCTAGCATACAGCCCCCGCGCGGCGGCAACCGGACGGGCGATCGCCTTGAGTTCGCCGCCGGCTTACAGTTCAATAGACGCCCGTTAGACAGTTGTTGCTACCATGGTCGACTCACCCCTGCGCTTCGCCACACCCGCCGCCTGGACGCAGGCCGTCATGGCGGATTTCGACAGCTTCCTGCTGGATCATGCGGCGGCGGAAAAAAAAGCCTCGGGGATGGCCATCTCCATGCTCTCACACTACCCCGACCGGATTGCACTGGTGGCGAGCATGGCGGATCTTGCCGTCGAGGAACTCACCCACTACCGGGAGGTCGTCAAATGGATACATCGCCGGGGTCTGGTGACGGCGGCGGATCGCAAGGACCATTACGTGCTCGCCCTGCGCGAATCCATTCGCAAGGGCCGCGATATCTACCTGCTGGACCGGCTGCTGACGGCCAGCATCATCGAGGCACGGGGTGCCGAACGCTTTGCCCTGGTCGCCGGGGCGCTGCCGGCCGGGTCCCTGAAAAAATTCTACCAGTCCATCGCCCGCTCGGAGGAACGCCATTACGAGCTTTTCCTGGAACTCGCTGGCAAATACCTCGACGGGGAAATGATCGCCGCGCGCTGGGACGAGCTGCTGGATATCGAGGCGGCCATCGTCAGCCGCCTGCCGATACAGGCCGCACTGCACTGATGCGCGGCAAGGCCTGATGCCGAACGACACCGTCGGCCAGCGCTACCTCCAGCGACACAGCGAACCGGGGCTGGCGGACTGCACCTACCCACCGGGGACCTGGCAGCAGGTGCTCGTGATCCCGGCCTATCGTGAATCGCCTTCTTTGCTGCAGCGCCTCACCCTGCCGGCCACCGGCCTGCAGCGACGCCTGGTCATACTGGTGCTCAACAGGCCGGACTCGGATGCCGACCCGCAGGCCAATTCGGCGCTGCGAGCGGCCTGCGACAAGCTGCCCGCCGGTGGACCCGCGCCAGGGACGCCTGCGCTGCGCGCCCTGGCGGAGCGGATAGACCTGTATGTCCACGACCTCGACCTGCTCAGCGGCCCGCTGAGCGCATCCCGGGGCGTGGGCCTGGCCCGTAAAACCGGCTTCGACCTGGCCCTGCGCTGGATCGCGCAGGGTGTCATCGACAGCCCGTGGATCTGCAGCGGCGACGCGGATGCCGTGCTGCCCGCGGATTATTTCCTGCGACTGGACAGCCTGCCCGCCGCGACGGTGGCGGCGGTCTTCGGGTTCCGTCACGTGCCGGGCAACGATCCGGGCTGTAATGAGGCAACCGCGCTGTACGAACTGCGCTTGCATCACTACGTGCTGGGACTCGAGTACGCCGCCTCTCCCTATGCCTATCACACACTGGGCAGCTGCCTGGCCGTCAGGGCAGGCCACTACATCCGGGTGCGCGGATTCCCGAAACGCGCCGGGGGCGAGGACTTCTACCTGCTGAACAAGCTGGCCAAGCTGGGGCCGATCGCGCGACTGGCCGGCGCGTGCATCACGCTGGAGTCCCGCTATTCGGACCGTGCACCCTTTGGCACCGGACCGGCGGTGGCGGCCATCAGCCGGTCGGGACGACCCTCTGAATTGCCGCTGTTTTACCACACGGCCTGTTTTGAGGCGCTGCGCTGCCTGCTGCTGGCGGTACCCCGGCTGCGACAGTGCGACGATCGGGGCACGGCAGAGGGCCTGCAAGCGCAGCTGGGCGAACTCGGGCTGGACGCGTCACTGGCAGCGACCTGCAGCGACATTGCGCTGGCCATGGGCCTGGAACAGGCCCTGGGGCACTGCCGCAGACAGGGCAAGTCAGCGGAACAATTCCTGCGCCAGTTTCACCAGTGGTTCGACGGCTTTCGCACCCTGAAATTTATTCACGCGCTCAGGGATGCGGGCTGGCCGCTGCAGGCATTGGCGAACGTGCCGGCATTGCAGCCGCAACTTTGGCCGGAGCCGAATCACGCGCCGCAGGTGGAGCGCATGAACCTGGCGGCGCGCACGCACTGGGGTTGGACCGGCTAGCGCTATAGCCACCCGGGTTTCCGCCAGCGCCGCATCAGCCCTCGCCCGCCTGCTCCCCGGCGCCACGGTAGGGTGACAGCGGTCGGCTGACACCCTCCGCGATCGGGGCGCCACTGTCCCGCTCGGCAACGGCCTGCTTGAAGCCGACGTCCTCGGCACGCTGCTTGAACCAGACGCCCTCGGGGCTGTGCCGGGTGATGCCGTCGAACAGGGTGGCGACCATCTGGGTATTGTCCAGGCCCATATTGTCATAGGCCTGGTTGACCATGAGTTTCTGCATCATCAGCTGGTTCTTTGGCACCCCGGCCATGCGCCGGGCCAACTCGTCCACCCTGGCATCCAGCCGCGCAAGAGGCACCGATTCCAGTACAAGGCCCATCGCCGCGGCCTCCTTGCCGCCGACCAGGTCACCGGTCAGCAGCATACGTTTTGCCCGCTCGGCACCCAGCCTGTAAACCCACATGGCAGTGGTGGGGCAGCCCCAAACACGGGCCGGGGGATAGCCGATGACCGCCTCGTCCGCCATCACCACCAGGTCACAACACAGGGCGATGTCGCTGCCACCGGCAACGGCCGGGCCATGCACCCTGGCAATCGTCGGTTTGTAGCTACGCCACAGGGACATGAAGTTCTCGGTGTTCTGGCGCATGCCGAAAAAATCCGCCATGGGGTCCCAGCCGGTTTCACCGGCAGCGCCACCGGCGAGCTGCGAACCCGGCTGCTCGCCCCTGGCCTCGGCGAAATCCACCAGGTCATACCCACTGCAAAAGCCCTTGCCCGCGCCCGTGAGGATAATGACGTGGACGCTGTCATCACGGTTGGCCCGCTCCACCGCATGCGCGATCTCGCCGGGCATGTCCAGGGAGATCGCGTTCATACGATGGGGCCGGTCCAGCGTAATAGTGGCGATTCGGCCCGCGCAGTTGTAAGCAATGGTGCTGTATACCATCCGGAAAGTCCTCCCAAGCCAGGAAACGCCCAGGGGGCGCGTTAACAGGCGCCTGTCACAGGGCAGGCGCCTTGCTCCATGCTATCGGGCCCTGTCACCGGGAGCCAGCGGCAATTGTC
>JAHEBM010000062.1 GCA_024642245.1 Haliea sp.
CGACCTTTGTCGACGGCCGGGATCCCGGGGCTTTTCGCGCGGCGATACGGGACAATACCCGACTGGTGTTTGCGGAAACCCTGGGCAACCCGGGAATGGATGTACTGGACATTCCCGCGGTGGCGGCGATCGCCCACGAGGCGGGCCTGCCGCTGATGGTGGATTCGACCTTTACCACGCCCTATCTCATGCAACCGCTGGCGCTGGGAGCCGACCTCGTTCTGCACTCCGCCACCAAGTTCCTCAGCGGCCACGGTATTGTGATTGGCGGCCTGCTGGTTGACGGCGGACGCTTCGACTGGGACGCCTCCGGCAAATTTCCCACCCTGACCGAGCCCTATGGCGGCTTCCACGGCCTGGTGTTTACCGAGGAGTTCGGCCCGGCGGCGTTCATCAGCCGCGCACGCAAGGAGGGCCTGCGGGATTTCGGCGCCTGTATGAGTCCCACCACGGCCTTCCATATTCTGCAGGGAATAGAGACCCTGGGCCTGCGCATGCAGCGCCATGTGGACAACACCCGCCAGGTGGTGGCTTTCCTGCAACAGCAGCCGAACGTGACCGCGGTGGCCTACCCGGAGCTGGAGGGGCATCCGGACCACGCCCTCGCGGCGAGGTTACTGCCCACGGGCTGCGGCGCGGTATTCAGCTTCGACCTGGTGGGCGGGCGCGACGCCGGCATCGCTTTCGTCGATGCGCTCGACCTGTTTTCCCACCTGGCCAATGTGGGTGACGCCAAGTCCCTGGTGATCCATCCGGCCAGCACTACCCACCACCGGATGGATGCGGCGGCGCTTGCGGCGGCTGGCATCTCCGCCGGCACGATCCGCCTGTCCATCGGGCTGGAGCAGGTGGATGACCTGATCGATGACCTCAAGGCGGGACTGCGGGCGGCGGCCAGGGTCGCCGAGGCGGGGGGCAAGGCATGAAGATCAATGTAAACGGGGTCAACAGCTACTGCTATACCAACGGGCGCGCCATCGAGCCGGGCAGGGACAGCATTGTATTCCTGCACGGCGCGGGAATGGACCACACCGTGTGGACGCTGGCATCCCGGCATTTCGCCCGCCACGGGCGCAACGTCGTGGCGGTGGACCTGCCTGGACACGGCCGCTCGGCAGGTGCCGCTGCGATCTCGATAGAGGACATGGCGGACTGGGTTATCGACCTCCTCGACGCACTGCAGATCGAGCGGGCAGCGCTGGCAGGGCACAGCCTGGGAAGCCTGGTGGCACTGGATTGCGCGGCTCGCTACCCGGACAGGGTGCGCGCACTGGCGATGGTGGGCACCACTGTCCCGATGCCCGTCTCCGACGCCATCCTGGAGGCGTCGGCCCGGGATGACCACGCGGCCTTTGAGATGCTGGCCCAGTGGGGTTACAGCAAACGCCACCAGTACGGCGGCAACCGCAACCCGGGCATGTGGATGCTGGGCTCTACCCTGCGCCTGTTTGAACGCTCCCGGCCCGGCGTGTTGCACGCGGACATGAGCGCCTGCAATAACTACCAGGCCGGCCTGGAGCGGGCGGCCCTGGTGCAATGCCCTGTGCTGCTTGTGTTGGGGGACAGTGACCGGTTGACCCCGGTGCGCAGCACCCGTGCCCTGCTCGACGCGCTGGTCGCACCCAGGGTCAGGGTACTGGAAGGCGCGGGACACACCCTGATGACCGAGGCGCCCAACACCCTGCTGGATGCCCTGCGCGAGGTGCTTTGACGCGCATCACGCTGGAGAGTAATACCCCGGGGCTGGACTACAGCGCTTGCCGCTCAGCCCTCGCTGTTCCCGGCAGCGCCGCAACAGACTTCAGTTGCCCGGATTGGCCGCGTCCAGGAAACGCGGTTTCTCGCCGCCACCGTGGACGGTCAGGCTGGTCCCGGTGGTAGAACCGGACAGCGGGCCGGACAGGTAAAGGCAGGCGTTGCCGATATCTTCGGGGGAGGCCATGCGTTCCAGCGGGATAGTCCCCGCCACGGCGGCGATACCGGCGTCGTCGCCGTAGTGCAAGTGCGCCTGCTCGGTCTTCACCAGCCCGACGATGATGGTATTTACGCGCACCCTGGGTGCCCACTCCCGGGCCTGGGCCGCGCCCAGGGCCAGCAGTGCCGCCTTGGCCGCGCCATAGGCTGCGGTACCCGGCGACGGGCGAATAGCGCTGACACTGGAGATATTCACGATGCAGCCACCGCTTTGCTGTGTTTGCATCACCCGATTGGCAGCGTTGCTGAAATTCATGGGCGAAATCAGGTTGAGCCCGATCACGTTCTCGGAAAAGCGCGGCGACGCCGTGGCCGCATCCTTGTAAGGCGTACCGCCGACATTGTTGACCAGCACATCGAGCCGACCGAAGCGCTTCATCACGTAGTCGATACACGCGTCGATCTGCGCGGCATCCTTGACGTTGCAGGTGGTGAACTGGGCTACATTGTCACCACAGGCGGGCATATCCTCAGGCGGGGTACGACTGCAGATCACAACCCTGGCTCCGGCCGCAAGAAAGCTCAGGCTGATGCCCCGGCCCACGCCTTTGCCGCCGCCCGTGACAAGAATAACTTTGGCGCTGAAATCCAGCGGATCACTCATAACACCCGGTTCCGGTTCAAACAATGTTTTGGCAGGCAGCAACGCCCCGAAGGGCACCCGTGGACCGCATAACCTATCCTGTAACCCGGTCCACGGTTACTGGCAGCTGATAATAATAGGAGGGTAGCCAATCAACCCAGCCTTTCCAACCCGAAAGTCGACACGGGTATAGTATCCCGGACGTTCTGTTAGACTGCGGCCCTGTGACTGCCGTATGCGCCTTGAATGGATGAAATGACCTTTTCCAACGATGCCAGGTTCGATGTGACTGCCGGGGTGCTGATAAAGCGCCTGCTGGCCTGTGTTGACCGGCAATCCCTCATCACAAGCAAGGAAAGCCTGCGGCCCTATGAGTGCGACGGCCTGTCCGTCTACCGTGAAACTCCCCTGGCGGTCGCCATTCCGGAATCCGAGGCGCAGGCGCAGGCCGTTCTGCGAACCTGCCACGAACTGGGCGTGCCGGTGGTACCGCGCGGTGCGGGCACCGGTCTGTCAGGTGGCGCCCTGCCCCACAGCCAGGGCGTGGTGCTGTCCATGGCGAAGATGGCTTCGATCCTGCGAATCGACAAGGACGCGCAAATCGCCGTGGTGCAACCGGGCGTGCGCAATCTCGCTATTTCCGAAGCGGCAGAGCCCCACGGACTGTACTATGCGCCGGACCCCTCCTCCCAGATCGCCTGCACCATAGGCGGGAATGTGGCCGAAAATTCCGGCGGTGTTCACTGCCTGAAATACGGCCTGACCGTGCACAACGTACTGCGGGCTCGCGTCCTGCTGATGAACGGCGATTGTGTCGAATTCGGCAGCGAGGCACCCGACTCGCCGGGGCTGGACCTGCTGGCCCTGTTCATCGGCTCGGAGGGCTTGCTGGGGGTGGTCACCGAAGTCAGCGTGAAGTTGATCCCAAGGCCCGAGTGCGCACGCCTGGTCATGGCCTCGTTCGACAACCCCAACGCGGCAGGCAATGCAGTTGCGGCGATTATTTCCGCAGGCATTATCCCGGCCGGTCTCGAAATGATGGACAAGGCGATTAGCGAGGCGGTGGAGCCCTTCGTCAAGGCGGGTTACGACCTGGACGCCGCTGCGATACTGCTGGCGGAGTCGGACGGCACACCGGCAGAAGTCGAGGCTGAGATCACTCGTATGGAAACGGTGTTGCGAGACTGCGGCGCGCGCTCCCTGAAAGTATCCGACAGCGAGCAGCAGCGCCTGCTGTTCTGGGCCGGGCGCAAGGCGGCGTTCCCCGCCATTGGTCGCATCTCACCGGATTATTACTGCATGGACGGAACAATCCCCCGCAAACACCTGGGAGCCATGCTTTCGGCCATTGGCGACATGGAGAAAAAATACGGCCTGGGTTGCGCCAATGTCTTTCACGCGGGCGACGGCAACCTGCACCCCCTTATCATGTTCGATGCCAATATACCGGGCGACCTGGTCAAAGCGGAGCAGTTTGGCGCCGAGATACTCGAATTGTCGGTGTCGTTCGGCGGCTCGATTACCGGGGAACACGGGGTTGGCGCGGAAAAGATCAACCAGATGTGCATCCAGTACGGCCCCGAAGAACTCTCGCGCTTTCACGGGATCAAGCACGCGTTTGACCCGGCGGGGCTGCTCAACCCGGGCAAAGCCATTCCGACCCTGCATCGCTGCGCCGAGTATGGCGCCATGGTTGTCCACGGGGGTCAGCTTCCCTTTCCAGAGATTCCGAGGTTTTAGTGTCCAGTGTGACAATACCGCCTGTATTGGCCCAGTGGCAGGAACGGATCGCAGATGCCTGCAGCACCGGCACGGCCATCCAGTTGCGCGGTGGCGGCAGCAAGGCGTTTTACGGCCAGCGGCCCGAGGGCGAGGTGCTCGATACCCGTTCCTATAACGGGATCGTCAATTACGAACCCACCGAACTGGTCGTTACAGTGCGCGCCGGCACACCCCTGGCGGAGCTGGAGGCCACGCTCGCACAGCAGCAGCAGATGCTGGCCTTCGAGCCCCCGCACTTTGGCCCGGCGACAGTCGGTGGGTGTGTGGCGGCCGGTCTTTCCGGCCCGCGCAGGGCCAGGGCCGGGTCACTGCGGGATTTCGTACTGGGCGCACAGCTGCTGGACGGCAATGGCAAGCTACTCAGCTTTGGCGGCCAGGTCATGAAAAATGTCGCAGGCTATGATGTTTCCCGCCTGCTGGCCGGCAGCCTCGGTACACTGGGTATCATTACCGAGGTTTCGCTGAAAGTACTGCCTGTACCGCAGTCCGAGCAGACCCGGGTCTTTTCACTGCAACAGGAAAAAGTTCTCGAGGTAATGCGCCAGTGGGCAGGCAAACCCCTGCCCATCTCGGGCACGGCCTGGCACGACGGCCGACTGCACGTGCGATTGTCGGGCGCGGGGAGCGCGGTGGAAGCCGCCGCCGTCAAGCTTGGCGGGGAATCGCTCAGCCCGGAGACGGCGCAGCAGTATTGGCAACAACTCAGGGAACAGGAAACCGCATTCTTTCGCGCCGGCTCCGCGCCATTGTGGCGCGTGGCGCTGCCCGCCACGGCACCGCCACTGGCTCTCGATACCCTGCTCGATGACAGCAACACGCTGCTGGAATGGAACGGCACACAGCGCTGGCTGCGCGGCACATTGCCCGGCCCGCGCCTGCGTCAGCTCGTCTCCCGGCTGGGCGGCCACGCCACCCTGTTTCGCTCAGGTGACAAGGAACAGGGTGTGTTCACACCGCTGGCCGACCCAATGGCGACATTGCACACAAACCTGAAGAAGGAATTTGACCCGGCCGGTATTTTCAATCCCGGCCGCCTCTATCCATCACTTTAACCCGTCCTGGCCCCGGGCCAGGCAGACCGGTCGAACACGAAAATGCAGACGCAGCTGGCTGAATTCATATCGCATACCCCCCGGGGCAAAGAGGCCGATGCCATTTTACGCAGCTGTGTGCACTGCGGCTTCTGCACCGCCACCTGCCCCACCTACCAGCTGTTGGGCGACGAGGACGATGGTCCACGCGGCCGAATTTACCTGATAAAAGCCGTTCTCGAGGGAAACCCGGCCACCGCCGAAACCCAACTGCACCTGGATCGCTGCCTGACCTGCCGCGCCTGTGAGACTACCTGCCCTTCCGGCGTTAACTACCACAGGCTGCTGGACATCGGCCGGGGCGAGGTCGACAGGCAGGTCAGCCGGCCCCTGTTCGAGCGCGGCTTGCGCTGGCTGTTGCTGGCCATCATGCCGCAACGCCGCGTGTTTTCACCGCTGATGAAAGTGGGCCAGTGGCTGCGGCCCCTGTTGCCGCACGTCCTGAAAGAAAAAATTCCTGTCCGCGCCCGGCAACGTCGCGCACTGCCCACCCGGCGCCACACGCGCCGGATGCTGCTGCTGGAGGGCTGCGTGCAACCCGCCATGGCACCCAATATCAATTGCGCGACGGCCCGGGTGCTTGATCGCCTTGGCATTACTATTGAACGTACGCCCGGGGCGGGCTGCTGTGGCGCACTGCGCCAGCACCTCGACGCGCAGGAAGCGGCCAGGGACGATATGCGGCGCAATATAGACGCCTGGTGGCCGGCCCTGCAGGCCGGCGCCGAGGCCGTGGTGATCAACGCCTCCGGTTGCGCGCCCCAGGTAAAGGAATATGCGGCGCTGCTGGCGGATGACGGCGACTACGCGCAAAAAGCGGCGCGTATCAGCAGCAGCACTTTCGATATTGCGGAGATTCTCGCCCGGGAGGAACAGGCCCTGCATGACCGCTTGCGGGAGACCGGCTCCGCCGTTGCAGGACGGCGGCTTGCCTTTCACTCACCGTGCACCTTGCAGCATGCCCAGGGCATCACCGGGGTCGTGGAGCGGCTGCTGGTCGCGGCGGGCTGCGAGCTTGTCCCGGTTAACGATGCTCACCTGTGCTGCGGCTCTGCCGGTACCTACTCGATTTTCCAACCAGTGCTGTCGCAGCGACTGAGAAAGAACAAGGTCGCTGCACTGAACGCGGGGGGCCCCCAGATGATCGCGACGGCCAATATCGGCTGCCTCAGTCACCTGCAACCGGCGGCCCCCGTGCCGGTGAAACACTGGATAGAGATCATCGACGAGGCACTGGGTGAGTAAGGGCACAGTGGGTGAAGTGCTGGCCTGCACCTGCTGCCCCCCGGCGGCCAAAGGGACGACACACTGGTGTATTACACTGGTAGAAACACCCGTTCAGTTTTGCGCCCGGTCGCTTATCGACAAACCCTAGGCGCGTGTCAGGTACCAGTAACAGCGTTTGCAACGTTTGCTTGAATTCCATCATTTTGTTCTCCCACGCGAACCACCTGCAGGGTACCGGCCCGCTCCGGCCAATCATACAACCCTCCGCGCGTGTCGAGGTCTCATAACAAACGGGCCGATTGTTGACAATGATCAAGTAAAACCGCTGCCAGCTGACCTTTAATATACTGATATAACCCATAACGATGATCACTATTCTGGCTTGCGTATATGATCCCCTACACGGCTGGGCTGGCTCGATTGGCTTCCATCTGCCTGTCATTACTGCTGACTGCGGCACCGCTGTCTGCCGCCACCCGTTACGCCCCGATAATGCCACTCGCACCCCAGTCCCTCTTACTGGATATCGTTATTGTCGGGGAGCGATTGGTGGCCGTGGGTGAGCGCGGCCACATACTGTATTCCGATGACGGGGGGGATAACTGGGAACAGGCCCGGGTGCCGACCACGCAGATGCTGACCAGCGTCCACTTTACCGATCTGCAACATGGCTGGGCCGCAGGTCACGACGGGCTGATCCTGGTCAGTGACGACGCAGGGGAGCACTGGCGTATCCAGCGGGACGGGCTGGCGGTGCAGCATCAGACCAATCTCGAAGAGCGCGAAATCGCATACCAAAGGCTGGAGAACCTTGAACAACAGCTTGCGCGCGCCGACGCACAGGAACGGGAGCAAATAGAACTCGAGCTGGAAGACGCCAGGCTGGACCTGGAGGATGCTGACCTCACGCTGGAGGAACCGGTCTTCACCTCCCCTTTCATGGCGGTGTGGTTCCAGGATGCGAAACGAGGTTGGGCGGCGGGTGCATTCGGCACCTTTGTAGCCACCGAGGACGGCGGTCAACACTGGGTAAACCGGGCCCCGGAACTGGATAACCCCGATGAGTTTCATCTCAATACCATCACCGGAGACGGCAAGGGCCGGGTATTCATTGCCGGCGAGGGGGGTGTCATGCTCCGCTCCCTGAACGGCGGGCGCAGTTGGGAGACGCTCGAGCCTTTCTACGAAGGCAGCTGGTTTGGCGCCGTCTACAACCCCGGCAGCGGCGACCTGTTCCTGTTCGGTTTACGGGGCAACCTCTACCGTTCCAGCGACTTCGGCACCAGCTGGGAATCCATAGAGAATAGTAGTAACAGCACCCTCGCCGGCGGCAGCGCAAACAGCGAGGGGCATGTCGTCATTGTAGGCGGTGTCGGTACGGCTTTATTCAGCACCGACGGTGGTCGGTCATTCCGGCGCATTCTGATGGAAGACCGGCTCGGCCTGAGCGCAGGCGTAAGCATCGGTGAAAGACTGGTACTGGTGGGGCAAGGCGGCGTCGAGGTCGTCGAGGAAGCAGGCCATGTCCGATAATTCCATAAGCCCCGGGAATGATACGCCCCATACCTACCACCCGGGAGAGGAAGAGGCGCTACTGGAGCGATTGATCTTTTCCTTCAGACCCTTGCTGCTGGTTGGATTTTTACTGACCACGCTGTTTTTTGCATACCAGACCGCCGGCCTGAGGCCCGATGCCAGTTTCGAAAAAATGATCCCCATGGAACACCCCTATATCCGGTCTTTCATGAAACATATTTCTGACCTGGGCGCCGCAGGTACCAGCATCCAGGTTGCGGTCGAGCACACCTCGGGCGATATCTTCGACCCGGGATACCTGGATGTGCTGCAAAAGGTCAACGACGAGGTGTTTTACCTCAAGGGGGTCGATCGCAACAGGATGCGCTCCCTCTGGACCCCCAACGTACGCTGGACGGAAGTCACCGAGAAGGGCTTCGAGGGCGACAAGGTCATCGATTCCGATTACGACGGCTCGGAACGGGCTATGAATCAGCTGCGCCAGAATATCCTGCGCTCCGGAGAAGTGGGCCGATTGGTTGCCGACGATTACCGCTCCAGTATCGTGCAGGCACCGCTGATAGATACCGACCCGACCACCGGCGAGCCGCTGGACTACTGGGAGCTGTCCCAGTTACTCGAGAAAAA
This sequence comes from Haliea sp., assembly GCA_024642245.1. GTDB lineage: Bacteria > Pseudomonadota > Gammaproteobacteria > Pseudomonadales > Halieaceae > JARRPM01. The sequence continues at coordinate 8,821 of JAHEBM010000062.1, forward strand.
CGTACGGGAAAAATATGAGAAGCTGTCGGTAGACGAGACCGGTGAACCCACGGTCAGGATTCACATCATCGGTTTCGCAAAGATTATAGGCGACCTGCTCGACGGCATCACCGCCATTTTTATCTTCGCCGTGATCACGCTGCTCATCACCTCCATCCTGCTGTTTCTCTACACCCGCAGCTTGCGCGGCACATTGTCTCCGTTGCTGTGTTCCATCATCGCTGTAATCTGGCAGCTGGGCCTGCTGACCACACTCGGCTACGGCCTCAACGCCTATTCCATACTGATACCCTTCCTGGTTTTTGCTATCGGTATCAGCCACGGCGTGCAGATCGTCAACGCCTTTCTCAGTGAGAGTATTGCCGGGTACGACCGCCAGGCCGGCGCCAGGCGGGCCTTTCGCGCACTTTACATACCGGGCATGACAGCGCTGATCTCGGACGCCATCGGCTTTATCACCATGGTGCTGATTCCAATACAGGTGATCAAGGACCTGGGCACTGCGGCCAGTATCGGCGTTGCCGTTGTCGTGCTGACCAACCTCGTACTGTTACCCATAATGATGTCGTATATCGGCGTCACCCCCAAAACGCTGGAACACCACCGCAGAGCCCGCACTAACGATGTGGTGCGCCGCACTGCCTGGCACCTGCTTGCGAACCTGGCCAGCGCACGCGCAGCGCGAGTATCGCTCGCGGTGGCGGCCATCGGTTTCGCTATAGGCATCTACGGCGGCCAGAACCTGCAGATAGGCGACCTGGACCCCGGCGCCCCCGAACTGCACCCGGGTTCCCGCTACAACCTGGACAACAAGTATATTACTGACAACTATGCGACCAGCTCCGACATACTGGTCGTCATGGTGGAAACGGGGCAGGAGCAGTGCGCGCAGTACCGGAATCTCGAGCTGGTCGACCGCTTTACCTGGCACATGCGCAACGTTCCCGGGGTCAGTTCCGTCATGAGCGCCACGGCGGTCTCCAAGCTGTTCGCCACGGGCTACAACGAGGGAAACCTCAAGTGGGCGACCATCAACCGCGACCAGCGCCTGCTGGGGTCTACCTTTGACCAGATGCCCGACGCGCTAATGAACACCAACTGCAGCCTGCTGCCGGTCGTCCTGTTCCTTGCGGACCACAGGGCAGAGACCCTGCAGCGAGTCGTCGACGCTGCGGAAGCCTTCGCCGCTGAGAACCCGCAGGAGGGTATTCACTTTGCCCTGGCAGCGGGCAATGCGGGGATCGAGGCGGCCACCAACCAGGAAATCGCAACTGCCCGAACGCGCATGATTCTGCTGATCTACGGTGTGGTTGGAGCGCTGGTGTTTCTCAGTTTCGCGTCCTGGCGCGCCGTGATATGCATCATGGTGCCACTTGCACTTACCTCTTTCCTGGCCCAGGCGCTGATGGCCTGGCTGAACATCGGCGTCAAGGTCGCGACCCTGCCGGTGATAGCCCTGGGGGTAGGGGTCGGGGTCGACTACGGTATTTATATCTACAGTCGACTCGCCTATTTCCTGCGGCGTGGAATGGGCATCCAGGAGGCCTACTACAACACGCTGACGACTACCGGGGAGGCCGTCAGCCTGACCGGCGCGATGCTGGCAGTGGGCGTTGCTACCTGGATATGGTCGCCGATCAAGTTTCAGGCAGACATGGGTTTGCTACTTACATTCATGTTCCTGTGGAATATGGTGGGTGCGCTGTGGCTACTCCCCGCGCTGGCGCATTTTCTGGTAAAACCGGAAAATCTGCTCGGCGCGGAACCCGAGTCGAAGGGCGCGACTTCAACCTGAGCTGTATACGGGTTGCGATAACTTTTAATGATGACAGGCACGCGGGAAACACACATGAGTCAGAATTCGACAAGGCTTGATAAAATACTCGTGCGATCCGTTGCCGCGGCAAGCCTCATGGCTGCCGCCCCCGGCATTCAGGCGCTTTCATTTGATCTGGGCGATGACGGCGAGTGGCAACTCGAATGGGACACCAATGTCGCTTATACCGCCCAGTGGCGGATAGCAAAACAGGACGATGGCCAGTTTGAGTACAAGGACCTGGGGGGGGGTGATCCCGTGGCCTCCCTGCGACGCCATACCGTGTTGATTAACGCCAACGATGGCGATAACAACTTCAATCGCAGCCTGGTGCAGAACAAGGTTTCGTTCGTGACGGAAATAGATCTGAAACGCGACAGCTATGGCCTCTTCGCCAGGGCCAGGGGCTATTACGACGATGTGTATGGCCAGCACACTGACCAGACTCAGGAGGACTTCCTGACATACAACTCCGGGAACTCCCCGGCCATTGGCGGCACCACTGCCTTTCAGCGCTTCCCCGACGGCACAGTAGAAGAGCACCGGGACCGGCTGGAAATGCTCGACTACTTCGCCTACGCCACTGGCGAACTGCCCGGTGATAGACTCTACAGCGTCAGGCTGGGCAGCCAGGTGATCAACTGGGGTGAGGCGACCTTCACCTCCGGGATCAACGGCCTGCAGAACCGGGCCGACCTGATTGCCCGCAACACGCCGGGTGTGGAGGTAAAGGAGATCCTGTTACCTACCGGGGCCCTGTATGGCCAGGTCGATGTGATACCCGATGTCACATTCGAAGCCTACTACCAGTACGAATGGAAAAAAACCGAGCTCAACGGGGTCGGCAGCTTTTTCAGCGACCGGGACTTCCTCGGGCCAGGGGCTGAAAATTTCCTGATCAGCCTGGGACCCGACAATATTCTGGTAGCACCGCGAACGAAAGATGAAGGGGCATCGGACAGCGGCCAGTGGGGTGCTGCACTGCACTGGATCGTGTTTGGCGATACCGACCTGGGCTTCTACTACATCAACGCCCACAGCAAGTCTCCGGCTTATCGCCTCAACTATGATGACCTCTTGCCCAGTGACTACACCATCGTCTATTTCGAGGATATACAGGGCTATGCAGCGAGCTTTACCACGGTTTTCGCCGATACCAACGTGCAGGGTGAAGTCTCCTACAAGACCGACGTACCAGTGGTGCTGGCAAGCGGCGAGCCGGTTGACGGTGACCTGGCCGCCTACCAGCTCGGCGGTTCCTACGTGTTTGAACCAAATGCCTTGTGGGACGATGCCAGCCTGACTTTCGAACTGGCGGGCGCATACATCACCTCGAATGACAGCGACGAGCTTCTCTACGATGACCACGGCACGGTGATAAACCTGCGCGTGGAGCTGTCCTACCTCAACGTGATGCCCGGGCTCGACCTCAAGGTGCCGATCTTCCTGCGTCGCGGCCTGGATGGAAACATTCTGGAGACCGAAATGGTGGAAGATTCCTCCGCGGTCAATATCACCTTCCAGTTTGTCTACCTGAACAATTTCACCACTTCGCTGGGTTATTCCAATTTTTTTGACGGCGGTGAAAATACCTATATCAACGACCGTGACAACGTATCGGTTAATTTTTCATACAGCTTCTGAGACAAGACGAGGACGGGATTATGCCTGCAAGCAGAAAGACCCTAACTGCCGTGGCGGTAGCGCTGTCACTGATGACAGGCGGCGCGATGGCGAAGATGTCGGCGGAGGATGTCGCCCGCCTTGGCAAGGATCTCAACCCGATCGGGGGCATCAGGGCCGGCAGTGCGGATGGCCTGCTGCCGGAGTGGACCGGCAAGATAGTGGGACTGCCACCGGGCATCAAGTGGGACGGTCCCGGCACGCCCTACCCCGACCCCTGGCCGGATGAGCAGCCACTGTTTGTCATAACCAAGGACAACATGGACCAATACCGGGAGCGCCTTAGTCCCGGCCAGCTCGCCATGTTCGAGACCTACCCGGAAACCTTTCGCATGCCGGTGTACCCCGGCCACCGGGAGTTCGCCTTCTATCCGGAGTTCTACGAAAAAGTACTCTATAACGCGAAGCACGGTGAGCTGATCAACGACAACGAGGGCATCAAGGGCTTTGTCGGAGGGGCGGCATTCCCCCTGCCGTCGACGGGCCCGGAAGCCGTCTGGTTTACCCGCACCACCGGCGCTTACGAGACCACGGACGGCGAGTACAGCGACATTGCGGTTTTCCCCAACGGCACCCGCTCGACGCGACGCTCGAGGTTTATCCAGGAGTCGCCCTATGCCAGTCGCAAAAACCCGATCACCCCTGAGTACGAGTACCCGAACCTGGGCGTGTTCGGCGGCTATATCATGACTTATGTGACCGAACCGGCGCGGGATAAAGGCCTAATCACTGCCGTTCTGGAGCCCTTCGACTACTCGATAAACGACCGCGAGGTATGGCGCTATCTGCCCGGCTCGCGCCGGGTACGGCGCGCCCCTACGGTCGGCTTCGACACGCCTGACGGGCCCGGTGGCCTGAAGACGGTAGACGAGGTGCGAGGTTTCAACGGATCGATGGAGCGTTTCGATTGGCAGCTGCTGGGCCGGCAGGAAATTTTCGTGCCCTATCACAACTACCGCTTTGATAACCCGGATATCAGCTACGATAAGCTGCTGACCAGATTTCACGCCAATCCCGACTACATGCGCTACGAGTTGAAGCGTGTGTGGGTCGCCGAGGGCACCCTGCGTGAGGGCGAGCGTCATATCTACGGGAAGCGCAGGATCTATATCGACGAGGACACCGGGTTTACGGTCATTACGGAAAACTACGACGGCCATGGCGAACTTTGGAAAGTGGTTCTCACCAACAATATCTACGACTACGGTGGCCAGGGCTACGCCCGACGCGCCCAGATGTACCACGACCTGCGCGCGGGTGCCTATATCGCCGAGCGCCTGGTCAACGACAGCGCTCCCATGATGTACGACGTCACCCCGGTAAAAGGACCCGCATATTTCTCTCCCAGCAATATCCGCAAACTGGGCAAGCGCTGACCGCCAGCGCGGCTGCGCCCGGGCGGTTTACCGGCTCCTGCAGGATATCCGGGGCGGGAAAGGCGCGCGGTGGCAGAATCCGCGTTACCACAGTTCAATCCGCAGGGACGCCACTGAATAACAGCTGGTATGGGCTCCTGCGTACGGCAGGACGGAAATGGCCGGAATAGATTCACGCCGGGAACAATACGAGCGCGACTTCGAGATGATCAATGACGACCCGGCGTCATCTTCAGGCAAACTTGACGCCCGACCGGCCCCTCCGTCGCGAAAAATCGCCCCCTGACACACTTGTGGGCAAACTGCGATTGGGGGAAGATTCCTGCAGGGCCGGGCGGGGTTAGCGGCCACCAACCCGGGTACAGGCACGCACTGGGGTAACGATGGCGCAATCGATTCGATTTGGCGACTGGGTGTGGGACCCGAACACCCTTGAGCTGCGCAACGGCCAACAAATGATTGGCCTGGAACCGCGCGTAGCCCGGTTGCTCGAGTATCTGGTTGCGCACCCGGGCGAGTTGCTGAGTCACGACCGTATTGTCGATGCCGTGTGGGACGGGCGGGTCGTTTCAGACGAGGCCGTGCGGCGTGCGGTATTCAGCCTGCGCCAGGCACTTGCCGCTGGCAGCGCAGAGAACTACATCCGCACCGTTCATAAAAAGGGATATGTGGCGGCGTTCCCGCCTCACCAAACGCTGGCGGGGGAGTCCACCGGGCTCCAGTCGACGGCGCCCACTTCCGCAATAAGCTCGCGGGGGGCAGTCGCGGCGACACTACCTCCCGCGCCATCTACCACACCACCTGCCACACACGCGCCGGCAGCAGTCGAAGCAGAGCTCGGGAGCGTCGCCAAAACCACCCGATGGTCGATGCTGCTAAAGATTGCAGGCGCCCTAGCGCTGGTCGCGGCGGTGCTGACGCACTTCGAGTCGCTGTGGGAGCGACAGCCTGCGGCTGCACCTGCCGAGATCGCGGCAACGTCACCCGCCGCCATCGCGGTACTGCCGTTTACCAATTTCAGTGAAGATGCAGACAGTGAATTCCTGGCGGACGGCCTGGCCGAGGAGCTGCTCGGCACCCTGGCGCGCAATCGCGCACTGCGGGTCACCGCGCGCAGTTCTGCGTTCCAGTTCAAGGGGCAGAACCGCGACATACGTGAAATCGGGCGCAGCCTGGGTGTGCGCTACGTGCTCGAAGGCAGCGTGCGCCGGTTTGAGGAACGCGTACGGATCAACGTCCAGCTGATCGACGCCGAAAGTGGCACGCAACTGTGGAGCGAGGCCTACAATCGCAGGCTCGCCGACTGGTTCGCGGTGCAGCAGGACGTGGCGGTGGCGGTGGCGCGCGCGCTCAATTTCGTGCTGCAACAGGGCGATGAGGCCGCTACGAACATGGGTGGCACCACCAATGTCGAAGCGCATCTCGAGGTGTTGCGCGCGCGCCAGCTTCTGGCCACCCGGTCCGTGGCCGATGCAGAGCAGGCGATTGAGCACCTGCAGCGGGCGCTCACGCTGGACGCGAACTACGCCCTGGCCTACGCCCGACTAGCCGACGCGATCCTGATCCAGGCCGAGTCGACCACCGGCGTGAAGGCGGCCCGCCCGGTGGTGGCGCCACTGCTGGACAAGGCGCTGGCACTGGACCCGGGGCTGGGCGAGGCCTACGCGCTACGCTCCCTGCTGACCGACGATCCTGCCGTGGCCGAGCGGGATCTGCGCCGGGGGCTGGAGTTGAACCCCAGTTACGCGCGCGGCTATGAATTGCTGGCCGGAACGCAGGCATCGTCGGTTGAAAAGATTGAGCTTGCACTGGACTCGATTGACCGCGCCATCGCGCTGGACCCGCTCACACCGAGCCACTACTTCGCCAAGGCGCTGGCCTTCATGGGGCAGGGATATTGGCCTGAAGCTGCGGCGATGGATCGCCGCGCGCTGGAGTTGAACCCGAATTTTCACCCGGCCCTGCTGCAATTGTCCGCGTTGACGGCTGTGCAGGGCGATTTCGCTGAAGCCATTGCCTACACCCGGCAGGCGCTGGCAGCCGATCCGCGCGCGGTGCCCGTGCGCGACCGGCTGATCGGGTTGTACGTGGCTGTCGGTGATACCGAGGCTGCGCGTGCGGCGAACAACCCGCCCACCCCGTCTGGCGAATTGGGTATCCTGTGGTCCGAGGGTAATGTCGCGCCGATTGTAGACATGTTATACGGCGGGCAACCGAAAAAGCTCGCCACAATTGACCCCTACTTCCCAATTGACCCCCTCCTCGGGTCACAGATCATCCTGACGCAGGCGCTCTCGGACGGGGATTATGCGCGCGCCCTGGCCCTGACCTCGACCGTGCTTCCCGGGGGCTATAACCTGCCGCCCGGCACAGGTGGGTGGGGACTGTATCCCTACGCCAACCTGGTGCAGCTGCTCATACTGAGCGGCGACGTCGCCGCCGCGTCGACATTGCAACAGCAGATTGAACAGAGGATGGCCGACATCGAGTCGCATTTTCCACGGTATGCGCTCCTCAATGATCAGATCAGAGCGGTACTGCTGGCGCGGGCGGGCCACAGCGACGATGCCTGCGCCGCGCTGGAGCGCACTTTTTCTCCCAAGCCCAGGGCTTTGTGGAGAATAATCCTCGCCAACCCCGCCTTCGATGACATGCGCTCCGCGCCCTGTTTCCGGGCCTTGCGCGCCCGAATTGATACGTACATCGCCATGGAGCGCGCGAAAATCGCTGAGGCGCAAAAGGACGGGGTAACGCCAGGGGCAGCCGTCACAAACCGGGAACACGGCGCAGGTGCCGCCACCTGAATCTTGAACACCGGAATAACAGGAGCGGCTGAAATGCATCACCATTACACACGTCGTTTCCTGTTACCTGCGGTCCTCGGACTCTCATTCATATTCCAGCCCGACAGCGGCCTCGCCGCCCCGGAGCCCGACCCCCGCGCGGACGGCGTGCTGGAGGAAGTCATCGTCACGGCGCGCCGGCGGGACGAGTCGTCGATCGCCGTGCCGATGTCGCTGACCCGGCTCGATGGTACGGCCCTCGACAATTTGCAGTTCCGTGACGTCGGCGACATCCTCAGCCTGAGCCCGGGCGTGCTGGTTTACACCGGAGGCGATGGTGTCAGTTCACAGATCACCATTCGCGGGGTTGTCACCCCGGGAGCCCTGGTTGAACCCGGCAATGCGGTCTATGTCGACGAGATCTACGCCTCGGGGATGCGCACGGTGCTACCCGGCTTCTACGATATCGCATCGGTCCAGGTCCTCAAGGGGCCCCAGGCCGGACTGTTTGGCCGCAACACCACCGGCGGCGCGGTGATCATCACCACCAGCCAGCCGACCGACGAGCGATTTGCTCGCCTGAATGCGAGCTATGCGCAGTACGACACGGCGGGAGTGGACGGCACGGTGAATGTCCCGCTCTCGGAATCCCTGCAGCTCAGATCGACCCTGTGGTACAAGGACCGCGACGGCGGCTACTACCAGAGCGACCTCGTCAACCAGAACCTCGATGCATCTAACGAGCGCGGCGGCCGCCTCACACTCGCCGCGCTGCCGAATGAGCACATCGCGATTACGCTGACCGGAGAGTACGATAAAATCAGGGAGGCAGGCGTTCCCGCGGTGGTGGAGGGCGCCCGGCTCGGTCCGCCACCGCTGGGGCCAGAGTCGAGGCGCAATGTGCTGCGCGATGACCTGGGCGGCCTCGAGCAGGACATCGCCGGCATGAACGGCAAGCTGGATGTCGACGCGGCCGCCGGTTCATTCATTGCGGTGGCGGGCTGGCGTGAAATCAAGGCGCGCGAGCCCGGCTCCGACCATGACGGAACCGCCTACGCCGCATCCTACGCGGACTTCCTGGCCGACCCGTCAAAGCCACTTGCCACTCCCTCGCCCCAGGTCTTCACGCGCGACGATCGCGACAGGAGTCTCGATGCTGAGCTGCGCTTCCTGACACCCAACCAGGACGAGCCCGTGAGCATGCAGGTCGGCCTGAGTTACTTCGAGGAGTCGGCACAACTTGCTGTGCAGGTAGAGCCGGTAGACGATTTCGCGCTGATCCTGGCGACCATCGGCCAGGACGGCAGCTTCACTTCGGACGTCGACCAGGACACCCGGTCCTGGGCCGGCTTCATGGAGCTGATCTGGACACCCCTGTCCATGGTCGAGATCACCGCAGACCTGCGCTATACCCGGGATCGGAAAAGGTTCAACTTCGAGCAGGCGGCAACCGGGTTCTATTCCCGCCCCAGCTCGCCAAATATTATCCTGGATACTACCGATACCTTCAAAAACTGGTCGCCGGGAATCACGCTGGCATACAGACCCGACGACACGCTGACAGTGTTCGGCAAATACGTCCGCGGATTTCGCGCCGGCGGATTCAACACGTTGGTGAACGATCCCGCGCTACTGTCCTACGAATCCGAGGAGGCCCAGAACTACGAACTCGGCTTCAAGACCCTGCAGCTGGAAGGGCGGCTGGCGGCGGGCGCCAGCGTATTTTACCTGCGTATCGACAACGCGCTGGTGCCGCAGGAGGACACGGGGGACCTGGCGACATTCTACCCCTTGCAGAACCCGGGCACGGTAGAGACAACAGGGCTCGAGGTCGACCTGACGGCACAGGTCGCCGACGGGCTTGCAGTGACGGCCTCCGGGGGTACCTACCACTATACCCTCGCCGATGGCGGCCTGGTGGGCGGGGATCGTCGGCCGTTTGCGCCCGATTACACCGCAAGCCTGGTGGCCAATTACGAGCACCCCCTGACGGCTGCAATCAGCGGTATCGCCACACTGGGGTACCGCCACCGCAGCGGCGGCAGGGTGGCCGGCCTGTACGAGGTCAGAATGGATTCCTACAACCTGATCGATGCACAACTCGGTTTCCGCCTGGGCAAGGCGCAGTTCGCCGGGTTCGTCCAGAACGCGCTGGATGACAACTATGTCACAGGCAACTACAGCCTTGCCAC